>NZ_JQMG01000001.1:660497-1320994 GCF_000744605.1 Methylotenera sp. L2L1
AAATGCCAATCTATTTGATGTACTTGGGCTAGCCACGCTTAAAGCGATTGGCATGCTGCTATTCCTATTCACCGTAGGTAAATGGCTGATCAACCCCTTGTTTAATCTGGTTGCCAGCCAGCGTTCTCGCGAACTATTTGTGATGAACGTGCTAATGGTCACTTTATTGGTAGCATTCGCCACCAAAACAGCCGGCTTATCTTACGCATTAGGTGCGTTTGTCGCGGGCATGCTGATTTCCGAAACCAAATATCGCTACCAAGTGGAATCTGATATCGGACCATTCCGCGACATATTGTTAGGACTATTTTTCATTAGCGTAGGGATGCTGCTCAATCTTACGGAAATTATTAACCATATCGGCGTAATACTACTCACTCTGTTTGGATTCATTTTATTCAAAGCTGTGATTGTGACCGCAGTGGTTCGATTCGTTAAATACGAAATCGGCGTAGCAATACGTACCGGCATCATTCTGGCGCAGGCGGGGGAGTTCGGCTTTGTGATTCTGGCTTTAGGCGCAGAACAAAAACTGATTGAAGGCCCTGCACTGCAAATAACTTTAGCCGCGGCTCTGCTTTCAATGGTAATTGCCCCATTTCTTATTCAATATAATGGCCGCATTGCCCGCCGCCTAGCTCGCAGCTACACCCGCAACAGCGGCCAAATCATAGAAGAGATTGGTGAGGGCAGCAAACACCTACATAACCATGTAGTGATTTGCGGATACGGACGTAGCGGCCAATACCTCGGACGCTTTCTAAAAGAGGAAAACATCCCTTATGTGGCATTGGATATTGACCCATCCAGGGTTTTAGACGCCGCTGCTGCTGGTGAAAACGTGATGTTTGGCGACGCTGCCAGACGTGTCGTGCTAGAAGCTGCCGGTGCAGCTAGAGCCAAAGCCCTCATCATCAGCTACGCCGACAACCGCGCTGCGATGAAGATTTTGCATATTGCACAAGAAAACTACCCACAGCTACCGGTCATCGTCCGCACTGTAGATGACTCCAATATGGAAATTCTGCGTGAGGCTGGTGCAACAGAGGTCGTGCCAGAGATTTTAGAGGGCAGCTTAATGCTAGCTTCTCATGCATTGATGCTGCTTGGGGTACCGCTAAACCGCGTCGTTAAGCGCATTAGAATGTTTCGTGAAGAGCGCTACAGCATGTTTAAAGGCTACTTTCACGGTATTTCAGATACTGAAAACGAAGGTATTGCTAACCAAGAAGCCAGGCTTCACTCCGTCATTATCACCGCAGGGGCTTATGCTATCGGCAGGCGCCTTGACGATATGCAACTGGATAGCTTTGATGTCAGCATTAAAAACATTCGCCGCCCCAACGCGAAAGGTGCTCCCATGTCTAACGAAAGCTCGCTCGCTGAAGGCGACGTGGTCGTGCTACTAGGCCAGCCGACTGGCTTAACCAACGCCGAAAATGCATTATTAATGGGCCGTGTCGCGAATAAATAAAGGTTTAAAGATAGAGGATTTAATGTCTAAACAACATACCATGATTATCGGCGGCGGCATTGTAGGCTGCATGACCGCAATGGAGCTGATTAAGCGCGGTCACCGCGTCACTATTGTTGAGCGCAACCAAATCGCCAGCCAAACTTCGGGCGAATCATCATGGGCAGGCGGCGGCATTATTTTTCCACTATTACCATGGCTATATTCTGAAGCGGTCAACACCTTAACGCATAACAGCGCTAATTTTTACCGCTCGTTATCTCAACAACTAGAGCGTGAAACAGGCTTTCCATCGGACTTTGCACAGACTGGCTTTTTACTGCTACCGAAATTTGACCTGAACGCGGCAGAAACATGGTGCGCGCAGAATCAACTCAGCTTTCAACCTGTGAAGGCGGCAGCTTTTGGCGTGCAATCGCCAAGCGGTGAAGATGCGCTATGGCTGCCTACCGTATGCCAAATACGCCCACCCTACTTAATGCAAGGTTTGCGTAAATGGCTAGATCAACACAACGTGACTATGCTCGAGCATACACAGCTTGTGCCGCTAGAAGAAACACAAGAACTAAACGAGTGGCAAACCACAAACGGCGAAAAACTCAGCGCCGATCAATTTGTGGTCACCTCTGGTGCATGGAGTTTTGATTTGCTGAAACAGACCAGTGCAAAACTCAACATCAAGCCAATGCGCGGGCAAATCCTGCTTTACAAACCGACTAACAATCTAGAGCAAATGGTATATAGAGAAGGCTTCTATATGATTCCCCGCTTAGATGGCCACCTATTAGCCGGCAGCACACTGGAAGATGTTGGCTTTGATAGCGGGGTAACAGAAGACGTACGCGAAGAGCTGCGAATGAAGGCCGAAACCATTATGCCCGAACTAAAAGGTCAGCCCATTATTAAGCACTGGAGCGGCTTACGCCCAGGCACCCCTGAGAACCTTCCCACCATAGGCGCTCATCCAACTATCAAAAATCTGTTTTTAAACACTGGCCATTTTAGATACGGACTTACCATGGCGCCAGCTAGTGCGAAGTTAATCGCGGCAATTATGTCAGAAGAAAAGCCAAGCATAGACGCAACACCTTATGCATGTGCCCACTAGCATTAAACAAACTATCCAAGCCTTGTTGATGATGCAGTGATACAAAGATCAACTCACAAATATATATGATTTCTTTTCAGTAATTTGGCGTATTTACCTATACGTAAATTTTAAGCGTTGGTAAAATAGTGCTGATAATACAAGGCTTTTCACGGATGAAAAGCCAGCAAGTAAATTAGGACAGAACATGCTGCTAATGATCGACAACTATGACTCATTCACCTACAACCTGGTGCAATACTTAGGTGAGCTTGGCCAAGAGGTATTGGTCTACCGTAATGATGAAATTGATTTAGCTAAAGTGAGAGAGCTGAAGCCTGACCATATTGTGATTTCACCAGGCCCATGTACACCCAACGAGGCTGGCATTAGCGTACCGTTAATCAAGGAATTTGCTGGCAAAATACCTTTACTAGGTGTTTGCTTAGGTCATCAAAGTATTGGTCAGGCGTTCGGTGGCAATATCATCCATGCCAAACAATTAATGCATGGCAAAACCTCGCTCATCAATCATCATGATATTGGTGTATTTAAAGGGCTCCCTAACCCATACACTGCGACCCGCTATCACTCCTTAGTCATTGAAAAAGAAACATTGCCTGATTGCTTGGAAATCACAGCATGGACAGATGATGGCGAGATCATGGGTGTACGTCATAAAACACTTGCGGTTGAAGGTGTACAGTTCCATCCTGAGTCTATCCTTACCGAACATGGGCACGCGCTTTTAAATAACTTCTTGAAAGCTTAATCCAATGAGTTATGCGCAAACGCTGAACCTGTTAATCAAGGGCGAACACTTAAGCTTTGAGGCGATGCAAAGCTTAATGCATCAAGTCATGGCTGGCGAACTAACCCCCGCACAGATTGCTGGTATATTAGTCGCGTTACGCATTAAAGGCGAAACGGTAGATGAGATTGCCGCCGCTGCCAGCGTGATGCGTGCGCTTTCAACCAAAGTGAATATTCAAGATGCCAATCATCTAGTGGACACCTGTGGTACAGGTGGTGATGGCATACAAACCTTTAACATTTCGACCGTCAGTGCGTTCGTTGCGGCAGCAGCTGGGGCAAAAGTCGCTAAACATGGTGGCCGCTCAGTGTCTTCCACTTGCGGCAGCGCAGATGTATTAGAGGCACTAGGCGTGAACGTCAACCTAAGCCCCGAGCAAGTGGCTAGTTCAGTTAATCAAGTGGGTCTAGGATTTATGTTCGCGCCGAATCACCATAGCGCAATGAAACATGCGGCACCAGTGCGTCGCGAGCTTGGTATTCGCACCCTGTTCAATTTACTCGGCCCTTTAACCAACCCGGCCAGCGCTAAGCGTCAGGTCATGGGGGTGTTCTCAGCAGACCTAACAGCTAAATTAGCACATGTGCTCAAACAACTAGGTAGCGAGCATGTCATGGTGGTGTGCGGCGCGGACGGCATGGATGAGATCTCGTTTACAGGTGACAGCCATGTGGCTGAACTTAAAAATGGCGAGGTACGTGAATACACGGTTAATCCAACCCAATTTGGTTTAGATTTACACGACCTAAGTAGCATCAAAGTAAATGACGCACAAGAATCTAAGGACATGATTCTGAACTTACTTGCGGGTAAAACTGGCCCAGCCAGAGATATTGTTTTACTGAATGCAGGAGCTGCTATTTATGTTTCAGGCATCGCATCTACGCTAGCAGATGGCATTAAAGCTGCAGCAAGCATGCTAGATAGCGGAAAAGCAATGCAAAAACTACAGGCTCTCATCAGCACGACAAACACATGAGAGTTGATGCTACACACTGGCTCGTCGCACTTGGTCTAGCATTTACTTTATGTGCCTGTAATCAGCCCAATGCCAGCAGTACCCAGCAGCTTCAGGTTACCGAACATACAGACCCAACTGCGGCCAGCAATGCCAGCATTGAACAAGCGTTTGCTGCAAAATTAAGCGATGTACAAGTCACTGGTACTGGCGTGATTGTAAAACTGTTGCCCGATGATAACAAAGACGCCAAACACCAAAAGTTTCTGGTTAAAATCAACGCCAAACAAACTTTGCTATTTGCGCACAATATAGACATTGCACCTAGAGTACCTGTACAAGTGGGCGATACAATTTCGTTTAATGGTGAGTATGTATATAATCCAAAGGGCGGGGTGATACACTGGACCCATCACGCGCCACGCGCTGACCATGAAGCCGGATGGGTGATGCACAACAACCAGAAATACCAATAAAGACGCGTAGTAAGATTACTCTTATGCGAATTCATTTATCAATGTAATAGCGAAAACATATGTCAGACATTCTAAATAAAATCATTGCAACGAAAACGCTAGAGGTTGCCGCCGCAAAAATCAAAAAACCATTAGATGTCCTACAGACAGAAGCCGCAGCTGCAATTACAGTAAGGGACTTTGTCGGTAGCATACGGACAAAAATTGCCAATCGCCAAGCTGCGGTGATTGCTGAGATCAAAAAAGCTAGCCCATCTAAAGGCGTGATACGTGCAGATTTTAAACCAGCCGAGATTGCAACAAGCTATGAACAAGGCGGCGCGGCATGTTTGTCAGTACTTACTGACGTAGAGTATTTTCAAGGCTCACCAGATTATTTAATACAGGCACGTGCCGCGTGTCAGTTACCCGTACTACGCAAAGACTTTATGATAGACCCATACCAAGTTTACGAAGCGCGTGCGATGGGAGCTGACTGCATTCTGCTGATTGCTGCCGCAATCGACTTAGCCAAAATGCGTGAACTAGAATCAATTGCTCACAGCCTAGGCATGGCAGTTTTAGTAGAGGTCCACAACGGTGAGGAATTAGACCTTGCGCTGCAACTCGACACCCCACTACTTGGCATTAATAACCGCAATCTGCGTACATTTGATGTCACGTTAGATACGACTCTAGGCCTACTAGCGCGAATCCCAGAAGGCAAAATCGTCGTCACTGAGTCTGGCATTTTCACCCAGGAAGACGTTGCACTGATGCGTAACAATCATGTACACACGTTCTTGGTTGGGGAAGCATTTATGCGCCAGCCAGAACCTGGTGTTGAGCTTGCAAAAGTGTTTGCTTAAGCCCAGCATTCAGGGTCAACAAAGAACACCTGCCAAACACTGATGACAAAGTCACTTTTCACTGAGGTTTAATCATGAGCTACCCTTATTCTCGTCCACGTCGCATGCGTAAAGATGCATTTTCACGCCGCTTGATGCGTGAAAATATACTGACAAGCAACGACTTAATTTATCCAGTGTTTGTGTTAGATGGTGAAAACCGCATTGAAGAAGTAACCTCCATGCCAGGCGTAAAGCGCCAAAGTATTGATGTATTGCTTAAGACCGCTGGCGAGTGTGTGGCATTGGGGATTCCCGCCATCGCCTTGTTTCCGGTGGTTGATGCACAATTTAAAAGTCTGGATGCAGAAGAGGCCTATAACCCAGAGGGTTTGGTACAACGTACCGTGATTGCGCTGAAGGCAGCCTACCCTGAACTGGGGGTGATTACAGATGTTGCTTTAGATCCATACACGACGCATGGGCAAGATGGTCTGATTGATGACTCAGGCTATGTGCTTAATGACGAGACGATTGACGTCTTAGTCAAACAAGCCATCTCACATGCTAATGCAGGTGCGGATGTTGTAGCCCCTAGTGACATGATGGATGGTCGCATTGGCCAGATTCGCGAAGCATTAGAAAGCACGCGAAACATCCATACAAAAATTTTAGCCTATTCTGCTAAATACGCCTCTGCATTTTATGGGCCGTTTCGTGATGCAGTTGGCTCTGCTGCCAACTTAGGCAAAAGCAATAAATACACTTACCAAATGGATCCTGCCAATAGCGATGAAGCGATGCAAGAAGTTGCGTTGGATATTTCAGAAGGTGCAGACATGGTGATGGTTAAGCCAGGTATGCCGTATTTAGACATTGTACGCCGGGTTAAAGATGAGTTTGGCGTACCTACATTTGCATACCAAGTTAGCGGTGAGTATGCAATGCTAAAAGCAGCAGCCCAGAATGGCTGGCTGGATGAGAAAGCATGCGTGCTGGAAAGTTTGCTCGCATTCAAACGTGCGGGCGCTGATGGCATTTTGACTTACTTTGCCATGGATGTTGCTCGCTGGCTCAAGGACTAGCAACTTTCCTAAAAACTTACCATTTCAAACGCTAGCAATTTGAATGTCCAGCATCTTAAAAACTAGCAACGATAAAAAACTAGTAACTTCAATCATCAGAGTTAAGTAAACGCCACATAGTAAGCGCTTACTTAATCTGCGGCAATCAAAGCCTTTAATCCGTCGATGCCTATCCGTTCAGCGTTACTGCCATCGGTTGCACGCTTGGTCGGCACACGAATATCATCTACCTCAAACACACTGAGCTTAATCAGCCCAGTATCCATTTCTAATGTAAATACAGGCACGGTTTTACGACCATCGCCTCTTTTATCACGCTTACCATCATTCATGATGCGATAAGATTTCTCATTTACATCAAATGGAATTTGCTGGTTAAGCAGAAACATTTCCACTTCTTTAATACTGTCTGCAAATAAATGAATATGGGTTTCTGACAGTAACCCTGCCGTACCATCTAATACCACACCAGTCAATTGTGGGTTAAATTTCTCAAGCATCTGCATTGTAAATAGCGCATTCTTGCGTAAGTCACGCAAGTTTTCTGGCTGCTCTTCACTTAAAAACAAGGCGTTATAAAGTTTAAGTTCCTCCTCAACCTCAGTGTTAGAGGGCAAACTGCCACTATCTAATGCGCCTAATTGCCGCCCAGCTTTCTTTTTGGCATAGGCGTAGTCTGAAATGCCATCCTCTGCCATCATGCGCGCGGCCTGCTGTGCAACTAACTGACGGATGTGTTGTGAGTTTTCTTTTGCCATTATTTTATAAACGCTATCGTGAGCATAATTACCATCACAATAATGAACCATACATCCTAGCGGATTTGGTAACATCATCATGGCATGGCCTGCTCATCATTTAATGCTAAAAATTTGGAATGCTTAACCCTTGATTTTAACGTCTAATTGCTTAAGTTTCCGGTACAGATGTGTACGCTCCAGCCCAGAAACCTCAGCCAGTTTATTCATATTTCCCGCAACAGATTTAATGTGATAATTAAAATAAAGTCGCTCGAACTCATCACGGGCCTCACGTAAAGGCTGGTTAAGATTAGCCTCTAATTCAGAGGGGGCGCGTGTTGCACCATTCACTGCAGTCGTCATCGACACCTTAGCATCAGGTTGCTGCCCAAGCTCAAACTGATGCATAACTCGATTCACATCGTCTAAAGTAATCTTATCGCCCAAGCTGGTCTGAATCAGATTACGTACAACCGCATCCAATTGTGCAATATCTCCAGGCCAATTGGCGTTACGTAGGGCATTTAATGCAGCAATATCAAACTCACGGTAAGCTACATTGGCTAGCTCAAACTGCAAATTGGCAATCGTCACCACTAAATCAGGAATATCTTCCTTGTGCTCTTCTAATGCAGGCACCCTTAAGGAAACAGCCGATAAAATTTGCAACAGGTTGTGATCAAACAGGCCTTCGGCCTGTAACTTCTGTAAGTTGTGGCTAGTGCCGCAAATGACGCGCACATTATATTTCTCAGCTTTTGTAATCAAAAGCAACAAGCCTTTTTGTTCGGTTTTATTGAGCTCTGCAATTTCAGGCAGATATACCACGCCATCATTGGCAGAAGCTAGTACATCTAGCGGCGCCGTCACAAGCTGGCTGTATTCAACCAGCTCTAGCCATGGCGTATTTGCATTATGCAAAAATCGTGCGCATAACTCAGCACCGCATCCAACCGGGCCAATCAACAAAACCGGACTAGGCGCATCAGTCGAGCTCGCGGCAATTTTATCTAGGCGCTCTTTTAAAGCCACAACAATTGGGCTTTTGCCCAAACTAATCAAATTCATTTCTGACTTTGGTAGCTGCTCACTATGCTTTAATGCAGTAGCTACTGTTTTAAGTAGTTTTTGTAGCGCAATCGGCTTTTCTAAAAAATCAAATGCACCAATACGCGTTGCCTCCACCGCAGTATCAATTGTGCCGTGCCCAGACATCATCACGACAGGCATCGTGAGCAGGCCGCCATTTGCCCACTCTTTTAGCAAACTTATGCCGTCGCAGTCAGGCATCCATATATCGAGCAGCACCACATCCGGGCGCTCATGCAAACGCATAGCGCGTGCGGCTGCGGCATTTTCCGCCAACTGTACGTGGTATCCCTCATCTTGCAAAATATCACGCAATAGTTCGCGTATCCCTATTTCATCGTCAATCACTAAAATATGTTTTGATGCCATACGATTCGTTTAATTAATCAGTGTGTTGTTTAATTGAGTAATAGTGGGATGCTAATCGTAATGATAGCACCGGCGCTATTTGCTTCGTCAGATAATACATTTTCAATTTTAATATTTCCCTTATGTTCCTCGATAATTTTTTTAACAATCGCCAAGCCCAGGCCCGTACCGTGCGGCTTGGTGGTCATGTAAGGTTCAAACACGTGCAACATCATCTCAGCCGGAAAGCCGCCGCCATTATCTTGCACGGTTAATACCAACATACCGTCATCCACAGAGGTTGTAATCTGAATCAGTGGTGTCGATGCAGCAGATAACGCATCCTGCGCATTCTGCATGAGGTTATGTAGCACTTGTCGCAACATCGTGCTATCCCCCTTAATCAGGCCAGCTTTGTTTGTAAGCACTAACTTCACATTTATTTTTGGCACATCATAAAAAGAAACAATCTCTCGAATTAATGCATTAAGGTCTAGGTTTTCCAGATGAGGTGTTGGTGAGCGCGCATACTCGCTAAACTCATTCACCATTTTCTTCAGTGCATCCACTTGGTTCACAATCGTTTCAGTAGAGCGCTGCAAAATCTCAGCATCTGCCTCTTCTAATTTATTGTGTAGCTTGTGTGCCATCCGCTCCGCAGACAACTGAATCGGCGTAAGAGGGTTCTTAATTTCGTGTGCTAATCGGCGCGCCACTTCACCCCATGCCGCATCGCGTTGCGCTTGAACCATTGCGGTAGCATCATCAAACACAGCCACATAGCCACCATCTGGCAGACGCGTTCCTCGCAATGTAATGATTTTTTTACCGTGCGCAGTCGCTAACTCTATCTGTGCTTGCACTTCTTCTTTTTGCGCGCTCTTCTGCGGGTTTTCCTGCTGAATACTATCCGCAATGGTCTGGAAAAAGTTTGCTAGGTTGGGCTGCTTTTCTATGATTTTCTCTGGCGTGAACCCAACATAGCTTTCGAGAGAAACACCCAGTATATTGACGGTCGCTTCATTAAACGTACGTAACTCACTCCGCTCATTGAGCGCCAGAACACCCGAAGACAAATGTGCCAGAATCGTTTCTAAATAACCTCGAGCAGCCTCAACGCGGGCGCGGTTTCTATCAGCCGCTTTCGTTGCATCACCTAATTGCTGCGTCATGCTATTAAATGACTGCACCAGCACACCTAGCTCATCTTTACCATGTGCGGGCAACATGGTGCTGTAATCTCCACTAGCAATTGCCTTAGTGCCCTCTGCCAACACCGTAAGTGGTGCAGATAATCGGCGACTCAACACAAAGGCAATCGCCACGGCGGTGAACATCGCCAGCATCATCACTAAGGTCAACGTCAGTGCAAACACTTCTCTTAACGCCGTTCGACTATAAGATAACTGTTGATAATCTTGATACACATCTTGCACAGCCTCAGCCGTTGTTGCTAGGGACTTCGGCACTGGCTGCAACAACTGCAAAATACGCATCTCACCCGAAATATCCTGCACACTGACTGGAATCAACACACGCAGATACAAACCTTTACCATTAATTGGCTCAATGTTGCCGTAGATACGCTGGCGCGCCTGCCTTAGTTGTGTCACGCTCGGCAAATCAGGCAAGAAACTGCTAGCGTCGCCGCTTGATACCGCCAGAATTCCGCCTTGCGGGGTAAACAATGCTGCGTCCTGAACCCCGCTCTTCTCGCGCAAATCGTTAAGCATGGAAAAATGCGTATTAGCAGGCTGGAACGCTAGGCTAGTCGCCATACTTTCGCCCTTTTCCTTCACATCAGCCAGCATAATTTCCAGCGCGGTTTGCCCGAGGTTCAGCCCACCCTCTAGTGCGGATTCCACTTTGACGTTAAACCATGACTCTATCGATCGCGTTAGAAAATTAACAGACACCAGATACACAATCAGGCCAGGAATAATCGCCATTAGTGCAAACGACCCTAACAGCCTAAGCGTAAAGCGACTCCCCATCACACGCTGACGGATATTACGGTACAAACTAAACAGCTGAACACCAATCAATACAACCAGCAATACCGCCAAGGCAATATTTAACGCAACTAACAGCGTATAGTGTTCGCCTGAGGCCGCCGTATTAGCACTTGCATTTGACAGCAAGTACAGTAGCAAGCCTCCTAATAATGCACTAGTAAATACAATGTATTTCATTTGAATAAATTAGGCGTCCACTCAAAACGTTGCGAACTGATTTTCCATTCGCTTGAAGTCATTCCTTCTATTTGCAACGCTTTAGGTAGTTTTTTCTGATCTAAGCGCATTAACAAAACCGCTTTATAACGCTCGCCCCGATCAACATCAGACTCTTGAAAAACCTTCATATCCTGAATAATCGACAAATCTTCAACAGCCTCGTCTAAAGTAGCATAGGCGCGCTGCTGATCATTACGCATCACAATATATTGGCGAGTAAGTGCGTGATAACTCAAGCTGACTTGCTGCACAATCGTGACAACCTCGTCATCAAACCAGTACTTTTTAGGTGTCAGTAACTGAAATTCAATCAAGAAATTAAACACGAATCCTTTAAGAATCGCCTTCTCTATTTCAGAACCAAAGTTGATTTCCGTATCAGCATTCAGTAAATAGTCATCTTCATAAACCGTTAAATTTGCACTTCTAAGACGCAAACTACTGCCCTCAGCAAACACTGAACCTGAAAACAACACCAACGCGACGATGCAAAAAATGACCTTAATTTTTTTGCAGCAATGCATAAAAGAAACCATCATGTGAGTTAGAAGGAAGGAGCTGACCTTGCATATGTGTAACATTTTGGTGCGTAGTATCAAGCATATGTTCAATTGGCAATTGGACCGCGTCTGCATTTTTCTGCAAGAACTGATCAATTTGACCTTGATTTTCTTCTTTAAAAACAGAGCAAGTAACGTAAAGCAATTTACCACCCTTTGCCAACATCTGCCATAACGTTGGCAAAATTTTAGCCTGTTGAGCAGCAAAGGATGCAATGTCAGCCTCTCGCCTTAGCCATTTGATGTCAACGTGACGCCTGACGATACCAGAGGCGGTACATGGCACATCTGCAAGAATTCTATCAAAAGGCAACCCGTCATGCCAATCCGTTGCGGCAGCATCGCCAACTAGCAGATTCGCTTTTAAATCAAGTCGTGCCAAATTGCTCTGCACCCTTTGCAAACGAGCCTCATCGCTATCTAAAGCCGTCATCTGCACATTCGCCAACTCTAAAATATGTCCGGTCTTTCCGCCTGGCGCACAGCACGCATCCAACACACGCATTCCATCCTGAACATCAATCAAATGCGCAGCTAATTGCGCACCATAGTCCTGCACGGAGACAACGCCATCAGTAAAACCCGGTATTTTTTCTACAGCAATAGGCTTAGTCAACACGACCGCCTGCGCACCAACCTGCACCGCATCAATTTCACTGCGCGCTAATAATTGTAAATAGTCCACAGCACTAATCTTTTGCACATTCACACGCAAACTCATGGGTGGATGCTGATTGCCTACCGTT
This sequence comes from Methylotenera sp. L2L1, assembly GCF_000744605.1. Classification (NCBI taxonomy): domain Bacteria; kingdom Pseudomonadati; phylum Pseudomonadota; class Betaproteobacteria; order Nitrosomonadales; family Methylophilaceae; genus Methylotenera; species Methylotenera sp. L2L1. Next base: position 672,936 of record NZ_JQMG01000001.1, read on the forward strand.
AACATCCCCTGCCAATCGTCAGGATACTGAGTTCGCAATTTATTAACCCACCATTGCGGGTAAGAGTAATTCGCGACTTCATTCGCCTTGAACTTGGCCGCCAACTGCTCTTTTTGTCGTAAAAAGTTACGTAAAATTGCATTCACCAAGCCTTTTGCCCAAGCTTTGACTGGCGGTCTCTTCAGCTGGCTAACCGCATGCACGGCTTGATTCACCACCGTAAAGGCATCGGCTTTATCATGCGTTAACTGATAAATCGCTACCAACAATAAAGCATGGATACGCTCATCAACCAGTGGCTTTTCCAGCAACGCTCTCAAATAAGCATCGATTTCCCCATAGAAACGTAAGGTACCGTAACTTAAATCAGCCGCGGCACCTTTTTGTTGCGGCGTAGCATTAGGGAAGAGAGCCAACGCCGCAGGTAATGCAGTAGTAAGATTACGACCAGAAAATACTTGATGGACAGCATCGGCAGCGATTTGTTGAGAAATATACAAAATTAGTTTCTATTCATAATTGCTAAAACACTGATTTTACTTGATATCCACTCAATTAGGGTTAAGCTATTAATATGTTGTCATCTCACGGGGTGGCTCGTGCGTTATATGTTTTCGATACACAAGGAGCGATTCATGAACAAAACTAATATTTTAAAGCACTTTCTGATTGCCGGATTCATGCTTGCCTCCGCAAGCACCGCCTTTGCAGCTGATGTTGGAGTATCCATCAGCGTAGGTCAACCTGGATTTTACGGACAGATTGATATTGGTGACTACCCATATCCGCAACCGCGAGTAATCTACAGAGAACCCATCATTGTGCATCGCCACGTAGATGTGTATGAGCCTATGTATCTACGCGTTCCACCAGGACATTATAAAAATTGGAGACGTTACTGCAACCGATACAACGCCTGCGGTCGCCAAGTTTACTTCGTTCAAGACCGCTGGTATCGCGATGATTTCGCACCGAGGTATCGTGAGCGCCGCCATGGACACGGCGACTATGATGATTATGGTTACGACAGAGGCGGCAGAGACAGACATGATCATAGGCACGACAATCGCCACGGCAGAGGCAAGGGTAAAGATAAAGACAGAGACTAATTGAGATTAACGGAAGTCAGAACTCGTGTTTCCGGCTTCCGTTAAATGTCGGTTAATATTAATGCACTTAATGTCAGCCTGCGATGGCTGACAATCTTAAACCTACTGACACGCTCAAAATAACTAGCCAATCAAATGGCCCAAGTGAGCGTTAGTAACGGCTTGTCATTGCCATCAGCCTTGCCACACGCTCTTCAGTTCTGGGGTGCGTACTAAATAGACGATCAAACGATATACCCGACAATGGATTAATAATCATCATCTGCGCAGTTTCAGGGTGAGCCTCTGCCGTTTGGTTTGTCACCTGATGTGCATAATGGTGAATTTTCTCCAATGCACTTGCCAACGCTTTTGGGTCACCACTAATCTCTGCACCGGCTTTATCTGCCTCAAACTCACGTGCGCGCGAAATAGCCATCTGAATCAACGATGCAGCCAGTGGTGCTAGTAGCATTACCAATATTCCAACCACTGGATTCACACTACGCTCTCCACTGTTATCGCGGCCTCCGCCTAATAGCATGCCAAACTGGGCAATAGAAGCAATTGCACCAGCTACAGTTGCTGAGATTGTTGAAATTAAAGTATCTCGGTTCTTCACATGCGCAAGCTCATGCGCCATCACACCACGCAACTCTCTTTCGCTCAAAATCTGCATAATACCGGCCGTCGCCGCCACAGCAGCATTTTCTGGGTTACGTCCAGTAGCAAAAGCATTGGGCTGCGACTCATTAATCACATAGACTTTAGGCATCGGCAGCTGTGCATTTTCTGCTAACTGCCGCACCATTTGATAATAATGACGAAACTGCAGATTATCCGCAGTCACCTCCTGCGCACCATACATCTTCAGCACGGCTTTATCTGAGAACCAGTACGCATAGATATTCATCGCGCCGGCAAGTAACAACGCAATCATCATACCGCCAGCGCCGCCTATGGCCGCACCAACCATACCGAACAAGGCAACAATAGCTGCCATTAAGACCGCTGTTTTTAACCAATTTCCTAGCATGTTTTCATCCTCATTTTATGCACTCATGTTACATAAAGTGGTGACACCCCTCAAAAGTTCAACCCTCCTTAGGGACTTGTCAATCGAGGGCACTTGTAAATCGGTCGCCCGCTTTTAATGCATGCCCTTGTATAAACACTTGAGCACTTAAACGCTTACCGCCAGGGGCCTGAAGCTCAGCAATGCGTAGCACACCTTCGCCGCATGCGACTAAAACCCCATCATGCACATCTAGCACCTCACCAGGGATCGCATTAAGCAAGCGCTCGGCACTAATCACTTCAGGGGCTGTGGTCGCCATCCAGATACGACAAACCTCACCGCGCAAAACACTCTGTGCCACCGGAAATGGATTAAACGCACGCACTTGCCTTGATATCTCAACCGCACTTTTTCGCCAGTCAATCGCAGATTCCGCTTTCTCTAACTTATGTGCATAGGTCACTAAAGCTTCATCTTGCGGCGTACTGGCTAAATGCCCGGTTTGGGTTAATACATGCATCGCATCTACCATCAAACTCGCTCCAATAGCTGCCAATGCATCATGCAGGCCCTGCGTAGTATCCGTTTCAGTAATCGGCACAACCCCTTTGCTCACCATGGCCCCAGCGTCTAACGCAGGCACAACCTCCATGATTGTCACGCCAGTTTCGGCATCGCCAGCCAATATCGAACGATGTATAGGTGCAGCGCCACGCCAGCGCGGCAGCAATGAAGCATGAATGTTATAACAGCCATGTTTTGGCATACGCAACACAACCGTTGGGATAATTAACCCATACGCAGCAACAATCATCACATCCGCATTCGTTTGCGCAATTCTCGCTTGAACAGCTTCATCCTTTAATGTTTGCGGCTGAAACACAAATAATTGATGCTGCTCTGCCAGCACCTTAACGGGGCTCGCTTTTAGCTTCATACCACGACCCGCTGGACGGTCTGGCTGTGTTAACACCATGACAATCTCATGCCCAGCCGCAATCAGTGCGGCCAAAGCAGGCACTGCAAATTCGGGAGTCCCCGCAAAAATAATTTTCAACGCATTAACCTTTGATTGATCTATTTGCCGCGATGTTGCTTGAGCATTTTATTTTTAATTCTGTTGCGCTTAAGTGGGGATAAGTACTCCACAAACACCTTACCAAGCAGATGGTCCATCTCATGTTGAATACACACACTTAACAAACCATGCGCTTCTAAAGTAAATTTCTTGCCATCTTTATCCAAAGCTTCAACTAAGATTTTTTCTGCACGCGTGACACTCTCATAGATGCCAGGCACCGACAAACACCCCTCTTCATATACTTGCTCACCATCACGCTCCAGTATTTTGGGATTAATAAACACTTGTAGCTGGTCTTTGGTTTCACTAGTATCCACTAGCAGCAACTGAATATGCTGATTAACCTGCGTTGCAGCCAACCCGATACCAGGCGCGGCATACATCGTTTCAGCCATATCATCGATTAGTCGGCGCACAGTCGCATTTACCTCTTTCACTGGCTTAGCCACCGTATGCAATCGAGGGTCAGGATAATTCAGGATATCTAAAATTGCCATAAAAACTCTTTAATATTCATATTCAAAAATTCGAAAAAACTCAAATCCAGAGCTTTTTCTATAAAAGCTTGATTCTTTAATGAATTACGTGATAAATTTAACGTAAATTCACGGTATGCGTAGCGCATTTTACACACCATCGCATGTCTTTAAATGCACTTTTGACCGAGGTCATTAACATATGTTTCGCAATATTATAACGCTGCTCATGTTTTGTTGCTTAAGCTTCAATCTAAATGCACAGGTAATTGCACTAAAAGAAGGCCATCCGGACCGCCACGTTGTTGTCAAAGGTGACACCTTATGGTGGATATCAGCCCGCTTTCTTAAAGACCCATGGTTGTGGCCAAAAGTTTGGCAATTAAACCGTAGCCAAATTAAAAACCCCCATTTAATTTACCCTGGCGATGTCATCGTACTAGATTTAAGTAGCGGGCAACCGCAACTCAAACTTTTACGCCAAACCATCACATTAGAGCCTGGTGTTGTTGTTGAGCCACTTGATCAAGCGGCTATTTCAACCATACCGCTCAACGTCATCACACCGTTTTTAAGCCAACCTCTGATTATAGAAAAAGACCAACTGGCCGAGTCGCCAAGAATCATTGCCGGACCGGACAATCGTGTCGTGTTAAGCACAGGCACACGCATCTATATTAATGAGATTGAAGAGGACTCTGACCTCAATTGGTTCATTTATCGCCCAGGAGACTCATTAATCGACCCGGACAGTAAAGAAGTGTTGGGTGTTGAAGCCACTTACTTAGGCGACCTCAGAGTTAAAAAGTTTGGTAAGCCTGCCACAGCAGAGGTAGTGAAAGCTAAAGAAGAAATTTTCGTAAAAGACAGACTGGTACCAAGTGGTGACGAAGTGATTACCAACTTTACCCCTCGTGCGCCAGAGACACAGATTAATGGCCGTTTGCTTAAAATTTATGGCGGCCTAGCTGAGGCTGGTCCAGAAAGTATCGTTTCCATTAACCGTGGTTCACAAGATGGTGTCGAGGTTGGACATGTGTTGGCAATCAGCCGCTACGGTCGAATCATCAAAGACCCTGAGCCAACAAAAGCAGATAAAGAAAAAGTATCGAAAGCCGAAGCAAATGCCAAGCCAAAACTAAAAGAGCTTAATTTTGATGTCTCCAGCGGAGAAGATGGCAAAGCTATTGTCAACTTTGAAAAAGAGAAAAAAGAAAGCACAGCAATAACGCTCGAACCAGGCTACATTAAACTGCCAGATGAGCGCGTAGGCTTAATGATGGTTTTCCGCGTGTTTGACCGAATCTCTTACGGATTAGTCATGCAAGCAAATGAGCCGATTAACACACTAGATTCTATACATAACCCATAGTTAGGCATGACGATTAATCGCGAAGAGATTGCGGAAAAATCGCTATGGGTGAGTCTGGGCAGCATTTCTGGTGTAGGCTCCCAGACCTACTGTAACTTGCTCAAAGCTTTTGGCAGCCCAGCTAACGTCTATGCTGCAAGCCTTTCACAACTAAAAGAAGTTGTTTCTGCAAACATTGCCAGCCTGATTAATAAGGGCTTTGACCAAGAGCGTTTCGACGATCTTGCACAATGGCTATCATCTCCTAACAATCATCTCGTCACACTGGCGGACATTGAGTATCCGCAATCCTTACTGGAAATCAGTGATCCGCCGCCCTATTTATACGCAAAAGGAAATTTAGCGCTACTGAATCAACCCAGTATCGCCATCGTTGGTAGCCGCAATGCATCCGTACAAGGTGAAAAGAACGCAGAAGCATTTGCGTATGACTTATGCCACCATGGCCTTTGTATTGTCAGTGGACTTGCATTAGGCATTGACGGTGCCGCACACCGAGGGGCACTTAAAGCAAATGGTGCAACAATCGCGGTAGTAGGGACTGGGCTAGATATCGTATATCCAGCAAAACATCGAGAACTCGCACACGAAATTGTTGAACACGGCTTGATTGTGTCTGAATTTGCATTAGGCACGCCATCTAAACCGCAGAATTTTCCAAAAAGAAACCGCATTATTAGCGGTCTAAGCCTAGGCTGCTTGGTAGTAGAGGCGAACATTCAAAGCGGCTCTCAAATCACCGCACGCATGGCAGCAGAGCAAGGCAGAGAAATTTTTGCAATGCCAGGCTCGATTCATTCCCCTATGTCTAAAGGCTGCCATCAGCTGATTAAACAGGGTGCAAAGCTAGTGGATTGCTTACAAGACATTACTGAAGAGTTGAAAATCCACACTCAGATCAACACCTCTTTATCAGCCACACCAGCAGACCACACGCCTGAACACCAGAAAACTGATAACGCCTCTACAAACTCATCAGAACGATTATTACTCGATACTATGGGCTTTGACCCAGCGCCTTTAGAGCGCCTAGTTACGTTAACAGGCTTGACGGTAGCCGAAGTTTCATCCATGCTAATGTTACTAGAGCTTGAAGGGAAAGTGACCAGTCTATCAGGAGGACAATATCAAAAAATTATGTAGTTTTTAATTTCAAATTTCAGTTAAACCATTTCATTTAAGTTAATCATTTAAAAAGGATAATAATTATGTTTGAAGCCTTGGTTTACATGTTCGAAAACTACATTGATACGCAATTTAGACCTGACAACAACACTTTAACAAGAGAGTTGTTTGCTGCAGGTTTTGACGAAGAAGACATTAATGGCGCTTGCGATTGGTTCAATCAGCTAGAATCCATGACCGGCAAGCCTGAGCTATTTCAAATGGCAGATGCAGCCAATAGCCGGGTGTTCACGGAAATAGAACTTAAGAAAATTTCAGGTGAAAGTATCGGCTTTATTTTATTTCTAGTACAAGCCAAGATACTGAATACATCACAACGAGAACTAGTATTAGAGCTCGCAATGAATCTACCGCAAGCCACGATTGGCATCGAAGAAATGCGCTGGATTGTACTGATGACGACATGGGGCGCTAGCAAATCTGGCCCAGATAAAACAAAAGAATATTTGTTTATTGAAGATGTGTTGCTCAGCGAGCAAAAACCGACATTACATTAACGCAAATACCATTAACTTAGACTCAAAGATTAAGCACTCATCATGGACAATCTTAAATAACAAGATGAGTGCAATCTTTAATCAAGCTCGGCCACCTAATAAGCTGTTTTAGTCTTGCAAGATGCTCTAGTCTTGAACATTCTCAATGATATTACTAATGATATTTGATTGGTTCAATGTATAGAAATGCAAACTCGGCACTCCCCAAGCTAACAAGGTTTCACACAATTCACTGACCACATCAACACCAAAAGCACGCAACGATACCATATCATCTCCATACTCTTCCAAGCGCATTTTTAGCCAACGTGGGATTTCAGCACCGCAAACACTAGAGAAGCGCGCTAACTGCGTGATGTTATATATCGGCATAATGCCAGGCACGATAGGTACATTGATGCCTAATGCGTCACATTGATCAACAAAGCGGAAATAAGCATCCGCATTATAGAAATACTGCGTAATCGCTGAGTTAGCACCCGCATCCACTTTTCGCTTCAAATTTAACAAGTCAGCCGCTGGTGTACGCGCCTCAGGATGAAACTCTGGGTACGCCGCCACTTCAATACTAAAGTGATCGCCAGTTTCTTCGCGAATAAATGCGACCAACTCCGAAGCGTATTTAAAATCACCAGCACTTACTTCACCCGATGGGATATCGCCCCTTAAAGCAACTAAGCGCTTAATGCCTTGTGCCTGATAAGCTAGCAACAAATCACGAATTTCTGACTTGCTAGATGATATGCAGGAAATATGCGGTGCGGACTGAAATCCTTCACGCTGAATTTCTAGCACTGTATCCATAGTTCTATCTCGCGTAGAACCACCAGCACCAAAGGTGACGGAAAAAAATTCTGGATTAAATTTCGCTAACTTGGCACGTGCTTCACGCAGTTTATCCATACCCTCTGTTGTTTTAGGTGGAAAAAACTCAAAACTAAGGTCGAACTTTTTAGCAGTCGGTTTCATTTCTATTTCTTTTTAGTAATTATTTATCATCAATCAATATTGCAGTCAGTAGCCATGACAGCACACTATAAAGTACAGCGCCTAAGATGCCTGCCCCTAAGGTATCAACATGAAAACCTTGCAGCCATTGTCCTACAAGATAGAACAAGACCCCATTGATCACTAAAATAAATAGCCCTAATGTTAGGACAGTAATCGGCAAGGTTAATATGACGAGCAATGGTCTAATCAGAACATTGACTAACCCTATCACGAAGGCCGCCAGCAAGGCAGTCAAAAAACTTGCCACATGAATATTGGGCAACAAATATGCGACAGCTAATAAGGCTAATGCATTTAATATCCAAACCAATAACAGCTTCATGTGGCAGCTCCTTATATATGCTTAAGCTACTAAGCAGTTTTTATTAATAACGATAAGTGTCGGGCTTAAATGGACCTTGTTTTTGCACACCGATATAAGCCGCTTGCTCATCGGTGAGTGTCGACAATTGTGCATTCAGCTTTTTCAATTGTAATACAGCTACTTTTTCATCTAGATGTTTAGGTAAAGTATATACGCCTACTGGGTATTTACTTGTTTGCGTAAACAACTCGATTTGTGCAATCGTTTGATTGGCAAATGAAGAGCTCATCACATAGCTTGGGTGACCTGTACCACAACCCAAGTTAACCAAACGGCCTTGTGCCAACAGAATGATCTTTTTACCATCCGGGAAAATCACATGGTCAACTTGTGGCTTAATTTCATCCCACTCGTATTTTTCAAGTGAAGCAACATCAATTTCATTATCAAAGTGACCAATGTTACAAACAATTGCTTGATCTTTCATTTTCGCCATGTGGTCATGTGTAATCACATGATAGTTACCAGTCGCCGTCACGAAAATGTCGCCATGCTCTGCTGCGTAATCCATCGTTACCACGCGGTAACCTTCCATCGCTGCTTGCAATGCACAAATTGGGTCAATTTCAGTTACCCAAACTTGGGCTGATAACGCACGCAATGCTTGTGCAGAGCCCTTACCCACATCGCCATAACCAGCAACGATTGCAATCTTACCAGCGATCATCACATCCGTAGCGCGTTTGATTGCGTCTACCAAAGACTCACGACAGCCATATAAGTTATCAAATTTTGATTTAGTCACAGAGTCGTTCACGTTAATGGCAGGGAAAGCCAACTTACCCTCTTTATGCATTTGATACAAACGATGTACACCAGTAGTTGTTTCTTCAGTCACACCTTTAATTTGTGCTAAACGTGTTGAGTACCATGTTGGGTCTGTCGCCAGCTTATCTTTAATCGCAGCAAACAAACACGTTTCTTCTTCTGACGTAGGGTTTGCAATCACTGATAAATCTTTTTCTGCGCGCGTACCAAGATGTAACAGCAACGTTGCATCGCCGCCGTCATCCAGAATCATGTTGCTGTAACCGCCGTCAGTCCACTCAAAAATACGATGCGTGTAATCCCAATACTCAGTCAGCGTTTCACCTTTAATTGCAAACACTGGTGTGCCACCTGCAGCAATCGCTGCTGCGGCGTGATCTTGAGTAGAGTAAATATTACAAGATGCCCAACGTACATCCGCACCTAGGTCTTTTAAGGTTTCAATCAGCACCGCTGTTTGAATCGTCATGTGTAAGCTACCCGTAATACGAGCACCTTTAAGTGGTTGTGCTTTAGCAAACTCTTCACGAATCGCCATCAAACCTGGCATTTCTGTTTCAGCAATCGCAATTTCTTTGCGACCAAAAGTCGCTAAATTAATATCGGCAATTACGTAATCTTTAAATTCAGTCACAGTATTCATATGTTTTCCTTGAATGTGTGACCGGGGGGAAGGGGTGTTTATTGAAGATACATCTATCTCACCCATATCCCGTGCCCGGCACGGTTAATATTGGTGAGCGTCGTTTACTGCATTTTTCTGAGCCTGGGAGCCTGTATGATTAACACGCCTCGCAACGCCCCTCAGAAGTAGGGTTTATTATACTTGATATTGCCTTTAGCACAAATACAGCATGCCAAGCTTTTGTTTTATATCTAAATTACTATCACCAACTTACTCTGCCCACAACTTATCGACATCATGCACACCCCAAAGCACAGGGTCTTCATGTCCAACAATTTCGTCGTTTACGCCGCCTCTAGATAAATCTAGAGTTTCGACCATGAGCCTTGTGTTAGATTTTGTGGAAAAAAACACTTTGACGATAGGTTTTAATAAAGACTTTGGACTTTGATCAACCACCACCGCCAAGCGCCCTGACTTTAATTTGACCATAGACCCGATAGGATAAATACCGACGCTTTTAACGAATGCTTTAAACACAACGTCATCAAAATGTCCCGCCCACTGCGACATGCGCTGCAACGAGACACCGGGCTCCCAGCCATCTTTATAAGGCCGATTGGAGGTGACCGCGTCATAGACGTCACATACTGCACCCATTTTCGCAAACAAGCTAATCGCATCCCCTTGCAAGCGATGCGGATAGCCCATGCCATCCACTTTTTCATGGTGATGCAAACACACATCCAATGCCACAGAGTCGGTAATATGTGCCTGCATTAATAACTCATGCCCACGTTCAGGATGCAACTTGACTAAAGCAAACTCATCCTCGGTCAGCGCACCTGGCTTATTCAGGACATCCATAGGAATGGCCGCTTTACCAATGTCGTGTAGCAGGCCAGCCAATCCAGCTTGCTTAACCTCCTGCTCCGACATGCCCAATTCTTTAGCCAGCGCCACCATCAGCGCACAGACGGCCACTGAATGCATATAGGTATAGTCATCTTTTGTCTTGAGCCTAGCTAGACTGATGAGTGCTCCTTGATTACGTGCTATCGAATCTGCAATATCATTGACAAACTGCATCGCGGCTTCAGCTTTAATTGCTTTACCCATACGAGCATCATTAAACATGGAGGTAACGGCTTTTTTTGAAGCAGAAATGACTTGTTTGGCCTTACTGCGTTCTTCTGCTGAAGTAACTTGCTTAACTTTAGGTAGCTTATCATCCGCTGGCAACGCAACAACAGGATCCACATCCTGAACATCATCTTCAATCTGAATGACATCCAAACCTTTAGAGGTGTCAATAACAACCTCTTTAACAACGCTAGTTTGCAACTTCTTCAAATCTGCGAAATCTTCTAACTTAAATGCCCTTTTCCAAAAAGGATGGTCTATCCACGGCCCTTTAAGCTCATGAATAAACATACCCAAACGCACTTGTTTTGTAGAAACGATTTTTAACATGCTTGACTGCCGTATAGTAAAGCCACATCACTAGAGTAAATTAAGTACTTTAAGATAGCGGCCACTGATTAAGTTTTAAACAAAAGGTAAAGAGGCTGTCATCACCTAGATAAAAGCCCCACCATGCTTGATGCATGACAGGGCTTTTTTCAGTGATTCAAAAAACCAACAGCCAGTTAAAATCCAGCAGCAGCTCGCAATGCAGCGGCTTTGTCTGTCGCTTCCCACGTAAACTCAGGCTCATCACGGCCAAAATGGCCATAAGCGGCTGTCTTCGTGTAGATCGGACGCAACAAATCAAGCATCTTCACAATGCCTTTGGGACGCAAGTCAAAATGGTCCAGCACCAACTGAGTCAACACTTCGTTGGATACCTTACCAGTACCATAAGTCTCCACCATAACACTGGTTGGCTTCGCCACACCAATGGCATAACTTACTTGCACTAGACAACGTGACGCCAAACCGGCAGCAACGATGTTCTTAGCAACATAGCGACCTGCATAGGCAGCGCTACGGTCTACTTTAGAAGGGTCTTTACCTGAGAATGCACCGCCGCCGTGAGGGGCAGCACCACCATAGGTGTCTACAATGATTTTACGACCGGTTAAACCGCAATCGCCTTGCGGGCCACCCACAACAAAGCGACCTGTTGGGTTGACTAAGAACTTAATCTCGCCTTTGATGAGCTCTTGAGGCAGCATAGGCTTAATGATGTCTTCAATCACCGCTTCACGGATAGACTCCAGTGACATTTCTGGCGCATGCTGAGTCGATACTAATACCGTGTCGATTTTGTATGGCTTACCATCTACATATTGCACAGTTACTTGTGATTTAGCATCAGGACGCAACCATGGCAAACGACCATCTTTACGCAATTGTGCTTGGCGCTCCATAATGCGATGTGACAACCAGATTGGTAGTGGCATCAATTGCGGCGTTTCATCAACCGCATAGCCAAACATCAAACCTTGGTCACCAGCACCTTGATCTAGACTGTCGTCGTAGGCTTTATTCACGCCTTGAGCAATATCTGGGCTTTGCTTGTCATACGCGACTAATACTGCACAACCTTTGTAATCAATGCCGTACTCTGTGTTGTCGTAGCCAATACGTTTAATCGTATCGCGTGCTACTTGAATGTAATCAACATTCGCATTGGTGGTGATTTCACCGGCTAACACTACTAGGCCAGTATTGCATAAAGTTTCTGCTGCAATACGGGAGTGGTTGTCTTGGGCTAAAATAGCATCGACTATCGCATCGGAAATCTGGTCTGCTACTTTGTCAGGATGGCCTTCAGATACTGATTCTGAAGTAAAAAGATATTCGTTCATTCATCTGCCTTGGAAAGAAAAAGGTTTATAAGATACTTACTAAAGGCTGAAGCAAGTATTAAGGGAGGTGAATTGTACCTGAATTAGTATTCGCATGAAAAAAAATTACTTATTATCAATACATTACCAATGTGTTGGTGACGCCTATAAAAACAATTGCTTCATTAAACTTGATGCTCCTAACTTAACTCACATGCTGAATTACAGCCAAAGCAACTCAAAATACCTAGAAATCTGATCAATTAAATTAATACAAAATCAAACCTCAATGCTGACTAGACTTAATAAAAACTGCTAATTTTTCACCTCTAGATATACATTCTTATTACAATAAACACATGGCTAACATAATTAAATTTACAAAAATGCAAGGCGCTGGCAATGACTTCATGGTCATCGATGGCGTCACACAATCGGTTGCGCTTGCTACCGATATGATTAAAAAACTAGCACACCGCCAATTTGGTATTGGGTTTGATCAGCTTTTGCTGGTTGAGTCTTCAATGATTGCGGATTTTAAATACCGTATTTTTAACGCAGATGGCAGCGAAGTTTCACAATGTGGAAACGGTGCTCGCTGCTTTGTGCGATTTGTGGTTGATCAAGGCCTGACCAATCAACATGAAATAAGCGTTGAAACCGCCAGTGGCATTATCACCCCTAAACTAGAAGAACATGGCCTAGTCACTGTGAACATGGGTGCGCCAAGATTTAACCCGAATACAATCCCTTTTGTTGCAGAGTCTGTGGCAAATAGCTATACACTTGAAGTGAACAATCAGGCACTAGACATTTCTGCAGTATCCATGGGCAATCCACACGCGGTATTGGTTGTTGATGATGTAGAAACGGCACCTGTATTACCTTTAGGAAGCACGATTGAGCACCACCCGCGCTTCCCTGAACGTGTCAATGTGGGTTTTATGCAAATCATTGATGAGCATCATATTAAATTAAGAGTGTTTGAGCGCGGCTCTGGTGAAACCCTCGCATGTGGCACGGGCGCTTGTGCCGCTGCTGTAGCGGGTATGCAACTGGGCCACTTAACCTCTCCCGTTAGCGTATCTGCCCGTGGCGGTGAGCTGAGCATTGCGTGGCAAGGTGCAGATGCACCAGTGATGATGACCGGCCCTGCCGTCACTGTATTTACAGGCGAAATAGATTTAGACGCTATCTAATTAATACTACTTAAAGAAAGTCCGACAATGACAAGCAATCTACATGAGACAACTTCTGCGGAACAAGTGAAAGATTACCTGCGCAATCATCCAAACTTTTTTGAAAAGAATGCCACATTACTCACTGAGATTACATTGCCAAACCCTCACGGTAATGGTGTCATCTCGCTGACAGAACGCCAGCAATTAGCGCAGCGCGATAAAATTCGTGTGATTGAAGCGATGATGGCACAGATGATTGTGCATGCCGAAGAGAATGATGCTACTAGTGCAAAAGTGCATCAGTTTAGTGTCAAGTTACTGAATCAACAAAGCTACACTGCATCGCAACATCTCATTGCAGAAACCTTAAAACTTGATTTCGCCGTGACCGAATCACTAATCCGCATCTGGGTTAAGCCAAGTAACAGTGCGATTGTACAGGACCCGACATTTACTCATGTTAGCGAAGCATTTAACGAATGGGTAATGTCTTTAACCCAACCTTACTGCGGCACTAAACCTGAAATACTTGGTGACTTGCTTGATAGCAAATTGCAATCATTTGCCATTATCCCATTAGGCAAAAAAGCAGCCGACCAGCGCCCGTTTGGTGTACTTATCCTAGGTGCAGAAGACAAAGATCGCTTCAAGGCTGGCATGGGAACGCTTTACCTAGAACACATTGGTGAGCTTGTCGCAGCCACGCTGCTTAATCACTTATTTGCCTTAAACTTATAAGCGTTAACTGCATTCAACCGTGCTTCACTTAGATCAATATATTCAGCACCTCACTTTTGAACGCGGCCTCAGCCAGCTCACCTGTAAAAATTACACACGTGACATTCTTCTTTTAGAATCTCTCGCTGAGGGTACCAGTCTAAACGAACTTAATCATGCACAAGTCAGGCGCTTTATTGCCAAAATGCATGCACGAGACTTAAGTAGTAAAAGCATTGCGCGTGCGCTCTCTGCGTGGAGAGGGTTTTATGATTATTTAATCCATCACCATGGATTTACACAAAACCCAGTTGTTGGGTTACGTGCGCCCAAAGCCGCTAAAACTTTACCGCAAGCACTATCTGTGGACCAAGCTGTTAAATTTGTTGATATTAAAGGCGACAGTGTTTTAGATATTCGAGATCACGCCATTCTGGAATTGTTTTACTCGTCAGGATTACGCCTTGCCGAACTGGTTAATCTAAACATCAATAGCTTAGACTTTAGCGAGGGGACGATAGAGGTCACCGGCAAAGGTAATAAAACACGCATCATTCCGTTAGGGAGCCATGCCGCAGCATCCATGCAAAAGTGGCTACAATCACGTGCACTGATCACGATAGATGAAAAAGATGCACAAGCAGTATTTATCACCCAACAAGGCCGCCGAATAACACCCCGCGCCGTACAATACAGAGTCAAATCATGGGCGATTAAACAAGGCGTGAACTCTAATATGCACCCGCATCTACTCCGCCATAGCTTCGCCAGTCATGTATTACAATCAAGCCAAGATTTGCGCGCAGTGCAGGAAATGTTAGGTCACGCCAACATTAGCACTACTCAGGTATACACGCATTTAGACTTTCAGCACCTCGCTAAAATCTACGACAACGCCCACCCTAGAGCCAAGAAAAAATAGTCAATTTCGACAATACCCTACTAATTTACAGTGTTATTATGGCAAAATAACGGTTTAGACTATAACTTAAGAACAAGGGACGATCATGGAACATCAACTACCAGCTTTACCATATGCAAAAGATGCGCTAGTACCACATATCTCAGTGGAAACTATCGAATATCACTACGGCAAACATCACCAAACTTACGTGACAAACTTGAACAACCTAATCAAAGGTACCGAGTTTGAAAACTTAAGCCTTGAAGAAATCATCAAAAAATCTTCAGGCGGCATTTACAACAACTCAGCGCAAATCTGGAACCATACATTCTTCTGGAATGGCATGAAACCAAATGGCGGCGGCGCTCCTGCTGGTGCATTGGCTGATGCAATCAATGCAAAATGGGGTTCATTCGACGAATTCAAAAAAGCATTCCAAGCTTCTGCAGTTGGCAACTTCGGCTCTGGCTGGACATGGTTAGTTAAAAAAGCAGACGGCTCTGTAGATATCGTGAACATGGGCGCTGCAGGCACTCCATTGACGACAGGCGACACAGCATTGCTAACGATTGACGTATGGGAACACGCATACTACATCGACTACCGTAACGCACGCGCTAAATTCGTAGAAGTATTCCTAGCTTCTTTAGCTAACTGGGATTTCGCATCAGCAAACTTTGCTTAATGCAATTTTCCAGCGGATTACATAGCTAATATTTAGCTTGTTAAATGACTAGTTAAATTTAAGTCCAATCAACTATATAATCTAAAAAAGCCTTAGTGGAAACACTAAGGCTTTTTTATTGACTACGCCTTGATTCCCCAGTTGCACTTTAGCAGACCCAATTAATATGGTGGAATACTGTTATGTCAAACAGAATTCCACCCTCCCTTAATTGGTTAATTGATAAACGTGCGCGCATTTCTGGAGAAGTTGAAAAAACTAGGCGATCCCTAAAACAAGCTCAATCATTAATTGATGAACTTAAAGATCTAGAAATCAAATTGAACGCAATTGATACCACGCTACAATTGCATGATATACAGATTGATATTGGTCTGATCAAGCCAATATCATCAAATTATTACCGCCTAAAAATTCCACATGGTGAACTCACAAAATCCATACTAACTTGTATCAGACTTTACGGAAAAACATCGCCTGTATCAAAATCAACTATTGTTGATTTCGTAATAGCTAGGCACTTTCATTATGATGCCGAACAAATTTCCAATGCACAAATTAGAGGCAGTATTGGCAATAGATTAAAAAATTTATGTCGAGATGGCGTTATTGAAAGGCATCACTCACCAGATTCAACCAAAGAAGGTCTTTGGGCCATAAATCCAAAATTTAACTTCAACGCAGACATATAAAAAGTCACCAGCTCACCTGACAAGCACTCCAAAAATATGCTATCTGTCAGATCATGTGTGGGCTAGCTCAAAAGCAGCATTCTCGTTTTTATATAAATCAAGGATTTATGTACGGCCCTAACAGTGAGTATTCTTGCTAACAGGTGCCACCAAATATTGCAGGATATGCACCACAGATTACAACGCGAATGCGCCATCTAAAATTATTTTACATAAGCCACTATTTTTATTTGTTAACGACTGCAAAATCCGCAAAGCGGACATAGCAATGCAACATAACTAAATGCTTGTCACTAAATCAAAAAAACTCCTAATGTTATTTTTACTTTTCAAAGTTCTATTCAGTTTATCTATCTGATCATTCAGACTAGCAATTTCACACAGTTAAGCCACGCCTGTTTAATAGCATCCATAGCAGAGAGCTATTTTTTAACAAACAAACAGGAGCTTTAAAATGAAATCAATTATCGCAGCAGCAGTATTAGCAGGTTTATCAACATCAGCATTTGCAGGTCCAGTTACTGCTGACAGCAACTTAGCAATTGGCGCAAATACCATCTTAGCTAAATTCGAGCGTGTAACAGAAGTTAAATCTAATGAGCCATTAAGTGTAGATAAATCACTTGCGATTGGTGCAAATACAATTTTAGCCAAATTTGAACGTGTAACAGAAGTTGACTTAAATCGTTCTTCTAATCCAAATGTAGCTAAAAACAGCTTTATCGACAGCATTGCAAGTCAAAATGTATATGCAGGTAAACAAACAAAAAACCTTCAATCAAGTTTACAAAAAACACCTACTGCTTACTAGGCATTAAGCAATTTAATGATATTTGAGTGGTGTTTTTAGCATGTATTTATACATGATTTCAAGTAGCTATAACTAGATGACACCACTCATGTCGATATAAATAAATGCATACAAAATATGGCCACAGGTTGCTAATCCCAATTTGTGGTCTTTTTTAGTTCAGAGTTAGTCATGAATTTAGAGATCTAACCAGCGTTTAAAATTTAAAATGCCTTAGTGGCAAAGTTAAAGGAGAAGAAATGAATAAACTAAAAAAAACATTCTTGATGTCAACAATTGCTATTGCAGTGGCCTCGTCACTGACGACAACACCTGCGTATGCGATGAAAGATGCTAATAATCAGTTCTGGTGGCCAGAGCAACTTGATTTGCGCCCATTACGTCAAAATGGCGCTGAAAACAATCCCTTAGATAATAACTTTAAATACAGTGAAGCATTTTTAAAGTTAGATATTAAAGAAGTTAAAAAAGACATTGAAAAAGTCATGAAGACATCACAAGCCTGGTGGCCTGCAGATTATGGTACTTATGCACCATTCTTTATCCGTATGGCTTGGCATAGTGCTGGTGTGTATCGCGTATTCGATGGTCGTGGTGGTTCAGCAGGTGGTCAACAGCGATTTGAGGCACTTAACAGTTGGCCTGATAACGTAAACTTAGACAAAGCACGTAGATTACTATGGCCTGTAAAACAAAAGTACGGTGATAGTTTGTCTTGGGGTGACTTGATGACGCTTACTGGAAACGTAGCACTTGAGTCGATGGGCTTTAAGACCTTTGGTTTTGCTGGCGGTCGTGTCGATGACTGGGAAGCTGAAATTGTCAATTGGGGTCCAGAAAAAGAGTTTTTAGCAGATAAAAGATATTCTGGCGACAGAGAGCTTGCTAAGCCATTAGCTGCGGTGCAAATGGGTTTGATTTACGTTAATCCAGAAGGCCCAAACGGCAATCCAGACCCACTATTAGCCGCTAAAGATATTCGTGATACGTTTGCGCGTATGGCAATGAATGATGAAGAAACGGTTGCGTTAATTGCTGGAGGTCACACATTTGGTAAAGCGCACGGCGCACACAAACCTGAAGAATGTGTTGGTAAAGAGCCAGCTGCTGCAGGAATTGAAGAGCAAGGCTTTGGTTGGAAAAATAAATGCGGTAAAGGTCATAGCGAAGACACTGTTACAAGTGGTCTTGAAGGTGCTTGGACATTCAATCCGACGGCATGGACAACACAGTATTTGGACAACCTCTTCAACTTTGATTGGGTACAAACTAAAAGTCCAGCTGGAGCAATTCAATGGGTTCCAAAAAATGCCGAAGATCTGAAAGCAGTGCCAGATGCGCATGTTGCAGGTAAACGTCATGCACCTATTATGTTTACTACTGACTTATCTCTAAAATTTGATCCAAGCTACAGTAAAATCGCTAAACGCTTTAAAGATAATCCAGAAGAGTATCAACTTGCATTTGCAAAAGCATGGTTTAAGTTAACCCATCGTGATATGGGTCCAAGCGTGCGTTATTTAGGTAGCGAAGTGCCAAAAGAAACACTCATTTGGCAAGATCCGATTCCTGAGTTAAATCATGCTGTCATTGATGCCAAAGACATCAGTAGCTTAAAAACAGCGATTTTAGCAACGGGTTTAACTGGTCCAGAACTCGTTAGAACTGCATGGGCTTCAGCATCTACTTTCCGTGGTACTGATATGCGCGGTGGTGCTAATGGCGCGAGAGTAAGACTTGCCCCACAAAAAGACTGGAATGTTAATAATCCTAAAGAGCTAGCAAAAGTATTAGCAAAACTTGAAGATGTTCAGAAGTCTTTTAATGCGCAACTAAAAGGCGGAAAAAAAGTTTCTTTTGCCGATGTGATTGTTCTAGCAGGTAATGCAGCGGTAGAAGATGCAGCTAAGAAAGCAGGGATGACAATTACGGTTCCATTTAAACCAGGTCGTATGGATGCAACTGCTGCTCAAACAGATGTTCATTCATTTAGCTTTTTAGAGCCAAAAGCTGATGCGTTTAGGAATTACTACACAACTCAGAATTACTTGTCACCAACAGATGCATTAGTTGATAAAGCTACGTTGCTAAACTTAACTATTCCTGAAATGACTGTATTGTTGGGAGGACTTCGTGTTCTTGACGCCAATGCAAATGGTTTAAAACATGGTGTATTTACGCAAAGACCAGGTACATTAAGTAACGATTTCTTTGTTAATTTACTTGATATGTCAACCGAGTGGAAAAAAGCCAGTACCGAAGGTCTGTATGAAGGTTTTGATCGCACGACCAAAAAAATTAAATGGACAGCTACACCTGTTGATTTAATTTTTGGATCACAATCTGAGCTACGTGCTGTTGCAGAAGTGTATGGCTCGAACAACAGTCAAACTAAATTTGTGCAAGACTTTACTAAGGCATGGGTAAAAGTAATGGAAGCTGACCGCTTTTAATTACCTTTTAGTAAGCCCTCTTTAGTTTGGGAAGGCGGCGTAATTCATATGCCGCCTTTTTCTTTGTTATATTGAATTGACTTATCAAAAAATGCTTTATTGATTATATGAATAAAGCTATAGATGATACAAATAGCACTATATTCATGAGTTACCATCATAACTTACATAGATAAGCTTAACTGTTATAGAAATATTGGATTTAAAAAATGAATTTGAGAGATTTACACTACTTAGTTGCGGTAGCGGATCAACGGAACTTTAGCAAAGCGGCAAACCAGTGCGCAATAAGCCAACCTACGCTAAGTAATCAGATTAAGAAGTTAGAAGATTTATTAAATGTACAAATATTTAATCGAGATTCACAAAACGTGAATATGACATCTGTTGGTTCACAGATCGTCGATATTGCTCGAAAAATAACCAAAGATGCTGAAACCATTAAACTGATTGCCAAACAAGCTTCTAGTATTAACGACAACAAGATCATTATGGGTGCGTTCCCAACGCTTGCAAATTACGTATTCCCAGAGTACGTGTTTAGATTAAAGCAGTTGTATGAGGGTATGAAACTCACTTTAATTGAAGAGAAAACAGATATCTTAATCGACATGCTGGTCTCATCAAGGGTTGACGTCGCATTTTTAGCAATGCCAGTAGATGACGATCGGTTGGAAGGTATTGCGCTATTTGATGATCCATTTTATGTCGCTGTCTCTGACAGGCATCCCTTCGCAGATAAAAACGAAATTGATATAGATGAATTGATCAATGAGAATCTACTATTATTAGATGAGGGTCATTGCTTACGCTCACAAATGCTTAAATTATGTTCAGCTTCTCATCATTATGCAGATGACTTTCGTGCAGCAAGCTTAGAAACGTTAAGAGTGATGGTTAAAAGTGGTATCGGTATTACGTTAATGCCAAGTGTTTCTATTTATCCAGGTGAAAGTGATATTAAATACATACCCATCAAATCGAATCCTTTTAGGACTATTGGTCTTTTTTGGAAAAAGAATAACCCAAGAAAAGAGTTATTCGAGAGTGTTGCATCAAACCTTTCTTACATGCCTGTACAAGATGAATTTTAAGAATTTAATATTTTATTTATTAATGATTTTGAAAAGTTAAGATAAGTCTGATTTGACTACATAACGCCAAAATCCGCATTTATCAATTCAAAGCCGAATTTGAAAGCCAAATGATGAAAGCTAATAAACCTCCTTTTTAAGAACTATTCAGTAATTCTACGCTTGATAATGGTCATATAAATATAATCTATGAATCCATTCTTTATTAATGACTTTTTATTTCTAATTAATCCTGATTTAAAACGTATTGCTCGACAATCTAAGGGTGAAATCACTCTAGAAGAATTAGAGTCTGAAGTAATCATCGCCATATCGGATTTTGAAGTTAAATACGAATGTGATTTCGATTATCTTTCTTTTACAGATAAAGACTGGTTGTGTAAAAGGCTTTATTTTAAGTTTGTTAAAAGGATAGACTATAAACTCAAGCATGCTCACAGGATTGATCAAGAATTAGAGAATGCGGATGGATCTTCATGGATTAATGAGCTACCTGCAAAAGAAACCAGTGACCCATTGCAGTGCGCACTTTTTGAAGAAAGTAATCGTGAAATCGAACAATTACTGGCCGATAGTTATTCTGAAGCTAAAGCTTATGTCATTAGTTTTGATCATTTTAATCAAGACAAAACTGATCTCAGTACATTCTTTAACATTACCCGCAGTACTTTAAATAACAGAGTCAATCGCGCCTTGTTACATGTTCGGCTTCAGCCATCTATTTTTGACGGAGTTGATAAAATTGATAAATCGTTTTTTCCTTTGTCTGGAGTGAAGAAAAACAAAAACTATCCTAAGTTAAATCCAATGAAGCTTCAATTTCTTTTTTAATCTCAAATATTAAATGACTGCTATGTCCCCCTTTGCAGACCAACAATCAATTGGCTTAGTTGAGATAGTTGTTAGTGGCTCCTTTGAAATAATTTTAGGTGGCTCTTTTCACTGGAATACTCACTCACAGCATTAACTGCAACTAAACTACCTCATAAGGTACTAATTGCGCCATAGCTTTACGCATAAGCTGCAATCGCTATTTTTAATAGATCAAACCACACTGCCGTGACTTATCGCAATAAGTATTTTCTTGACTTCAATAGCTCCTGAAGCTGTTTCAGTTGCAGCAATAGGCGTGTTATTTAAAAGTGTATGGAATCCACTAAGCCAATTCTCGGCTTTTGATTTTGTACCGAAAGTTTCGACTGCCAAAGCATGAATTTCGGCAAGATGAGGTGAGATCACAGATTTGGTCGTCATGAGCAAACTCCAAAAGAGAGGCATAAGCCTTACACGGCATTCTCCGACTCTACAGACCGGTTGCGGGACGCAAAGCTTATGACAAAGGTTATTATACCTGTTTACATGCCTCTGTAAAAATTTCTAGCTGGCATCAAGGAATTACATTTGACCATTCAATTTAAACGTAAATCACTCCATGAAGAAGCTATGAAGCCTTTTCCAACAAAGGAAATCTTTAAACTCTAATTTCAATGGTCGCTTCGTGCTGTTTAGAGCTAAATAAATATTTACATATTTTGATAAAGTGGTATTGTTGTTTGCATAAAGCTACGTCAATGCGAGTGAAAAAACGTAGCGCCGTCTGGGAAACTGGATGTCACCAGGAGTGGCTAGGTGTGAAAGCACTAAGAGAATCTTGCATGCAGTGGCCGCTTATGCGGCCATTGTTCTTTCTAAGCTTTAATTGTTAGCTTCATACACTGTAAAAGTTATGGAGTTAATAAAAATTGGGTATTCTTGAAGCGTGGTTGACATCAACCTCTTGTCACGATTTCATCGTGCTGACTGTTCCGCTAGACCAAATCATTAACTTTAGCCCCCTATGTCTTTTATGGATTAATATATTTTATCGATATTAAATTAGTTGGTTAAAAACGATGAACTCGATTAGTTTTAGTAATGCTTTTGATGCAGTTACAGACAATATAGAAGAAGCCAAAGAGCTACAAGTTCGTGCCGATCTGATGATTGCGCTGCGAGACATTTTAGAAGACAAAGGTTGGAAGCAAGCTGAAGCTGCCGAAGTGTTCAAATTATCACAACCACAAATTAGTGACTTATTGCAGGGGAAGATTGATAAGTTATCTATAGACTTGTTAATGACTTGCTTGCATCGCTATCGTTGCACGCAACCCGCCTCATAAATCGTTAGTAACAACTGCATAAAGTATTACTAAATTAAAACTCTAACTAATATCGCATTAGTCAGAGTTTTAATTAAAGATTAAGTTTGGTTATAAACGACTGCTTAGATCATGTCTAATCTAATACATATTAGCTATAACAATATTCAAAGCCCAGCCGCTTCCCTTGGTTATATCCACAAAATGCTTTAGAAGGCTCTTTATTAAGTATTTTTGATAACAACGAGTAGAATTTATCTTCAATCCCAAGTGTTTTGCTGTCATTCCTAAATCCAGCCTCAGAAGCGTAAAATGACAAATAAGTTTTGCTCATGGCATTGAACGTTCCAAACTCTGCTCGTCGTATTCTTGAGAAGAAAGACTCCGCTTGGTTGTTATTTATACCAAAATCGTTTTGATATTGTGCCGAATGGTTCACAGCAGAATGCTTAATCCCTAATAGAGGCTCTATTTTGCTAAACGCTCCTCCAAAATCCGTCATGATTTCAGAACCTTTAGCAACTGATTTTTTTATAAGTGGCAGAATAATCTCAGCTTTTTCCTTTTTCAAAACATAAGTAATTGTTCTATTGGAGCCGTATGATTGATTACCATTTGATGCAATTTGTGATAACGCTAAAATAATTCGACGATTCTCCAATTTCTTTAGATTGGAAGATTCTGGATGTGCTTTTTTATCAGGAACGATAGAATCCTTCCTGACTCTCAGTTTATTATTAACTAAAAAAGAATCAGAAGATTTCCTATTATTGCTTCTCCGAGGCTTGCCACAAATATGCATGCAGTCTATATGAACTGTACCTTCAAGTGGGCTTAGATCCATAGTTTCAAAAACTACCTCTCTTATTTTATTGATGTTTAAAAATGCGGTTTTGTAAGTTACTCCTAAATCCGATGGAAGCTCATTCGCATTCGCCCCTTGCAATCCCGTAACGAAAGAGAAGAGGATGCACAGTAGCTTAGATAAACTTAACTTTCTATTATGAAATACAGTGCCAGAAGTTACGCTGAACCGATGGTTGCAGTGTTTGCAATGCCATTGTTTTCTTGTATTGATAAACCAGTGCTTTTCAACTGCACCACATTCCGGACAAGCAAATTTTTCTTCTTCTCCAAACCTGCGAACCCTAAATATTTCCCAACATTCTTCCTCTGTAAGTCTTGCCAATTGGTATAGAGTTAACTTTCTATTGGCCTTATTTCTACTGTAATGCATTGCCATATAAACCTGCCTTTTCTTTTAAATGAAAATTGCAGGCGTAGCGAAGTGTTTTTTCAGACAACAACAATCTGTCCAACATTAAAACAATCATTGGTTTTTCTTGACAAACACATCTATAAAGCTAAAATATACTTACAGTCCTGTTAGATTGCAGCACATTTCAAAGCTCAGAACCTTTGGCGAGGTTTTCTGGGCTTTGTGCTTTCTACGCCCTACTATTAAATCTTCGTATTTACTCCATCTTTTAACTCCCCTCTTAAATATGGGCTTTTTGAGCCCTGTACAAAATTAGTTTTTATTTGCTAGATTTCTGATATAGGATTTCTATCCATTCATCAACATCTTTTAGTCGCCATTTCCTGGTTCTGCCAATACGCATGAATAAGGGGGCATTGCCATCTGAAATCAAATACTCAAGCTTACGTAGGCTAACTCCTAGCCTTTGAGCTACTTCTTTCGCATCAATCAGCATTTTCTTTTCCATATCTAAGCCCATGCGGTTATTTGCAGTTACATGCATTTTGAATAGGAAATCTGTATCATGGTAGTCATTATAAAAACATCAAATGTCAAATAATGAGTGGCATTAATTTTCTGCGTATCGGATGGACAGAGCTGCACAATTCAGCAATGATTTTTGGTGCTGAAGTGGATTATTGGCCGCCTGATTATCCTGAGCTGGTAAATAGGATTTACTTAGATACGCGGTTGTATAGCAATTTGCTACCCAGGATAGTTAAGGATTCACATGTGGATTTGGAGGCCTACGGCTGCCGATCCGATCTTATTTTTAATATGATTTTTAAGCGGATCCGTAAAAATGCAAAGAACCATGACAACTTAAGGTGGTGGCAATATCTGACAAGCGAAAAATCTGTCAACACGCTATTAAATGATTTTCAAAAGAGTTCTTTTAATTTTCACAACACTCAAGCACCAGTATTTTCAAGAATACAAATCCACACAATTGCAAAATATGGCATGTGGCTGATCAATCATGAGACAGAAGACCCTAAGCAGGATTCATTAGCAATGCTATGGGGGATGGCATTAATTGGTGTGACTAAATATCTCTGGGATAAGCAAGGAATTTGCGAGTTTTGTTATCGCAGGACCTGGCCTGGTAGGCGATTTTGTGAGGGGCACTCACAAAGCCAAAGCGATACCAAAAATCGCTCTAAAAATTATATGAATTACAGAACCGGCAAAAAAGCACATGAATTAATTAAAAAACACGAATTAACAGAAAGAGTTCAGGGTGCCACTATGCTCAAGCAAGCAATTTCAGCAACAGCAATGTGTGATTTGCTCTATCCAGAATTTCTGGATAAAGAAGTTAAAACTGATGAGAAGGATATGATTTTTCAGGCGCTATCTCAGTGCCCATACGTACTAGCCAGACTCAAGATGCAAATAGGCTGTTCTTATGATGAATTCATTAATTTGGAATATGACCATTTAATTAACCATCTAAGGCAAACGTTAGATCCCTATGAATTGTCGTGTAGAGGTTGGCAATTAAAAATATTTTCAGCTGAAATTTGGTTTGCTGCGGAAAGGAAAGTAAGTCCTGGCGTACGAAAGAATGGCAAAAAGGCCACAGCAAGAATTGCTGCAACTAAAAAGCTTGCTGCATTAGGACTCACAAAGTCTGAAATTGCACGCAAACTTAAAATAAGTCCATCGACAATTTCAAAATGGATTGTACGTAAACCAGAAATTTCATGGATTTAATTTGCATTTCTCAACAAAAGAGCAAACACTCGTTAAATATGTTTAATAACGAGCATTTATGATACTATAATAACGATGATAAATCGTGATGAAGAATATATCGGTAAATTACGCGACTACTATGCGCATCATCATGTGTTGCCTTCTTTTTCAGGAATTGCAAAGCTAGTTGGTTTAAAAACAACTTCCGCAGTGTCTTCTTTCGTCAAACGTATGAAAGAAATTGACTTATTGTCATCGACACCAGACAAACGATTGCAACCTGGAAAACGTTTCTTTGATCGAGAGATATTGGATAACGTGCAAGCTGGAGCTCCTCGCTCAGCCAATGATAATCGTGGCGATGTAATCTCTATAGATGACTACCTTATTGAGCAACCATCCAGAACAATCATGCTTTCTGTAAAAGGAGACTCTATGATTGATGCTGGTTTGATGCCAGGTGATGTTGTAATCGTAAAAAAAGGCGCCCCATCAAAGGCCGAGGATGTTGTAGTGGCGATTGTCGATAATGAATTTACTATAAAATACCTAGCGCATGATAAAGCTGGATTCTATTTAAAACCAGGAAACAAAGGTTACCCTCCTATCAGACCAAAAGATCATCTTGAAATATTTGGTTTGGTTGTTGGTTCATTTAGAAAATATCATTAGATTGGACTTTGTTTATGGTTGATCATGAATTTGGTGGTTCGTGGACGGAGCAAAAGTTAGCTGCATTGAAAAGTTATCTGCAGGCATATCGATTGATATTTACTCAAAATGAGAAGGCTAAGCATTTTAAGACTATATATATTGATGCATTTGCCGGAACTGGTGAAAGGAAGAGCAGAGATGTTAACGTCATGGACTCACCACTTTTCTCAACAGCAGAATTGCCAGAAATTAATTCATATCAAAAGGGTAGCGCTAGAATAGCCCTTGAATTAGATGCACCATTTGATGAATATATATTTATTGATAAGAACGAAGAACACACAAATCAATTAAAGTTAACCATTAGTCAACACTACCCTGCATTGCAGGGGCATTGCAAAATATTATGCGGAGATGGCCCAGAATACATTCGTCAATTATGTCTATCCAATAAATGGCAAAAGGAGCGTGCTGTATTATTCCTTGACCCCTATGGCATGAATGTAGAATGGGAGTTGCTTTGTCTTATAGCAAAAACTAAAGCCATAGATTTATGGTTATTGTTTCCTTTAGGAACCGGTGCAAATAGATTATTAAAAAAAGACGGTTTGCCTGATAAAGGATTCTCAGAAAAATTAACCAAAATATTTGGCACTGACGAATGGAAAAAGGCGTTTTATAAGCAAGATCAACAAGCAAGCTTATTTGATGATGAAACATCTTTAGTAAAAGATGCTTCATTTGATGAAATAGGTCAATTTTTTATTGGCCGATTAAAAACAATATTTTCTGGTGTTTCGCCTACCACTAAGGCTCTTTATAACACACGCAACAATCCAATGTACTTATTGTGTTTTGCAGCGGGCAATCCCATTGGGGCACCTACAGCGATAAAAATAGCAAATCATTTGTTAAGGAAGTAATCATGGCAACTACAAGCAAAATTGAGTGGACTGAACAAACTTGGAATCCTACTGTGGGTTGCACAAAAGTTTCACCTGGTTGCAAGTTTTGTTATGCAGAGGTCATGGCGCAAAGACTTGAAGCTATGGGTACGCCAGGTTATGAAAATGGTTTTCAATTGACTATCCTGCCAAATAGACTGCTTGAACCACTTAAGAGGAAAGTACCTACCGTTTACTTTGTTAACTCAATGTCTGATTTATTTCATGAAGATGTTCCATTCAGTTACATTGATAAAGTATTCGAGGTCATCATTCAAGCAAGCCAACATACGTTTCAGATTCTCACCAAACGTAGTGCGCGAATGGCTGAGTATTTTGAAGGCAAAAAAGCTCCTAAAAATGCTTGGATTGGTGTATCCGTAGAAGATAAAAAATATGGGGTTCCTCGCATAGACGACCTAAGAAAAATCGATGCTCATATTCGTTTTCTTTCAGTAGAGCCATTACTCGAAGATGTTGGCCAACTTGATCTAAGTAATATACATTGGGTAATAGTTGGCGGGGAGTCTGGGCGTAATGCGCGCCCAATGAAAGCTGAATGGGCCGAGTCTATTCGAGATCAATGTAAAGAGTCTGGTGTTGCATTCTTCTTTAAACAATGGGGAGGATGGGGAGTGGATGGTAAAAAGAGAGCGAAGAAATACAACGGCAGAGAATTAAATGGCCGTACATGGGATGATATGCCAGACATGTCTGCATCGGTTTAAAATCACACCATGGCTCTAAAACACTACAATTGGGAAGATGGGCCAGATGCCATCCAGCAACATAGCATAGCTAAACATCGTATTCTTCAAAGCTATCTAGCTGCGTACTTTAAAACATTAGTTAGTTCTCCTAATCAAGATGAGTTGAGACTAACCATTGTTGATGGCTTTGCAGGCGGAGGGCTTTACTATCATCAGGACACAAAAGAGCTCATTAAGGGTTCGCCATTTGTATGCTTGAATGCTACAAAAGAGGCTGAATTTCTACTTAACCAAGGTAGAAGAAAGCCATTGAAATTAGATGTAAGTTATTTTTTCATTGAAGCTAATCGAAATGCTTATCTTCATTTAGATAAGGTTTTACGCCAAGATGGTTATGCAAGCCAAATCGGCAATACTATACAAGTAAGGCATGCAAAATTTCAGAATGAAGTAGATAACATAATCCAGTCAATCAAAAGAAAAAGTCCAAGAAATGGCAGATCAATTTTTGTGCTTGATCAATATGGATATAAAGAAGTACCAACGGGATTAATTCAAAAGATATTCGCTAATCTTCCTAGCGCAGAAGTTATATTAACTTTTGGTGTAGATTCATTTGTTAATTTCGCTAGTGATAAAGATTTAACTAATGAACTTTTAGATGAAATTGGCATTACTGATGCATGGCAAGGGAAGTCTATTGAGGAAATTAAGTCTTCAGAAAAAGAATGGCGATATTTTATTCAGAGCGCCTTGTATCGGAGTTTAGTATCGCGGTGTGGTGCAGAATATTACACACCATTTTTTATAAGAAATAATCAAGGACATGGTGATTACTGGCTAATTCATATGTCTCAGCATTTCCGTGCACGCGATGTTATGACTAAGGTACATTGGGATAATCAAAATTATTTTATCCACTATGGCGGTGCCGGTTTAAATATGTTTCAGATGGTTGGGTATGATCCTGACCATGATGCTAGCTTAAGTGGGCAATCAAGCTTAGGATTTGAATTTGATGATATAGCACGTAAAACCAGCATTGCAACGCTTGCAGCACAAATCCCTAGGTTAATATTTTCGAATAATGATGGGATGAGTTTTGGTGAGTTATTTGCAAAAACATGTAATGGTTCACCGGCATCAGCATCTATTTATCAAGAGACAATTCATGAGCTACTGACAAACAAAATCCTAGATGTCGTAGGTGTGAATGGTGAAATAAGAAGATCAGCAATTCAAATAAAAAATAATGATCAGATAATGCCTGCAGCACAGCGTTCTTTATTTGGGATATAGCAACTTTATAAAAAATCGTAGAAAAAGGCAGAGCTTAGCAACGAGAGTTAAAGATGATTTGGCAGGACCTAATAGAGCGAGGGCAATAAATTTTTTTGCAGTTATGCTGAATGTAATTTCGTAGAATTGAAGTGAATTAGATGAATTTTAAAGAAAATGAAACATTAACTAAATTAAGAGGCGGTTATTACACTCCAGCCCCCATTGCCTCATTTCTGGCCAAATGGGTATTGCTAAAAAAACCTAAACATATACTCGAACCAAGTTGTGGTGACGGTTCATTCATTCGTGCGATTAATGGAGAGTCTCCACGTAAGTTGCAGTTCATTGGCGTTGAGCTTCTGGAAGAAGAGGCTAATAAAGCACGTTATGAAGCTTCTCTCAACAAGCATATCGATGCTGATATAGTTAATTGCGATTTTCTCCAATGGGGCCTTGAGCGTTTGGGTGAAGAGAAGACGTTTGATGCAGTGGTTGGTAATCCGCCATACATTCGTTATCAATACTTAAATGAAAACGATCAAAAACTTTCAGAGCAGCTATTCAAGAGATATAACTTAAGCTTTACAAAACATACT
Organism: Methylotenera sp. L2L1; assembly: GCF_000744605.1. Classification (NCBI taxonomy): domain Bacteria; kingdom Pseudomonadati; phylum Pseudomonadota; class Betaproteobacteria; order Nitrosomonadales; family Methylophilaceae; genus Methylotenera; species Methylotenera sp. L2L1. Next base: position 703,032 of record NZ_JQMG01000001.1, read on the forward strand.
AACGCATGGGTGCCCTTTGTAATTGCTAGTGTAGATTTGCTTAAGCCTGGTGGCAGACTTGCAATGGTAATTCCGTCAGAACTGCTTCATGTTCTTCACGCCATGTCGCTTCGTAAATTCTTATTGGATTGGTGCTCACGCATACTAATGATTGATCCAAACGAATTACTATTTGAAGATGCACTTCAAGGCACAGTCTTATTGATGGTCGAGAGAAAAACAAATCAAACTAAACCGTCACAAGGTGTAGCGGTTGTTGCGGCACCCAACAACGATTTTCTTAGTACTGATCCGGAAGAGATCTTTGAGTCTGCCAAATATGTATCTGGCGATGTACTCAATGGAAAATGGATGAAAGTTCTTCTGGATAAAGAAGAACTTGAAGTGTTTGAGCGCATTAGAAAATTTCCTTCAATCAAGAAGTTCTCAGACATCGCTAAAGTAGATGTTGGTATCGTTACTGGCGCCAATAAATTCTTCCTTGTCGATAATGCAACCGTATCAAAATATCAGCTCCAAGATTACGCTAAGCCAATGTTTGGCCGCAGTGGACATTGTCCAGGGATTATTTACAGCAAAGAGGTTCATCACGGCAATGCAGAAAAGGGCATGCCGACTAACTTTATAACGATCGGCAAGGTAGAGTTTAATGATTTGCCAGTTCTGGCCCAGAAGTACATTCTTGAAGGCGAAAAGGAAAGTCTACACACAAGATACAAATGCCGTATTAGATCGCCTTGGTATTCTGTGCCATCAGTGTATGCAACAAGCCTTGGTATGTTAAAACGTGCGCATAACTACCCAAGACTGATCTTGAATAGTGCTGGTGCCTATACAACAGATACTGCGTATCGCATTACATCACTAACCAATCCTGAAAGATTAGTTTACTGCTTCATTAACAGCCTGACTGCATTAACTGCAGAGATGGAAGGTCGCCATTATGGCGGTGGCGTTCTTGAGATGGTGCCATCTGAAATTGAGAAGTTGCTGGTGCCCGTGGTTGATGTTGCTGATATGGATCTGGTTGATCTTGATTTAAAGATATCTGAGCAACATGACCCGGATGCATTATTTATTTCACAAGATAGAAAAGTTTTGGTAGCTGCTGGGCTAAGTGAAGATGATTGTCGTATTATTCATCAAGCTTGGATACATATCCGTTCACGTCGCCAACGCTTACTTGGTGTAAAAGACGCAGTTATAGAAGAATAAGATGACACATATAAAATCTGCATTACAAAAACTTGTGGGCCGATTTAAGGTTGATGAAACAAGGTTCATTGCCTCCTCGTCCACCTTTCAGGAAACAGAAGTTCGAGTAGAGTTTATAGACCCCTTATTTGCATTAATGGGTTGGCAAATGGACAACTCTATAGGTCTGCCAAGTGCATTGAGAGATGTTCTTCGCGAAGAGTCACACCAAACGGAAAGCTCAACAAAGAAACCTGACTATACATTCAGGATTGCAGCTGTTCGCAAATTTTTCGTTGAAGCCAAAAGGCCATCTGTTGATATTCGTATTAATAAAGATAGTGCATTCCAAGTTAGAAGCTATGGCTATACGGCTGGACACCACATCGCAGTCCTGACGAACTTCCGAACGTTAAGAATCTATGACGTCCAACTAGAACCTAAGGCAAATGACGATGCTGATGTCGGCCTATTGATGTCGGTTGACTATGAGGATTTCGTTTCAAGATTTGACGAAATTGTTGCTGCTCTTGGTCGAGATCAGGTCGCTGCAGGAGGTATCGAAGCTGTATTCAAAACCACCGCAACTGGATCAATACCGGCTAATGCTTCATTTTTAAACCGCATCAATAGCTGGCGAGTTCGGATTGCTCAGGATCTTTCATCACGTTATTCAGCATTAGCGATTGAAGAGTTAAGCGATTTCACACAAAAAATCATCAACCGTATCATTTTTATCAGAATGTGCGAAGACCGCGGTATTGAGGGTGAGTACGTTTTACGCGATGTTGCAAATACGAAAAGCATGGTTGAGCTTAGGACACTATTCAAACGCCTGGATGATCGATACAACACAGGCTTGTTCGACGTAACAAAGGATAGGCTTCAAGACACTTACGAAATTGATACCAACATTTTTATAGGTATTGTGGATGAGGTTTACGCACCTAATTCACCTTATAGTTTCAGTGTTCTTGATGCAGATTTTCTTGGTCAAGTATATGAGCTATTTCTTGGACAACAACTTGTATTTGCTGCAGACGGGTCAATTAGCCTTGAGTTCAAACCTGCGTATGTTCACCGGGAGATCGTAACAACGCCCCAGCCACTGGTTGATGAAGTGGTTCGTAGAGTATTCCAATCTAAATTCACAGAGCTAAAACTGCAAGGCCCTTTGACGATGGACTCCATCAAGTCGCTGCATGTGTTTGATGTGGCCGTTGGCTCTAGCCGATTCCTTCTGCAAGCGTTCGATGAGATGATTGAGGCGGCAATTGAGGTGCTGCTGGCGCAAGGTGATGAGACACTGCTTTATCGTGTGACCGATGATAATTACAAATTGGCCTTCACCGCAAAAAGGGAGATCCTGCGCAACTGCCTGTTTGGGTGTGATATTGATTACAACGCGGTAGAGATTGCGCGCTTTAGCCTGATGGTTCGCTTACTTGAGGATGAGACTAAGGGCACACTGCCTCCAATAGCTCAAACGAAGATATTGCCTGATCTCGATAATAATATCCTGCATGGCAATACTGTAGTTGATGCGACAAGTTTCCCATTCACCTCTGGAGTCGTGTTTGATAAAACACAACCGTTGAATTGGGAAGCATCAACCCTTCCAGAAAGTTTTGACATTGTCTTGGGTAATCCACCATATGTAAAAACAGAGGAAATGTTGTCTGAAAACGCCGAAGAGATGGCTTATTACAAGGATAACTATAAGACGGCATATAAGCAGTTCGATAAGTATTTTGTGTTCATAGAACGCGCCTTATCCAAAATGAAGTCTGGTGCTTGGTTTGGAATGGTTATCCCCAACAAATGGATTACCATTGAATCCGGTAAAAAACTCAGAGAGATTTTTGCCAAGAATGGGTTAGTGTCACAAATCGTTGATTTCGGAAATGAAAAACTTTTCGAAGGTAAGTCAGCTTACGTTTGCCTGCTTGTATTAACGAAAACAGGTACTAGCGATTTTAGCTACCGCCATGTCAATGATTACCAGGAATTCTTGCTGCAACCTCATGCGCCTGGGTTCAATCTTCCTGGTGCATTACTTAAAGGTGTCGGTGGTAGCGCATGGGTGCTGCCAAATGATGACAGTGAGGCACTTGTGCTGGCTAGGCTGACAGCTAATTCAACGCCATTATCCAAGCTGATTGACGCTAAAAATGGCATTCAAACCAGTGCCAATGATGTCTATCTGATTGATACGTTTACGGTGAACGGCAATTACATTGATTTTGTCAAAAGCGGTGTTTCATGGAGGATTGAGAAGGCAATTACACGTCCTTATGTGAATGACTCTTCACGGGTTATTTCCTACATGCCGATAGATGCAGACGCATTGATGATTTTTCCATATGCAATTTCTATCGGCGGAGCGCCTGCGGCCATTGATCCCGCGGCGATGCGTAGAGATTACCCAATGGCGAAGGCATATTTGGATGCGCATAAAACTAGATTAGAGAGGCGTAGTGTGTCACCTCCGCCTAGGCCAGGTGTGTTTTACGCATACGGAAGACATCAAGCGCTGGAGGTTGTCTTCACTGCACCAAAAATCATTTATTCAGTCAATCAAAAGGGTGATAAGTATGCAATTGACACTGTCGGTGTCGCTTATGCTTCTGGTGGTACTGCTGGTGAAGTTGCGCTAATTGGACCGAAAGATGGTTATTCATTAGAGTTCTTCCTAGGCTTATTGAATCATCGCGCAATTGAGTTTTTCGTGAGGAAGCGTGGAAGTCCATTTGGTGGAGGATGGTACGCAAGAGGTACTGCGGTAGTAGATGATATTCCTGTACCTAATCTGGATATTATCGGCAATCCAGCTGATCAAGCTAAACACGACGCTATCGTTGATGATGTTAGAGCCTTAATGAAAGTCTTGCAAGACATTAGAACAGCCTCCGGACGGAATCTACAAGCATTAACTACGAAGCATAAGGTGTTATTAAATTCGGTTGAAATGAAATTTAATGCTTTGTGGGGTTTCTCTAACGAAATTAGAGACTTGGTACTTCCTGGTGAACAAATGTAAATAGGTGGAACTCGCTGGGACCGAGTTCCAAGACCTGCGTTTCTGGTTTTCGTTGAGACACCTTAGATAAGATGAATCCGCCTGCTTGGTAGTTTAGTCCTGTTGCAAGTACAGAGTTGCTAACTAAAATAATAGCTACGTGTATCTAAGTTTCAGGGGCTTACTTATAAACAATGCTCATTACAAACTCAATAATTAATCTTCATCGGAAAACTCGGCTGTAATTATGGTCATCGTCTTGCCATATTCACCTAGTCCCAATACTTCTTCATACGCATCAATTTCATCCTCAGCGCGAAACCATGTGATCAAATCAGCGCTATCATCCTCTCTTCGTGCGCTAAGAATGTTGCTATCAGTTTGATTGAAGGCTCGAGTCAATGAGTCGCGTGGCAATAAGGAGCCTTTAAGCGGATGTTTGTATCCCCGAATACTTCGCATTGCACTAGAGGTAAAACAATAATTAACTGTTGGACCTGTGCTGATTACTACTGCCACTGCGGCGTCCGTCAATTCAGCATACCTTATTGCTGATGCAGTTAAAGAGGCTTCGCATCGTTCTGCCAGTTTCTCAATGGCTGTAAAACCATCTGAATATTTACCAGCCTCAGCTTTAAACAAATGTGAAGGCATAAGTAATCCGGCAGCAAAATGATCCGCTTCCAGTTCTATTTGATCTCCTGAGCCAAATCCTGCATGAGATTCATGCATAAGTTTTCCACCCTTAAAAACATGTTCAGGATGTCCGGCCAGAAAGAAATGACCTAGTTCATGAGCAATACTAAAACGCTGAAAACCTTTACTCTTTATATGAGTTGCATAACCAATAGCAAAATTATTGCCGACTTGCAATAACATGCCTGACACACCTTTGGCACTTTCTGGCTTGGCTTCAATCAAAATGTCCCGACTATGCGCTAATGCCATTAAATCAATCGGAAGTTCAAGCCTTTCATCTCTTACCAGCTTTTCTGCATGCAAAGTAGCATCTTCAAGTCGAGAATCGGACATTTTTCACTCCTTAGGCTGGTTTTTCTCTAGCATTTTTCTGATCATCATTTGTGCGAAGTCTCTATCTTGATCGGTAAGGTTTTGAACATCACGGTACAAAGCACTGTCTGTTGCCACCGATACAAAGTCATCCGACAAACCTAAAAGGTAATCGGTTGTTACCTCAAGTGCATTTGCCAATCTTCTGAGATTATCAAAAGATGGTTTGCGAGTGCCCTCTGGATTTTCAAAATGTGAAATCGTAGTGGCCGGCAAGCCCGTCTTTTCAGCTAATTGGGTTTGCGTTAAACCGCGCAATCTTTCGCGAGCATCCCGCAATCGCTTCGCAAATAAAATTCTACCAGATTCTTCCATATTACACTCCCACAAACTTTAACTTGACGTAATCGACAAGTATCGCTAAGATTATTTACATTAAGTACAAGTTGTCGATTTCGACAAGTAAGTCTAACACGAGTTTCTGACTCTGGAAAGGTTCATATGAATTTTGATACGAATATAGCACTATTAAATACACGGAAGAAACAAATGGTTGTTAGCCTGCTCGACCAGCTATGCCAGCAACTTGATATTACTGAAACTCAATACCAAACTGCCAAAGATAGATACGAAGCCGTTGGCATATGGCTTGCCGACTCACCTTTGCAAGCCTTAAATGACGCGAAAATCTATCCCCAAGGTTCCATTGCTCTCGGCACAGCCATTAAACCTATTGGCAGTAATGAGTTTGATGTTGATTTAGTCTGCTATTTGCCTGGCTTAGCAGTTAATTCATATCCACATCAAGTAAAAGCATTGATTGGTTCACGCTTAAAAGAGCATGGGACTTACCGAGGGATGCTCGAAGAGAAACAGCGTTGCTGGCGTATCAACTATGCGAACGAATTTCACCTTGATATCACTCCATCAATTGACAATCCACATTGCTATCAGGGTGGAGAATTAGTACCCGATAAAAAACTTGCCGAATGGAAGCCTACCAATCCAAAAGGCTATATCAAAAAAATCGAAGAATATTCAGCATTAAATCCACATTTTAATTTGCTTGAAAAGTCATTCGCTGAAGCGCGAGCTGATATTGCTCCATTGCCAGAGCAATCGATGACCAAACCTGTACTTAAACGTATCATTCAGCTACTAAAGCGTCATCGTGACCACATGTTCACCATTAGCAATCGTACTGAACTTGCTCCAATCTCCGTCATTATTACTACACTCGCCAGCTGGGCATATGCAGAATGCGTTACTCAACGACTACATACCAATGCATTCGACTTTATTATTGGAGTGATTCGCGAGATGCCAAGTTTCATTAAGACTGAGATGCGTTTTGGTCAAAAATATTTCATCATTGAAAATGAAACAACATCGGGCGAGAATTTCGCAGACAAATGGAACCACGATTCACGTTTAGCAACAGCTTTTAACGAATGGCACAAGGACGCGTTAACATCGATAGAATCGTTGCTTATGATTGAGGGTATAGATAGATTTGCTGAAAGTTTATCTCATAAATTTGGAGCAAAAAAAGAACTAGTCCGTGAAACGCTTGCATCCATTAATAAGCCCATTAACGAGGCACGTACCGCTGGGTCATTGATCATTGCTCCAGCATTGGGACTAACAAGTGCACCTGCGTTAGGCTCTGTAACAGTTCCTAAAAACACATTTTTCGGGCGTTAGTTTTTACCATTATGGCAAAGACACTAAGCCCAGAACAACAATGGATGAGACTAAAGTCCAGTTCAATTTGCCGTGGGCGTGGCTCAGTTAGAAATGGTGAGTTGATATGGACATTTGAAGCAAGGCCCACTCTTTTGAGTCGAGCGTATCAACTTCGCATTCATTATAGAAAATTGGGCTTACCGGACGTTTTTGTATTGAGCCCAAATCTTCCGAAATTGGCGAGTGATAGATATTTACCACATGTTTATTCGACAAAGCCAGTAAAGCTATGTCTACACTTTCCAAGTTACGACGAGTGGACTCCAGATAAATCAATCGCTGACACAATCGTGCCATGGACCTACCTATGGTTAAATTATTTCGAACATTGGCTTGCCACGGATGAGTGGCAAGGTGGTGGTAAACATCCAGGAGAAGAGTAATGCAGCAAAGTAAACGAAAAATATTATCACTCGATGGTGGCGGCATTAAAGGTGTTTTTGCGGCAGCATTTCTAGAAACTATAGAGGAAGCAACGGGCAAAAGAATCGCCGAATATTTCGATTTAATAGCTGGCACATCTACAGGCGGGATCATAGCGCTTGGATTAGGTTTGGGAATGTCGGCTAAGGAGATTACGCAATTTTACGTGAATGATGGCCCGCGCATTTTTAATCAGCACAATCCTCTTGATGTGCAAAGGGGTATTACAAAACTCAAAGGTTGGTTATGCGGAAAGAAAAATACCAGTAAACAAATAATCGCTCCTAAATATGATTCTACTGAGCTGCGTAAGGCATTAGAGCGTGCATTTCAATCTAACCGTTTAGGTGACAGTAAAATTCGCCTTATAGTACCGGCTTACCATGCAGACAAGGAAGATGTTTATGTTTTCAAGACTAAGCATCATCCTAGGCTTCAACTCGACTGGAAAGAAAGTGCTGTTAATGTGGCACTAGCAACTGCAGCTGCACCGACTTACTTTCAAGCTCATTCGATGCCAAGCGGAGCACCTATGATTGATGGCGGGATTTGGGCTAACAACCCCGTTGGCTTAGCAGCAGTTGAAGCTCGAAGTGTACTTGGTTGGAGAGAAGATGATCTTTACATAGTACGATTGGGTTGCACAGAAGAGGCTCTGGATATACCAACAGATGCTGGTTATGCCGGATTGTTGTTAAAATCAACTTCACTTTTTATGCAAGGGCAGTCTAGAGGTTCAGACGGAACAGCTATGTTGCTTTCTGACCATAGACAAGAATCTCCTCGTTTCTTCTCATTCCAACCTAGAGTTCCAGCAGGTAAGTTTAAGCTGGATAGCGTAGAAATGATTAGTCGCTTGCGTGGTTTAGGTGCTGCACATGGTCGTGAAGCACTTCCTCTTTTTGAAAAGCACTTTCTAAATGAAAAAGCTGAACCTTTCCATCAAACCATGCCTTAGTGAAATTTCAAAGCTTAAAAGGTGAAGTTTGATTTTTATATTACCAGTCACACATCTAGTTAGTTGTTTATGTGCAACTGGGAAATCAGGGCGATTGACTACCATCACACTTCTGGCAAGCCGCGATTTATGTAGAGTACGAATCTTATAAATCTAGTTTGCAAGCTATCAAACGGTCTGTCATTAATATTAAACAGCCTTACATAGTAGGACTTTTACTACCTTTCAACTCAGCCTGCTCAACCGCCAACAGATCCTTGAGATCTTGCCTCCCTTTTTCCGACATAGTGCGCAACGCATCCATGTCATGCCTAATCGCTCTCGCCGCTTCAAGCTGGTCTATATCATGCTGCTCAAACTGCTCGATAATTTTTGCTGCGGCACTCGGTGATTCACCAATTGCCAACAAAGCTTGCTTGGCAGCCACTAAGGATGAGTAAAAAGTTTCTCGTATCGGATTTAGTCCAATATCACGCAAATCAAATGCATCGGTTCTACTACGCGCTCTAGTCACGACTTCAAGATTAGGCCACCGCGCGCTGACCAGTTTGCCAATATTCAATGCAGCAGCCGGGTCATTAACGGATATCACGAGGAGTTTTGCTGTCGCAATACCGGCTTCTTCTAACAAATCCAGCCTTGATGCATCGCCATAATAACAACGCCAGCCAAATTTGCGCATTAAATCCACTTGATTCGGGTCATTGTCTATGAGCGTAGCTGTAATCCCCTTCGCCAACAGTACACGTCCTACAATTTGGCCAAATCGACCAAAACCAGCAATGATGACAGTATTGTTTTCTACGATCTCATCTTTTGGTCGCTCCCCACATTGCATGGTCAAGAAGCGGTCATATAGCAATAATAAAATAGGGGTAATCAACATTGAAACTGCGACTATCGCATTAAGGATATTGTAAGTTTCGCGAGGAATCGTATTTTGGCTTAATGCCACGCCAAAAATCACAAAGGCAAACTCACCAATTTGAGACAGTGCGACGCCATATAACAAGGTGTCACGAATTGAATATTTAAACAGCCGCCCTAGCCCCATCAGAATAGCCATTTTAGTGAACACAACTAACAAGGCAAAACCAAAAATCAACATAGGCGAATTTGCCAATAGCGATAGATCTACCGACATGCCCACCGCAATAAAAAACAGACCTAACAGCAGGCCCTTCACTGGTTCAATATCTAACCTAAGCTCATAGCGGTATTCTGAATCTGCCAGCAAAACACCGGCAAGAAAAGTGCCTAGTGCCATCGATAAGCCGACCGATTGCATGGCAAGTGAAACACCGATTACTAATAGTAGAGAAAATGCGACAAAAATTTCACGTATTTCTGTTTGCGCGATTATGCGCATCACAGGGCGTAAGATGGTTCTACTCGCAAGAATGATCGCCACGATAACAGCAATCGCTTTGACAACTGCCCATACATCAAAAGCAGAGTCCGCACTATTGGGTGCGATAAGCGCTAACAACATAAATAGCGGGATAACTGATAAATCCTGAAACAGTAATGTTGCAAAGGATGCCTGACCGCCTAGAGTGCCAAGTTGTCTTTTTTCTGCGAGTGCCGTCAATCCAATCGCCGTGGAGGACATTGCCACCCCCATTCCGATCACCAAGGCTTCTGACCACGTAAAGCTCATCATATGCGCTGCTAATGTCACGAGCCCTATCGTGCCTAGCACTTGTAACCCACCTAAGCCGAACAGTATCTTGCGTAATTCCCATACCTTCTGCGACTCGAGTTCCAGCCCGATTAGGAACAGCATCAACACCACCCCAAATTCAGCAAAATGGAGTACATGTTCAGGGTCAGGAATCAGCTTTAATGCATACGGACCGATCAATATCCCCGCGAGTAAATAACCAAGCACAGATCCTAGGCCTAGTCTTTTAAATAAGGGGACTAAAAATATTGCAGAGGAAAGATATATCGTTGCTTGAATAAGAAAATTTGATGAATCCATAGATACCTTAAAGTGAATTTTCTTAAAAAGAATGATTATAGATAGTTAATACTCTCATTTTCATCATTATTTGTTCGCGTTAATCTTACGCCCTCAATTGTTCATTTTAATGAAAAGTAATTTCATATTTAACTATCTAGTGTTAAATATGTCATCACTTTATAGTGTGAAACATGCAGCAACGCAATGAATTAACCACTAAAACAAATGATTAAAAGGAAACTATCATGAACAAACCTTACACCCGCCTAGATCGCAATAACGCAGCAGTATTATTAGTTGACCATCAAGCAGGCCTTATGTCACTCGTGCGCGACATCGAACCAGATCGCTTTAAGAACAACGTGTTAGCATTAGCTGACTCAGCGAAGTACTTCAATCTGCCAACCATCTTAACCACTAGTTTCGAAAATGGCCCTAACGGCCCGCTGATGCCAGAATTGAAAGAAATGTTCCCAGATGCGCCTTATATCGCTCGTCCAGGCCAGATTAACGCCTGGGATAACGAAGACTTTGTTAAAGCGATTAAAGCCACGGGTAAGAAACAACTGATTATTGCAGGCGTAGTCACCGAAGTATGTGTTGCGTTTGTAGCTTTAGCAGCGATTGAAGAAGGTTTCGATGTATTTATCGTGGCAGATGCATCCGGCACATTCAACGAGATGACTCGTGATGCCGCATGGCAGCGTATGGCAGCCGCAGGCGTACAGTTTATGACTTGGTTTGGTGTGGCGTGTGAACTGCACCGCGATTGGCGCAATGACATTGAAGGCTTAGCGACACTGCTTTCTAACCATATTCCTGATTATCGCAACCTGATTACCTCTTTTAACGCGCTCAACACTAAATAATAAAATCTAAAATTGAGATACAGGAAAGTAAATCCTTTTCTGTATTTCAATTTCAATGCTAACCACAGTAAGAGTTCTGCTCGAACAAAAAACCAACGCCAGCAGAAACAAAACGCTTAAGCGCTCGAACTCCACCCCATTTCACGGCAGAAATTCCAATCTGTTACAAGGAGTGTTTCATACGGATGCAAATACCAACCAAAGCCTTGGATTAATCGCCAAGGCTTTTTATTGCCCATAAGTTCAGACATCAGCCTTTCAGGCTTTTACTCACTACTTCAAACACATCATTGGAAAGATGGGGGACATTCATAATTGCTTGCAATGCCTCTCTCATATGCGCCTGCAGTGTAGGCGTATAACGCTTCCACTCACGCAACGGCGTCACCTGACGTGCAGCGATTTGTGGGTTGATTTCATTCAGTTCGATAATCACATCCCTTAACAGCGCATACCCTTGACCACTTGGGTCATGAAACTTCACAGGGTTATTGATGGCAAATGCCGAGTAAAGTGAGCGCACGCGATTAGGATTTTTAATATTAAAGTCCTGATGTTGACGCAACTTGGCAAAGTCATCGAATACTTCAGTTCTGTTCGCAATCGCTTGCAGTGAGAACCATTTATCTACAACTAACGGATAGCTTTTAAATCGACGGTAGAAGTCAGCGAACACCTTGTCCCGCTCTGGTTGCGTGCTGTCTGAAAGACAAGATAACGCGGCGACAATATCCGTCATGTTGTCTGCATGGTCATAATGCGCCTTGGCACGTGCAGCACATCCAGTACCGTTGCTCACCGTTAACAATTCAAGCACGGTGTTTTGCAACGCTCGTCGCCCCATGGCTTCGGGTGAGATAGAAAACTCCCCTGCACTGCTATTTCCCTCATACAGACGCACTAGTGCATCTTTATGTGCCCGCTTAATTGCTTTGAGTATATGCGTGCGCGCTTTATCTATGGCAGCCGGATCAATCACATTCTGCGTTTGTGAAATAAAGGCGATTGCTGGTAATGCCAGCGCGCGTGCGAGCAGTGCTTTATCGCCGTTTCCGCGAATGCCTTGATCAATCATGATGCCAAAGTCATCCACATATTGAGAGAGATTGGCTTCACCGTCTGCCATCACACGCTCAATGGTGCGGAGCGCTAAGGTTTGGCCTGCCTCCCACTTGCTAAAGCCATCGGTATCTTTCAGTTGCAATAAACGCAGGTCATCATCCGTCAGGTCTGTGATTAATTTCACTGGCGCAGAAAATCCACGCAGGATAGATGGCACTGGGCGTGTGCTCACATGGTTGAAAGTGAAGCTTTGTTCACGTTCGGTCATTTCTAGTATTTGCGTTGCATGCGTTTGCGCACCCTCTTGATCCAGCAAGCCAACAGCAACCGGTATATGCAATGGTTTTTTATTGGATTGTCCTGATGTATCAGGCTGAGATTGTTTCAAGGTGAGGGTGAATGTCTGCTGTGCTGCATTGTATTGACTGCTAGCATTCAACGTCGGCGTTCCTGCTTGCTTGTACCATAAAAAGAACTGGGACATATCGCGCCCAGAAGCATCTGCCATGCACTGCACAAAGTCATCACAGGTAACGGCATGCCCATCATAGCGTTCAAAATAAAGGTCTGTCGCTTGGCGGAATGTTTCTTCTCCCAGCAACGTATGTTGCATACGAATAATTTCCGCCCCTTTTTCATACACGGTTTTAGTGTAGAAGTTACTAATCTCAATAAATTGATCAGGCTGCACAGCGTGTGCAAGTGGGCTAGCATCCTCTGAGAATTGAAGACGGCGTAAGGAGTTAACATCATCAATACGCTGCACGGCACGCGAGTTCAAGTCTGCACTGAACTCTTGATCTCTAAATACCGTAAATCCTTCTTTAAGTGAGAGCTGAAACCAGTCACGGCAGGTGACGCGGTTTCCCGTCCAATTATGAAAATACTCATGTGCGACCACGCCTTCAACACTCATAAAGTCTGAGTCGGTCGCGGTTTCCTGATGCGCAAGCACCAATGCTGTATTAAAAATGTTGAGCGAGGTGTTTTCCATCGCCCCCATATTGAAATCACTCACGACCACGATATTGAACAAATCCAGCTCATACTCACGTCCGTATTTCTCTTCATCCCATTTCATGGATTTTTTAAGCGACTGCATTGCATGATCACACTGTTTTTCATCGCCAGCGCGAACATAGATATGCAGATCAACATGACGCCCAGACATAGTCTTGAACGAATCTTCAATTCGGATGAGGTCACCGGCGACTAAAGCGAAAAGGTAACAAGGTTTTGGGAATGGATCATTCCAAACCGTAAAGTGGCGCCCGTTCGCAAGCTCACCTGAGTCGATCAGATTGCCGTTAGATAACAGTACTGGATATTTGCTTTTATCTCCTTCAATGCGCACGGTAAATGTACTTAGCACATCGGGTCTATCTTGATAAAAAGTAATGCGGCGAAAGCCTTCAGCTTCACATTGCGTGCAGTAAGTCCCTTGAGATTTATACAACCCTTCCAAGGCAGTATTGGATGCAGGATCAATTTCTGAACGAATCACTAACGTAAACTTGTCACCCGCATCGGTGATTATCATTTGATTGTCAGCAAGTTTGTAACGCTCAAAGGGAATGTTATCAACCTCAACAGAGAGAATCGTTTGATCTTGCCCATTTAAGATGAGGTCTGCTGACGCACTATCTGGGTTTTTAATGTATTGCACCTCTGATCGCACAATAGTCTTGTCTTCAAGCAATTCAAAAGAGAGATTTACATGCACGGCTTTATACGGGGCAGGCGTATAGTCTTTTAGGTAAATTGTCTTGGGGGTAGCGACAGTTTCTGGCTGCATCATCAAAATCTCTATATTTGGTTATTCTATTACTCAACAGTATAAAAGAGATTGTATTTAAGTTGAGTAGTTTATAAACGCATGTTTGAAATTGGGTAGGGTGATTGCCCACGTTTAAGCTAAGCACCGATTAAACTAAGCTACTGATTAAGCCAACCAACAAACCGAATTATTTTGATAATTCTCGATAAACTGAGAATAGATACTAGATTAAGCTTTCACTGGTCATTCATTTTTTAACTAACCAAACACTAAAAACCTGCTAAAATACGCAACTATGTTGCAAAGACTATTCATTCATCTCACACTTATCCTGCTATTTGCATTCACGCAAATCGGGGTTGCTACGCATGAGATCAGTCACATCACGGATAATGCCGAACATTCGCAGCGTGATGAAAACCCGCAACAAAAAAATACGGCTGCCGAGCAATGTGCCCAATGCATTAGTTATGCAAAAATTACCAGCGGCATATTACCTGCATCACTGACCAGCCCCATCAAGCAAAGCAGCTTAACTGAACCATTAAATCAACACGCATCTTTTCAACATTATTCATCCAGCCCCTACGCAGCAAGAGCCCCACCTCAAATAACGAGCATTTAATTTAAAAATCACAGCAGACCTGATACGGTCGGCTGATTACTCGCTTTTATTTTTGAGGTTATCAACATGCATTACTCTCCAAATGTGCAAGTGCTTAAGGCATTTGCATTCAAACCTATACTCATTGCTTTGGCAACGACATTTGCATCACCCACTATCGCAGCAGACAACAATACGGCGATAGATTTACCTACAGTAGCCGTGACAGGCAACCCTTTAGGCGTGAGCTCAGACTCATTAGTGGTGCCAGTATCCGTACTCAGCGGGCGTGAGCTGTCACTTAAGCGCGAAGGCACCTTAGGTGACACACTGAACGGCATTCCAGGCGTCAGTGCAACACAATTTGGCCCTAATGCATCTCGTCCAATCATTCGAGGATTAGATGGCGAGCGCGTGCGTATCATGCAAAATGGCATCGGTATTTTAGATGCATCGAGCTTAAGCTTTGATCATGCAGTAGGTGTAGACCCGCTCGTTATTGAACAAATAGACGTAGTCCGTGGGCCAGCAGCGCTACTATATGGTGGCGGCGCCATGGGCGGTGTGGTGAATGCGATTGACCACCGCATCCCTAAAGAACAGTTAGACGGTGTTACTGGTCGCGCAGAAACAAGGTTTGGCGGCCCAGACAACACACGAAATGGTGCCGCAGTCATTGATCTAGGCAACGGTCAATTTGCGATTCATGCAGATGCGTACACCCGAGAAACCAGCGATTTAGATATTCCAGGCTATGCCGTATCACGTCGTAAAAGTGAGCAGCCTAGCGGCCCTGCCCGCGAAAATCGCGGGCAATTAGTCAACAGTAGCGCAAAGGGAGATGGTGGTGCATTGGGTGCAGCCCTAACCTTTGATAATGGTTATATCGGCGCCTCTTTTTCTACAATGAATAATAATTATGGCGTAGTAGCTGAAGAGAACGTGCGTATCGATATGCAGAGCGACCGATGGGATGTGGCGAGCGAGTTTACAGACCTAAGCGGTCTCATTAACCGCGTTAAATTTCGCATCGCCCATACTGACTATGAGCATCGCGAATTAGAAGATGGCGAAGTAGGCACCACGTTCACCAACAGAGGTATTGAAAGTAGTGTTGAATTAGGTCACAGCCCGATTGGACAATTAAACGGTGTAGTCGGCTATCAATTTAACAACACAAATTTCGAAGCATTAGGCGAAGAAGCGTTTGTGCCTAGCGTCAACACACAAAACCAAGCACTGTACGTGTATGAAGAGTTGGCTATCGATAAACATAAAGTCACTTTTGGTGGACGCTTAGGTCACGCGACGGTAGACGCTAAAACTCACGCCAATTTTGGCGCAGGTCAAGACAACAGCTTTAATCCTAATAGTTTCGCACTTGGCGGCCTATATAGTATTGATCCTCACTGGTCACTCACTGGTAACTTATCGCATAACGAACGCGCCCCCAGCTATTTTGAGCTATATGCTAATGGCGCCCATGTTGCTACAGGGCAGTTTGAAGTGGGTAATGCTGACTTTAAGAAAGAGCGCTCCAAAGGCATTGATGCCCAACTGCGCTGGAAGGATGCAAAAAACTCATTCAGCATCGGCACTTATTACACAAGGTTTAGCAACTTCATCGGGCTATTTGGCACAGGTAATGAGATTGATGTTGACGGTGAGTTCTTACCAGAAGCAAAGTTCATGGCAGTCCCTGCTGTATTTAAAGGCTTAGAAGCAGAAGCAAAATTCAATATTGCAGACCATTTAGACCTGAACTTGCTTGGTGATTATGTTCACGCTAAAGACAAACGCAACAATGAATATTTACCTAGAATAGCGCCAGTACGCCTAGGTGGAGGCTTACATTATCAACGGGCAAGTTTTGGTGCGAGATTAGATGTGCTGAAAGCGTTCGGGCAAGATCGAACCGCCGAGAATGAGCTAAAAACTGATGGCTACACCAATGTCAGTGCGCTTGTCTCTTACAAACTCCCAACTAAATTGAATTTAGAGCTATTTGCAAAAGCAAATAACCTACTTAACCAAGAGATTCGCGACCATGCGTCTTTCCTAAAGGACATCTCAGTGCAAGGTCAACGATCAATATTATTTGGACTACGTGGAGACTTCTAGCTTCTAATTAAACCTAGTGATATTACAAAGCACACAAATAGCCTACAGAAATGCAGGCTATGTATGTGCTTATTTAATTTATTAAGCGAACAGCACCAAACCCCAAACCACCGCCACAATCAACAAAGCAATAAATACCGCAGCACTGCCAATGTCTTTAGCTTGCTTTGCAAGTGCATGATGTTCGGTAGAAGTGTGGTCCACTGCCGCCTCAATCGCAGAATTCAGCAACTCAACGATTAACACCAACAGCACACTCGCAATCAACAAAGCCTGCTCAACTGGACTGTTGCCTACATACACGGCAAGCGGCACTAAAACAATCGCGAGAAAGACCTCTTGGCGAAAAGCATCCTCATGCACAAAAGCCGCTTTAAAGCCTTCAAGCGAATAACCAAAAGCATTAATCAAGCGACGAATACCGGTTTTTCCTTTAAATGGACTGGTTGCCAAATGCTTGGAAGTTTGCGGGTCTTGCGACTGGTCTGTAGGCTTATTGGAAGGTGTTAACATCATAGACTTTCTAAAAAATTGATCACGTCACGTTAAATTGTTAATAGTTTAATGAATAGATTTTAACATGCGCTATCATAACGGTTTAAGCAATCACGATTAGATTAAATAAAAGGACAATCATGGCACGTACTGTTAATTGTATTAAATTGGGTAAAGAGGCGGATGGCTTGGATTTCCCTCCATATCCAGGCGAACTGGGAAAACGTATCTACATGAGCGTATCAAAAGAAGCGTGGGCGGTATGGTTAAAGCAACAAACCATGCTTGTTAATGAAAATCGCCTGAGCTTGGCTGACCCTTCAGCGCGTAAATATTTAACGGAACAAACTGAAAAGTACTTCTTCGGTGACGGTGCAGACACAGCAAGTGGATACGTACCACCGAAAGACTAGCTATACTAAGATGGTTTCGCATAGCGCTAACATCGCTTAAATCCATAAAAAACGCCAGTCTATGACTGGCGTTTTTTGTTTCACTGCATCTTGTTTCACTGTACTTTGTTCTACTGTACTTTCATTCTACGGTGTAAAAGGCTCTACATCCAAACCTTCTCGCTAAATTGACTAGCCGCTTACAAACGTCCCTAAAGAACCAGCCTCATTATTTTCTACCCATTTACGAATACGGTTAGCATCACCAATTCTGGTCAGCTTACCTACAGAATCTAACAACACAATAATCACTGGCTGACCTGAAATGTGCGCCTGCATCACTAAACAGCGACCCGCTTCATTAATAAACCCAGTCTTTGATAAACCAATATCCCATTTACCGCCACGCACTAAAGCATTCGTATTGACAAAATTAAGCGGATTCTGACGTCCGTATAAGGTAATTTCTTGAGATGGCAAGGTACTTACCTGACGAATCTCAGGATAGTGATAAGCCGCATCTACCATTTTCACCAAATCTTCTGCGGTTGATACATTATTGCTATCCAAACCTGTTGCATCGACAAATCTTGTTGCACTCATACCCAATAATCTTGCTTTTTGGTTCATTGCTTTTACAAATGCATTGGGGCCTCCAGGATAATTACGCCCTAACGCTGAAGCGGCTCTATTTTCTGAAGCCATCAACGCTAATTGCAACAACTCACCACGCGTCAACATTGTGCCGACACTTAATCTTGAAGTGGTATGTTTAAGATAATCTACATCTTCATCAGAAATATAAAGCAAATCATCCATAGGCAAATGCGCATCCAGCATCACCATCGCTGTCATCAATTTGGTGACTGATGCAATTGGCGTAGGCAGATTCGTATTTTTAGCGAACAATACTTCACCCGTCAGCTGGTTAATCACCAACGCTTTGGCTGAAGCTAATTTTAGTGGGGTTGTACCGTCATAATGATCAACGGCTGCAATCGCCTTGCGAGCAGGCAAGCGAGTTTTGACACGAAGAGAACTAGATTTATATTTGACAGCTTTATACTTACTTGTAGATTTAGACTGTTTTGAAACTTGTCTATGCTTTTTGTCAGTTGCGGCATCCGCAGCCACAGGCACCAAGCAAAGCGCTAAGCTGATGTAGACTAGAATAAATTTTCGCAACGTACTTTTCATAATGACTTATATCTCATGGAGTTACGACACAATACTATATAAAAACTTTAGCTTTGTCACCATTATTTTTAATGATATTTCAGTTAACTAGCATCGTGATTAAAAATAAATCAATTTTGACCCAATTTACGTTAAAATTTAAGCCAATATCAATTAAAAATCACAGAGCAACTAGCATGCAAACGCCACAATCTTTGTTATTCAGCCCTCAACATTTATGGGCAAAATCTACAGCAGATGGCCTATGGGAAGCCGGCATCACAGATTATGCGCAAAACTTACTTGGTGACATTGTCTTTGTTGAAGCGCCGGCCGTGGGCACACATTTAACCGCAGACCACCCATGCGGGCTAGTCGAGTCGGTCAAAACCGGCTCAGACCTGCATGCACTGATTAACGGGGAAGTGGTTGAGGTAAATCAGGCAGCCATTGATTCGCCCGAACAAATCAACGACCACCCTTATAAAACTTGGATATTTAAGTTCAAAGCAGACAACGACACAGATGCTGAAAAGCTACTATCTGCTGAGGCTTATGAAGCGCTGATTAAGTCTTAGCTTCCAACCTAATCGGCAGAGTGTCAATTAGCACAAACATCTAATACTTGTACTTGAAGTGCACATCCTAGCTACAAGGCTAAAACGTTACAACTTAAGCCTTGCATCAATCAAGTCGCCGAAAACACCAAGCGCACAGACTCAACAAGCTTGCCAATTTCAGCCCTAATATTTGCAGTTAACTCACGCTCTAGTCTTGGCATCTCGGCTGACAGCACTTCCAGCACTTTATTGGTCAAAGCCTGCTCGGTACTAGGCAGCTCTGCATTTAAGCCTTGTATAAAATCACTTTTCGCGCGCTCTGTCAGTGCCACAAAATCTGTTTTCAAAGTTGCAGTTAACTGATTAGACAATTCTTCATAAAGCGCAGGGAACGTATCCCCCAGCTTTTGCTGTAACGCCTGCTGAGATTGCAATTGAATCGCATCCAAATAAATACTTAACTCAGACTGCGTATGCTGCGTCAGCTCTTTATAAATGCCAGCCAAGTCTTGTGCCAAACCAGCCTTATGCTGGGCCAGTATATCTTCATGTAGCCACGAGATTTTATCCTGCAACTCATGCGTAGCATTTTCTACCGTCGTTTTCTCTAAGCTTTGTAATGATGCCTGCAACTCGTCGGTTAAAGTTTGCTCTAGTTTAGGCAATGTTGCAGTTAAGTTTTGCTGCACATCAATCACAACTTGCGATTGCATTTGCGTTAAGCTTTGCGCTAAATCCGCCTTGATGATATCCACATTAGCGTGCACCATCTTAGGTATTTCCGTTGCGAAATCAGCGCGCGTTCTATCCACAAAAACAGACGTTTGCTCCATGATTGCTTGCTTCGCATTCATCAGCTCTACATCGATTTGGCTCTTTAACGTCTGCTCTGCCTCTTGTTGCGACTGTAATATTTGCTGAATAAATTGATTGTTCTGCTGCGTTAACTCACTCAGTGCGTCGGCCTGATTTACTTCTACGCTAGCTGACTGATTTGGCAAGTGCTCCAATAGCGCTTGTCGCACATCATCTTTGATCTTTTGCGCGATTGACGCTTCAAGCTCACTCACAATTTGTGGCCTGATTTCGGCTGCAATCGCTGCAATTAAATCAGGTGTGACATTAAATGTACTTGCCAAAGCTTGCGCTGGCAAAGCATGCACCTCGGTTAACAGTGGAATATCATCATCTTGTTGCATGTAATTTAATGTCCTCTCAACCACATCTATGCGCTAGCAATTAAACAGCAGATTCATCAGTCGACTTAATCTGATAGCCACGATCTCGATAAAACTTATACCGCGCTCGGGCAGAAGCCTTATCTTCATCATCTACGCCAACCAGCTCAACCAAATACTTAAACCGACTAAAAAATGGTGGATGCTCTACTTTTAAGTTAATCAAGATATCATCTTGCAACAGCTGCTCCCCATCTTTATCCAAAACAACGGAAACATCATGCTGCTCAGAAGCCCCCGGACGCGCACTCGGCAGAAAACTAGTCGCCGAATGCTGCCAAAGCATATCCTCAATGCGTGTGGACATAGCATCATCTTGAGTAAAAACAGTGAGTTTACGACCCTTAACGACAGCTCTGCTGCAAAGGTCTGCAACTTTGGCCAATTTATCTGGGACGTTAAAAAAGAACTCGACTTTAGTCATGTTTAAGGTTCATGTTTTAAGATTTCGCATTCAATGACAATTAGCGCTGCTAGCGTGTACGAGCAACTAGAAATTCCGTCAGCATAGGCACAGGGCGACCCGTACCGCCTTTTTCCTTGCCTGACTTCCAAGCGGTACCGGCAATATCCAAATGTGCCCAATCATACTTCTTAGTGAAGCGAGACAAGAAACAGGCCGCAGTGATACTGCCTGCTGCACGACCGCCAATGTTGGCGATATCTGCAAAATTGCTATCTAACAACGGTTGATACTCATCCCACATTGGCATATGCCACGCACGGTCCAGCGATTGCTCACCTGCCTGCAATAGCTCTTTAGCCAAACTGTCGTTATTACTGAACAAACCAGTCGCATGGTGACCCAATGCAATCACACATGCACCGGTCAGGGTTGCAATATCAACGACCGCGCTTGGCTCAAAGCGCTCTGCGTAAGTCAGTGCATCACATAAAATCAAACGTCCCTCTGCATCAGTGTTTAACACCTCAATGGTTAGGCCTGACATACTAGTGAGTACATCACCTGGTCTTGTTGCACGGCCATCCGGCATATTCTCACAGGTTGGAATCACCCCGATGACATTCAGTGGCAAATCCATTTCTCCGATTGTTTTGAACAACCCGAGTACCGTTGCTGCACCACACATATCGTATTTCATCTCATCCATTTCAGCACCTGGCTTCAATGAGATACCGCCTGTATCAAAAGTAATGCCCTTGCCAACTAGCACCACAGGCTTTTGATCTTTATTACCTTTTAAATGCTGCAATACAATTAATTTAGGTGGCTCTTCACTGCCTTGCGCAACCCCTAGGAATGAGCCCATGCCTAATTTTTGCATGGCGTCACGCTCCAGCACTTCAACACTTAATCCGTAAGTCTTAGCTAATGCCTGCGCTTGCTCTGCAAGATAAGTAGGCGTACAGACATTAGGCGGCAAATTACCCAAATCTTTGGTTAGACTGACACCAACGCCAATCGCCTTGCCGTCTATCAAACCTAATTTTGCCTCAGCTAGATCAGCGGCATCTGCAATTTGGATACTTAATGCCTTAATGCCTTTTTTAGGCTCGTTTTCTTCTGACGCCTCTTTTTTACGTTTAATCGCCTCAAAACGATAAGTCGCGTCTAGCGCTGTTTCCACAAGATGTGCCACTTTTTTACGTGTCGTCATCTCACCAACCGATAACGCAGCCAACATTGTTAGCACATCATCTGTGCTGATTGCACTTAAGGCCTTCACAGAGGCTCGCACCGCTTTACAGTATTGCTTTTGACCAAACTCAGACTTTTTACCCAAACCCACTAATAAAACACGGTCCGCTTGCACACCCGGCACTTGATGCAGCATCAAGGTTGATTCTAGCTTACCCTCTAAATCACCATGCTTAAGCACCTTACTCACATAACCATCTGACAGTGTATCAATTGCTTGTGCAGCATCCGACAACTCGCGGCCTTCATACACGCCAACAACAACACAATTATGATGCTGTTTTTCCGCTACGCTCGTTTTTATGCTAAATTCCATAGTATTACATCCTTGATATTGTTGTTATTACATTGAATTTTTTGCCGAAATGCAGATTTAAAGTGCAGATTCGTCGCTGCAATAAAGTTAACTACTCTACAATAGAGCTTTAGAAATCAGCATAAATTCAATCAAATGTTAAGTAAATCACTCATCATGTTAAGTTTGATTAAATTATCGCGTGTTTTACACGTAATTCATAGTCGTAAATAAATTGGTTTTCAGTCCATCATATGCTTTTTAGGCACTCATTAATAAAAGAATTAATTTCAACGGCAGCAGGTGCTTTCCTCATTTTAATTGGAATCGTTGTCGCTCAGCGCGCTGGTAACTTAGTTCGACTTGCCGCTAAAGGTATCTTGCCTAACGACGCCATCACCACCATGCTAGGGTTTAACATGGTGAAATTTTTACCAATGGTACTCTCGCTCGCATTATTTTTGGCGGTATTAATGACACTATCCCGCTGGTATCGTGATTCTGAAATGGTGATCTGGTTTAGTGGTGGACTTAGCCTCAACCACTGGATTCGTCCAGTATTCACGTTCATTCTTCCCGTCATTCTGCTTATTCTGACGCTTAGCCTTTTTGTCATGCCATGGGCTACCAGCAAGGGCGAACTCTATCGAACTCAACTAGAGTCGCGTGATGACCTAGCCACCATTAGCCCAGGTGTATTTAAAGAATCTGCCAATGGAGAGCGCGTATTTTTTATGGAAAGTTTTGACGAACTGGGCAATGTCGTCAAAAACATTTTCGTGCAAACCTTACAACATCAAAAGCTAGGCGTGATTGTTGCGGCGGAGGGTAGTCGCTACACCGAGAAAAACGGCGATAACTTTGTACTGATGGAAAATGGTAAGCGCTATGAAGGCTCCAGAGGCAGTGCAGAATTCTCGACCACCGCTTTTGAGAAGTATGCGATTCGCATTGAAGCGAATGAAGCCAAAGAAAGACCGCCTAGCACCCAATCCAAGCCCACTAGCGAATTAGTTAGCTCAATCAACAGCACCAATAATGCGGAACTGCAATGGCGTATCGCCATCCCAATCTCCGCATTGATTTTATGCCTACTCGCGATCCCACTAAGCGCCTTAGACCCGCGTGCAGGACGCTCTGCCAACTTTGTACTCGCATTGATCATTTACATCATTTATAACAACCTACTCAGCATTTTTCAGGCTTGGGTTGCTCAAGGAAAGCTTAGTACGTTTATCGGTTTATGGCCCGTGCATCTATTCTTTTTAATGCTCACCATTTACATGTTCTACCGCCGCGGACGTCAACTACCCATACTGCCGAATATATTTTCAATGCGCTGGCTAAAAAAACGTCCTCAATCGGCATTCCCAAGCTAACAAGTTAGCCAGTTACCACTTTATGAAAATCATTACCCGTTATTTACTCAAAGAAATCACTGTCAATGTGCTGCTGATTACATTAGCGCTCATTGCCATGTTTTCATTCTTTGATTTGATACAAGAACTTGAGAACCTAGGTCAAGGCAGCTACGGCTTAGGCAAAGTAATACTGTTTGTCATACTGAGTGCACCTGGCCACGTCTATGATGTGATGCCGGTAGCCGTGCTTGTTGGCTGCATGTACAGCTTAGGGCAACTGGCGCGATACTCAGAGCTCATCGTGCTAAGGGTGAGCGGTATCTCACTTTACAGCCTTGCCACCACGCTATTAAAAGTGGGGATGATATTTACCGTCATCACTTTTCTTATCGGCGAACTGATTACCCCCCTCAGTGAAAAAATGGCACAGCGTCTGCGCATTAAGGCTACCGATTCTGTCATTGTGCAAGACTTCATGTCCGGCCTATGGGTCAAAGATGGCCGTAGCTTTGTGAACGTAGAAGAAGTGTTAGCGGACACTACGTTATTGAACATCCATATTTATGAGTTCGATGATAAATTCAATCTGCGCACCGTGAGCCATGCCGAAAAAGGGCTATTTGAAGATGAGCAATGGCATTTAAAGTCCGTCTCACAAACTCACTTTGAAAAAGACAATAACTACGTAAAGCATTTAGACAAAGCAACATGGCGTTCACTGATACGCCCAGAGCTATTGAATGTTTTATTGGTACTCCCAGAAAAAATGTCTGCATGGGACCTATATGCATACATTGACCATTTATCGATTAACAAACAGAAAACAACCCGCTATGAAATGGCGTTGTGGGCAAAACTTGTGTACCCGCTTGCCAGCCTAGTCATGGTGATATTGGCGCTCCCGTTTGCATTTATACAGCAACGCGCAACTGGTGCCAGCACCAAAATATTTATCGGCATCATGCTTGGGGTTTTATACCAGATTCTTAACCGAACCTTTGTGCATTTGGGCTTGTTAAACGACTGGGCACCAGCATTTAGTGCGATTACACCAACGGCACTATTTCTGCTGGCGGGTCTCGCGATGTTACGCCATATAGACCGTAGGTAAGCATAGACCGCAGGTAAGCTAAAACCCTTCATGCATTGACCAACCGTGAAGGGCTGAATCGACTTTTTAGGTAATGACGACCTTGCATTTAAGCAATCGATCATGCAAAAACAATCGATTCTTATCTACCACAGCCCACAAAAAACCTAGGCCGAACAATACTAAGCTTAAACTGGCTAACACATAGCGCATTAGTGCCGTCTGCTTAGAAAGTGGTGCATTATTTTGAGTGACTACTTTTAAATGCCAAGCCTGCATGGCAAGTGTCTGACCGCTTCTAGCCCAGCACCAGAGGTAATAAGCCCCTAGAATCGTCCACAAGAACATTTGTTGCAACAAACGCTTCATACCTTCTGTCGCGTCGCCAAATACGCCATAAAATATTCCTGCAAATACAATGCTCAGCGCAATTATAGTAAGCAGTTCATAGACCATGCATGCGCATAGCTTAAGTAAACTTGGGGCATGTTCTTTTGGCGGAATGGCAGATTGTTTTGGAAGGCTCATACAAAGGCTATTTCAGCACTATTTTAAAATAGGGTTTCAGAAACTATTACTAGAGAGTTTTGCACAAAGCGGAATATAGCTCAGTTTTTAATAAAAATATCAAAACCCATCATTCCCGCGAAAGCGGGAATCAATTTTAATGAAACATTTAGATGGATCCCCGCTTTCGCGAGGATGACGGATTTGTAAGTTTTTAGGGTTAAAACTACTTGGTGCAAAGCTCTAATTTAAAGAATTGCAGCGAACACTTAATTCAAGTCTGCATCGGTATAGGTATCTGGCGATTCAGCGCGCAATTTAGCACGCTCTGATTCTGGCAGTTGCTGATACTCTAGCCATTTCTTACGTAACTCACTTTTCTTATCTGCGGATAAGGCATTGAATTGCTGATGCCTTTTTCTTGCATTTTCACGCTCATACGGCGTCATTCGGCTCCAATTAGTCAGGCGTTTTTTAACTAAAGCCTGTTTCTCAGCATTCATCTTTGGGTAGTCACTGGCAATATCCAGCATTTTCTCACGTTGCCATGGGCGTAATGTATCCCACTCAGAAGCCAGTGGATTTAGCACCTTACGTTGTGCATCATTCAACTCGGCCCACGATACATCGGCCGCCTTAACGACTGAGACGCCAGAGATTAGCAGTGCGAATACAAAAACTAAACCTTTAAGCTTCAATTGGTATCCAGCCATGCAGTAAATCCCTTGTCTGCGTATGCTTCAGGCGGCAAATCAGAGGCCAACAAGAATGCATCGCTATTTTCTATTTGATGATTAACACTAAACTGTTGTACAGCGAAAAAAGTTAACAACATCACGCACACCACCAATAAGGTAGAAAAAACACGATGTTGCTCAAAATAATGTCCGAAACGCCCACCAAACCATTGTAAGGCATGACCATTTCGGTGCAATCTATGGCTTCCCGCCAACTGCGCTTCCTGACTCACTAATCGGCCTATCGCCAAGCTGCGTGCTTCTGCTAAACGCAGTGAGTGCTCATCAGATAATTTTTGCGCGCGACTATCTAGCAACTCAACAATATTGCGCGCTATTTGATCTTCAACGTTTGCTTCCAAAGATGCTTGTTGATTTATATGTCTGTTGTTATCGGTTTTCATTGCTCGCTCCTATTTTTCGAGCCATTATCTAGGTCCATTTAAGGTAACATTCGATAAGCCCAGCTTATCTAAGCCTTGCTTACGTAACTCTACAGCCAACGCATGCACTGCCCGTGAGCAATGAGTTTTAACGCTACCATCGGAGCATCCCATGATTTCTGCTGTTTCTGCCACGTCCATCTCCTCCCAGTAACGCAGCACAAACGCTTCGCGTTGACGTGCTGGTAGTTTTTCTAATGCGCGCTCTATCAATGCGATCGTTTGGCTACGTGCAATTTGAACAGAAGGCTCGTCACTGTCATCCCCTACGTCTATCGTATCAAGTGGATCACGGTCTTCATTATCATCAGCACTGCCCCCAAATGATGACAGCAGTGTCGTCCACAGGTTACGCACTTTTTGTCTGCGCCAATAATCGCGCATCGTATTTTGTAAAATACGCTGAAACAGCATGGGAAACTCTGAAACAGGTTGCGCGCCATATTTATCGGCAAGCTTCATCATAGCATCTTGCACGATATCAAGCGCAGCATGATCATCTCTGACCGCATAAGCCGTCTGCTTAAATGCACGCCGCTCTGTCGCTGCGAGAAAGTCAGAGAGTTCCTTGGGTGTTGCCATGTTAGAAATTAAACGCCATATTTAGATTGGTATTTTATACTGTTAACCAAATGACATGCTCAAATTGAGTAGCATATTCAGGCACACAGTATATCAGGTTTGTATTTTCAGCTAGACTTGCAACTAAACCGCGCCATGACTGTAGCTTTAAATAGCAACGCCAAATACGCCCACTGTATTACAAACTATTTAATCTTAGGTTTAAATGAATCAATCTTAGCTTAAGTGCTTTAATCACTGCGTCTTAAATCAACCAATATTTATTAAAAACCAAACGAAGCTGGCACTTTTAGTTACAATCTAAGCTTAATTATCAAGACAAGAGTAACTTTACATTATGTGGAAACTAATTTTTTGGGGGATCGTCATTTGGTTAGTGATTCAGCTGATTAAACGTGGCTTAAGCACCAATCAAAATAAATCCCCAGCGCAAAAAAATCAGGAAGAAGCTAATGTCGAGAATATGGTGGAATGTGAGCAATGTCATGTGCACTTGCCACGCTCTGAGGCATTTTTGGTAGACGGTAAATTTTACTGCTCCAAAGCGCATATCAAATCAGACGCTTCATAGCTAACAATGCCGATTAACTTTAGAACTTACACCAAGCCTCAAAATTTAGATGAACGATAATACGCTCTATCAAAATCTTACAGCGCAGAATGAGCTATCTCTTCAAGCGCGTACGATTCGTATTATTAATGTCTTTAGGCTCATACTAAGCTTAATTTTTGTATTATTTTCCTTATATATCGGTCAGGATAACTGGGGAGAAACTCAGGATGCGTCTTTATTCTTTAGCTTGTCTTTAGCATACTCTCTGTTCAGCTTCACCTCATTGCTGGTTGCACCTATTAGGTCTTCGGCGCTGGTCTTTTTCAACCCGGTGCAAATCATCATTGATATATTCTTCATCATTTTCATTATGCACGCTGCAGGCGGCATACAAAGTGGTTTAGGTTTATTGCTGATTATCACCATCGTCACTGCCAGCCTAATTAGCAACGGGCGCTTAGCTTTATTTTATGCTGCGATTGCATCAATAGGATTGTTGCT
Organism: Methylotenera sp. L2L1; assembly: GCF_000744605.1. Lineage (NCBI taxonomy): Bacteria > Pseudomonadati > Pseudomonadota > Betaproteobacteria > Nitrosomonadales > Methylophilaceae > Methylotenera > Methylotenera sp. L2L1. The sequence goes on from NZ_JQMG01000001.1 coordinate 731,372, forward strand.
TGAGCAGAGCTATCAAATAGCCAAATGGGTCTTGCCAATTTCAGGGTACAGCCAGCCTGTCATGCTGAGTTTGAGCTGTTTTGCGACAGCCTGGCTGGGTTACAGCTTTGCCAAACGCATCATGCAAAGTGAAGCGCTGGCTTCTGCGCGTGGGATTGACCTAGAGAACTTAGCGCAAGTAAATGCGCTCATTACTGAAGAAATGCAGGATGGCGTGATTGTGATTGATCAGTTTCTCAATATTCGCCATCACAATTCGCAAGCGATGCCCTTGCTTACACGAACAAAAGTCAATGACGAAGAAACCGTTAAGCTTAGTGATAGTGCGATAGAAATCGCGCATGTATTCACACGCTGGATGCATGCAGAGAACATGAGTGAAAATATCATCATCTCAATTAACAATAAAGAGCTCAAACTAAGGCTAGAGCCAATTAACGATGATAATCGTCTATATGGTGCCGTCATCTTTATTCAAGACTGGAGTCAAATCCAGTCAGCCGCACAACAATCTAAACTAGCCGCGCTTGGGAGGCTGACAGCCAACATTGCACACGAAATACGCAACCCACTGAGCGCGATTAGCCATGCCAACCAGTTACTGCAAGAAGAAGACTTTAACGCGCAGGATAAGCGTATGCTGCAAATCATTGCGGACAATATTCAGCGCATTGATCAAATCATTAAAGATGTGCTTGAACTCAATCGCCGTGACCGCACCAACCAAGAAAAGCTATCAGTTAACCAATTCATCCTCGATTTTTACACCCAATTTTGTGCTGTAGAAAAAATACCGACCTCACACTTTCAGATAGCACCCCTTAAAGACACCTTATTCATTGCCTATGACCAGCGCCATTTGATGCAAATCCTGTGGAATTTGTGTAAAAATGGCTGGGAGCATAGCCATAAACAGGCTGGTAGCCTAAAGTTAAACTGTACAAAAAATGGACGTGCTGGTTTAAACTTAGAGGTTATCGATGATGGCGAAGGCGTGGCAGAAGAAAATCGCAACAAGCTATTTGAGCCTTTTTACACCACCAAAACAACAGGAAATGGCTTGGGCCTTTACATTTCACGCGAGCTTGCTGAAGCAAACGGTTCGCGCCTAAGCTACCAAAAGCTAGACGTCGGCAGCGCATTTATACTTAAGTTACAAACAATCAACTAATACCGCAATCCATTAAGGACCATATTTTAGTATGCAACAAAGACCTAGCTGCTTAATTGTTGATGATGAAACCGATATTCGCGAACTGCTAGCGATGACGCTAGAACGCATGGATGTTGAAACCTATAGTGCGAGTAGCTTAGACGAAGCGAAGGCCATGCTCAAACTGCGCACTTACGCACTATGTTTAACGGATATGCAAATGCCGAACGGCAGTGGTCTTGACCTTGTGAACTATATTAACGAATTTCATCTAGGCTTGCCTGTTGCAGTGATTACGGCGCACGCTAGTGCAGACAATGCTGTTTCTGCACTAAAAGCTGGTGCTTTTGACTATCTCGCCAAACCCATCTCACTCAAGCAGTTACGTCCCGTGATTGAGTCTGCACTTAAACTAAGCGCAGTGACTGGCCAACACACACCGAATACCTTAGGCATGATTGGCAATTCTGAACAAATTCAATATGTGCGCACCATGATTGCAAAAGTATCGCGCAGTCAGGCTCCGGTTTATATCAGCGGCGAATCTGGCAGCGGAAAAGAATTGGCGGCTAAACTTATCCACCAAAACAGCTCGCGTGCCGATGGTGCCTTTATCGCAGTCAACTGTGGCGCTATTCCTGAAAATTTAATGGAGAGTGAATTCTTCGGATATAAAAAAGGCGCATTCACAGGGGCAAATCAGGATAAAGAGGGCCTATTTCAAGCAGCTAATGGCGGAACCTTATTCTTAGACGAAGTTGCTGACTTGCCGCTTGCAATGCAGGTGAAGCTACTAAGAGCGATTCAAGAGAAGAAAGTACGGATGGTCGGTGGTACAAACGAAGAGGCCGTCGATGTACGCATCATTAGTGCGACACATAAAAACTTAACTGAAATGATGGATGCAGGTCAATTTAGAAAAGATTTGTATTATCGCCTTAACGTGATTCAACTTAAGATGCCAGCGCTACGCAGTCGCCCAGCCGATATCCCGTTGCTTACTGAAATGCTGCTCAATAAGCTCTGTCAGGCTCAACATATCACAACGCCTAAGATCGACGTTAAAGCACAGGGATATATCTCAAGCCTAGCATTCCCAGGCAATGTGCGCGAATTAGAGAATATGTTAGAACGCGCACTCGCACTATGCGATGGCCAGACGATTACCGTTGAGGACGTACTGACGGAGGGAAGCCCAGAGGGGCAGACCAATACTTCAAACGCGATGTTTGATAGCCATCATTCCAGTGATATCAACCTGACTGATTACCTTGAAGAGGTAGAAAAAAAGGCCATCATTCAGGCCTTAGATAAAACTAATAATAACAAAACGGCTGCAGCCAAACTGCTAGGCGTTACATTCCGCACCTTACGCTATCGACTTGCGAAACTAGGTCTCACAAAAGACAGCGACCTAGACTTAGAGAGTGATACGGAAGATAACTAAACCCATCAAATCCAACAAACTGATGCCCTGCCTATGATGGGCACAGCATCAGCAATACAATCAATAACTTACGCTAACACCAAGAACAGATAAGTGATATAGATGGCACCATTCACTAACAAGTGCCAAACACGCAAGCCACCTTTTTGCACCAAATAACGCAGCCAAATCGCAGCAACAAGTGTCAATACAATGCCTAACAGCACTTCACGGCGCGGTTCCCAAGGGGTGAGCATGATACCAATCGCTGGTAACAATGTGCCTTGAAACACCATGGCACCTGTAATGTTGCCAAAAGCTAGCGTGTCCTTACCTTTACGTATCCATAAAATACTATTAACTTTTTCTGGGAGCTCGGTTGCAATCGGAATAATCAACAGAGAGAGTAACAACGCTGAAATACCAAGCAAATGAGAGGCTTCTTCTACGCCACCGATAAAGCCCTTAGCACCAGCTACTAGCAAGGCCAAACCTAAGAACAATTGTATATAGATAACGACTGTATTGTTTGGTAGCCCTAACTTGCATAAAAACATCTCGCCACCCGCTTCAGTGGCATGCCCATCGTCAACGAGCGCTTTTGATGCGCGTAATGTCAACATGACATACACAAAATAAATCAGCACCATACAAAAACCCAAGCCATAACGGACAACACTTAAGCTATGCGGTACAAACATGGCAATCGCCGCAAAGCTAAATGCGATAATGAAGAAGTTAAGGTCACGTGCTAACCCAGTACGCTCAGGTCTTAGATGCCCCTGTGTACCTCGGCTGCGCCAAACTGAAACAGCCATAAGGCAGATAGAAAGTGTCGCTAACATCAACGGCGCACCCAAAATAGCACCTACACCAATCTCCTCATTGGTTGCAGCATTTTGCGTACCGGCTAGCAATGCAAGTAAAGGTACTGAGGTCTCTGGCAATGCGGTACCTACCGCCGCAAATAAAGAGCCAGTCACCCCTTCTGAAATGCCTAACTTTTCACCCAAATGCTCAAGCGCATTGGTAAACACCTCTGCGGCGATCAAAATCACAATAAGCATTACTAACAGTTCTAAAAACACCATTTAAATTTCCTTTATTTGAAGCATCACTTCATTAATGTTGGCATTTTAAACTGAACTCAGCATAAAATTAGCAATCATGGAAAATTACGCAATAAATAATGATGGTTTCGTGGCGCATGCGCAACAAATCGCATCCCCTAACTTTGATGCACGTCCCGATGCAGAGATTAGTTTGATTGTGATTCATAACATTAGCCTACCCCCAAGCCAATATGGTGGCAATGGCATTATTGAGCTTTTTACTAACCAGCTAGACCCTGATGAGCATCCTTATTATGCGGGCATTTACACCCATCAAGTGTCAGCCCATTTTCTAATCCGCCGTGACGGCACGCTCATACAGTTTGTGTCATGTCTGAACCGAGCATGGCATGCGGGTAAGTCTAATTGGCAATCGCGCGAACGTTGTAACGATTTCTCGGTCGGAATAGAGCTTGAGGGGTCTGATTTCGAAGCGTTTGAGGATGCCCAGTACCAAACCCTCAATAAATTAGTAACTTGCCTCAACAATAGCTACCCGATTCAAGCTATAGTAGGCCATTCAGACATTGCGCCAGACAGAAAAACTGACCCTGGCCCCTATTTTGACTGGCAAAAATTAACACACCACCATCATTAAAAATAATCAACTTATGCAAAGAATTTTTAGCCTGACTTTATTAACTTTTTTTGCCAGCATGCTCTTTGCATGTGGTGCAAATGATGAAAATAAACAAGAAGCCAATAAAAACGGGCCTAAACCTACGTTGGTGACCGTTTCCGCTGTGCAAGATGCACCTGTTGAAATAACGGAAGAGGGCATCGGCTCACTTGAAGGATTGGTTGACCCAACGCTCAAGGCAGAAGTTGCTGCGCGCATCATTAAGGTATATGTCAGCCCTGGTGACACGGTAAAACAAGGGCAACTTGTCGCCACACTAGACCCTACTGAATTTAATCTACAAGAGCGGGAAGCGCAGGCGGAAGTAGGACGCATTGAAGCACTATTGAATAATCAGTCCAAGACTGTTGCTCGGAATCAGGCCTTAGTCGATAAAAAATTTATTTCACAAACTGCTGTGGACACCAGTGTAGCGGATCAAAATGTACTTAAAGAGCAACTAGTCGCGGCCAAAGCGCGGATTAGTACCATTCGCAATAGCACTGGAAAAACCAGAATTTTCGCCCCTACTGACGGTGTGGTGGAAAGTAAGATTGTAGACACGGGAGAATATGTAAATGTTGGCGACCCGATTGTGCAAATCATTTCCAATAAACTGCTACGGGCTTACATTCCTTTTCCAGAGCGTGCCGGTACGCAACTTAAAGCGGGCTTAAAACTAAGACTCACCACACCGACAAGCGACACCCCGGTTGAAACAGTCATCCGTGAACTTAAGCCATTAATTACGGCAAGCAACCGCACGATTATGGTGATTGCTGATGTGAAGAATGTGGCAGGATGGCAAGCTGGTGGCAGCGTGAATGCCAGTGTTATTTTAGGTGAGCGTGCTTCTGCAATGATGGTGCCGGAACAAAGCGTGATATTGCGCCCAGCTGGGCAAGTCGTCTACGTCGTCAAAGACAACATCGCCTACCAAGCGATCGTCACAACAGGTTTACGTAAAAATGGCTTGATTGAGATTACTGACGGTGTCAGCGTGAACGATGTCGTCGTTGTCGATGGCGCGGGCTTTTTAACCGACAAGGCACCGGTCAAAATTGCCAGTAATTCCTCAACATCACGATAATCATTGATACTTTTACCCCATGACGCTACCTGAACTCTCTATCAAACGCCATGTGCTGGCCTGGATGTTATCTGGCGTCATCGTGTTATTCGGCATTATCTCGTACAACCGTATTGGTGTAGACCGCCTCCCTGCGATTGATTTTCCAATCATCATGGTGACGACCACATTACGTGGCGCTAACCCTGATGTGGTTGACACCAGCATCACCAGCATCATTGAATCTGCCATCAACACTACGCCGGGCATTGAGCATATCCAGTCATCCTCGTCACCGGGCGTATCCAGTATCAGCATTACTTTTTCTTTGGATAAAGACATCGATGTTGCCTATAACGAGGTACAGTCTAAAGTAAATCAAGTACTGCGCCGCCTGCCCACCGACACCGACCCGCCCTCTGTTCAAAAGGTAGACACCAATGCCTCTGCTGTGATTTGGCTAGCCCTAAGTGGCGACCGTACTATCCAGCAACTCAACCTTTACGCGAATAATGTATTAAAGAAAAAATTTGAAACCATTAACGGCGTGGGAGAAGTGTCCATCGGAGGACGCCGTGATCGGGTGATTCGCGTCAATGTAAATCCTGAGCGTATGGCCGCTTACAAGCTTGCTGCCACTGACTTAATCAGCGCTTTTAACCGCGAGCATATTCAATTACCGGGTGGGTTTTTAGTCAGCTCACAAGCTGAACAGCTATTAAAACTCGATCTTGAATTTCATGACATTAACGATTTATCCAACTTAATTATTAGCACTAAAGATGGCGTGCCAATTCGGCTAAAAGATGTCGCCAAAGTTGAAGATGGCCTCACAGACAATCGCCAAATTGCCCGATACAATGGCAAGCCGACTGTCGGTTTAGGGATGGTGAAGGTGGCTAATGCCAATACGGTAGAGATTATTAAAGAAGTTGAGCGTAGGCTTGAACAGGATATACGCCCCAACCTGCCGCCTGGCCTCAGCCTAGAAATCTCGACTAACGACTCCATCTTCATTAATCAAATGGTGGCCTCTCTCAAAGAACACTTAGTGGAAGGCACCTTATTTGCAGCGTTAATTGTGCTGATTTTTATGCGTTCATTCAGCTCCACTGTGATGATTTGTCTCGAAATTCCAGTCTCGTTATTAGGTGCGATTGCGGTGATGTATTTTGCCGGCTATACATTCAATAGCATGACACTACTGGCACTATTACTGCTGATCGGTGTGGTGGTTGATGACGCAATTGTGGTGCGTGAAAGTATTCTGCGGCACATGTCTGGAGAAGTAGGCGAAGCTCTTAGCCCTGAGGATATGAAGCACCCTGGCAAAGTGGCTTTATTTCGCTCACAAGCCACTAAAAACGGTAGCAACGAAGTGGTGTTTGCCGTACTAGCTTCGTCATTATCACTGGTATGTATCTTTGCGCCAGTGATTTTTATGAACGGCGTGATTGGAATGTTCTTTAAATCCTTCGCCGTGGTTGTCACATTTGGCGTACTCGTTTCTCTATTCGTTTCACTCACCCTGACGCCTATGCTGTGCTCACGCTATTTAAGCGTAACGCATAAAGAAAATGCTGCATACCGCCTAACAGGGCGCGGATTAGACTACCTTGATGAGCAATATAAAAAACTACTGAAAGTGACACTGAGGCATCGGGGTTTTGTGCTGATATTCACTGCAGTATTTGTAGCAGCATCGGGTTATCTAACCCTTAAGTATGTAGAAAAAGACTTTGTACCAGAATCTGACGAAAGTAGTTTTGGTATCAGCCTGAAAACACCACTAGGTTCCAGCCTTGATTACACTGATTCCAGACTCAAGATGGTTGAAGCTATACTAAAAAATCATCCGAATGAAGTAGATAGTTATTTTTCATCAATAGGCACAGGCTCTCGTGGGCAAGTCAATGAGGCGCGAGTAAATGTGCGTCTAAAACCCAAAGAACTAAGGACAAAAAGCCAGCAAACCTTAATCAAAGAACTTAAAGTCGAGCTCGAACAAGTGCCTGGTGCGCGCGCACTGGCAGCACCCGCATCCGTGGTGCGTGGGCAACGCTCTGAAAAACTCCAATTCAATTTAACCGGCAATAATCTGCAAGAACTAGGGCGAATCTCTAAGCTATTGCAGCAATCATTAGGTGATAACCCAGAAATGGGCAGGGTGGATTTAGATGTACAGCTAGATTTACCACAGTTAGATGTACAAATAGACCGTGTACGTGCCGCCACACTGGGACTCAATGCTCAAGAAATTGCTACGGCAGTCAGTTTATATGCCGGCGGTATTAATGTAGCTAAATACAATGAAGCCGTAGGTGATGGCCAGCGTTATGACGTGCGCATTAAAGCTACCGAAGGAGATTTAACGAACGTCACGGATTTAAGTAAGATTTACCTGAGAAGTGACAGTGGGGAGCTGGTGCGTCTTGATGCCGTTGCTAAGTTTAAACAGGAGCTCGGCCCTGCCGTGATTGGCCGCTATGATTTGCAATATGCCGTCAACTTTTATGCAAACCCAAATATGCCGCTAGGTGAGGCGGTGAATTTAGTTAAAGTGGCAGCTGCTACCATCGTGCCGCCGGAATACACGCTAAAACTCACAGGCCAAGCAGAGGAGTTTGGTAAGACGTTTAAAAACATACAGTTTGTATTTCTACTCGCCTTTGTTTTACTGTACATGGTGCTAGCAAGCCAGTTTAATTCATTCGTTCAGCCTTTACTTGTGATGTTGGCTCAACCACTGGCGATTATCGGTGGCCTGATTGCACTGCTGATTTCAGGCGATAGCCTCAATATGTACTCCATGATTGGCTTGGTACTGCTAATAGGCTTGGTAGCTAAAAACTCGATTCTCTTGGTAGATTTAACCAATCAGCTGTTAGATAAAGTGAGAGAAAGTGGCGAAATAATTAACAAAGCGCATATTAATGCGGCGTTGAGCGAAGCTTGTCCGGTGCGTCTACGCCCAGTATTAATGACTTCACTCACCATCATTTTAGCGCTGCTTCCCGCGGCGATGGGTTTAGGTGCCGGCTCAGAAACCAACAAGCCGCTCTCAGTTGCGATTATAGGCGGGATGATTTCATCCACACTGCTGACGCTGGTGGTTGTCCCCGCGGCTTACTCCCTGCTCATCGGCTGGATTAGCCAGCGTCACACCAGCCATCACCCTACAGCACAAAACACTTAAAGATATCAATTCTGGCATCGCAACCATCCTGTTTAAGTTGTAGTGTTTAACCCCGCGATGCCAGCACACACTGAGAATGTAAATTCTCATTAATTAGCGTCATTTACCTTTACCCTTCAATAAGTTGAGTGCTACTATTTGACGGCCATTTGTATTACTTGCTTATGAAAGTGATCGCTTTAATCAACAGATTAAGCATGTGTCCACTATAAAAAATAATCAATAAGGGAGCATCAATGTCAAATCGTCAAACGCCTGTTGTATTTACAGGCAGAGCAGGTGAGTACTTTGGTATTTGGATCGTCAACTTACTGCTGTCCATCGTCACCTTAGGTATTTATTCTGCATGGGCAAAAGTACGTCGGAATAAATATTTCTACAACAACACGCTGATTGACAGTGTGGGCTTTGATTATCATGCAAGCCCGATTGCGATTCTTAAAGGACGCATCATCGCAGTGGTGCTGTTTGTGCTCTATCAAGTGTTTGCCGGCTTTAGCCCAATTGCAGCAGGTATTCTATTAGTCGCATTTTTATTTGCTTTGCCGTGGATCGTAATACGCGGCCTCATGTTTAATGCGCGCAACTCCAGTCACCGCGGCTTAAGATTTGACTTTGATGGCAGCTATCTGCAGGCGGCTCTCGCGTTTATTGTGTATCCAATCTTAGTAGTGATCACATTAGGGCTTGCTTTACCGTTTGTTGCACAGCGCGTTAATCAGTTTGCTTTCAACCATCATAAGTTCGGCCTGAGCCGGTTTCAAATGCAAGCGCTAGTGAAAGACTTTTACATGGTTTACCTAAAACTAGCCGCTGTTATATTGGCGATTAGTTTAGCGATATACCTAGGTGTAAGTAGTTTGGCTAGCCATCACAAACATGACACTGTTAGCATTAATCAACACTCACTACAAGCCCAGTCCACTGCGACAGAAGATGGTTTTATTAAAGTAGCTGATACAGCAGAAACGCAATCCACAGCAGACTACCTGAAAGACTTAAGCCCAGAGGACCGTGCTGAATTTGAAGCGCAAATGAAAGCATACGAAGCACAAATACAAGATACTGAATCCCAAAGTGCCGAATCTCATGCTGGTGAGCATGTAAAAAAAGAAAACCCTATTGAAAAAATGTTTGGTCCGTATGCTGCGATGCTAGGCCCCATGATATATGCCATTTTTCTGGGTATTGCATTATTTTATATGGCCATAATTTTCTTAGTCACTGCGTATATCAGATCAAGAATTACCAATCTCATTTGGAACGGTACCTCACTTGAACATATTTCCTTTACCAGCAATCAACGCATGCGTGACTTAGTCTGGCTGTATTTTTCCAATACGATCATTCTGTTTCTGACATTAGGTTTAGCCACGCCTTGGGCCCAAATCAGAATGGCACGTTATCGTGCTGAGCGACTAGTCTTAACTGGCGAAACAGACTGGGATAAATTTGTGGGTGAGAAAAAAGAAATGTCACGCGCCATGGGCGAAGAAATTGCCGAAATGTTTGATGTAGATCTTTCTTTTGGTTAGTACGCAACTCATGCAGTTTGATGCAGACTATTTTGATGGCATCAGCCCCCGTGCACAGCGGGTGCTGGTGAGCATCACGGATAACGCATTTACTTTTAATGTGACTATGGCTAGCAGTGACAGCGCATCACCCACCAGCCACATTTTTTTCATTAAAGATTGCCACATTCAAGCCAAGCTGGGCAGAGGACGGCGCCTCATCGATTTACCAGATAGTAGCCGACTGGAAACTGACTTTCAGGACATAGAACAACATCTACCAAGAAAATCGGCCCACCTGTTTTGGCGCACAATTCACTATGCTGAATCACACTTATTGGTAATCATCATTGCGCTCATCGGCATCGTGCTATCAAGCTTGTTACTATTGAAATATGGCGTGCCAGTAGCCGCAAAATTTGCAGCGTTAGCAACACCTCCAAGTATTGAAAAAGACCTGGGTAAACAAACACTAGCGGCCTTAGATCATCAACTGGGGTATTTCACCCCCTCCGAACTATCGGACGCAAAAAAAGCAGCCATCGAATCAGCATTAAAAGATTTGTGCTTAAAAACTGGTGATTGCCCAGACTACCAGCTCAACTTTAGAAAAAGCCCTACCATTGGCGCTAATGCATTTGCATTACCTGGCGGCTATTTAATCATGACCGATGAGTTAGTTGCGCTGGCTAAAGATAACAACGAAATTATTGCCGTACTCGCCCATGAACTAGGCCACGTAAAAGGCCGTCATGCGTTAAGACAAACGTTACAAGGCACCATCTCGGGCATCATTGTGATTGCCATCACGGGTGATGTAAGCAGCATTGCAGCGGGCCTACCTGCACTGATGCTCAACATGAGTTACTCACGTGACCTAGAAGTGGATGCAGACCACTACGCACTTACCTCGCTTAGAGCGGCATGCATACCAACACAGTCATTTGCGTCTTTGTTATTAAAACTAGAAAAAAGTCATGGCGGCACAACTGCACCTGAAATGATTTCATCGCACCCGAACACCAAAGAGCGGGTTATGCCTTTTTTAAGCAAACAGCATCAATGTGAGCATCCGCACAGCTAATCATATAGCTGAATCTCTACAAAGCTACAGCAATTAGACGTGAGTCCATACATAAACTCACATCATGAATTAATGAAAGGCCACTTATTAATGAGTAGCCAAGGCGTTCGGTGCTTCCACGGTAAGTTTTTGTGCAACTAATTTTTGCACCACCAAGCTACCGACAATATCACCCTGCACATTCACCGTAGTTCGCAAAGTATCTAATAAGCGATCTATCGGCAACAAAATCGCGATGGCTTCGGCAGGCAAGCCCACCGATTGCAACACCATCACCATGGTGACCATCCCTGCACTGGGAATCCCTGGCGCGCCCACGGCAGCAATCATTGCTGTAAGAAATACAATCAGCTGCTGCATAAAACTCAACTCGACACCAACCAGATTAGCAATAAATAAGGCGGCAATCGCCTCATACAGCGCTGTACCATCCATGTTAACCGTTGCCCCCAACGGCACCACAAAGCCTGCTATTTCTGGCTTTACATGTAGGTGCTGCGTCACACAGCGCATGGTCACAGGCAAGGTAGCAGAACTTGAACTCGTTGCAAATGCTGTCAACAAAGCCTCGCGTGAGCCTTGAAAAAACCACCATGGTGATTTTCGCGTTATTACATATAGCACCAGAGGTAACACCACCACGCCGTGCAACAAGGTAACACCAACGACAACAGCAACAAACTTACCTAGTGTGCTCAACATCGCAACATCCTGCACCGCGATCAATCTAATCAAAAGCGCCATAATACCGAGAGGTGCCAGATACATGACCCATCTCACAATCAACATCGTGAGGTCTAGCGCTTCTTGTAACAGTAGATGCAAATGCTTAAAGCGCTCACCGCCAACCACCAAAGCCACACCCAAAATAAGCGCAAACATAACAACAGCGAGCACATTACCTTTCGCTAAAGCGTCAAACGGGTTCATAAACAAACCATGTAAGAACTGTGCAAAAAACTCAGGTAAAGGCAATTGCTTTGCTTCAAAACCCTGCATAGCCTCTGCAAACATCGTGATATGTAAGCCACTGCCAGGCTTAAAATAATTGGCCGCCAGTAACCCTAAACTAATCGCAATCATCATGGTTGCTGTAAAGTAAATAAGCGTAGTGACCCACACACGATGCATTTGCTGATGTGCGCGTAAATTGGCAATTCCCACTGAAATTGAACAAAATACCAGTGGTATTAATATCATTTTAAGCAGATCAATAAACAACGTGCCGGCTAATCCAGCGGTATAGAGACCAGCCTTTACCAGCTGATGTTCAGTGCCTAATGTGTGGAAATACATCCCCACCACAACGCCTATAATGGCTGCAAATAATATCTGGAGGTTGAGGCTGGGTAACTTCATACAACAAAAGCCTTTACATAGAAAAAGCGCCGGGGCGCGATTACTGAATAAAAAAAGGGTAAGATTTTTAATCTTACCCTATCTGATTTAGGCTTTAACTGCTTTTGTTTTAGCCGTGCTTGCCTTTACCTTGCTTACCTTAGTACTCGCGGCGCTGTCATCTTTTGGCGCTTTAGCTACTTTAGGCTTAGGCTCTTTTTTGACAGCTGTCTTTTTCGCTGCTTTAGCGGTTTTAGTTGGCACTTCCTCTGCAGCCACTTCTTCAACCTCTGGAACAGCCTCTAAAGTAGATTCGGCCTCTAGGCTAGGTGTTACTTCAGGTGTAGCTTCAACCTCATTGTCAGCACTTAGCACCGGTGCAGTTGCCGCATCCAGCTTCTCAAATACAGCCGCAAAGAAGCCATCAGTATTATGTAAGTGCGGCAGCAATTTCAGGTAATCACCGGTATCCAGCTCAATTTGGTGCTGCGCCAAAATCTGCGCGGCATTTAGCAATTTAAAGTCTGGGTGGATGGCTAAGAACTGCTCTGCAATTTGCTCATTCTCGTCGCGTAACAAGCTACAGGTTGCATAAATCAAACGCCCACCTACTTTAGTCAGCTTAGCTGCACGCGCCAGAATATTGGTTTGTTTAACATTTAGCTCGGCCACATCCTGAGGCGTTTGGCGCCATTTAAGATCAGGGTTGCGACGCAAAGTGCCTAAACCACTGCAAGGTGCATCCACCAGCACGCGGTCAAACTTGCCATTTAAACGTTTTAACTTAGGGTCGGTTTCGCTGCTAATCACTTGTGCATTCAGGTTGCTTAAACCTGAACGTTTTAAACGCTGCCCTAAGTTATGTAGGCGCTTTTCAGACACATCAAACGCATACAAACGGCCGGTATTACGCATGAGCGCACCAATCGCCAACGTTTTACCGCCGGCACCAGCACAGAAATCCGCCACCATCATGCCGCGTTTGGCCGCAACCAAGTGTGCCAACAACTGGCTACCTTCATCCTGCACCTCAATCTTGCCTTCAGTAAACAACACATGACGGCCAATATTCATACGATTTGGCATACGAAGGCCAATCGGTGAATAAGGGGTTTTAGTCACATTAGTTTCACCTGAGGTATTTTCAGCAATAAATTTTGCCATCACTTCATCACGCGTGCCTTTAATCGTATTCACACGCAAATCTAACGTTGCTTGCTCATGCATACTGCGGGCAATCGTCAGCGCTTCAGCCTCACCATATTGTGCAACTAACTTATCCCACAGCCAGTCACGCACATCGGCCTGCACCGCCAACGGCAAGTTATCCGTAGACTTGGCTTTAATTAGATGCGCCCATTCTTTCTGCTGCTCGCTCAACATCGGCTCTAACTCACGAATACTCATACCTTGCACGCGCAATAGCCAAGCTAAAATCAATTTACGTGCATCGTCAGGGTCATTTTCATCATTAGCAGTCACTGTGCTTAAGAAACGTAGACGACGCAATACGCCATAAACGCTTTCCGCCACAAATGCGCGCTCTTTGGTACCTAAATCACGATTATTACGAAAAAATTCACTTAACTTCGCATCAGCAGGGCTACTAAACGTGAGTAGATTAGATAAAACGATTGCAGCTTGCCGAATTAAATTAGGCGTCATATTGATTCTCTTTGTATTGTTTTCTGTAGTTACTTAGAATTCAGTTTCTTAGAACCTGAATTCTTATCACTTGGTTTCTTAAAATAACGAGTGACTTAAATGTAGTGACTGAGTGGTTTAATTACTTAGTTATTTAATTAGTTAGTCATTAGGTCTAGTTATTAGTTACTTGGTACATAGTCCAGCCATTAGGCCACTATTCGATACGCAATTCCGTTAAGGTTTGCTCTAGCTTATGGCCGTCATCATCAATCATCAGTATGCGCGCTGGCACGTAATAATGTTCTGTTGCCAACCAAAGCTCTTTGGTTTCTGATGCGTCTTTCTCTGCTGGTGTTAAATGCAGAGTTTTATACTGCACGCCAGCACCATCAATGATTTTTTGCTCGGGGTTCACTTTATACTGATACTGCTTGAGTTTCTTACCTGTGGTCAGTGGCACGGTAATCGTATTTTTTAACGATGCGCGCATAAACATAAATTGGTAAGCATAGCTCGCTAAATCCTGCGTACCAGTTTTAAGCTCAGCTGTCTCCTGCTTACCCTTAATGGTCATGACCAGACTGCGTTTTGCCCAATCAAAATCCGTGAATAATGATTTCTTTTTATGGTTGCCTTGGTGTAATTCAAAATGCGTGGGCTGCAGACCTTTTGCCGTGATAACGCCCACACTACTTAATTTACGCTCGCCCAGTAAGGCATAAACACCTAGTCCTTTGGTAGTGCTTTCTACCGTATAGGCATTTTTAGTGATGACAAACAGCTCATGCACATTAGCAAATGGCTCGCCATTTTTAGTCACTTCATAAGTGGCCTGAATACGTTTCGGTAAAGGACTGGTTGAAACCGCTTCTTTAGAGGCTTTCGTTTTAGATAAAGCAGCTTGTGGTGCTAACGCTACTGCGCCAATTAACAAACAAAATAACAAGTTCCATGCTTTGATTCGATTCATCACTAAAAATCCTTGATTTTAAGACACATCACGCTCAACGCATCAGGCTCATTTTCGTTACATAAGCTGTTGTTACACACTTACTTTTATTATTCAACAAGCAGCTTTTTCTAAAACAATTAGATCACAATGGTTGGCGCTTCGCCTGCATTTTGTGCACGAATATGACCAATCTCAAACACTGTTTCACCAGCAGCCTCTAATAATGCCTTAGCCGCAGCAGCGTCTTCTTTCGCCATGATAATCGCCATGCCAATACCACAGTTGAAAGTTTTATACATTTCGCTCGGTACGATATTGCCCTGTGCTTGCAACCATTGGAACAACGGTGGCAATTCCCAGCCAGATGCCTTGATTTCAGCAGTTAAACCTTCTGGCAATACGCGTGGAATATTTTCGGTAATGCCGCCACCTGTAATGTGTGCCATGCCCTTTACTGGCATTGCTTCAATCAGTTTCAATAAAGATTTCACATAAATACGTGTTGGTGCCATCACCACATCTTTGAATTTTCTACCGTGGAAGTCAGATTCAAAATCAATGCCTGATTTCTCGATCAGTTTACGAATCAGTGAGTAACCGTTTGAGTGCGCGCCACTTGAAGCCAAGCCTAATACCACATCGCCCGCGGCAATGGTCGTGCCATTAATCAAATTAGCTTTATCTACACAGCCTACTGCAAAGCCTGCCAAATCGTACTCACCTGCTGGGTACATGCCTGGCATTTCTGCAGTTTCACCACCAACTAATGCGCAGCCAGATTGCTCACATCCTTCAGCAATGCCTTTAATCACTTGCGCTGCAACACCAACTTCTAATTTACCGCAGGCGAAATAATCCAAGAAGAACAACGGCTCAGCACCCTGTACCAAAATATCATTCACGCTCATGGCCACCAAGTCGATACCTACGGTATCGTGCTTATTTAGCTCAAACGCTAACTTAAGCTTTGTACCTACGCCATCAGTGCCTGATACTAGAATCGGCTCGTTAAATTTTTTCGGCACAGCAAACAATGAGCCAAAACCACCAATACCACCCAATACTTCTGGACGCATCGTGCGTTTGGCAAACGGTTTGATTTGTTCAACTAACGCATCGCCCGCTTCAATATCAACACCAGCATCGCGGTAGCTAATTGAAGTTTTATCTGAATTATTGGCGCTCAAGGGGGTTCTCGCTTTCTACAAAAAGTGTGTTCTATCGTTATAATGTTATTTTAACCGAAATGCTTAGTTATCTGAAATGTTGAAGGCGTGAAAACGCAGGCTTTTGCAAAACAGCCACACTTTACTGAAAGCGCAGAATGAACAAACACACAAATACCGTTTGGCTGGTGGCTGTTTTATCGGTTTTCGGCCTGATTTATCTGCTGGGTCCAATACTTACGCCTTTTTTGATTGCGGCAATCTTGGCATACATTGCCAACCCGCTAGTCAACAAAATTGAAGCCCTTCAATTAGGCAGTCATCAAAGCAAAATTTCATTTAGACCAAGCCGTAGCATTGCCACATTACTGGTACTTTTGTTTCTGCTAGCAGTATTAATAATCATCGTATTAATCATGATTCCATTATTGCAGCATGAGTTTGTACAGATTTCGCAAAAGATTCCCGCTTATTTAAATGCAGCCAAAGCGAACCTTGAACCTTGGTTACAAAAGAACTTTGGTGTCAGTGCCGAAATTGACCCTGCACAGATTCAAGCTATCCTCACTGAAAACTGGAAAACCACAGGGAATTTTGCTAAAAATATTGCACTTAGCTTAAGTGATCACGGCATGGCAGTAATTGGCTGGTTCGCTAATTTGATACTCATCCCACTCGTACTATTTTATTTGCTACTAGATTGGAATATCTTCATGCAGAAAATTAGTGCATTGCTACCACGGCAACTAATTGGCAAAACACAAGAAATTGCTTCTGAAATCGACGCCGTACTTGCTGAGTTTTTACGTGGGCAACTGACCGTAATGGTGCTAATGAGCATATTTTACGCTACGGGTTTATGGATGGCAGGGCTAGAGTTTGCACTACCAATTGGTATGTTATCTGGCTTGCTGGGCTTTATTCCCTACTTAGGCTTTGGTTTAGGCTTAACATTAGCTGTGATTTCCGGTGTTTTACAATTTGGCAACTTCGGCGATCTGATTCCAGTGTTAGTCGTATTTGGCTTGGGGCAACTCGTTGAAAGCATGGCACTTACCCCATGGCTAGTAGGGGATCGTATCGGCCTCCACCCGCTTGTTGTCATTTTTGCACTCATGGCTGGCGGCCAGTTATTTGGCTTTGCAGGCGTGCTATTGGCGCTGCCGGTATCAGCCGCGATAGCCGTTGGGTTTAGGCACGCAAAACAAAAATATCTTAGCAGTAGCTTTTACTTAGGTTAACCGCATGAACAGTACGGATCTTCATTACAAATCTCCGACCAAGCAATTATTGCTCGACATTCAGCCGTTGGCGCCGCCAACGTTGGATAACTTCATTGTAGGTCAGAATGCTGAAGCGCTGCATAGCCTAAAGCAAGCACTCACTTACGCAGAAGAAGCCCGTTTTATTTACTTATGGGGTGCACAGGGCAGTGGAAAATCTCACCTATTACAAGCCTGTCAACGCATTGCAGCACAATCCGAATTACCGCTTTTTATTGCAGACGATACGCATTTATTAAATGAGGAAGCGCAAATCGCGCTGTTTGATCAATTCAATCAACTACGCGCTTCTGGCGGCATCCTTATTTCAAGCGGCATTGCAGCACCAACACAAATGAGCCTGCGTGATGACTTAGCCACCAGACTAGCATGGGGCTTGGTTTACCAATTGCACCCACTGACCGATGAAGAAAAAGCCCAAGCGCTTAAAACACATGCAAAAGAGCGTGGCATGAAATTGCCAGACGAGGTGGTTGATTACTGCCTACGCTACCTGCGTCGTGATTTACCCACACTGATGGCAGTATTGGATGCACTGGATGTGTGGTCGCTCACTGAGAAAAAACCTGTGACCGTGCCTATGCTGAAAAAATTATTACAATTGAATCTTGAAACTTAAGTCTCATGGACACGATAGCAGGTGATGATCAGCACTTTATCGCTTGATTCAATCTCCTGTAAAATCTCACTATTGGCAGATAAACACTCCCCCTATTAAAGTGACCACCTATGTTACGTATTACTGAAGTCAAACTCCCGATTGAAAACGCTCAATCGCTCATCCATCAAGCAGATGAAATTAAAGCAGCATTGCTTAAACGCTTGGAAATTCCAGAAAGTGATTTGATTCACTTTGATATATTCAAACGCGGCGTAGACGCACGTAAATCGCATGCCATTTTGTATGTATACAGCCTTGATGTAGAAGTCAAAAACGAAGAAAAAATCTTAGCGAAGTTTCGCAAAGATGCACATATTAAACCTGCGCCTGACACTAGTTATAAGGTTGTTGCAACAACTGCATCTACACCCGAATTAAGACCAGTCATTGTCGGCTTTGGCCCAGCTGGTATCTTTGCCGCACTAATTTTGGCGCAATCTGGCTTTAAGCCGATCGTATTAGAACGCGGCAAAGAGGTGCGTAAGCGTACGCAGGACACATGGGGACTATGGCGCAAAAGTACGCTTAATCCTGAATCCAACGTGCAGTTTGGTGAAGGTGGTGCCGGCACGTTCTCTGACGGCAAGCTTTACAGCCAGATTAAAGACCCTAAACACTATGGCCGCAAGGTGATTCAAGAGTTCGTTAAAGCCGGTGCGCCAGAAGAAATCATGTACGTCAGCCACCCACATATCGGCACCTTCCGCCTAGTGGGCATGGTAGAGGAAATGCGTAAAACCATTACTGAGTTAGGCGGTGAAATCCGCTTTGAAAGCCGTGTCGATGACATTGAAATTGAAAATAATCAGGTGCAAGCCGTGGTGCTGCAAACTGGTGAGCGCCTTGCTACCAACCACTTGGTGTTGGCAGTAGGGCACAGCGCACGCGATACGTTTGAAATGGTTCACAAGCGTGGTATTTATATAGAAGCTAAACCGTTCTCGATTGGCTTCCGTATTGAGCACCCGCAATCTATCATCGACAAAGCCAGATACGGCAAGAGCTACAGTGAGGACTTACTGACTAAGCTTGGCGCAGCTGATTACAAGCTAGTGCATCATGCCAAGAACGGTCGTTCGGTTTACAGTTTCTGTATGTGCCCTGGCGGCACGGTGGTGGCTGCAGCATCAGAGCCTAACCGCGTGGTGACTAATGGCATGAGCCAATATAGCCGCAACGAGCGTAATGCCAACGCTGGCATTGTGGTGGGCATCACACCCGATCAGGATTACCCAGGCCATCCGCTGGCAGGTATGGAGTTGCAGCGCCAATTGGAAAGTCAGGCCTTTGTCGCTGGCGGTAGCAATTACCACGCGCCAGGGCAGTTAATCGGCGACTTTTTGCAAAACAAACCATCTACCCAGTTTGGTGAAGTCACACCTTCATACAAACCAGGTGTACATCTCACCAATTTAGCCTCCGTGTTACCAGAGTTTGCAATTAGCGCTATCCGTGAGGCTATCCCTGAATTTGCTAAACAAGTAAAAGGCTTTGATTTTGCGGACGGCGTACTAACCGGCGTAGAAACACGCACCTCTAGCCCTATTCGCATTAAACGTGACGATGACTCATTGCAAAGCATTAACACCAAGGGTTTATATCCATGTGGCGAGGGTGCTGGCTATGCAGGCGGGATTCTGTCAGCAGGGGTTGATGGTATCAAAGTGGCCGAGGCAGTAGCCCTTAGCATCTCTGCTAATACTCACTAAACTAATATGCATCATGCCACTTTCATGTACTACAAGTTGAGCGTACACTGAACATTCTGTACTTTTTAGTGAGTGTTTACTCATAGGAGTTGCATGATGAAAGCTAACATTGGCGGAGTTGACCGCACAATACGCATTGTTGTAGGGCTCGCCCTAATTGCATGGGTATTATTTGCCAACGGTCCAGTTTGGGCGTGGATTGGTGTAGTGCCGCTAGCAACAGGGCTGATTAACTTTTGCCCAGCTTACGGTTTACTAGGTATGAGCACCTGCAAAACCAAGCATGAATAAATAAAAAGGCGGCCCGCAAGCCGCCTTTGTTTATTGCCTGTAACTTCTTATTGCCTAATCAAATAATCAAATGCGCCTAGTGAAGCTTTGGCACCTTCACCCATGGCAATAATGATTTGTTTGTATGGAGTCGTCGTCACATCGCCAGCGGCAAACACGCCGGGTAACGATGTTGCATTATGATGATTCACTTCAATTTCACCATACTTGCTCAAATTCAAAGTACCTTTTAACCAATCACTATTAGGCACTAAACCAATCTGCACAAACACGCCATCTAACGCTAAATGTTTAGACTCACCAGTGACGCGGTCGGTATAGGTCAGCCCATTCATTTTATTGCCATCACCAGTGACTTCTGTTGTTTGCGCACTGGTAATGATAGTCACGTTGCTCAATGTACGTAGCTTTTTCTGCAATACCGCATCTGCTTTTAATTCAGTATCAAATTGCAATAAAGTCACATGACCAACAAAATTAGCTAGATCGATCGCTGCCTCGACCCCTGAGTTACCGCCACCTACCACGGCAACAGGTTTGCCTTTAAACAATGGACCATCGCAATGCGGGCAGTAAGCAACCCCTTTACCACGATACTCTTTTTCACCCGGCACATTCAGCTCACGCCAGCGCGCACCCGTGGCAAGAATCACAGATTTACTTCTTAAAGTTGCGCCGCTTTCCAACTTCAATTCGATTAGATCATCGTTTTTGTTACCATGCTTACCAGGCTCAGTTAATGCAACAGCACGCTGTAAATTCATGATATCCACATCATAGCTTTTTACATGCTCCTCCAATGCCATTACTAACTTTGGCCCTTCAGTTTCTTTCACTGAAATAAAGTTTTCGATACCAAGCGTATCCATCACTTGCCCACCAAAACGATCCGCTACGATGCCCGTGCGTATGCCTTTACGTGCTGCGTAAACGGCTGCTGAGGCACCTGCTGGGCCACCGCCTACCACCAATACATCATAAGGTGCTTGTGCATCTAATTTTTTCGCCTCGCGTGCAACTGCACCTACATCAATTTTTGGCAAAATCTCGTCCAACTCCATACGGCCGGCACCGAATACCTCACCGTTTAAGTAGACAGTTGGTACCGACATAATTTCTCTGGATTTCACTTCATCCTGATATAGCGCACCATCAATCATCACATGGGTAATGTTGGGGTTAATCACCGCCATCATATTCATCGCCTGCACAACATCGGGACAGTTATGGCAAGTTAGCGAAATGTAAGTCTCAAAGTGAAAGCTACCCTCAAGCGCGGCAATTTGTGCAATTTTTTCAGCCTCTAGCTTCATCGGATGCCCACCCGTATGAAGTAGCGCCAACACTAAAGAGGTAAACTCATGGCCCATAGGAATACCAGCAAAACGCACGCCTACCGCCTTATGTGCCTCGGTATGGTTTGCACCACGCTTGACAGCAAACGAAGGTTTACGCGCATCATCTTCCATGGTCAGCGTAATCTTGTCTGACATGCTCGCGATTTCTTCCAGCAGTTCACGCATCTCTTGGGCTGCTGGCGTTTCATCTAATGAGGCAGCCAACACAATCGGCTCACGCAACATCTGTAAATAGGTTTGCAATTGGGTTTTGATACCGGTTTCTAATGCCATGATTGCTCTCTTCTTTAAATTCTCATCTGGTTGCGACATAACACAACCAACTTTACTTAAAATAAAGGCATTATCTTTTGAATAATGCCCTTGTTATTTCACTGCGCTAAGAGATGTTTGCTCGTTAGCGCAGCATTACATTGCCTAAGCCAATAATTAGATCTTACCTACTAGGTCTAATGATGGTGTTAATGTTTTAGCACCTTCTTGCCATTTAGCTGGGCAAACTTGGCCTGGGTGAGCCGCTGTGAATTGTGCAGCTTTCAATTTACGTAGTGTTTCTTTTACATCACGTGCGATTTCGTTGCTGTGTACTTCTACAGTTTTAATCACGCCTTCAGGGTTAATCACGAAAGTACCGCGCAATGCTAGGCCTTCTGCATCGATATGCACGTCAAATGCGCGTGTCAATTGGTGTGTTGGGTCACCCACTAATGGGAATTGTGCTTTACCAACTGCTGGAGAAGTTTCGTGCCACACTTTGTGTGAGAAATGTGTATCTGTAGTCACGATGTACACTTCTGCACCTGCTTTTTGGAACTCAGCATAGTTGTCAGCAGCATCTTCCACTTCGGTTGGGCAGTTAAAAGTAAATGCTGCTGGCATAAAAATTACCACAGACCATTTACCCTTCATGCTTACATCGCTTACTTCAACAAATTTACCATTGTGGAAAGCTTCTGTTTTGAATGGTTGAACTTGTGTATTAATTAATGACATCGTTTTTTCCTATCTATTGATTAAAAAATTGGTTAATAGAACTATAAATTCATGATTTGAATTATAGAGATTTACTGCAATAAATCCAATATATCATTTTAATGATATTGATAAATTAAATTTATCATAAGGCGCCTAAACTTAAGGCATATATAATGTGATTGATAGCGAACACCCCAATATGAGCAGAGATGCTTATCATCTCAAGCTTGAGTCACTGCAATACTTTGCGTGGCCGTTTCGCCTAAATTATCATGCCAGGTCACTTCAACCACATCACCCAGTTTGGCACCTTTTAACCTAAAGGTGAGATATGGGTTTTTAGCAATACCAGTACCCCACTGCGCTTCTATGACAGGCTTACCGTTTAATGTCGCTGTCAACAGCTGCACAAAATGCGCAGGAATCAGCTGATCAGCATCATTTTTTCTGCGCCCAGTTTCCATCGGGTGGCTCATCAACACTTTAACTTCAGTATAGTCACCTTTCAGTTGGGCGCGCATTTTCATGCTTTTATCCATGCAGATTCCTTTTCACGACACCAAATGACGCAACCAAGAAAATGGTAGAAGCTACTATCAGACTGCAACGCTGAATCTGGTCATCATGAGCTAACATCAGTGAGCTACCCACAACCATTTTCCAATACTGTAATGTTTTTAGCGTGCGTAAAATATTGATTACCTGCCTTAACCACCACTTTTAAATCAGAAGTCTCAGCCATTTTGATACGAGTCACCACATATGGCTCAGCCCCATTGCTAAACATAAAGTTGGCAATAAGCGGAGTCGGATTCTTCTCTACCAATATAGCAATCGCCTCGGTGTGCTCGATATTACTTCTCACCTCAACCTGCACAACTGCCCCATTTTCGGCACGATCAGGCGCAATAATCACGATGTCGTTGCTTGGCACCTCTGCTCCAACATCTAAATGCTGAGTTGCATCCTGTAATTTCACCGCCTCAAAAGCAGGGCGATTCCATAGCGCTGCCCATACTTTAACTGGCGTTAACGCAATCAAAGTGAACATTCCCAATAAGAAACTTCTACGTTGCATGCTACCTCCTAAAGTTTAGGCTTTTTATCGTCACCCATCATTTGCCTCAGCTGCCTTAAGCGTGCTTCAACAATCGATTGCTGATAAAAATCACCGTCATTGGCTTTGGCGGCTAAATCCATTTGCTCAATAGCACGCGCTAGGTCATATTTTCGATAATAGGCCTCACTCTGCGCTTGGTGACCAAGCAATACCTTGTTTTGCATATTGTAAGCTTTAGCCAATAAATCATACATATAAGCATCATCCACATACAAATCCTGTTTCATTTTAACTAGTTGAATTGCTTGTGCGGCTTGCTTTGTCGCAAGGTAATGCTCTGCATATCCATAAATTAAAGCACGATTATCCGGAAAAGCACGTAATCCAGACGCATACTTCTCGGCTGCAGCTGCAGGTTTATTTCTGGCCACTTCTAAACGCGCCGCTAAACTTTCTATCATTGGGTGTGGCGTCGCATTTTTTTTAAGCCAATCCAGCTCTTTTTCAACCTCTGCCCATGAGCTTTTTCGCAGCAGAGCAACAGCCAACCCATAATGCTCGGCCGCTGCATTTGCATAGCGTTGCTCACGAATATTCTGCTCAAATAAATCAATCGCGGGCTGAGGAACACCCAACATTGCACGTAGCTTGGCTTTAACATATTGAAACTCAATGCCATCTGCCACCTGCCGGTAAGGCATTTGCTCAACACGGTTACTCACATCGGCAATACGCTCAGAGGTCAGTGGGTGAGTGCGTAAGAAACTAGGTGCGCCGCCCTCAACAAAACGAGAACCACGCTGTAACGTTTTAAAGAACTGAGGCATCGCCCTGACATCAAAACCACCTGAATCTAAAATCTGCAAGCCGATACGATCCGCTTCTCGCTCATAATCACGCGTGTAATCCAGCTGGTTTTGCACACCAATAGCAGATGCTGTCGTCATCGCACCGGTAGCCAACTGCGGGTTTGACCTTGCAACCAGCAAAGCCAAAGCAATACCCGCTAAGTTCTTAAAAGTGTCATATTTTTGCGAAGCAAGCATCCGTGCCAGATGTCGCTGGGTAACGTGGCCAATTTCGTGGCCCAGCACACTTGCAAGCTCAGACTCATTATTAGAGGCTAAAATCAAACCGGTATGCACACCTACCACACCACCCGGCATTGCAAACGCGTTAATAGAAGGGTCCTGTACCACAAAGAAATTAAACTTTTGTCGTTTATCCGGCCCATTCGCCACCAAGCGCGCGCCTAGTCCTTGCAAATAGTCAGACACTTCTACATCGCTTAGCACATCATCACTGACAGCCACCTGACGCATAATCTGCTCTGCGATTTCCTGCTCTTGCAATGGCGACAGTACTGTTGCTGACACATCGCCTAAGTCTGGCAACTCATTGGCTACCGCTTGATGCGTGTACGCTAGTGAAACGACAACTATTGAAGTCGTAACTAGTGAAGTCGGCAGAAGTGAAGCAACTAATAATATAATGGGTGATAAATTTAATTTCATTATTACTATGATAACGTTTGTAGTTGAATGTTTCATAATGCTGCGTAAATTATATCGCATCAACCTAACCAAATTCTTACACTAAGACCACACTCGCAGAGACTGAACAATATGACAAACCCACTCACCCACTTTGATCAAAATGGCCAAGCCCATATGGTTGATATTGGCGAAAAAGCCGAAACCCACCGTATTGCGATTGCAACAGGACACATTAGCATGTTGCCTTCAACGCTAGCGCTTATTCAAACTGGCAACAGCAAAAAAGGAGATGTACTTGGTATCGCCAGAATCGCTGCGATTCAGGCAGCAAAGAAAACTTCTGACCTTATCCCGCTGTGTCACCCGATTTCACTCACGCGCATTGCTGTGAGCTTTGATGTGAACGAAGCATCATCTAGTATCAGCTGCGCAGTGACCACTGAGACTTATGGAAAAACCGGTGTAGAGATGGAGGCACTGACCGCTGTGAGTGCTTGCTTACTCACCGTTTATGATATGTGCAAAGCGGTAGACCGTGGGATGACAATCTCTGAGATTAAGCTGCTAGAGAAACATGGCGGAAAGTCTGGTGACTGGGTCGCAAATAAGTAACATGGGTTTATTTTTTGACATTCAAAACACTCACCTTGCCACTGTACTTAGTTGCTGCGACTCAACTTGTTTCTGTTCAGAATGCATGTAAATCATGTCGTCAGTGTCGACTATCTTTCTAAAACAAATGATGTATAAAAATTCGTTATGATTTATTTGATTACTTTTATTGCTGCTTTAGTAGCATTCTCTATTAGTTTAATTTGTGGTGGCGGTGCGGGTCTTTTGCTTATTCCCATATTAGGTTTCGCACTACCAGTGACACAAGTACCCGCCGCCCTATCGGTGGGAACATCCATCAGCTCGATTACAAAAATTGGGTTATTTTATAAAAGCATTCGCTGGTCTCTAGTAAAACACTTTCTACCTACCGCAATTCCTGGTGTATTCATCGGCGGCTACCTGTTAAGCCATCTAGACCCTGTGTATATCGAATTTTGCATGGCCCTGTTTTTAGTATCAAACCTACCCTATGTATTTAAAAAACCAACTGAAACCTTAAACAAAACTGACAAACTTACATGGTCGTTTCCTGCTGTAGGGTTTTTAGCAGGCCTCATTTCCGGGTTAACTGGCGCCGTGGGCGTTTTGTTTAATGGCGTATATTTACGATACGGTCTAGAAAAAGAGGAGATTGTTGCCACCCGCGCAGCAAACGAAATTATTCTGCACCTGATAAAACTATGCTTGTACGCATGGTTAGGCTTATTTACAAGCAAGGCACTGCTACTAGGGTTAACTGTAGCGCTTGCCGCAGTAATATCCACCTTCATGATGAAGACCATACTCCCCAAAATCACCACAAAATTATTTAGCAAAATAGGATATGGGGCGATGGTCGTCGCAGGGGTGCTGATGTTGAATAGTGCGTCAATCCGGATACAGGAAGCTCACGACCCCAGCATTAATATCATGCGCATGTCTAAAGGGTTTGATGCAGCATTTACTTGGAATGATTGGCTATACACGATTGAGTTCAAATACGAGGAAGGGTTTGAATTTGAAAAACTCATCCCGTTTACTGATTTAACACCTACAAGACAAGCTTTCGTCATTAGTCAGCAAGCAGACGCACATAAAACAGTTATCGAAAAAGTTTACTCACTTAGAAAAATATCTTACGAGGCTTATTACTATAACGACCAAGATTCGTTAATTAAGAAAATAAAGTTTAATTAAGCAATCATGCATATATGATGCATATCAAGTTAGTCATTACCCATTAATGACTAACTTTTCGAAACTTGCAACATCCGTAGGCCGATTAAAGTAATAGCCTTGGAAGAAATCACAGCCAAAGCTTTTTAACAATTCGTACTGCTCAACCTGCTCTACGCCCTCAGCCACAATATCGCAGTGGATGGTCTTACCAACAGCCAGTATCATCTGAATAATCGCGGCATCATTTGAGTCTGTGAGCACATCATGCACAAATGATTGATCAATCTTAATTTGGGTGACAGGCAATTTCTTGAGATAAACCAATGACGAATGCCCAATCCCAAAATCATCAAGCGAGATCCTCACCCCCATCTGCCTCAACACCTTCATTTTATTAATCACATCCTCAATATTATCAATCACCGCCGTTTCAGTAAGCTCCAGCTTAAGCTGGTCAGGATTGATTGCGGTTTGCGCTAGTATTTCGCGCAACTCTTGTACGAAATTGATATATAAAAACTGCTTAGCACTAATATTAACTGACAACTTGATTTGACTTAGGATTGGGTCTGCTTCCCAGATTTTCAGCTGCTGACACGCCTGCGCCAACACCCAATGCCCGATTTTAATGATTTGATTCGTTTTTTCTGCAATCGGTATAAACTCGGCAGGGCTAATATCGCCTAACGTCGGGTGGCTCCACCTTAATAGCACCTCGGCCGCAACCACCTGCTTATCTACATTCACAATGGGCTGATAGTTAAAATAAAGCTCCTGATTAAGCAGCGCTAAGGAAAGTGCGGACTCTAGTGCAAAGCTTTTTTCTATGCTCTCTTGCGTCAATTGATCATAAAAACGATAAGTATTACCACCGCTATCTTTTGATAGGTACATCGCGGTGTCTGCATGCCTTAAATGGTCTTCAAAGGCCAGCTGGTTATCATTAAACAAAGTAATGCCGATGCTTGCGCTAGTCACAAACTCAAACAAGCTTAAGTAGTAAGCTTTATTCAGCCCCGTCAGCAGCTTCTGCGCAACATCACTCACCTGCTGATAAGCCACAGTAGCGCTAGAGTCCAGATTCTCTAAAATCACCACAAACTCATCACCGCTAAGCCTTGCAACGGTATCGCCTGTTCTGACTGTACTTTGTATTCTTTTCGCCACCTCAATCAGCAATTGGTCGCCGACATCATGTCCCTTGGTATCGTTGAGAATTTTAAATTTATCTAAATCAATAAATAACAAGCCACAATAACTCTTGGCACGCTCTGCAATTAATACTGCATGTTGATAACGGTCTATCAATAAACGTCTGTTAGGCAAACCTGTCAGTGCATCATAATAGGCAAAGTTCTCGATTTCTTGCCTTGCCTTTTTCTGCTCAGAGATATCACGTACAAATCCGGTCACTAAAGATAAGTCAGCATCTTTTAAAGCGGTTAACGTTAACTCTATCGGAAACTCACTGCCATCCGCCCGCATCGCCACCATTTCTATGCGCTGATTAAAGATATGCGTCACACCAGACGCGACATATTGCCGATGCCCCGCATGATGCGCAGTGCGGTATCTTGCCGGAATAATTGCCTCCGACATGGATTTGCCCATTACCTCTTCTTTTTTGTATCCAAAGATACGTTCAGCAGCCGGATTAAACTCCACTAGTCGCCCAGCCGGGTCTATGGTAATAATCGCATCAAACGCGCCATCAATCACTGCGCGTAGCTTCTTGTCATTTTTCTGTATCGTTTTAAGTGCTAAATTACGTTCGGACTGCAATGCAGAAATCAGCAACATGGTGACCACCAATGCCACCATAAATGCCCACAGTGAAAAAACTCCCTCACTGACGTTTTGACTATAAAAATTACCAATCCCTTTTGAAGTAAGCCATACAGCAATACTGGATAAAACAATCACAAAAAACGAGCCGCCGACCACACCAAAGCTCATGGATGCCCATATCAACATGGGTAAAATCACAAACATGGATAAAATGAATTGTTTACTTAAATCGGGAACAGAACTCACGATAATAAGCTCAATACATACAAATAAAATAATCCAGGCTAACAGTTGATAGCACCGATTATCGCAAGAGAACGTGCCTTTTCTACCAATATTAAGGACTAAGGGCAGCGCCAACAAAATGCCTAAGCTATCGCCCAACCACCAAATCAACCAGATGTTTAATAAGCTTTCAGAGGCAAGTAATCCAGTGACATATAGGCTAAAGATACCGCCTGTAGCGCTCACGAGCATGCTAAGCAAGGCCACCAACATCATTAGCAAAATATCTTTTTGTTTATTTAAGTGATAATTAAAATGAAGCTTAGGTAGAAGGTATGCCGCAAAGGTGGGGCCCAACGTGCTTGTAATTGCAATTAAAATGCTGGTGAAGTAGGGTAAACGAAGCGTTAACTCAACGAGTAATGATGCGGCAAAAATAGCGGGGATGCAGACACTCCCCCATCGCATGATTGCGCCAACAGCAATACCAGTGGGAAGCCACATCATGGTAACCACAGACTCTTGGTAAGGCACCATCAGCCCAAGTTTGGCTGTTAAAAAATAAGCCAGCGCCACTAAAATAAAAGTCACCAATTTTGCTTTAAAAGTTGGTGACTTATATTGAGTAGCAATGTTTTTCATCACATTTTCTTAACTAGCATCAAGTCCATCTTGCACCAGCTCTGCAGCGCGTAACACTGCCCGCGCTTTGTTCTGCGTTTCTATCCATTCGCTTTCGGGGATAGAGTCAGCCACAATACCCGCGCCCGCCTGTACATAAAGCATATTGTTTTTTATTACACCAGTGCGAATAGCAATCGCAACATCCATGTCGCCATTAAAGCCCAAGTAACCCACAGCGCCTGCATAAATGCCACGTTTGCTTGGCTCCAACTCATCGATGATTTCCATCGCGCGCACTTTAGGCGCACCACTGACCGTGCCGGCAGGGAACGTTGCTTTAATCACATCAATCGCATCCATCTCAGGCTTAAGTTTGCCCTCTACGTTACTGACAATATGCATCACATGAGAATAACGCTCAATCATCATATTGTCAGTCACCCGAACAGAACCAGTCACGGCCACTCGACCAACATCATTGCGCCCAAGATCCATTAACTGTACGTGCTCTGCACGCTCTTTAGGGTCAGCCAGCAATTCTTCAGCCAGTAAAATATCTTGCTCGCGGGTTTTGCCGCGCGGTCTTGTGCCAGCAATTGGTCGTGCGGTCACTGTGCCATTTTCAAGGCGCACTAAAATCTCAGGTGACGCACCAACCACGTGGTGATCGCCCATGTCGTAGTAGAACATATAAGGTGATGGATTCAAGCTGCGCAATGCGCGGTAGAGTGATAGCGGCGGCGCAGAAAATTGCTGTGACATGCGTTGCGACAGCACCACCTGCATAATATCGCCGTCCAAAATGTACTGCTGAGCACGTTTAACCGCTGCTTTGAAATTATCTTCACCAAACTCTGAAGTTGCCTCGGTTTTATCCGTAGCGATAGATTTTGGAATGGTGACTGTGTTTCTCAACTTTAAAACTAAATCACTTAACCGCTGTTTAGCTTGTTCGTATGCACCAGCCTCTGCTGAATCTGCATAAACAATAAAGTAAAGTTTACCGCTTAAATTATCAACTACCGCCAATTGCTCAGATACCATCAGTAAAACATCGGGGACGTTTATGGCATCTGGTTTTACCTTATCGGCTAAGCGTTTCTCAATATAGCGTACAGTTTCATAGCCAAAATAACCAGCCAAACCGCCAGTGAATCTTGGTAAGCCTTCATAAGGCGGCGTTTTAAAGCGCGCTTGGTAACTTTTTACGAAATCTAATGGGTTTGTATCTTCAACGGACTCCACCACCGTGTCGCCATCCAGCACTTCTATTTTTCTACCATACGCGACAATCCGCGTTTTTGCAGGTAAGCCAATAATCGAATAGCGCCCAAAACGCTCGCCACCCTGCACAGACTCAAGCAAGTATGAAAAAGGCTGATTTGCCAGTTTTAAATAGAGGGATAACGGTGTATCGAGATCTGCAAAGGTTTCTAGTACGAGGGGAATGCGATTGTAGCCTTGTGCTGCCAAGGCGTTAAATTCATCTTGATTAATCGTGTTTAACATAAACTTCCTAAAACTTTATCATCTGTTCTTTAAAGTGGATCAGCTTGATTACCTATGAGTGACGCTGCTGTATGACTATTTAATTAGCTTTGCCAAGAGCATCGCCAACTGAAAGGGCCACTAAGAATCTGACTGTAAAAATGATCGCCGGCTACGTTCATCATATTTGAAGTTATGTATTAATAAGAGACTACTAGGTTAATAAATTAAGTAAATCGGGTAAATCAACAATCGTTGCATCC
This sequence comes from Methylotenera sp. L2L1, assembly GCF_000744605.1. Lineage (NCBI taxonomy): Bacteria > Pseudomonadati > Pseudomonadota > Betaproteobacteria > Nitrosomonadales > Methylophilaceae > Methylotenera > Methylotenera sp. L2L1. Next base: position 762,642 of record NZ_JQMG01000001.1, read on the forward strand.
ACCAAACGCTCGTCAATGGCTTTACCTTGATTATATCCATAAGGCACAGTGACAATATAACATCCCGCGGCGTGCGCTGCTACAACATCTGTCTCTGAATCGCCCACCAGCATAGACTCCGCTTCCAGTACGTTAAATGTTTTGCAGATATGATGCAATTGCATAGGACTAGGTTTCTTTTTTGGCAATGTATCACCAGAAACTACCACCTCAAAAAACTCTGCCAATCCTGTCGCATCGAGCAAGGGATGCGTGAATCTTTCAGGTTTATTCGTCACACATGCTAACTTAAAACCTTTATCCTTTAAATGACTTAAGGTTTCTAGCACACCTTCATACGGCTGGCTACGCGTGACGTTGTTGGCATAATGCTCAAAAAATAAAGCTTGTGCATCATGAAGCAAATCATCATCGGGCTCAACGCCGGATTGAGTCATCACACAACGCCTAATCAGCATTTGTGCACCTTCGCCGATATAGCTTTGTATCTGCACCGCTGATTTGTTTGGCAAATCTAAGGAATCAAGCATTTGATTCGCCGCAAAGGCAATTTCGGGCGCAGTGTTAACTAATGTGCCATCAAGATCAAACATGACGGCTTTGACATTAAACCCCATGGTGATTTACTTTACTTCAAATTTACTATGGATTAAAACACAGTCATCAAACCGCCTGACAACACATCAACAACTAGGTCATATCACTTGATGTGTTGCTAGGTCGATTAAATAGGCTGTATTTATTTTACAGTAGCCAAAGATGCGCGCATTTCAGATACAACAGTGTTGTAACGGTTTGCATCAGTGTCTTTAGGTGAACCAAAAATTGCAGAGCCAGCAACAAATGTATCCGCGCCAGCACGTGCAATTTCTGCAATGTTTTGCGCGTTCACGCCGCCATCCACTTCAAGCCAGATTTGACGGCCTGTTTTTTCGTAGTACGCATCGATTCTAGCACGTGCTAATTTTAGTTTTTCCAATGTTTCAGGAATGAATTTTTGACCACCAAAACCAGGGTTCACTGACATCAGTAAAATCATATCTACTTTATCCATCACGTGATCTAAGTAGCTTAATGAAGTAGCTGGGTTGAACACCAAACCTGATTTACAGCCTAAATCACGTACCATCGCCAAGCTACGGTCAATATGCTCAGAAGCTTCTGGGTGAAAAGTAATGATGTTTGCGCCAGCTTTTGCAAAGTCAGGAATAATACGGTCAACAGGTTTAACCATTAAATGCACATCAATCAACGCGCCTACTTTTTTTGCAGTTTCGCGAATTGCATCACACACCAATGGACCAATCGTTAAGTTAGGCACATAGTGGTTGTCCATTACATCAAAATGCACGATATCTGTGCCTGAAGTAATCACATCTTCAATCTCTTGACCAAGTTTGGCAAAGTTCGCAGAAAGAATACTTGGGGCAATTCTAAAAGTTTTATCCATGGCAATATCCGTCAAATTAAATTTATTAATCAGTTTAAAGCGTTATTTTACCCTTATTTCACACTAATAAGATGATGCTTCTTGCTTAACATAGGCCAATCCCTCAAAATTACACTTATGCAGTTATATGTTATAGGCGTGAACCACACAACCGCCCCCATCCAAATCCGCGAGCATGTTGCTTTTAACAGCGATCATCTTGGTAGCGCCCTGCGCGATCTCACCATGCATGATGCTTCCGAAGCCGCGATTTTGTCTACCTGTAACCGCACAGAACTATATTGCAGCACCGATAACCCGCAAAAGGCGCTTGCTTGGTTATCGCAATATCATAAAATCGAACCAACCGAAATCGCCCCCTACATTTACACACTACCGGATGACGAAGCCGTTAAGCATGCGTTTAGAGTGGCATCCGGCTTAGATAGCATGGTGCTAGGCGAACCGCAGATTCTTGGTCAATTTAAGCAATCGGTTAAAATTGCGCAAGATGCCGGCACATTGGGCACCCTGTTACATAAGCTATTTCAGCGCACGTTTGAAGTGGCGAAAGAAGTCCGCACCAACACAGACATTGGTGCCAATTCTATTTCGATGGCCGCTGCCGCAGTAAAGCTATCCCAGCGAATTTTTGGCGATATCAGCGAACAAAAAGTACTCTTTATTGGCGCAGGTGAAATGATTGAGCTGTGTGCAGATCATTTTGCCGCACAAAAACCAAAAAGTATGACGATTGCTAATCGCAGTATCGAGCGCGGCTCAAATCTAGCGCATAAGATTAATGGCGAGGCGATTTTACTCAACGACTTACCTGCGCATTTTGCCAACTTCGATATCGTCATCACCTCAACCGCGAGCACATTACCAATCATCGGCTTAGGTATGGTAGAAAGTGCCATCAAAGCACGGCGTCACCGCCCGATTTTCATGGTCGACTTAGCCGTACCGCGCGATATTGAACCGGAAGTTGCAGAGTTGGACGATGTCTTTTTATATACCGTAGATGATTTAGCGCAAGTGGTTTCTGATGGTATTGAAAACAGGCAAACCGCTGCAGTTGAAGCGGAAATGATCGTCGCAACGCGTGTTGAAAACTTTATGCAATGGTTTAAAAAGCGCGATGCAGTGCCAACCATCAAAGCACTGCGTGATCAAGCAGAGCATATGCGCAAATCTGAACTGGAAAAAGCGCTGAAACTGCTGCAAAAAGGTGAGCATCCCGAAAAAGCCTTAGAAGCTCTTAGCGTTGCACTCACCAACAAGTTTCTTCATGCACCGAGCCATGCACTCAATAACTCACATGGTGACGAGCATGCAAAACTCGAAGAATTTCTAAAAAATTTATATCAAATTAAAAGTTAAGCCGTATTACTTGAGAAACACATAATGAAACCAAGCATGATGACCAAGCTCGCCAACTTGAGCGAGCGCCTAGATGAAATTGACCGTTTGATGAGTAGTGAAGGCATCACTAACGACATGGACAATTATCGCAAACTGACACGTGAACATGCCGAAATCACGCCTATCGTTGAGCAATACCGGGCTTTTGAGCAGGCTGAGTCTGACATTACTGAAGCGCAAACGATGCTGAGCGACCCAGAGATGAAAGCTTTTGCACAAGAAGAAATCGAAGCGGGCAAAGCAAAGGTAGAAGCAATTGAAGCTGCACTACAAACATTGCTACTGCCTAAAGACCCTAATGATGAGAAAAATATCTTCTTAGAAATCCGTGCAGGCACGGGTGGCGATGAGTCAGGTTTATTTGCGGGCGACTTGTACCGCATGTACTCTCGCTATGCAGAACGCCAAGGCTGGAAAGTAGAAGTCATGTCTGCCAACGAAGGTGAAATGGGCGGCTACAAAGAAATCATCGCCAAAATTGAAGGCTACGGCGCTTATTCAAAACTAAAATTTGAGAGCGGCGGTCACCGCGTACAACGTGTACCTGATACCGAAACCCAAGGGCGTATCCACACCAGCGCATGCACGGTAGCCGTATTGCCAGAAGCGGATGAAATTAACGACGTAGCAATCAACCCAGCAGATGTGCGTATCGACACATTCCGCGCCAGCGGCGCAGGTGGTCAACACATTAACAAAACCGATTCCGCCGTACGTCTCACACACGCCCCTACAGGCATTGTGGTGGAATGTCAGGAAGGCCGTAGCCAGCATGCCAACAAGGCGCAAGCATTTGCCGTATTGGCAGCGCGCATTAAAGCCAAACAAGTGGATGAGCAGCAAAGTAAGATCGCCAGCGAGCGTAAAAGCTTAATCGGCAGCGGCGACCGTTCAGAGCGTATTCGCACTTACAACTACCCACAAGGCCGTATTACTGACCACCGTATCAACCTGACGTTATACAAAATTGATGCCATTACAGAAGGCGATATGGACGAGTTGATTGGCGCGTTGTCAGCAGAGCATCAGGCTGATTTATTGGCCAGCTTGGGCGACGACAATTAATTGACGCAAACTGTTCGCACTACTTGGGCAGAAGCACAGCGACGCCTCATTAAAACGCTATCACTAGATGCCAATGAGGCAAAATTTGAAGCGCAGTTATTGCTACAAAATGTGTTGAGCGTGAATCGTGCGTGGTTACTCGCGCACGAGAGCGACGCGCTGCAAGATAAGGTAAAGGCTGATTTTGAATCTCTACTTGCACGCAGGCTCTTAGGTGAACCGATTGCTTATATATTTGGTAACCGCGAGTTTTTCGGCCTAAACCTGATTGTGACACCCGACACGCTCATCCCACGTCCGGACACTGAAACATTAGTAGAAACTGCTTTAGACAAAATCCCAGCAGACGCTCCTTACTCAGTGCTAGATTTAGGTACAGGCACAGGTGCCGTTGCACTAGCGATTGCTCAACACCGTCCAGAAGCACAAGTAACCGCCATCGATGCATCTAGCGCTGCACTTGATATTGCCAAGCGTAACGCTAGTCAGTTAGCGTTAACGCAGGTTGATTTTCGCCTAAGCCACTGGTTCTCAGCACTGGAAGGTGAAAGATTTAATCTGATTGTTAGCAACCCACCTTACATTGAGCAACATGACCCTCACCTAACGCAAGGGGACTTAAGGTTCGAACCAATGTCTGCATTAGCCTCGGGCGCTGACGGCCTTGATGACATTCGGGAAATCATAGATAACGGCTTATTACATCTACATCCCCAAGGTTGGCTAATGCTAGAGCATGGCTACAATCAAGCGCATTTAGTCGCAGACTTAATGGCACAAAGCGGGCTTATTGACATCACAACAATCAAAGACCTTGGTGCCAATGACAGAGTAACGATAGGCAAGAATCCACTGATTGTGAGCACTCACTGGGACTAACCCACGAACGAAGCCATCAGATTTTTGTCTGATAGCAAAAGGCCAAATATCGCTGGAGAACGTATGCCAGAAGCGAATCAACTCATATTATTAGCTTACACCAGCGTTGCAACACATCACATGACGCACGATGAGTTGCTCACACTCCTTAACGCTGCCCGTAATGCCAATCAGCGCCAAAGCATCACTGGCATGTTGCTCTATATGGACGACTGCTTCTTTCAAGTACTGGAAGGCGAGGAACAGCTAGTCGATAATTTATACGAAAAAATATGCCTAGATGAACGCAACCACCACGTCGTGAAACTCATCAGAGAGCCAATCACCCAGCGTAGCTTTACTGAATGGACCATGAGTTACGAACATGTCACCCGTGAAGAAATGGCGTCCGCCACTGGATTGACTGACTACCTAGACCAAGACCATCCTGGGTTTAACGGCATGGCGGAGGGTCGCGCACGCCACTTGATTGAGTCATTTAAGGATGGCCTGTGGCATCGACACGACTTAACACAACAAAAATTTATACACATCGGCACATAGCGCATTAGCAACATAAACTTTTGCAGTGCGGCATAGTATAATCAAGCTATGTCTGAAAATAACTCTATCGGCATTGTTGCCCCACAAACTGCATCTTTTAGCGAACCGCTTACCCTTAAAAGTGGCGCGGTGCTAACGCAATTTGACCTTGTCTACGAAACCTACGGTACCTTAAATGCCGATAAGTCTAATGCAGTCCTGATTTGCCATGCGCTATCAGGTACACATCATGTGGCTGGCAAATACTCAGAGCAAGACAAATATCCAGGCTGGTGGGATAACTTAGTGGGTCCAAACAAACCCCTGGACACTAATAAATTTTTCGTGATTGGCGTTAATAACCTAGGTGGCTGTCATGGTAGTTCTGGCCCAGTGAGCATTAATCCAGCAACTGGCAAACCATGGGGCTCAGCTTTCCCTATCGTCACGGTGGAAGACTGGGTCAACTCCCAAGCGCGCTTATTAGACCAACTCGGTATTACGCAGCTAGCAGCAGTGATTGGCGGCAGCCTTGGCGGCATGCAAGCGCTGCAATGGACACTCGCTTATCCTGATCGTGTCCGTCATGCTTTAGTAATTGCCTCTGCACCTAACCTCACTGCACAAAATATGGCATTTAACGAGGTTGCACGCCAAGCAATTATTACAGACCCTGAGTTTCACGGTGGTGACTACTACGAACATGGCGTGGTACCACGCCGTGGCCTGCGTATTGCGCGCATGCTTGGCCACATCACCTACCTTAGCGATGACGCCATGGGTGAAAAATTTGGCCGCAAGCTTAAAGACGACATCAAATATAGCTTTGACGTTGAATTTGAAATGGAATCTTACCTGCGCTACCAAGGTGATAAGTTCGCAGGTGAATTTGATGCGAACACTTACTTACGTATGACGCGTGCATTAGACTATTACGACCCAGCCCTTGCCTATAGCGGCGACCTTAGCAAAACCCTAAGCCAGGCCAAAGCTAAATTCTTAGTGTTGTCATTCACCAGCGACTGGCGCTTCTCTCCAGCACGTTCACGCGAAATTGTGAAAGCGCTGCTCGATAATGAAAGCACAGTCAGCTATGCTGAGGTAACCGCAGCACATGGCCACGATGCCTTTTTAATGCCAGATGAACACTACCACGCTATTTTGCGTGCTTATTTAAGCAATATTGAAGTTGGTGGCAACCATGCAGAATAATGTAAATATTACAAAAAATGTTGCGCAATACCGTCAAGATTTTGCAATTATCGCAAATTGGGTAAAATTTGGCACCAAGGTGCTAGATTTGGGTTGTGGCGACGGTGAACTATTGCAATTTTTACAAAGCTCACTTGAAGTAAAAGGGTACGGCGTAGAAAAAAATGATGTCAACTTGCTGGCATGCATTGCCAATAGCACAAACGTCATCCAAATGGACTTGGAAGATGGCTTATCAGGCTTTGAAGATCAATCATTTAACACTGTGATTCTTTCGCAAACGCTGCAAGCCATGCACAATACTGAAGAAATCGTACTGGAAATGCTGCGCGTGGGTAAAGAGATTATTGTCACGTTCCCCAACTTTGGCTACTGGCGCAACCGTATGCAAATCACAGCAGGGCGCATGCCAGTCTCCAAGGCACTGCCATACCAATGGTACGACACGCCTAACGTGCATCTCTGCACGATTAACGACTTTGATGAGTTTTGCCATCATCACAACATTGAGATTTTAGAGCGCCGCGTGATTACAGATGGCAAAGAAGTGAGTTTCATGCCAAATCTGCTGGGCAGCTTGGCAATGTATCGCTTGAAATCTAAGTCTTAAAATCCGAACCTTGAAATCTACGTCTTGAAATATAAGTAATTATTTTGCAAACAATCGCACAGCCAACCATACGTCAGTCACTCATGAGCAAAAAAATGCTCATCTGTGTATTTACAGGGTTTAGCTCAGGCCTTCCTCTCTTCATACTCATCAGTCTGCTACCCGCATGGCTGCGCTCTGAAGGTGTAGATCTTAAGTCGATTGGCTTGTTTGCATTAATCAGCCTGCCATTTACATGGAAGTTTCTATGGGCGCCGCTGTTTGACCGTTTCACACCACCGCTCGGCCGCCGCCGTGGCTGGCTAGTAGTCTGGCAAGTGTTATTACTGCTATCGATTCCAGCTTTTGGTGTATTTAACCCAAAATTTGATATATGGAGCATCGCTTATCTAGCGACAGTGGTGGCTTTCTTCAGCTCCTCTCAGGACATTGTATTAGATGCCTACCGACGAGAGCTACTAATAGATGCCGAACTGGGCCTAGGTAACGCCGTGCATGTGAATGCATATAAAATCGCAGGCTTAATACCAGGCTCACTCTCACTCATCTTGGCAGACCACCTGCCATGGAGCAGCGTGTTTATGATTACGGCACTATTTATGTTGCCGGGTCTTATCATGACGCTACTAGTGACGGAACCAGCGCTGAAGGATGGCGCACCAAAAACTTTACGCGCAGCGATTGTAGAACCCTTTAAAGAGTTTATTGAGCGCAACGGACTAAAATCTGCACTATTCATCCTCGCGTTTATTTTTCTATATAAACTAGGGGATAGTATGACCACCGCGCTGGCCACCCCGTTTTATTTAGACATGGGCTACAGCAAAACTGAAATCGGCTTGATCGCTAAAAATGCAGGCCTATGGCCTAGCGTGCTGGGCGGCCTCATCGGCGGCCTTTGGATGATTAAGCTTGGCATCAACAAATCATTATGGATTTTCGGTGCAGTGCAGATGGTTGCAATCCTAGGCTTTGCTTGGCTTGCCAATGCGGCAAACAACCCTACACTATTCAGTTCGTTTTTTGAATTACAAATCTTCGGCACCAGCATCACCTTACAGGAGCGCTTAGTATGGCTAGGCATGGTGATTGGGGTAGAGGCACTAGGCGTAGGGCTGGGCACTGCTGCTTTTGTTGCCTATATTGCCAAAACTACGCACCCACTATATACCGCCACACAATTTGCATTATTTACCAGCTTTGCCGCGGTACCGCGCACTTTTGCAAATGCGGCAACTGGCTACATGGTAGAGAGCATGGGCTGGCGAGACTTCTTCATTCTGTGCTTTTTGATTGCCATCCCGGGCATGGTGCTACTACTTAAAATAGCACCATGGAATGAAGCTGCAAAAGACATCCAGCAAAATCACTAAAAACTCCCAATAAAAGCTATTGGTATTCCACAATCAATGGCGCATGGTCACTAAAGCGCTCATCTTTATAAACACTACTGCTAAGTGCTTTGCTCGCAAAATCTGCAGTTGCAATTTGATAATCGATACGCCAACCCACATTTTTTGCCCAGGCCTGACCGCGATTGCTCCACCACGTGTAACAGGCGTCGGTAGTTTCAGGGTATAAGCTACGGTAAACATCCACCCAGCCCACCTCATCAAACAATGTGGTCAGCCAAGCACGTTCTTCAGGTAAAAATCCTGAGTTCTTTTTATTGCCTTTCCAGTTTTTTAAGTCAGCCTCTTTGTGTGCGATATTCCAGTCGCCACAAACCACCACATCGCGACCGCTATCCTTAAGCATTTTCAAGTGCGGCATAAAACGCTCCATCACACTAAACTTAAAGGCTTGCCGTTCTTCACCACTGGAGCCTGAGGGCAAATATAGCGACACCACACTTAAATTGCCAAATCTAGCCTCGATATAACGCCCCTCGTTATCAATATCAGCAATACCTAAACCCTCTACAATACGATCGGGCTTGATTTTTGAGTAAATTCCCACACCGCTGTAACCTTTTTTTTCTGCGTAATGGAAGCAACCAAAATACCCTTCTGGATTCAACATTTCATTAGTCATATCGCCAGCTTGCGCTTTGATTTCCTGCATACAAACGATGTCGGCATCCTGTGTTTTTAACCACGCATACAAACCTTTGTTAGTTGCAGAGCGAATGCCATTTAAATTTAACGATATAATCTTCAAAACTTAATTCCAAATAATTAACAGAAGCTATTATGACTCAATCACTCGATCAGTTCAGACAAGATTTTATCGCATTTGCAATTCAAAAAGAGGTTTTAAAATTCGGTGAATTTAAAACCAAGGCAGGCAGGCTAAGCCCTTACTTCTTTAATGCTGGTTTGTTTAACGATGGCGAAAGCCTGATGAAACTTGGCGAGTTCTACGCGCAAGCCATTAAAAACTCCGGCATTGAATTCGATATGTTATTTGGCCCAGCGTATAAGGGCATTACATTAGCGGCAAGTATTGCCATTGCACTTGCCAAAGATGGTCACAATGTCCCTTATGCTTACAACCGCAAGGAAGCCAAAGATCACGGCGAAGGCGGTGTGATTGTGGGTAGCCCACTCAAGGGTCGAGTTCTCATCATCGACGATGTGATTTCGGCTGGCACCTCAGTGCGTGAATCTGTTGAGCTAATTAATGCCAGCGGCGCCAGCGCTTGCGGTGTGGCGATTGCCATCGACAGACAAGAGAAAGGTTTAGGCGAGCTTTCAGCCGTACAGGAGGTCATTAACACCAACAAAATACCAGTTTGTGCTATCGCCAATCTAAATGATTTATTGACGTATTTGCATGACAAAACTGAGATGGCGCAAAATTTGCATGCAGTTGAAGCATATCGACAACAATATGGTGTCATTTAATTAACTACAGGCAGCTTATTACAAGCATAGTTGCTGATCCATAGTTAATGAACAACCAGAAAGGTTATTCACATCAACATGGAAAGATTGTTTGAACCACACACTCAAAAGCCAATTTTATTGGCTTCAGCAACAATCCATCAGGCGGCTGTCAGCATGCTGTCGGCATTAGGTCTATGTCTCATGCTATGCTCAATCCAATATGTACAAGCAGAGGGTACAGGCCGCATCGTAAAATGGAAAGATGAAAAAGGGGTCACCCATTATGGTGACTCCATCCCTATGCAGTACATCAACCGTGAGAACTCCCTGATTAACCGTCAGGGAGTCACTGTCAAACACAACAAGTCAGCACCAACTCAAGACAATACTGATGAGCTTGCTAAAATGGAGTACGCCAAATCAGAACAAGCTAAGAAGGATAAGGCATTACTTGGCGCGTTTACCAATGCCAATGAAATAGACCTAGCGCTAGAACGTAATATTCAACTAGACAAAATTGCACTAGAGAATTTACAGCAAGAAAAAGCTAACCATCAAAAAAATCTTGATGCAAAACAAGTAATGGCTGCCAGTTTTGAGAAAAGGAAAATGGTCACTCCTAAAGAACTAAAAGCTGATATTGTCAACGAACAAGCGCAGCTTGATAGCCTCAATAAAGAAATATCAGCACGCAACAACGCCATTGGTGCAACTCGAAAACGTTTTGATGAAGACAAAAAACGCTATCTCCTACTTAAGAGCCAGCCTAGCAAAGAAGCGCCATAAATTATGAAGCCAGCTACAGTTTAATAATCGTGTGACCATCAACACAGCCAATCTTAATGACCACCCAAAAATCAAAAAGCCCTACAGGTGAACACCGTAAGGCTTTTATTTTAGCTTGCTTACTAGCTTGTTCTCTAAATACTAAGCTAAGCGCACATTTAATTGGTACGAACTAAGCGCCTAGTTTCTTCTTCAATACTTCATTCACTTGCGCAGGGTTAGCTTTACCTTTTGAAGCTTTCATGGCTTGGCCGACTAAAGCATTAAATGCTTTTTCTTTACCAGCCTTAAACTCCTCTACCATTGCGGCATTCGCAGCCAACACTTCATCAATAATGGCTTCTATTGCGCCAGTATCAGACACTTGTTTCAAACCCTTAGCGTCAATAATGGCATCTGCATCACCTTCACCATTCCACATAGCCTCAAACACCTGTTTGGCAGCATTGTTTGAAATAGTGTTATCAGCAATACGTTTTAGCAGGCTTGCTAAACTCGCCGAGTTCACAGGTGATTCAGCCAGTGCTTTTTCTTCAGCATTCAGTTTTGCCGAGATTGCACCCATCACCCAGTTGGCAGCAGGTTTTGCCTCTGCGCCCGCATCCACTGTTTCTACAAAATACTGAGCCAGCTCACGGCTTGCCGTCAAGCTTGCCGCATCGTAGCTAGTTAAGCCAAATTGCGTTTCAAACCTTAACTTCATTGCCTCTGGCAACTCCGGCATTTGCGCAGCAACACGCGCCTTATCCGATTCAGTGACCTCTAATGGCAACAAATCAGGGTCAGGGAAGTAACGATAGTCGTTCGCTTCCTCTTTACTACGCATCGCACGTGTTTCACCCGTGTCTGGATTAAACAGCACGGTTGCTTGCTGAATCGTACCGCCATCTTCTAAGGTGTCAATCTGCCAGCGTGTTTCGTACTCAATCGCCTGCTGCATAAATTTAAATGAGTTCAGGTTTTTAATTTCACGACGCGTGCCTAACTTCTCAGTACCTTTTGGTCGCACCGATACGTTAACGTCACATCTAAAACTACCTTCTTGCATATTGCCATCGCAAATACCAATCCACTGCACCAGCTCATGCAGTTTCTTTGCATAGGCAACGGCTTCAGCTGCTGAGCGCATGTCCGGCTCAGTCACAATTTCTAACAATGGCGTACCCGCGCGGTTAAGATCGATACCACTCATCCCCTCGACCGCGCCATGGACAGACTTACCAGCGTCTTCTTCCAAATGCGCACGCGTGATGTTAATCACTTTTTCATAGGCAGCATTTTTACCAACTGCCGGCACCTGAATGGTCACTGCACCTTTACCCACCACAGGCAGCTCGTACTGGCTGATTTGATAGCCTTTAGGTAAATCTGGATAAAAGTAATTTTTACGTGCAAACACAGAGCGCGGAGCAATCTCGGCGTTCACAGCCAAACCGAATTTAATCGCGCAATTGACCGCTTCTTTATTCAAGACTGGCAACACGCCAGGCAACGCAATACTCACTTCGCAAGCCTGCGTATTCGGCTCTGCACCATAAGTAGTTGAAGCACCTGAGAAAATTTTAGTATTTGTTCTTAGTTGGGTATGCGTTTCCAACCCAATCACGACTTCCCATTCCATTATGCGGTTCCTTCTGGCTTATCCAAGGTTGGTGCTTGAGCATGCCAATCTGTCACTTGTTGATACTGATGCGCCACGTTCAACATACGCGCCTCATCAAAATAATTACCTATGATTTGCAAGCCTACTGGCAAGGGTTTGCCATCTGTACTTGTAGCAAAACCAGCAGGGACGCTCATGCCAGGCAAGCCAGCCAAGTTGGTTGAGATGGTATAAATATCTTGCAGATACATTGCAACAGGGTCATCCACTTTCTCGCCTGCTTTAAACGCAGTAGATGGTGCCGCAGGCCCCATAATTACGTCACATTTTTTGAAAGCTTCCTCGAAGTCTTGCGCGATTAAACGGCGGATCTGCTGTGCTTTAAGATAATAAGCATCGTAATAACCTGCACTTAACACATAAGTACCAATTAAAATACGGCGCTTAACCTCTGCACCAAACCCCTCAGCACGGCTCTTGCAATACATATCCATCAAATCAGTATATTCTGACGCTCGGTGCCCATAACGCACACCGTCGTAGCGTGATAAATTGCTTGATGCCTCAGCAGGTGCTAGTACGTAGTAGACTGGAATCGACAAGCCAGTATTTGGCAGTGAAATTTCTACAATTTCAGCACCCAATTTTTGGTATTCAGTAATCGCGTCTTCAATAACCTTTGCAACACCAGCATCCAAACCGTCTGCAAAAAACTCTTTCGGCAAGCCAACCCTTAAACCCTGTAGCGGCTTATTTGGATTTGAATTGTAAAGCTCGCGGGTGTAATCTTCTTTGTCACGATTCAAACTGGTTGAGTCACGCTCATCAAAACCAGCCATCACATTCATCATCAACGCACAGTCTTCAGCAGACTTAGCCATCGGGCCAGCCTGATCCAAGCTAGAGGCAAACGCGATCATACCGTAGCGTGAAACCACACCATAGGTTGGTTTTAATCCAGTAAAACCACACAGTGAAGCTGGCTGACGGATTGACCCACCAGTATCCGTACCAGTTGCCGCAGCACATAAACGCGCAGCCACTGCCGCAGCACTACCGCCGCTACTACCACCAGGTACGCGGCTGAAATCCCACGGGTTTTTTACCCCACCAAAGTAACTGGTTTCATTAGATGAGCCCATTGCAAACTCATCCATATTAGTTTTACCCAAATTCACCGCACCCGCATTATTAAACTGTGTAATCACATGTGCGTCGTATGGTGCGATAAAATTTTCCAGCATTTTTGAACCACAAGTGGTTTTCCAGCCCTGCGCACAGAAAATATCTTTTTGTGCGACAGGAATGCCCGTCAATGGTGTTGCATTGCCAGCCGCAATACGCGCATCAGCAGTTTTTGCCTGAGCAAGCGTTCTATCATGGTCCAATGCAATGTAAGCATTAATCTCTGGGTTAAACGCATCAATGCGGTTCAGAAAAGTTTGCGTCAGTTCTACGCTAGAAATTTCTTTATTAGCCAACATCTGGGCTAATGTTTTTAAGCTACTGTTGATCATATTGCGATTACTCGATTACTTTAGGGACAAGATAAAGACCGCCATCCACCGCGCGCTCTTCGGAGCCATTGCCAATTGCAGGCGAAATTTTTTGAAATGCCTCACGCAGATTGGTTTTGGTCACCACGTCATCTCGCAACCGTTGCACCACGTCTTGAGAATGTGACATCGGTACAATACCATCGGTATTTACCGCCTGCATCTGCTCAATAAGGCCCAAGATGCCTGTCAATTTTGACAAGGTTGCAGCAGCATCGCTATCACTCACCTCAATACGGGCAAGATGCGCTATTTTTTTTATATCTTCTGTACTAAGTGCCATACTTCTAACAGTCCGAAATGGTTAGTTGAAATTGAGTAGGTAAAAAACCTATCTTTTTATATTTTGTTTGTCAATTGAAGCAGTAAGCAAGTGATGGGGCAACCATTACGCTAACACCTCTGTCCTAAAACTATCTTGATGCACCTTAATTTTCCAATGCATCTTAATTTTCAACAAGATATACGGTATTATAACCTGATTTTACGTGTACCTTAATCGCGTCAGTGACGATTACCAAAGGATTAAACAAGTAAACGGTATTAAACAAGCTCCACACCACAGGAAAAACATAATGTTCGGTTCTATAAGTAGTTATTTTTCAAATGATCTTGCCATTGACCTAGGCACAGCAAACACCCTGATTTACTCTCGCGGCAAAGGCATCGTACTTGATGAACCATCAGTCGTTGCTATCCGTTTAGAAGGTGGCCCTAATGGCAAAAAAATCCTTCTCGCCGTTGGTGCAGAGGCAAAAGGCATGCTCGGTCGAGCGCCTGCAAACATTCAAGCCATTCGCCCAATGAAAGATGGCGTGATTGCAGACTTCACCATCACCGAGCAAATGCTCAAGTACTTTATTCGCCGCGTGCATGATTCACGCTGGTTTGCGCCAAGCCCACGTATTATCATTTGCGTACCGGTTGGTTCTACTCAAGTTGAGCGCCGCGCCATTAAAGAATCTGCTGAGCGCGCTGGTGCTAAACAAGTATTCTTGATTGAAGAACCAATGGCAGCGGCAATTGGCGCGGATATGCCAGTATCAGAAGCCACTGGCTCTATGGTAGTGGATATCGGCGGCGGCACCACTGAAGTGGGCGTTATCTCACTTGGCGGTATTGTGTATGCAAAATCAGAGCGCGTAGGCGGTGATAAATTTGACCAAGCGATTATTGATTACATCCGCCGCAATTACGGCATGCAAATTTCAGAGCCAACTGCTGAAGCGATCAAGAAAAAAATCGGCTCTGCATTCCCAGGCTCAACCGTACTGGAAATGGAAGTCACTGGTCGCAACCTTGCAGAAGGTTTACCACGCAAATTCACGATTTCAAGCAATGAAATTCTTGAAGCCTTGACCGAACCGCTCAACGCCATCGTAGGCGCTGTTAAATCAGCACTTGAGCAAACACCACCTGAACTAGGTGCAGACATCGCAGAAAAAGGCATGGTACTCACTGGCGGTGGCGCATTACTACGTGATTTAGATCGCTTATTGGTTGAAGAAACTGGTTTACCTGTCATTGTGGCAGAAGACCCACTCACCTGTGTAGCCCGCGGATGTGGTCGCGCACTGGAGGAAATGGATAGACTAGGTAGCATTTTCGCTTACGAATAAGCAAAGACTCTCAAAAAAACCAAGCATGCTGAAAACGGTAAATACTACTGTCACTGAGTATCCATCAGTTTTTGGCTTTTGGTTTAATTGAAACAGTTTTGATTGAAACAATCACGATAGGCCGTATCAATACGGCCTATCGTTTTCCTACTAATCGCATTATCATTTGGAACTAGAACTCACTCACAATGGCTGGCTATCATCAAAATCTGGATCAACAACAAGCCCCAGCTTTTTTTGCGCGCGGCCCTAGCCCACTAGCACGCCTAGCTTTCTTTTCCGCGCTATCATTAGCGCTAATGGCAACAGATTCTCGATTGCAATATTTAGGCACGGTACGCGAACACTTGATGGTGGTGTTACAGCCCTTACAATTGATTGCAAACGCGCCCTCCATGCTATACGACTCAACTAACGAGTATTTTTCTACGCACCATCGCTTACTCGATGAAAATCAACTGCTGAGAAAACAAGCCTTAGTACAGGCAATCTCTCTGCAAAAAATGAAAACATTAGAGTTAGAGAACACCAACCTGCGACAATTACTACAAGCCAATCAATCACTTGAAGAATTTAGCCAGCTTGGCGAAATACTACATGTTGGCCGCGACCCTTTTACCAAAAAAATAATCGTCAATCGCGGCAGCGCACATCAAGTTGTGAATGGTGCGGCAGTGGTTGATGCAAAAGGTGTGATTGGCCAGGTGACACGCACCTATCCGGCGAGCAGTGAGGTGACGCTTATTACTGACCAGTCATTAACGATTCCTATCCAAGTAGAACGTAATGGATTACGTGCTATTGCTTTTGGGCATGGTCGTGACAACACATTAGACTTGCCGTTCTTGCCCGCAAATGTAGATATTAAACCTGGTGACAAGCTAATTACGTCTGGTATTGATGGCATTTACCCAAAAGGGCTGGCTGTCGCTACCGTGACCGAGATTCAAACCTCACAAGACTCTCCATTCGCGAGAATTGTTTGCGCACCTACTGGCGGTATCGAGAACCACAAGCAAGTGCTACTTGTTAGCATCTCACCATCTGAAAGCATTACTCCGCCAAACACGACCAAACAGCCGATAGTAAATACTGACGCAAATCATGCTACGCTCGAAAAATCAAAACCTAGCGCTCTTAAAGAGTTGGATCAACATAAAAAAATAACGAATGAAGCACCAGCAGTCGCTGTTGACGCTAACACCCAAAACAAACCTCATGCACAAGACTAAGCTACAAACTATTTACTTATCGCTATTAGTCGCATTTATATGCCTGCTACTGCCATGGTCTGGCGTAGCCCTTAAGCTGCGCCCAGACTTTGTACTATTAGTCATCGTTTTCTGGATTCTACGCGCCCCTAATAAATGCAACATTGGCACCGCTTGGTTTATAGGGTTATGGGTAGACTTAGCAACTGGGGGCGTGTTTGGCCAATATGCACTGGCTTACACCGTCACCACTTTTGTGGCTGTTATCTACCAGCGCCGCCTCGTGTTATTTAGCAACACGCAGCAGTTGGTTTATGTACTGTTATTGCTGATCATTTCACAACTTACCTTACTCACCGTTAAAATATTTTCCGGTAACGATGCATTGGGTTGGACTTATTTCCTGCCCAGTATCACTGGCGTCATCTTGTGGCAGGCAGCCGTTGCGCTTGGCTTAAACACCAGCAGACCTTCCCGTAGCAAGTAATGTAAGTATGGTTGCTGAACTCAAAAACTATATTCATGAGCAATATTACTTTAGGTTACGCCTAGGCGTCGCAGGCTTGGTTGTACTTAGCTTATTTGCACTACTCGCATTTCGGTTTTACTATCTGCAAATTCTGCATTACGACCACTATCAAACACTGGCAGAAAATAACCGCATTTCTCTAGTGCCTACCATCCCTAATCGGGGTTTGATTTTAGATAAAAACGGCGTTGTACTTGCACACAACTTCTTTGTGTACACACTAGAGATAACACCGGCTAAAGTAAAAAATCTCGAAAATACCATTACCGAATTAGGCCAACTGATTGAAGTTAGCTCACTGGATAAAAAACGCTTTAAAAAATTCAGAGAACAAAGTCATAGCTTTGAAAGCGCGCCGATACGTACGCATCTCAACGAAATTGAAGCCGCCAAGTTTGCGGTTAATCATTACCGCTTTCCTGGTGTTGAGATTAAATCACGCCTGTTCAGACATTACCCCTTGGGCAAACTTGGCTCGCACATGGTGGGCTACATTGGGCGCATCAACGATAAAGACATTGAGAGCCTAAAGAGTGATGGCGTTTACTCCAATTACAAAGGCTCAGATCACATCGGTAAAAGTGGGCTAGAGCAGTTCTATGAACAACAACTACATGGCGTGACCGGATTTCAGCAAGTTGAAATTGATGCTGATGGGCACGCGGTTAGGGTGCTATCCAGCAATGCACCTATTCCGGGTGACAATCTGATTTTATCAGCGGACAGCAAACTACAGGAAATTGCCGAAACCGCGTTTGGCGAAAGGCGCGGCGCACTGGTCGCAATCAACCCTAAAACTGGCGAGGTACTCAGCTATGTCAGTCAGCCCACATTCAACCCCAACTTGTTTGTGGATGGGATTGACAGCGAAAACTGGAAATTACTCAACGAGTCTTTAGATAAACCTTTAATCAACCGACCATTACGCGGCATTTACCCACCTGGCTCTACATTCAAGCCGTTTGTAGCATTGGCTGGGCTAGAAGCTGGAAAACGCAACCCACCTTTTGCGATTCAAGATGCAGGCTTCTTCATGTTACCAGGCAGTCGGCATCGCTATCGCGATTGGAAACCAAGCGGACATGGCATGGTGGACATGCAAAAGGCCATTACCGTGTCTTGTGATACTTTTTTCTATGGTTTAGCCATGGAACTGGGCATTGAAAGGCTCACATCGTTTGTAAGCCACTTTGGATTTGGCAGAAAATCTGATTTAGATATCAAGGGAGAAATTGGCGGATTGCTACCTACACCCGAGTGGAAGAAGCGTCGCTACAAACAACCGTGGTACCCTGGTGAAACAGTGATTGTAGGGATTGGTCAAGGCTATACCTTGGTCACGCCGCTACAACTAGCACAAGCGACTGCAATTTTGGCCAACAATGGGGTCGCAATGAAGCCGCATTTAGTCACTAAAATTCAAAACGGTTTAACCGGTAAACAAATAGATATCCCTACCATCGTGCAAGACCGCATTGAGCTGAACCCTGAAAATATGGCCATTGTAAAACGCGGCATGGTCGACGTCACCTTGCCAGGAGGTACCGCTGCCAGTGTGGGCGCAAATGCTGGCTATTCAATCGCAGCAAAAACGGGCACTGCCCAAGTGATTGGCATTAAGCAAAATGAAAAATACAACGAACAAGGCATGAACGAGCGCCACCTTGATCACGCCTTGTTTATTGCATTTGCACCAGCCGAAGACCCTACCATTGCCGTAGCCGTGATTGTGGAAAATGGCCGACATGGCGGCTCGACAGCTGGGCCGATCGCGAGAAAAGTCATGGACTATTATTTGCTAGGAAAAATGCCAGCCATTGAGCCGTCGGCAGTAGCTGCACCAGTGCCAGCAAGTGCCACTGGCACTGCAACCATTACTGAAGAAGAATTACATGATTAGCAAAATCTTTCACTTTCTATTCAAGCACTTCGATTCATTTTTAATGGCTTGCTTATTTTTTGCGTTGTTATTGAGTTTATTTGTACTTTACAGTGCCTCGGGCCAAGATTTTTCACGTATTTATGCGCAAGGCGTCAACGTTGCAGTGGCACTGGGGGCAATGTGGTTAGCCGCCAATATTTCACCACTGAATCTAGAGCGGGCAGCGCGTCCGCTTTATATCTTGGGCTTACTGTTGCTGATAGGTGTCGCGCTGTTCGGCACCATCAGTCACGGTGCGCGCCGTTGGTTAAATTTAGGGTTCATGCAGATTCAACCATCAGAATTAATGAGAATTGCCGTACCGATAATGCTCGCCTGGTACTTTGCCAGCAGAGAAGGTAAACCTAGTGGCAGTAACTTTGTGGTTGGTAGCGTGTTGCTAGCAATACCCGTTGCACTGATCATGAAGCAGCCGGACTTAGGTACATCGCTATTAATTGCATCGTCTGGCTTTTATGTATTATTTTTGGCCGGCCTAAGTTGGCGCTTTTTATTGGTAGCATCAGCCTCTTTACTCGCATTAATGCCTGTTTTCTGGTCGTTATTGCATGAATACCAAAGGAAACGCATTGAAATCCTGTTTGACCCCACCCAAGACCCATTAGGTGCCGGCTACCATACGATTCAGGCGATTATTGCCATTGGGTCAGGCGGCAGTGCAGGCAAGGGCTGGCTTAATGGCACACAAACCCAACTGGACTTTTTACCAGAACGCACCACGGACTTTATTTTTGCTGTATTCAGTGAAGAGTTCGGTTTTTTAGGCAATATGTTACTGCTAACGTTGTTTAGCCTGATTATCGCACGCGGCCTAGTGATTGCCTCACAAGCCCAAAATACGTTTTCCAGGTTATTAGCAGGCAGTATCACGCTCAACTTCTTCTCGTATGCGTTCGTCAACATGGGTATGGTAAGCGGTATTTTACCGGTAGTTGGTGTACCATTACCCCTCATCAGCTACGGCGGCACTTCACTGGTGACACTGTATCTGGGGTTTGGTATTTTGATGAGTATACACACCCATAAAAAACTCGTTGCAACCTAGCTGCTTGCATGACAGAGGAGAGATTTAATGGCTATTTTCCAAAAAAGCATCATCATTCTATGTATGGCATTATTAAGCGCATGCGCCGGTACATCCAACACAAAATCAGAATCAACCAGCGCTAAAAACACTGCGGCCAAACAGCCCAATGGTTCTAGTAAAGGCGGCGGCTATTATCTTGATGATGGTCCAGGCGACAACACATCCATTGATATTGCCAGCATTCCAGATGCGCAGCCTAGAACAGAAAAACCATTGGTCAGCAGTAACAAACCCTACCAAGCTTTAGGTCAAAAATATGTGCCAATGACGAACTATGCGCCATATACAAAGCAAGGTGTTGCGTCATGGTATGGAAAGCGCTATCACGGCAGAAAAACCTCTAGCGGCGAAGTATACGACATGTACAGCATGTCTGCGGCA
The DNA here is from genome assembly GCF_000744605.1 of Methylotenera sp. L2L1. Classification (NCBI taxonomy): domain Bacteria; kingdom Pseudomonadati; phylum Pseudomonadota; class Betaproteobacteria; order Nitrosomonadales; family Methylophilaceae; genus Methylotenera; species Methylotenera sp. L2L1. The sequence goes on from NZ_JQMG01000001.1 coordinate 783,326, forward strand.
CACACAACGTTACCAATTCCTAGCTACGTAAGGGTCGTGAATCCTGCCAATGGCCGTGCAGTTGTCGTGCGCGTCAATGACAGAGGGCCTTTTAAACATGACCGTTTAATTGATTTATCTTACGCTGCGGCCTATAAATTAGGGTTAGTCGCTCAAGGTAGTGGTTTAGTCGAAGTCACTGCAATTGATACCAGCCCGGAAGCTTTAAAAAATGCAGCCAACATAAATGTTGCAAAAATTGAACCATCCTATGCAAGCACAGCTCAAATAGGCGAGTATAGTAATTCACTCAACACAAGTAACACGCCAACTGCAGAATCAGCCTCAAACAAGGAAGTATCTCCCGCCAGCTATTACGTGCAAGCAGGTGCATTCAAGAGTGAGGCTAACGGTGAAGTGTTGCAAAAGAAAATCCTTACCCTAGACCTTGCGGGCAATGCCGCCGTCACTAACGTGTATAATAACGGTTTGCATCGCGTCAGGTTAGGTCCCTTTTCAAGTAAAAGAGAGGCCGATATCCATGCAAACAAAGTACGAAGCCAGCTAAATATATCAGCCATTGTTACCAATCAGTAAATCTATCTATTAAATCTCATGCATATCATTAAAAACTACGCTTTCACTCGCATTATTGCAAAATCTTCTTTAGCCATTGCTTTGGCTGTCGCCTCTTTCACAAACTTGGCTCATGCTGGTGCAGCACAAATCGCACCGCCGCCAAATTTAGCGGTAAAAGCTTACTTACTTAAAGATTTCAATAATGGTCACGTCGTTGCACAGCACAATGCCAGCATGCGCGTAGAGCCAGCTTCACTGACGAAGATCATGACTGCCTATCTCGTATTTAAAGCAGTTAAAAATGGCCATCTGCAACTTAACCAAACCCTGCCAGTCAGCGAACATGCTTGGAAAACTGAAGGCTCAAAAATGTTTATTGAGCCAAATAAACCTGCAACTGTTGATGAGCTTATGCACGGCATGATTATTGTTTCAGGCAATGATGCCTCTATTACATTAGCAGAAGGTATTGCAAGTACAGAGCAACAATTTGCACAGATGATGAACAAAGAAGCGCAACGTCTAGGCATGAAGAGCACGCACTACATGAATGCTACTGGCTTGCCAGACACGCAACACTACACCACGGCAGAAGACTTAGCGACGCTAGCCATCGCCCTGATTCGCGATTTTCCAGAAGAGTACAAACGCTTATACTCAGTTAAAGAATATACCTACAACAATATTAAACAAGCCAACCGTAACCGTCTTTTATGGTTAGACCCTAATGTGGATGGCATGAAAACCGGCCATACTGAATCTGCAGGTTATTGCTTAATTTCTACCGCAAAACGCGACAATACCCGCCATATTTCAGTCATTCTTGGCGCACCAACAGATACCGCGCGTGCCACAGAAAGCCAGAAACTATTGAACTACGGCTTTCAATTTTTTGATTCAACGTTAGTGTACAAACAAAGTCAGGCAGTGAGCAAACTTAAAGTTTGGAAAGGTGACGCAAACGAAATCACATCAACGGTTGCAAATGATCTTTACCTAACGTTGCCAAAGGGCGAGTACGCCAATGTTAAAGCCATCGTTTCAAGCACACAGCCACTCATCGCCCCCATCAAAAAAGGACAAGTGATTGGACAAGTTAAATTTGTATTAAATGGCAGAACGATCAGCGAGCGTGCATTAGTAGCAGACCGATCAGTTGCAGCAGCAGGCTTGTTTGGCCGCGCTTGGGATTCTATTAAATTAATGATGCAATAAGCTTAACTTAACCAAGTTAAATGGAACTAAAGATAAACTGAATCAAGATAAACGGAACTAAAAGATAAACGCTATTAAGATGACTGATATTGACCCGCAAGCAACACCGCCACTCATCGAGTTCCCTTGCCGATTTCCTATTAAAGTGATGGGTGAAACGCAAGAAATATTCTCGACGACAATCATTGGCTTGATTCAAACCATTGTGCCAAGCTTTAATGCTGAGCACATCGAAATGCGCGCAAGTTCTAACGGTAAATATATCAGTCTGACGTGTTCTGTTGATGTAGCTTCACAAGCTCAGCTTGATGATGTTTACCGCTTATTAACATCACACCCTTTAGTGAAGTACACGCTTTAACATACTCATCCGCTTGTGATGTTAAACAATATTATCGTTAGAAATTTAGGCACCACCTCATTTGAAGTAACATGTGAGGCAATGCAACAATTCACAGCTGCCAGAGTGGCTGATTCGGCCGATGAAATTTGGCTCACTGAACACCCACCAGTTTACTCACTAGGGCTTAACCGTAAACAGGTAGCGCCACCTTCCCGTGATGACATTGTCGTCGTGAATACCGACCGTGGTGGGAAAATCACCTATCACGGCCCTGGCCAAGTCATCCTTTACGTTTTATTAGACCTATCAAGACGCAATCTTAATATACGTAGTTTAGTCAGCTTGCTGGAAAATACAGTGATAGAATTACTGGCGCAATATGATGTAAGCGCAATAGCAAAAAAAGATGCGCCTGGCGTTTATGTAAGCTTAGCAAATTCACACGAAGCCAAAATAGCCTCATTAGGGTTACGTGTTAAAAATAATTGCTGCTATCACGGCTTGAGCCTTAATATAGACATGGATTTAAGCCCATTTAACGCGATTGACCCTTGTGGCTACAAAGGGCTTGCAGTGACACAAACCAAAGACCTAGGCATTGATGCCAATATACAAACCATTGGTGAGCAACTTGTAGCAATGCTTACCAGCAAACTAGAGCATTTGCATGACGAACGTACCCCCTAATAAAACGCCCACACCAAAAGTTGCTGGGGTAAAAGAAATTGACGCGGCAAAAACGTCGCGCATTCCAATTAAAATCATTCCGCAGCCAATTCAGCGTAAACCTGAGTGGATACGCATGAAAGCACCTGATGGCGCACGCTATCAGGAAATTAAGCGTGTACTGCGCGAGAATAATCTACATACCGTTTGTGAAGAAGCCAGTTGCCCTAATATCGGCGAATGTTTCAGTAGCGGTACTGCCACTTTTATGATTTTGGGCGACATCTGTACACGCCGCTGCCCATTTTGCGATGTAGCACACGGAAAACCTCTACCTCCAGATGTAAATGAGCCCGAAAATCTGGCAAGAACCATTGCACAGATGCGACTCAATTATGTGGTCATTACCAGCGTGGATCGTGACGATTTACTAGATGGTGGTGCACAACATTTTGTCGATTGTATTAAAGCGGTGCGTGCGCATTCACCCAATATCAGAATTGAAATCTTAGTCCCAGATTTTCGTGGGCGTTTGGATGTGGCACTAGAGATTCTCCGTAAGGCACCGCCCGACGTGATGAACCATAATCTTGAAACTATCCCTAGACTATACAAACAAGCAAGACCCGGCTCAGACTATCAAAACTCATTAAACTTATTAAAAGTATTTAATGAAATGTATCCGCACATTCCAACTAAATCTGGCTTGATGTTAGGCTTGGGCGAAACTGACGAAGAAATTCTAGCCGTGATGCAAGATTTACGAGCACACCAAGTCAGCATGCTGACACTAGGACAATATCTACAGCCTAGCGTGCATCATTTACCAGTGATGCGCTATGTTGAACCTCAAATTTTTGAAACTTTAAAACAAAAAGCTGATGCAATGGGCTTTAATAATACGGCCAGCGGCCCCATGGTAAGAAGTAGCTATCATGCTGATGCACAGGCGCACCAAGTGATTACGTAAATCGCACTGTGTTGGCAATAGCGATTACTCTAAATAACCGCATTAAAGTTCAAAAAAGGAAAATATGGTTCCGCATTTAACAACAGCTCTCAATGGCCCACTGTTATCTCTAGAAAAAAGCATGCTGGATGCCATGCCAAAGATTGAGCATTGGTTTCGTACACAATGGTTAGAGCATGCCGCGCCATTCTATGCCTCAGTTGATTTACGTAATGCTGGTTTTAAATTAGCCCCTGTCGATACCAACTTATTTCCCGGTGGTTTTAACAACCTAAATCCTGACTTTTTACATTTAAGCGTACAGGCAGCAATGGTGGCGGTTGAAAAAATCTGTCCAGAAGCTAGCCGCTTACTGATTATTCCTGAGAATCACACGCGCAATACTTATTACCTGCGCAACGTAGTTGAGTTGGCGAACATCTTAAAACAAGCCGGCATGGAGGTAAGAATCGGTTCAATTTCTCCAGAAATCACCGAGCCTACTTTGCTAGAAACACATGATGGCCAGCCACTATTATTAGAGCCTGTGGTGCGCCAAGGCAACCGCCTCAGTCTTCCTGCATCTAAACTAGGTGATACTAACCTGAGTGCATTTGATAGCTGTGCAATCTTGCTTAATAATGATTTATCTGGCGGCATCCCTGATATTCTTAAAGATTTAGAACAAGACTTGATTCCACCGCTATACGCAGGCTGGAGCACACGCAGAAAATCACAACATTTTTCTGCTTACAATCGAGTGGCAAAAGAATTCTCTACCTTACTTGGTATAGATGAGTGGTTGCTCAATCCATATTTCGAAACTTGCGGTGAAATTGACTTTAATGCGCGCACTGGTGAAGACTGCCTTGCCGCTAAAGTTGAATCGTTGCTTGAAAAAATTAGAATCAAATACGCCGAGTATGGTGTGTCTCAAGAGCCGTTTGTGATTGTAAAAGCCAATGCTGGCACTTACGGCATGGGCATTATGACCGTGAAATCACCTGATGACGTACGTGGTTTAAATCGCAAGGCACGCAACAAAATGTCAGTGATTAAAGAAGGTTTGGAGGTCACTGAAGTGATTATTCAAGAGGGCGTCTACACGTTTGAGAGCATCAATGATGCGGTTGCCGAACCAGTAGTCTATATGATGGATCACTATGTGATTGGTGGCTTTTACCGAGTACATACTGGCAGAGGCATCGATGAAAACCTGAATGCACCAGGCTCTCAATTTGTACCTTTAGCTTTTGAAAAGCCCTGTACATTACCGGACTGTGCTGGCGCACCGGATGCCACGCCTAACCGTTTTTACGCTTATGGTGTAGTCGCACGTTTAGCGTTACTGGCCGCTGCTATTGAGTTGCAAGAGCAAGACCCTCTTAATCAATAAAGTCATACGCACATGAAACTAGTATTTATTCTGGACCCACTTGAAAGCTTAAAAAGCTATAAAGATACTAGCCTCGCCATTATGCGAGAGGCTAGTCAGCGTGGCCACGAGCTATTCGTAAGCTTGCAACACGATCTTTTTCTGCGTGGTGAACAAGCCAGAATTAATGTGCAGAAGTTTGAGTTCTCTGGACAAAGCTACACCACTGCGGAAAAAACAGAGTTCGCTCCTAGTCAGTTTGATGCGATTATCATGCGCAAAGACCCGCCTTTTGATAACGAGTATCTTTACAGCACCTATCTACTTGAAATAGCAGCTAAGCAGGGTGCACGCATATTTAACAACCCTGTCGCTATTCGTGGCTGGAATGAAAAACTCTCAGTCACTCGCTTTCCGCAATTTGCACCTGAGTTTCTGGTGACAGCAAATCAGCAGTCTATTCGTGATTTTTTAAAACAACATGCAGATATTGTGGTTAAACCTTTAGATGGCATGGGCGGTAGCAGTATTTTTAGGCTAACTTTGCAAGACCATAACATCAGCGTGATTCTTGAAACAATTACCGAGTTTGGCACCCGCACTATCATGGCGCAGCGCTATCTACCAGCGATTGTGCATGGCGATAAGCGTATTATTGTGATTGATGGCGAACCACTGCCTTATTCACTCGCACGTATCCCGATGGCGGGAGAAACACGTGGAAACTTAGCCGCGGGAGGTACTGGTGTTGCTCAACCACTCACTGAGCGAGACCGTGATATAGCAATCACCGTAGGGAAAGTGCTGAAACAAGAAGGCTTATTTCTAGTGGGGCTAGATGTCATTGGTGAGCACCTGACTGAAATCAACGTAACAAGCCCTACAGGAATGGTCGAGATTGCCAATCAAACCGATTGCAATCCCGCTAGCCTCTTTATCACTGCCCTAGAGCAAAAACAGCATTAATCAATGCGTAAAGGATTGAGCACCGTATTGATTGTAGCCACATGCTGCATGGCAATATTAGGGTTCATTGCTTATAACAAACCACCGCTCTACCACAGCCAAAGCTATGTATTTGGCACACTGGTTGATATCAGTATTTATGGCGAACCAGAAGACCGAGCTAAGTCGCTTTCAAATACAATCATGCAAGATTTTCAACACCTGCATCATCAGTTACACGCATGGAAGCCGATTTCTGAAAACCAAGTCAGTGAACTAAGTGCGCTCAACTTAGCATTCGCTGCCCAAAGCAAGCCATTAAATATCAGCCCACTCATGGTAGAAATTCTGCAAGATGCAGCGCAACTATCAAAACAATCTAATGGCTTGTTCAACCCAACCATCGGTCATTTAATCAGCACATGGGGGTTTCAAGCCGATGAGTTTGCCGCAACCAGTATCGATGATAAAAAAATTGCAGCATTCATTAAAGCTAACCCAAGCATGGATGATATTGTTGTTGCAAACAATACTACTTACAGTACAAATAGCAGCGTCAAACTTGATTTAGGTGGCTATGCAAAAGGTTATGCACTAGATAGAGCTGTAAGTTACTTACGCAAGCAACATGTTAAGCATGCGCTCATCAACATAGGTGGCAATATCATCGCGCTTGGCCAGCATGGAGATAAGCCGTGGCGAGTAGGGGTACAGCACCCGCGTAAACCCTCTGCGATTGCCACGCTTGATTTACTTGATGGCTGGGCAATAGGTACGTCTGGTGATTATCAACGTTATTTCATGCTAGATGGTAAACGCTATTGCCACATCATTGATCCGCGCACAGGCTACCCAGTACAACATACGCAAGCGGTGACCGTATTAATTCCTCCGCAAGCACCAAATCATCCACAAGCTGGCGTAGTGTCTGATGTTGCCTCAAAACCCATTTTTATTGAGCCTGCGGAAAGCAAAGCAAAAATCGCTAATGTGATGGGCATAAAATACTTTATGGTGATTGATCAATCATCTCAAGTCTTTGTCACCAAAGAAATGCAGAATAAACTAACTTGGCTTGATCAAGACTTTAAGAAGCATGTGCATGTTCAAACTACTACGCAACATTAAAGCTAAAACAAGTGCCATGCTCGTTGGTGATTGGCTCATATTGATTGCAAGCAGCGTATTGGTCATCGTTCTGTTTCAACACCTATGGTCACATGAGCACGCAACAACAGTCCAAATCCGCCTAGGTGATACCGTTTATGGCACCTACAGCCTTAATCAACAGCGTGATATCCATGTTAAAGGAACGCTAGGTACCTCCACCATCAGTATCATGAATGGCAAAGCCAGATTTTCTCAATCCCCATGCCATAATCAATACTGTGTGCACCAAGGCTGGCTATCACGATCAGGCCAAGCAGCTATTTGCCTACCAAACCAACTGAGTTTAGAACTAGTCGGCGAAACAAAACACTACGACTCACTCAACTATTAATATAAAAAATAATAGTATAAGAATAGTAGTATACAAATAGCACAACAATCATAAATAAACGATTACATGCAGATTAACACTACCCTCGACGACCATCGCATCGCCAAACTTGCAGCATTTGCTATTGCGTTACATATGTTGGAAGCGGTGATTCCATCCCCTTTACCAGGCGTTAAGCCAGGTATCGCAAACATTGTGACCTTATATGTACTATTTAAATATGGCTTTGCCAGCGCAGCTTGGGTAAGCATACTCCGTGTATTTGCCAGCAGCCTGCTGTTAGGGCAATTCCTATCACCGACCTTTATACTGAGCCTATCAGGTGTATTATTGAGCTTGGGGGTACTGTGGCTAAGTATGCACTTACCTAGAAAGTACTTTGGTACGGTATCATTAAGCATACTCGCCGCTTTTGCACACATTACGGGACAATTGATTATTGTAAGGCTATGGCTGATTCCACATGCCAGCGTTGCTTATTTGATTCCGATTTTTGCACTAGCCGCATTATTTTTTGGGATAGTGAATGGACTGATTACACATCAATTACTTAATAATAGCTTGGAAAACAAAATTGATTCAAAGTCAGCAACTGCAACATCACTCATGACAAAGTAACATGATACTGAGCACCTTAAAATTACGTATTGCCCAAAACAAATCGCTGTTAATTGCAGCTTTTATTTCTTTGGCTTTACATACAGTACTGCTCAGTAATTACGCTATATCACTCCCTTCCGATATTGAAAATCTAACATCCATTAACGTACGTTTGGTAAAGACACTACCAGAGAAAAAACTAATCACACCAACCACCACACAAGTCCGCCCAAATGCAATTACACCGAAATCACCAGCTCCTAATAAAGTGGTGCCAACACCAAACTCCGAAGTGCCTGCGAGCCTATTAAGTACTGAAGCCACCAATATCAATCAACTAGACTCTGATAATCCAACTAATACAGAAGCTATTAGCCCACCTCAAAGTGAAGATTTATTAGCAGAGAACACGATAGATAATACAACGGCTACTGAAACTGCAAGTAGCACCAATACACACATAACAGCTGCTTATCAATACGTGCAAACCGAATTTGAAGTCACGCGTGGCGATGATTCAGGCGTGCTTGGTATTACCCAAATTACGTTCAACATGGACGTGCGTAGAAGCACCTATCAGTTAACCAGCATTACTGAGGCAAAAGGAGTCGCTTCACTCTTTCTAAGTACACTAGAACAATACAGCGAAGGTAATGTTGATGAAAAAGGCTTAAAGCCAAACTATTATGCTTATCAATATGGGAACAATAGTGACAAAAATCAATATGCACAGCTGTCCTGGGCTGACGGTGTGATAGAAATGACCAGTAAAAAAGGCAAAAAATCAGAAGCACTACCTGAAGGTACTCAAGATTTTTTAAGCTTTATGTACCAGTTTATGTTTACGCCGCCATTAAACTCCATGCAGATCACCATGACCAATGGTAAATATTTACGCACTTACACCTATAGCTTTGAAGGTGAAGAGACCATTGCCACTAAACTAGGTGAGCTCAACACCTTACATTTATTAAAGAGTGGGGATAATCTGGAGAAAACAGAAATTTGGCTTGCGTTAGATTACCAAAACATTCCGGTGAAAATACGCAAAACAGAAAAAGATGGTGGAGTAATCGAGCAAACGGTCACCGCTATTTCAACGATCCGTCCAGAGTAAGGCTTATTGCTTAAATACCGCAGCTCATTTGCGTACGCAGCCTAAGTAAGCTAATCGCTAAATATCACCCGACAAAAACATAGTGCAAATGCAAGAGCCATCATTTGTGGTAATGGCTCTTGCAAAAAATCAACTCATATCCTTAGCTGCAATATTAGATATTGATTCAGCAGCAATCTTGATTAAAAGTTTAACTCTCTCCAAATAGATCTGTGCTTTTGGAAGCCAGCACCAGTAAAATCAAATGAAGGATTAAGTAGCCTAGGCGTAGGGTCGTCTGCAGTCACACCAGACACTTTAGGTTTCTTATCAATATATAGTACGTTAAAACCGACTAAAGGTGCACTAGTTCTTAGCGAAACAACATTCGATCCTAAATTATTAACAGCCCTACCAGTTTCATAATCAAGGAAAGTCAACCATCCATAGCCAGCTGGCTGACAGGCTGATGATGTTGGTACAGTTGTTGGCACTAATAAAGTACCTAGCACCAATTGTGAAGCTACATTTTGACGCTCTCCAGTATCAGGGAAGTCTACATACCAACCCAACCCTGAACTGAAATCAACAGCATTGCTAGTTCCACTCTGGCGCATATCAAAACCATCTGGCACGATAGTTTGCTGAACAAGGGTAGAACGTGGATTCACCACTGTGGCCGTAGCATTATCATCCTTGATTGCATACAGAGTTTGCTGACTTGTATCGGTCAGGTCGCTTACCTCAAGGTACTTGCCAGTGCCCACAAACACTACCCGTTTATTTTTAATGGTGCCCAACTCTGGGCTGGTGGTAATCGGTTGCGAACCAGTTGCTTGCAGCGTAGCAAACAGTATTTTGCTATTGTCTGTCAGGTTAAACCGCCATAAATTACCTAATAAATCCCCACCATACACATATGTAGCAGTATTATTTCTTGCTGGATCATCTGCATAAGCACTGATTTCAGCCAAGCCACTCGGTAACGAAGTGCTACCAACGCCCGTTGGTATTTCAGAAATTTTGGCTCCTGATATTGCGTTAAGTACATAGAGGTAACCTTTGCCATCACCAGTATTAAATAATGCTGGGTTATTTGGCTTAAACTTAGTGTCTGGGTCTGAGTAAAACGCACTATTATCTGGAATATTGTTATAACCAGAAGTGACTAACACTACCCATGTACCATCCGATTTTTTAGTGATGATCGGTGTGCCATAGGTATAGCCTAAATTAGGCTCATCGCTCGCATCAAACTCCCATAACAATGTAGGGCTGCTCGGGTTAGTAATGTCCAAGGCATAGTAACCACGGCCACCACCATTTAAACCAGCTACTAATATCGTTCTCCACGCGCCTCCATCATACACATCCGAAATAATAGGGTCGCCATTTACATAATAGCTATGCTTATTACCATAAGCCGCGTCTGCAAGCTTCCACATATTAGGAATCACCATGCTTGGTACATAAGCCCATAGTTCCTGTAATGTCCCTGCATCAAATGCATGCAACATACCATCATTGGCACCCATGAATACTGTTTTTGCCCTACCGGTTTGAGCTGGCGCCTCTTTAAATGCAGCATAACCTGTATCCGTATATTTAAAGATAGGCTTACCTAAAAACGATGGTTTAGAGTCAACTGCGTCACCCAACACCGCTTGACGTTTACGGAAAAGTTTATTTTCAGATAAGGTAGCCCCTTCATCATAGCCTGTTTGCCCACGCAAATAGGCCACTAAGCGTGCAGACGTAACATTTGCCTGCTGTGCGGTACTAAAACTTGGCCATTGCGTCAAGTTAGCCGCCAAGAAAGTCGGCTGCAAGGTGCTTGCTAACCCCGCAGAAGTAATGGCAGCTAAGCTAAAGCTAGTCAGTGCACCGCCATTATTCATATAGATAGTACGTGTATCTGCCGAATTGCTTACTTTATTTTTTAAAGTACCAACACATGCCACTGAGATTGATACTTTACAGTCAGTACCATCCAAAGTGCCAATACATGCTAATGGGTCAGTCACATTTGGTGTTACACAATTGTACCCACCACTACCATCAGGTACCACACTGGATGGACTGACACATGAGGCTGATGGGACCACATCTTCTACACAAGCAGTTGCTGACTGGCTCACTGCACCGGTCACAATATCTATGCTTCTTTTTTCTAGGTTACCAATCCAATAACCAGAAGTGTAGCTTGCCACATATGCATTGTTATCTCCAGACACTGGGTTAAGTGTGCTGGTAGCAGCCGCAGAGCCAGCACCTAGCTTCACCTCAATCGAAGCTAAAGCCTCTTTCAGCTGATTTACTAAATCCGTAGGGTTTTTTGCACTAAAGTAGGTACCGCCACCATTCACAGCAGCATGCCAAAGGTCATCAATTCGCTCTGCTTCAGTATTAGCAATAGGGTCTGGCCAGTTCTTCACTCCATTTTTAATATCAGTAAAGTCGCCAGATGTCGCAATTTTGTAATCTGATGTATAAGACAGCGCACCATCAACCCCCATCCCCAAAGTCAGTGTCACCATATTTTGCTTCTGGTTGGCTGTGGATGGCGCGGGTGATTGACACACACTCTCGCCTTTAGCTCCTGTACAATTGAGCAAATCCGCAGTACGAAGATCCGAATCAAAGTAATATTTTGCAACATCTGCCAATGTATCATCGCGGGCCGTTGCCCCCTCGCGCATTGGCCTTGGGGTGTTATCGGCAGCACTATCTTTATTACCCACATTAAGACCATCTAAGCCCAGTGGCCCGCCCGCATAAGTTGAGGTTTCGTCCCCAGTATTCCAATAACCGTCTGTCGTTAATAAAGAGAAGTTTTGCTGGCACTCGTACTGTATTGGGTCTGTAAAGACACCTCGCTTGGCCGCGGTCTCATTTGCATAGATACGCCCAGCTTTTGAGAGCGAGCCTCTAAGCGGCGTGCTTCGATCTGCTGGTGCAGCGAAGAACTTGCTATACCAGGCTGCTTTTTGTGCCGTGTTGAATGTATTAAAATTAAGCATCTCTGAAGATCGTGTAGAGGTCGTCATAAAACCTACGCGATAATCTTCAGTCACATCTTTAAAGGCGATACTAGCTGAGGTTTTCATGGATTGACCACGCGTACCATAATAAGTATGCCAGTTGGCGTAATTGGTCATTTCCTCAACATAAGTACAAGTTGTTCCTGCACAATCTGTACGACTTGCCGCCTTGGCTGTTGAGCCAGGTAGTGTATAGCTGTTCAAAGATGAAGAAATCACGACTGGTAAAGTTTTGCCAGGTACAGCGTTCACAGAAAAGGCGGTAGGAGTCACATTTCTACCGCCAGACTTGGTAATGACTGGCGTACTAGTAATGTTTGCAGCTGCGGCAGTTGGAGATGCATAAACTGTCACGTCACTACCAGAAACCACTGAGAAATAACCTCTAGCCGTACAATTGCCAGTTAAGGCAAAAGTGCAATTGTTAATATTGGTTGAAATTGCAGAGGCCAAGTTATTATTATTATTAAAACTTGCTGTCGCTACAGAAAGTATTTGCGCCCCTCCCACCGTTACTGAAGAAACACTGGTTGTTCCACCTGAGCCGTTCGACACAGCAATAGTTGCCACACGTGCGCTTGGCATCCTTAAATTAGTAAACCCTGTCAAATTAGTGGCTTGGCAGCTATTGGCTGCAGGTGAAACGGCTGCTGCATTTCCTGATGTATTACACCACCGCACAGAGGCAGGGTATAGGTATGTGGCTGTTGGTGCAGATTGTGCATTACATACTTTAAGGTCACGTTTGGTGCAGTACTCTCCGGGTACCACATGAAAGAAAATGGAGTCTGTCTCTAAATTCTTAGTCCCAGTAGGGTAACCTGAACCAGTGTAAGCATTATTTTTAACTTGGCGCCAATTTGGCTTGGTTGCCGAACTAGCGCCAGTAGCCGTAGCTTGACCGATTTGGCTAGGATACTGAGTTGTATTTAGCCCTGATGTATTAAAAAAAACAGGTGGTAAATAACGAATACTAGGATTATAGGCAATAGTATTGTAACTGGCATTTTTAAATTGAGATGCATTGCTACTATCCGCCCAATCAGGCATGTAATCCCAACTCATACTACCAGAGTCATCTAATATAAATAACAAATTAGGCTGTATCGTAATGGTAGGGCTATTGGCTAATGGAATTGTGGCAAGATCCAGTGGTGATGTAACCGGTGCAGCAATAACAACCTGCGGTATTGATAGATGAAAAGCAAAAGCCATCACCAATGGACTTAGCACCTGCATATATTTTTGATAAACTTTGAGCATCGCTTACTCCTAATATACAAATGTCTGGGCATAACTAATTGTGTTTTTAGCCCCTTGGACACGTGTTGTAATACGGTAAATTGGTTCCGGTTTTGGTTCCGGGGGGCAGCACTCAGTCTTTATCCCATTACTACTTTTGTCAGTATTAGGAGCACCCTGCAAACAGTTATCACTATTGGGCTCCCCGCTCACTCGACACATGCGCTGAATAATAAATCTGATCTCATTACCACTACTTTCCTCCCTGCCCCCAACAATGCCTTCGCCTGTGGCTTTAGCTGCAGCAATCCATGTAGCATCAGCTTTTAATACTTCGCTGTCGTCTAAATCTGGTGAACCATTGATACTAAATGTGGAATAGTATCCTTTTGCCACATTGTCTTGCTCAAGCCGTTTAAGATCAATTGAGTTCTCACTACCCAACCAATCTAGCGCCGCTTCTACGCCACGATCAGACGAAACTAATGCACTGTGTTTTAACGCCATATTGCCCGCAATAATAGTATTAGTATCCACTGACCGTATCAGCGCGACTGCCGCTAAAGACATCACAACTAACGCAATTAAGGCAACAAACAACACAACGCCTTGTTGCTTTAAAGATTTTACAGTTGGGGTACTCATAGCACACCCCTAGACCATATAATGTTACGTAATGGAATGATTGTTTCGTACGTTTTATAACGATACCATTGCCAATTATCTATTTCTGACAAATCAATGGCAGGTGCTGGATCCACATCAAGATCATACCAAGCACAAGGACCATTATTTACAACCCCTTTTGCTGTTGTACATTGGTTAGTGACGGCATCTTTTTCTAATAAATCATTGCGCGCAACCACTGCAATACGTACTGCTTTAATACGATTGCGGAAGGCCACAGTAGGTGTAGCCCAATCGCCCGTTGCATCCACCCAGCTAACCACTGTATTTTTAGCCTCTCCTGAAACAATCGGCTCAGAAACACCATACTGCGCCTGCATGCTCACAACTTCAGACACTATTGGATCACCATTTAACGTCAACTGATACTTCTCGGCATCATCCTTTTCGATTGCATAACGGTGATCTTGCCAATCGCCCATGCAGGCTATTTTTGCACCATCCACAATCGGCGCACCAGACGTATTTAAGCGGATTGTTTTATCACCTTCAACACCTTCAATAACTGCCATACGGCACGATGTACCTTGGCTAATTAAAGCGATATTATAGTAATCTGTACCACCCATTTTTTGACAGCCGATATTATTTTCAGCTTTCAAACCTTCTAGATTTGCCTTATTTGCATCAGATCCTATTTTAACGGGCACTGCACCCATCGCTTTAGTACTAAAGCGGGCTATCACAACATCACTCCCATTTGGGCCTTCACCATCTTTAATGGCCAAAGGGAATATATCAAGATCATCCGTTGCGGGGTCACCATCATGGTCAAACTCTGGTGATGGATCACATTTAAGCGATGCATTCTCCTCATCTGCACTTGGCATAGGCAAACCATAACCGGCCATCTGCACATCACGCTGAATGTGATGTAGTGCAATACTACCGTTAGTTTGCGCATCAGCGGTGCCAGATGTACTACGTTTTTGACCTTCATATGCAGAGAAAACTTGCATAATTACTAAGCTAGCAATTAGGCCGATGACCAAACCAACCATCAACTCGACTAAACTAAAGCCTGATTGGTGTAGAGTTGCAGTATCGTATCGCTTCAACATAATCATCTTATCCTTACAATCTTAGCAAGCAGAGCCAGAACTAGAACTAGAACCAGCAGAAGCGTCTCCTGCAGAAGAGGGATCATTTTTAATCCCTTCAACTCGTGCTTTAGTAATGTATTCATGCTCCTGATCATCTCCGGGTAACGTCCATTTCACAGTCACGGTCACCGTAGGATCCGGGCAAGGAGAAACTGAAACGCTTCGCGTGCCGTTAGGTAATAAATCCGAGATGTCGGCATTAATTTCAATTGAATCGGCAAGATCACCTGATCCTACCCAGACCTTGCCAATCGCTTGCTGAGCAATAAAGGTTGCCTCTGTCCTATATTTAGCATCGGACGTATTTCTAACCATTACACTTTGCAAGCCAGCTAAAGCCAAAATTCCCATAGAAAAAATAACAATGGCAATCATAGACTCAAGCAACGCAATACCTTGCTGCATCTTAGATTGAGGCGCCACCTCACTTAAGTGTACAAGCCTACTTTTCGTTGTTTGATTTTGTTTAGTCATTTAAACACCTCAAGCAGGACATTTTCTTGGATCTGTGTCCGACAAACCAGTGTAAGGATCACACAACTTTCCCGCACCGCCAGCGTCAATCAGAATACGCAAGTCCCGACTATCCGAGCCACTCATGGACGTGTTATCAATATTAAGTTGCGTAAAGGGATCTTCCGGCGCACCTTCAAGTGCAGAGCGAACACGTCCTAAGCTGGTAAAAACTAAAATGGTAGACCCTACCGGCGTTGCCGTCACAGAGATACTGGCTGAAGAGCCTTCTTTTTCACCCCTTGTCTCGATTGGGTCTGGACACTCAGCCGTCACAGTTACGCAACCAATTGTCCATTCAGAACCTACGCCAAGCTCAAACTTAACATCTGCATTGCGCTTTAATGCTTCAACCCTTGCCTTTTGTAGGCCAGTGTTAATGGAATCCGCTGCATTTCGAATTCGAGTATTCTCAATCCAAGTCGTATAACTAGGTAACGCAAACGCCGCAAGAATACCAATGACAGCCACGGCAACCATTAACTCAACCAAGCTAAAGCCAACATGACTAAAACTAGTCCGTCGTATTTGATGCCGAGTTGTGCGTAAGGTTAGCATGTGCCACTCTTACCTGTTAACCAGCAGCCTGCGCCGCTAACTCCATCGTAGATGGAGGATTTAGTATTATCTTGGTCAATAGTAAATTGAAAGTTGCTCATATCACCAACACCGTCTGCCGTTAAGGTATAAGTAGTGTCGTCCGAATCACAAGTGAAAGTAAAATTCTGGATATCTTCAGGACACGGTCCGCCATCATACGTGCGGTTATCTTGAAAGAACTGCTCCATTCTCACTCTAGCACTGGCTAATTCAGAAGGCGCTTCTGCCGCCTTGGCTTTTTTTACATAATTGGTATAAGCAGGTAAGGCCACGCTTGCGAGGATACCAATAATCGCTACTACAATCATAATCTCAATCAACGTGAATCCACGGTGTCGTTTTACTGCATGACCAGAGAAAAATTGACCTTGTTTATTGCAGTCTTGTAATTTTGCTAGGATATTCATTCAATTCCCCTTTTACTTAAAATGCATCATGCTACTTACGTTAATCGATGTCTATCAGTAGCCGACAATCGGTAAATTTCACCGAACAAACGGTTACTAATTATTGTTTTACAACATTAGCTTAACATTAACGCTTCTAAAAAATGATAGAATAAGCCGCATTATTCAATGCTGTGGGCAATTGATTTTATATAAATCATCACACCAAAATACCTATGACGCCATTTACAAAAAAAATTATGTTACTGTTGGTTGCCCAGCTGATATTAGTAGGCTGCGGCACTAAGGGCCCACTTTATATTCCTGAACAGGCATATCCACAGCCAGCCGCATCCAACAAATAAATTGGCTACTTTTTAATTCCCTTACCGTTAAGACATTACTGTGAATACATTTACGCTTAAAAATGACGTGCTACATGCTGAGAATGTAGCCCTTACCCAAATTGCAGAGAATTTTGGCTCGCCTTGTTACGTATATTCTAAATCTGCACTTAGCCAAGCTTTTGAACGCTTTAGTGCCGGCTTTAAAGATGCTAACCACTTAGTGTGCTTTGCTGTAAAGTCCAACCCTAGCCTTGCGATTTTGAATTTATTTGCAAAGCTTGGCGCTGGTTTTGATATCGTATCTGGCGGTGAGCTGGCAAGAGTGATTGCTGCGGGTGGCGACCCTAAGAAAGTCGTGTTCTCTGGCGTGGGTAAAACTGCTGAGGAAATGCGTGCGGCATTGGAGGCCGGTATTTTCTGCTTTAACGTAGAATCTGCCAGTGAATTAGTACGCTTGAACGATGTAGCAACCTCTATGGAGAAAGTTGCACCTGTATCATTACGGGTAAACCCAAACGTAGATGCTAAAACACATCCTTATATTTCTACAGGTTTAAAAAATAATAAATTTGGCGTGGCATATGAAGATGCGCTGGACATTTATTTACAAGCATCAGAAATGTCAAATATTGCGATTCACGGTGTAGATTGCCATATTGGCTCACAAATTACTGAATTATCACCATTTTTAGACGCATTTGATCGCGTTCTAGCGCTGGTAGATGCTTTGGCGGCAAACAAGATTGATATCCAACATATCGACCTAGGTGGCGGCATTGGCATTTGCTATAGCGACGAAACGCCTCCAGAATTTACAGCTTACGCAAAAGCCATGCGTGAAAAACTGGGTAACCGTGAGGTAAAACTCGTGTTTGAGCCTGGCCGAGCCCTGGTTGGCAATGCTGGCGTTTTAGTCACTAAAGTTGAGTATTTAAAACAGACAGAAACAAAAAACTTTGCGATTGTCGATGCGGCGATGAATGACCTGATGCGTCCAGCACTTTACGATGCTTACCACGACATTAAAGCAGTTAAGCCTCGCGCTGAAGCTACAGTGAACTATGAAATAGTAGGGCCAGTGTGTGAAAGCGGCGATTTTTTGGGCCATGACAGAGCACTTGCATTAGAAGAGGGCGATTTGTTAGCGATTATGTCTGCAGGTGCATATGGCATGAGCATGTCTAGCAACTACAATACTAGACCGCGCGCTGCGGAAATCATGGTAGATGGCAACCAATGCCACTTAATTAGAAAGCGCGAACAAATTGCAGACTTGTTTGCCAATGAAAATATACTGCCAAACAGCTAGTTTGTAAGCTTGCACAATACAGGAGCGATCGGTGATCGCGAACCATTGCCTCGCTGTCGCTAACCACCAGGAAACAGACTAAGTACAATACCGTCGCTTCCACGAAAGTAGGAGTCCATCTAAGGGTTTGATTAAAATGGATTCCCGTTTTCACAGTAATGACGAAGCTTTGATATCTGTGCAGGGGCGTATTTATTGCAATATTTAGTGCGTGAAAGCATTACATCAGTTTTTGCTGGGGCCTAGGACACATTCTGTTTCGGGAAATGCCCTATGTGTAATAAAAAAGCGAAGATTAATCTTCGCTTTTTTATTAGGTCGTTTTGATTAACTAAACGTTCTTAATCAAAAATAACCGTTTTGTTTGCGTATAGCAAAATACGGTTCTCAATATGCCAGCGCACTGCTTTTGATAGTACAACACGCTCTAAGTCTCGTCCTTTTTGAATCAAATCTTCTACTTGGTCGCGATGTGAAATGCGGTCAATGCCTTGTTCAATAATCGGACCTTCATCCAATACTTCTGTCACGTAGTGGCTAGTTGCACCAATCAACTTAACGCCACGCTCAAATGCACGGTGGTAAGGGCGAGCGCCAATAAACGCGGGCAAGAAGGAATGATGAATATTAATAATACGTTGCGGGTAACGTGTGACAAAGTCTGGCGATAAAATCTGCATATAGCGCGCCAACACGATTAAATCAATGTTGTAATCTGCAAACAGCTTAAATTGAGCGGCCTCAGCTTGAGACTTATTGTCTTTATTAACTTCAATATGATGAAAATCAATGCCATAAAATTTAACTAGCGCTTCAGTATCACGATGATTACTAATCACTAATGGTATTTCACAAGCTAATTCACCACTTTTATGTCGATGCAACAAATCTGCTAAACAATGGTCATACTGCGATACCATAATGGCCACGCGCGTTTTATGCTGAGATAACTTAAGTTGCCACTGCATGCTGAATTTGTTAGCAACTTCAGAAAATGCATGATTAAAACTCGCTTCGTCTAAATTGAATCCTGTGAGATCCCATTCAACGCGCATTAAAAATAGATTATTTTCCGCATCTTGATGTTGGTCTGCGTGTAAAATATTAGCATTGTGCTGAAGTAAGAAATCAGCGATTGCTGCGACAATGCCTTTAGTATCTGGGCAAGTAATCAGTAGGGTTGCAGTATTTTTCATAGTAAAAATGTATAGTCCAGCTAACTTATTGCCAGCCAACCCAATATTGGATGATGCTGACTCACTGAAAATATTTTTAATTTAATTATTTTAAAAGAAGCAATTATACCTGATGCGCTCAGCGCTTGATGTAATTTGAATGTTGATGAAATATGAACCCTGAACAAACCACTCTGAATCACCAGCTCACGGGCGAAGCGCCTTCTAGCGAAGCTGCTATCGTACTTGCCAACCCCAGGGGCTTTTGTGCGGGCGTTGACCGCGCCATTATTATTGTAGAACAAGCCTTAGATAAATTTGGCGCACCGATTTACGTACGCCATGAGGTAGTGCATAACAAATTTGTCGTTGATGAACTACGCGCCAAGGGTGCCGTATTTGTTGAAGAGTTAGACGAGATTCCTACTGGCAGTATCGTGATTTTTAGTGCACATGGCGTATCAAAAGCGGTAAGGGCAGAAGCTAAATCACGCGGCCTGACTGCTTACGATGCAACCTGTCCACTAGTGACGAAAGTGCATATAGAAGTTGAGAAGATGCGCAAAGCAGGGATGGAAATCGTGATGATTGGGCACAAAGGCCACCCTGAAGTGGAGGGAACCATGGGGCAGGTTGAGCAAACTACTACTGCCGATAATCAAGCAACCAATACGAAAAGCAGTACAGGTATGTATTTAGTAGAAACACCTGAAGATGTTGCGGCATTAACAGTAAAAGACCCTGCTAAGCTCGCCTATGTCACTCAGACCACGCTCTCAATGGATGACGCTGCTTTAGTGATCAATGCGCTAAAAGAGAAGTTTCCGCAGATTAACGCGCCTAAAAGCGATGATATTTGTTATGCCACGCAAAATCGGCAGGATGCAGTGAAAATCATGGCGCAAGATTGTGACCTTGTGATTATCGTCGGCTCGCCTAATAGCTCAAATTCCAACCGCCTGCGTGAAGTAGCGAAAAATCAAGGCATTGAAGCCTATATGGTGGATAACGCTAGTTACTTAAAGCCAGAATGGCTAATCAATAAGAAGAAAATCGGTGTTTCTGCTGGCGCTTCTGCGCCTGAAGTGTTAGTAAAAGAAGTGATTGCGCAATTACAGAGTTTTGGTGCGGGCAACGTTCAGGAATTACAGGGGGTGATTGAAAGTGTCGTATTTCAACTGCCAAAAAACCTCACGAATGCAGCCAAAACTAATCCTGCTAAGTCACACTCTAACTAATACGGTCCTCATCAACTTTGAAAACGTATAAAACCCCAGTTTCTGCACTTGTGTTGATTCATACACCAGATTTAAAAGTGTTAATTATGGAGCGTGCGGATAAAGCAGGTTTCTGGCAATCGGTTACTGGTAGCATTGAAGGTGATGAAACACCCTATCAGGCAGCCGTTCGAGAAGTGTCTGAGGAAACAGGCCTAGATGCCAAGCAATATACTTTGGAAGATTGGGAAGTTTCAAATATATATGAAATTTACCCGCATTGGCGCCATCGCTATGCTCCTGGCGTCACTGAAAACCGCGAACACTTATTCGGCTTAGTGCTACCTAGTCCTTTGCCCGTTATACTGGCGCCTGACGAACATTTGCAATATGAGTGGGTCGATTGGCGTGAGGCTGCAAAACGGGTGTTTTCATGGACAAACGTAGATGCATTAAAAAGATTAGGTGAACGACATCAATTAACGTTATAAAATACACGCTTTAGCGTGCGCACTTTTAGAAAATACTATGTCTATTGCAACCATACCAGCCGCCCCGATTAAATTCGAGAAATTTCAAGCGACAGATGACGCTGACTGCCAGCGC
This sequence comes from Methylotenera sp. L2L1, assembly GCF_000744605.1. Classification (NCBI taxonomy): domain Bacteria; kingdom Pseudomonadati; phylum Pseudomonadota; class Betaproteobacteria; order Nitrosomonadales; family Methylophilaceae; genus Methylotenera; species Methylotenera sp. L2L1. Next base: position 804,800 of record NZ_JQMG01000001.1, read on the forward strand.
CGCATCATTGCCGCCAAAGAGAAATTAGGGAAACGCCTTGTTATTTTAGGTCATCACTACCAGCACGAGAGCGTGTATCGCCATGCCGATTACACGGGCGACTCACTGAAGCTCTCTCGCTACACTGAAAACCTAGATGCTGAATACATCGTATTTCTAGGCGTGCATTTCATGGCAGAAGTCGCCGACATTTTAAGTCGCCCAGAGCAAATTGCGATTCTGCCTGACCTTGCAGCAGGCTGCTCGATGGCGGACATGGCTAATCTTGCAAAAGTTGAGCGCAGCTACCGTGAGCTGAACAAAGTGCTGAACTTTGATGAGCAAATCACGCCAATTACCTACATTAACTCGGCTGCCGACCTCAAAGCATTTTGCGGTGAGCATGGCGGCATCGTCTGTACCAGCACCAACGCACCAAAAATTCTAGAATGGGGCTTTGCACAACGCGAAAAAGTGCTGTTCTTCCCTGACCAAAACTTAGGTCGCTGGAGTGGTTACAAAATGGGTATCCCACTAGAGCAAATGCCGGTGTGGGACCCTGATCAACCGTTAGGCGGCTTAACCGTAGAGCAAATCAAGAATGCGAAGATTTTGCTCTGGAAAGGGCACTGTGCGGTGCATCAAATGTTCCGCCTGCAAAACATCACTAAATTCCGTGAAGAGCATCCTGATGGATTCGTGATTTCACACCCAGAAGCACCGTTTGAAGTTTGCCAGCACTCTGACTACGTGGGCTCTACCGAGTATATTTTAAAAACGATTAGTGATGCGCCAGCCAACACTAAATGGCTAGTGGGTACGGAATTAAACCTAGTGAATCGCCTTGCCGAGCAAATGAAGGCTGAAGGCAAGCTAGTACAGTTTATGAGCCATGTGGTGTGTGAATGCTCTACGATGGCGCGTATTGATCCGCAACATTTGGCTTGGGTGCTGGAGAATCTGGTAGAAGGTAAAGTCGTGAACCAGATTAAAGTACCGGCGCACGAAGCGGAACTGGCAAAATTGACTTTAGACCGCATGTTGGCGGCGTCTTAAGCCTGCATGCTCGTGTAAACAAGCACCCTAGCGTAGCAATTTTCGTTAAGAGGTATTCAGTGATTTGTCCATTATGCAGCCCTACGCCCCATGAAACCTTATGGTCAGATGACTTCTGCCGTGTAGTGCTGCTTAATGATACAGACTACCCAGCTTATTGCCGGGTAGAGTTGCTAGCACATGTTAAAGAAATGTCTGATTTAGCGCCGCAAGACCGCGCGCGCATGATGAAAGTGGTATTTGCTGTAGAAACTGCATTAAGAGAAGCGCTCAACCCAGACAAAATCAATTTAGCGAGCTTAGGTAATAAAACCCCACATATTCACTGGCATGTGATTCCGCGTTTTGAGCATGATAAACACTTCCCCAACTCGCATTGGGGGCAAGCGATACGTGAAAGCCACACCTCGCTGCTAAATGCGCAAACCAAACAGGCTTTGGCCGACAATATGGGCACATTGATTGAATGTGCACTTGGCTCTAGTTAAATTGCCAACAAATTAACTCGTTTCAGCAAACTACCAATTTCCTTAGTTTAAACCAGCAAACGCTCAACTACTTTGCCATTGATTAAGTGGCTTTCAATAATTTCATCAATATCATCGTTATCGACAAAGGTGTACCAGACCGCCTGCGGGTAAACCACCATCACTGGCCCGTCATTACAGCGATCTAAACAGCCGGCACGGTTAATGCGTACTTTACCTTTACCATTCAAGTTTAGCTTTTTCACGCGGGACTTCATGTGCTCAAAGGCCTGTTCTGCACCATGATCCATACAGCAGGCGGCACCGCCTTCGCGCTGGTTAAGGCAGAAAAATACGTGGTGTTCGAAATGGCTGGTCATAATTTTCTCATATCAATTCTTAAGGCAACAACGGGCTCTGTATTTTCAAACCAAGTAAAACCATTAACATTTTTAATTTCTATTAGGTACTTGAGTGCAGACTGCGCCCTTAGTACAGCAAGAGAAGATAACAGCAATTAAAATGACGAGAGCTTACTCTGTCGCTAGGCTTTCTTCCTTAGTAAACGTCCAAGTTCTGGTGATGCTTAGTACATCGATCTCTTTACGCACATCATCAGGAAACCTAGCGTAAGGCGCACCTAATTCAACAATATGTCTTGCAGCGGCATCCAGGACTTTATGCCCGGAACTGCGGTTGACTTCTATAGATTCAATGCTGCCATCGGCTTTAATAGAAACCGTCATTTGCAGCTGACCATACAGTTTTAAATTTTTTGCGGCTTCCGGATAATTCAGATTACCAATCTTTTCCACTTTTTGGCGCCAGGCCTCTACATATAGCGCATAGCGATATTCCTGCGCGCGGCCACCGACAAATTTGCGTTTGGGTCGTTTTTGATACTCATCCTGCTGCTTAGCAATCAAGGCTTCCAAGCGGTCCATCTCCAGCGCGGCGGCAGTTATATCTTGAATATTGACCTTCTTACTCAAATTCTCTTGAGGCGCGGTCTCGACCTCGGTAGCACTCACCTTTTGCACCGGCTGAGATTCGACCTTATGCGTGGCTTCCAGCTGCGTCATCAAGGCCTGCGCTTGCCGCTCTAGTGCGGCAACATTTTTCTTCGATTGCTTCTCTTCTGCTGGCTGCTCTGCCGATTTGGCTGCTTGCTTTGCGTTCACCACGGGTTTAAGCGTCACGTCTGCCTGCTGCTGTTTGAATGCAGGCAATGCGGTTTTCATCTGACGGTCTAAGTCCGTATTGCCGCCGCGGTCTAAATTGGCTTGTGCATAAACCTCGGTGTTCTGCGGTTTTGACTTGGTTTTGGTGTTAACCAACATCACCTCGAGCACTGGCAACTTATCACGAAACTTTTTAAGTTCAGGTTCAAAATGTACGCTGAGAATCACCAAATGCACCAGCAAAGAGATGCTCAGCGCAATGGTCATCACACGCATTGTTTTAATTTTTACAATGAGTGATGCCAATGGATTTAACGCTGTTTTTGCTGGCTGCTTGCTCAAATGCTTACACTTCTTTTAACGCATCTAGCAATTTTTGGTGAATGCCGCCAAAGCCACCGTTACTCATTACCAACACATGGTCTCCAGCCGTTGCCACTTGCTTAATCGCAAGGATTAATTGCGTCAGGTCATCGTGCACTTGGGTTTTATTGGCGATGGGCGCAAGCGCCGCGCCAGCATCCCAGCCCAAATTGGCTTGATAACAAAACACCAAATCAGCTTGCGCTAAGCTAGCTGGTAGGGCGTTTTTCATCACCCCAAGCTTCATGGTGTTAGAACGTGGCTCCAATACTGCCAAGATACGGGCAGCACCTACTTTGGCGCGCAAGCCGGCAATGGTGGTTTCAATGGCGGTAGGATGATGCGCAAAATCATCATACACCACCACGCCATGGCTCTCTCCACGCACTTCCATACGGCGTTTTACGTTCTTAAATTCAGTCAACGCAGCAATACTCACCTCAACCGCCACACCTGCATGACGAGCTGCTGCAATACTTGCCAGCGCATTCATGCGGTTGTGCTCACCTAACAAACCCCATGCCACGTGCCCTTGCATTTGGCCTTTGTAAATAGCATCAAAACTACCGTCACCTTGTGCGTTAGTGGCTTGCCAGTCGTCATCCGTGCCAAACTTCTCTACGGGTGTCCAGCAGCCTTTATCCAGCACGCGCTGCAAGCTATCCTCTTTACCATTGGCAACTACTAAGCCTTGCTGCGGTACAGTTCTGACCAAATGATGGAACTGCTTTTCAATCGCATTCAAATCATCAAAAATATCGGCATGGTCAAACTCCAGATTGTTCAATACCGCAGTACGTGGGCGGTAATGTACAAACTTGGAGCGCTTATCAAAGAAGGCGGTGTCGTATTCGTCTGCTTCAATCACAAAAAATGGCGATACACTGTTTTTATCTTGTGCTGGTGCTTGTGGCAGACGCGCTGACACTGAGAAATTCTCAGGCACTCCGCCAATTAAAAAGCCAGGCGCTAAACCTGCATACTCCAATATCCAGGCCAACATTGAGCTGGTTGTAGTTTTGCCATGCGTGCCAGCCACTGCAAGCACCCATTTACCTTGTAGTACATTCTCTGCCAGCCACTGCGGGCCTGAAATATACGGCAAGCCCTGATTTAGAATCGCTTCCATTAAAGGGTTGCCGCGTGATACCACATTACCAATCACGTAAATATCTGGATTAAGTGCGGTTTGCGATGGGTCGAAACCCTCAATCAACTCCACCCCTTGCGCCTCTAGCTGTGTGCTCATTGGCGGATAAACATTGGCGTCACAACCTGTGACTTTATGACCTGCGGCCTTAGCCAGCACTGCGATGCCGCCCATGAATGTACCGCAAATACCTAATATATGAATGTGCATAAGTTGTTTTTTTACTTGCTTGTAAACGATTAAATTTTCGGAATTAAGAAAGATTAGGCGCTAACCAACGCTCTAAATATTCTTTAGTTAAGCCCCTACGTTCAGCCATGTCCTGCAACTGATCTGCGCCAATTTTATCCACGCTGAAATATTTACTTTCCGGATGTGCAAAATAGAAGCCTGACACCGCAGCCCCTGGCGACATAGCGAATGACTCTGTTAATGCCATGCCAATAGTCTCCGCTTGTAGCAACTTAAACATATCTGGTTTAACCGTGTGATCAGGGCAAGCAGGGTAGCCCGGTGCAGGGCGTATGCCTTGGTATTGCTCTTTAATCAGCCCCTCTTTGCTTACGTTTTCATTCGGCGCATAGCCCCAGAAATCCACACGCACGCGCTCATGCATATATTCTGCAAACGCTTCAGCCAGCCTATCCGCCAAGGCCTTGAGCATGATGCTGCTATAGTCGTCATGCGCGGCTTCAAAGCGCTGCACATGCTTCTCAATACCCAAACCAGCAGTCACAGCAAATAAGCCGATGTAGTCAGGCGTGCCTTTAGGTGCGATAAAGTCGGCCAGACATTGGTTAGGGCGCGCAATGCCATCTATCACGGGCTTTACGGTTTGCTGGCGCATGCCGTAGTAGGTGAAGGCGATATTTTCACGCGTTTCATCGGTATAGATTTCAATATCGTCATCACCGGCACGATTAGCCGGATGTAGCGCCACCACACCATTGGCGGTGAGCCAGCGACCATCGATGATTTTTTTCAGCATCACCTGCGCTTCATTAAATAGCTTAGTCGCAGCATCGCCCACCACTTCATCTTTCAAAATAGCGGGGTAGAACCCTGCTAAGTCCCAAGTCTGGAAGAACGGCGTCCAGTCTATGTATTGGGCGATGATGCTCAAATCTGTATTCTTAATCTCGCGACGGCCGATAAACTTAGGCTTAACTGGCGCATCTGCCCCTGCAAAAGACAAATCGGCTTTATTGGCGCGCGCTTCTGCAATGGTGAGCATAGGCGTGCCTTTTTTATTGGCATGCTGGGTACGGGCTTTTTCATAATCGGCCTGAATCTCAGCCAAGTAGGCACCGCGAGTTTCCGGCGTGAGCAAGCTCTGCATCACGGTGACTGAACGTGATGCATCCGCGACATAAACAATCGGGCCATCGTAATGCGGCGCAATTTTTACTGCAGTATGCGCACGTGAAGTAGTGGCGCCACCAATCAACAACGGCATTTTTTGCTCTTTAAAGTACGGGTCGCGCTGCATTTCGCGCGCCACATGCGCCATCTCTTCCAATGACGGTGTAATCAAGCCAGATAAGCCTATGATGTCAGCATTTTCTGCTTTGGCCATGGCGAGAATCTCAGAGGCAGGCACCATCACGCCCATGTTCACCACCTCAAAGTTATTACATTGCAGCACTACGGAAACGATGTTTTTACCGATGTCATGTACATCGCCTTTTACCGTCGCAATCACCATTTTTCCTTTAGGTTTAGCAACAATGCCAGTACGTGCCTCATCGGCGGCTTTTTCTGCCTCAATAAATGGGATGAGATGCGCAACAGCAGATTTCATCACGCGCGCGGACTTCACCACTTGCGGCAAGAACATCTTGCCCTGGCCGAACAAATCTCCCACCACGTTCATGCCATCCATGAGCGGGCCTTCAATCACGTGAATCGGCCTGCCACCAGCCGCATCGACTTTTTGCCGCGCTTCTTCGGTATCTTCTACAATAAATTCGGTAATACCATGCACCATAGCGTGACTTAAGCGTTTTTCTACTGGTGTAGGGGCTTCTGCCGTGCCGCGCCATTCTAGTGTCGCAGCCTCTTTTTTACCGCCAGCCACTAAGGTGCTGGCAATCTCAATCATGCGCTCGGTAGCAGCTAATGGGTTATTGGGGTCAACCACACGGTTAAGCACCACGTCTTCTACGCGCTCTTTAAGCTCTGCTGGTAAATCGTCATACACGCCCATCATGCCGGCATTGACGATACCCATGGTCATACCAGCCTTGATGGCATGGTATAAAAATACGGTGTGAATCGCTTCACGCGCGGGGTCATTGCCCCTAAAGCTGAAACTCACATTGGATACGCCGCCGGAAATCTTAGCGTAAGGCAGATGCTGCTTAATCCAATGCGTGGCGTTGATAAAATCAACCGCGTAGTTGTTATGCTCTTCAATACCGGTTGCGATGGCGAAGATATTGGGGTCAAAAATAATATCTTCTGGCGGGAAGTCGAGCTTTTCTACCAGCAAATCATAAGCGCGCTTGCAAATCTCAATCTTACGTTCAAAGGTGTCAGCCTGACCTTTTTCATCGAATGCCATCACGATAGCGGCGGCGCCGTAGCGTTTGCATAGCATCGCTTGACGTATAAACTCTTCTTCGCCTTCCTTCATGGAAATCGAATTGACAATAGCTTTACCCTGCACGCATTTTAAACCTGCTTCAATCACAGACCATTTACTAGAGTCAATCATAATTGGCACGCGCGCGATATCCGGCTCTGACGCCACCAGATTCAAAAAGTGCGTCATGGCTTTAATCGCATCCAACATGCCTTCATCCATGTTGATATCGATCACCTGTGCGCCGTTTTCTACCTGCTGGCGGGCTACTGTGAGTGCTTCATCATATTGCTCGTTGATGATCAATCGTGCAAAGGCTTTTGAGCCAGTCACATTGGTACGCTCGCCCACGTTCACAAATAGCGAATCATCATCGACGACGAACGGCTCTAAGCCAGACAACTTCAGCGTGCGTGGCAACACTGGAAGCTGACGTGGCGGTAGGTCTTTAATTTCGTTATAAATGGCATTGATATGGTCTGGCGTGGTACCGCAGCAGCCGCCAGCAATGTTCAAGAAATTGCTCAGTGCAAATTCTTTTACCAAACTTGAGGTGACATCTGGCGTTTCATCAAAGCCAGTGTCGCTCATTGGGTTAGGCAAGCCAGCATTGGGGTAGATACACACAAAAGTATCTGCAATCGAAGACAGCTCTTCCACATAAGGGCGCATTAAGGTAGCGCCTAATGCACAATTGAGGCCGATGGTAAGTGGCTTGGCATGGCGTACAGAATGCCAGAACGCGGTTACCGTTTGGCCAGACAAAATGCGCCCAGAAGCATCGGTCACCGTGCCAGAAATCATAATAGGCAGGGTGTAGCCCACCTCTTCAAAAAAAGCGTCGATCGCAAACAATGCCGCTTTACAGTTAAGCGTATCAAAAATGGTTTCAACCATTAAGATGTCTGCACCACCTTCAACCAGCGCGCGCGTTTGCTCCAAGTAAGCATTCACTAACTGATCAAAATTCACATTACGTGCGGCGGGGTCGTTCACATCTGGTGAAATAGAGGCGGTTTTAGGGGTAGGTCCCAATGCACCAGCCACAAAACGCGGCTTATCTGGCGTGCTGTATTTTGCACAAGCAGCCTTTGCTAACTTAGCTGACTCAACGTTCATTTCATACACCAGATGCGCCATATGGTAGTCATCTTGCGCCACAGCTGTAGCACCAAAGGTGTTGGTTTCAATGATATCAGCACCAGCCGCTAGGTACTTTTCGTGAATTTCTTGAATAACGTCAGGCTGGGTTAAGGTCAATAATTCGTTATTGCCTTTAACAAACAACTCACGCTCACCCGCAGGTGCTTTAAAGTCCACAAAGCGTTCGCCACGATAGTCCGCTTCTGTCAGCTTGTATTGCTGAATCATAGTCCCCATCGCACCATCTAAAATCAGGATGCGTTGCGCTAGCAAAGCGCGTAATTGGGTTTCTATCGGGGAGGGTGTTAAATGAGCCATGAAAATCAGTTCAGTCGTTAAAATTTTCTCAATTTTATCATGCAAGTATCGGGTTGCTATATCTAGTTCTATACTTCGCCACGTCTATATTGCACAGCCTCGGCGATGTGTGCAGGTTTAATATCAACCTCCCCCGCCAAATCGGCAATACTACGTGCTACTTTTAAGATACGATGATAAGCACGTGCCGATAAATTAAGGCGTGATATCGCGGTTTTTAACAAAGCTAAACCAGCCGCATCAGGCTGGCAATATTGATCTATTTCCGAGCTACCAAGCGCAAAATTAGCTTTACCCTGACGTCGCAGTTGCACATCACGCGCCTTTTCAACTCGGGCACGAATGACCTCTGTTGCTTCTGCATTCGTAGCTTTAGTAAGCTCATCTTCTTTTAAGGCCGCTACTTCTATATGTAAATCGATACGGTCTAATAGCGGACCTGAGATTTTGCCTTTATAACGGGAAACCTGATCGGGTGTGCAACGACACTTATTGTTGAAATGTCCTAAATATCCGCAAGGGCAAGGGTTCATGGCAGCGATTAACTGAAATTGGGCCGGGAAATCAGCTTGACGTGCCGCGCGTGAAATGGTGATATGTCCACTTTCCAAAGGCTCGCGCAACACCTCCAGCACTTTGCGGTCAAACTCAGGTAGCTCATCTAAAAACAAAACACCTCGATGCGCCAATGAAATTTCACCCGGGCGAGGAATACCACCACCGCCCACCAAAGCCACACCAGAGGCAGTATGATGAGGAGACCTAAATGGACGCCGCTTCCAATGCTCCACTTTATATTGGCCATTGAGCGACTGTAGCGCAGCGGATTCGAGCGCTTCGTCTTCTGCCATGCTGGGCAATATGCCAACAAAGCGGCTTGCCAGCATACTTTTACCAGTGCCGGGCGGCCCGCTCATAATCACACTATGGCCACCGGCTGCTGCAATTTCCAAAGCGCGCTTAGGGCCAGACTGCCCTTTCACCTCACTAAAATCAGGATAAATAATGGGTTGTGCTTGGCGCTGCGCATCCACTTGCACCAATAGTGTGCGTCCACTCAAATGTGCGCACACTTCTAGCAAGTTTTTAGCTGGATAGATGACGGCATCATTTACCAATGCGGCCTCTAGCGCACTCTCAATAGGCAAAATAAAGGCGCGCCCGCTTTGATAAGACTTATAAGTCATGGCTAGTGCACCACGCACTGGGCGCAACTCACCAGTTAATGCCAACTCACCCGCGAACTCGTACTGAGATAAAGCGGCGGTTGGAATCTGACCACTGGCGGCCAATATGCCAAGTGCGATCGGTAAATCATAGCGTCCGCTCTCTTTGGGCAAATCCGCAGGGGCTAAATTCACAGTGATACGACGGGCAGGAAACTCAAACTGCGCGGTTTGCAAAGCGGCTCGCACACGGTCTTTACTCTCTTTCACCTCGGCTTCAGGTAAGCCCACGATGGTGAAACTAGGCAAGCCATTGGCTAGATGTACCTCCACCACTACTTGCGGCGCATCCATACCAGTAAGGGCGCGGCTGTATAACACAGCTAAACTCATAAAGCTTGCTGCCTCTCCAATTCAGCCAGCCTAGCCTCTAGCAAAGCAAGCTTCTCCCGTGTGTTACGTAACACCTCGGCCTGCACCTCAAACTCCTCACGCGTCACAAGCTCCATTTTGGTGAATGCGCTCTTTAATAGTGCATTTAGGTTTTTCTCAACATCTGCCAATGGCGAGCCTGCCACTACCTCTTTGATTTTATTAGATATTTCATTAATTTTATGATTGTCTAGCATATTAAATTCCTTATTAATTTAGTCTAGTTTAGCAGATTATTTATCAGCATTATATAAACACAACAATCACACCATTTAATATCCTATTGATTATAAACAGTTTTATTATTGGCACGGCACTTGCTTTAACAAAATCGTGTATTTTTTAGATAACACTTTTTAATTTGGAGTTAATAGCATGCGTAAATCATTACTATCACTAGCAGTTCTAAGTGCTCTCGCTTTACCTTCGTTCGCATCTGCAGCAGAAGACGTTGCAGAAGCTACTACAACCAAAGAGGCAGAGCCTACTTGGACATTAACATCTAACGTAGGCTTTGTATCTGATTACTACGTTCGTGGCGTTTCACAATCATGGCACAAGCCAGCACTACAAGGTGGCTTTGACCTTACACATTCAAGCGGCTTTTATGCTGGTATCTGGGGCTCAAGCATCACACCTAACACATTTCCTGATGCATCATTAGAAGTAGACGCATACGCTGGCTACAATGGTTCGATTTCAGCAGTTGAAGGTTTAGGCTACACTGTTGGTGCAATTGGTTACTTCTATCCGGGTGGTAGCTGGAAAAAATACAACTTCCAAGGCACGCCTGACCAAACACCAAGAGGCGGTCGTTGGGATACTTATGAAGCTAACGTAGGCCTTTCATACAAATGGTTAAGTGCTAAAGCATCTGTGACATTGGGTGACTGGTTTGGTGCAGAGAAAGCTACTGGTTGGGATGGCGGCACTAGCGGTACTACATATCTTGAATTAAACGCGGCATATCCATTACCATTCTGGGACCTAACTTTAGTTGGTCACGTTGGCCATTTAAACGTTGCTGGTAAACTAGATTTAACAGTATCAAGTAGTGCAAACAATGCTAATGAAGACAACCCTGACTACACAGACTACAAAGTTGGTTTAAGCAAATCATTTAGCGTGCTTAAAACAACAGGCTGGAATGCTGGTTTATATTATGTAGGTGCAACAAATGGTGGTAAAAGTGGATACTGGGGTCAAAATGGCTTCGGTGGCGCAAGCTTTAACGGCAGTTTAGAAGTTAAAGATTTAACAGATGATCGCTTGATTGTAACATTGGGTCGCTCATTCTAATTAATCTAAAGAAATGACGGGCCAAAACCCGTCATTGTTAATATCAATCTAGGAGACATTCATGAAATTTGTATCCGCAATTATCAAGCCGTTCAAGCTTGACGAGGTGCGCGAGGCGCTTTCAATCATCGGAGTACAGGGTATTACTGTCACCGAAGTAAAAGGGTTTGGGCGCCAAAAAGGTCACACTGAGCTATATCGTGGCGCTGAGTACGTGGTAGACTTTTTACCGAAAGTTAAATTAGAAGTCGCGATTAAAGATGAATTACTAGACCAAGTAGTAGATGCGATTGAAAAATCTGCAGCTACCGGCAAAATTGGTGATGGTAAGATTTTTATCTTCAATCTAGAAGAAGTCTACCGTATTCGCACCGGTGAAACCGGCGTAGAAGCGCTATAAGGGGATCATGATGAAGAAATTACTCTCGATGTTTGCTTTAGTTACCATGCTAGGTTTCGGCTTCACAGGTAACACATTGGCAGAAGATGCTGCACCAGCAGCTGAAACTGTAACAGCAACTGAAGTAGCGCCAGCCGCAGAGGCTGTTGCTCCTGTAGCAGAAGTTGCACCAGTTGCAACAGAGGCTGCTCCAGCAGAAGCGGCTCCAACACCAGTACCAAACAAAGGTGACACAGCATGGATGTTAATCGCAACCGTACTGGTAACCCTAATGGTTATCCCTGGCTTAGCATTGTTCTATGGTGGCTTAGTTCGTCAAAAGAATATGTTGTCAGTATTGATGCAAGTATTCATGATTTTCTCACTAATGGCAGTATTGTGGGCAATTTATGGTTACAGCGTTGCTTTTACAGGCGGCAGCCCATTCTTTGGCGGTTTAGGTAAAGCTTTCCTTGCTGGCGTTACTCCTGAGTCATTAGGCGCAACCTTCAGCAAAGGTGTTTACATTCCTGAACTAGTGTTTGTTGCGTTCCAATTAACGTTTGCAGCAATCACACCGGCACTAATCATCGGTGCATTTGCTGAGCGCATGAAGTTCTCTGCAATCCTTGCATTTATGGTGTTGTGGTTCACATTTGCTTACTTGCCACTAGCACACATGGTTTGGTACTGGGATGGTCCTGATGCGATTACTGATGCAGCTTCACTTGAAACTGTAGTAGCTAACGCAGGTTGGTTATGGGCTAAAGGCGCACTAGACTTTGCAGGCGGTACAGTTGTACATATCAATGCTGGTGTTGCTGGTTTAGTTGGTGCCATCATGGTTGGTAAACGTATCGGTTACGGTAAAGAGGCAATGACTCCTCATAGCTTAACTTTAACGATGGTTGGTGCAGCGTTACTGTGGGTGGGCTGGTTTGGTTTCAACGCTGGTTCTAACCTTGAAGCTAACGGTTATGCAGCGCTTGCTTTAGTCAACACAATCATTGCAACTGGTGCAGCAACATTGTCTTGGACATTCTCTGAGTGGTTACTAAAAAGCAAACCATCAATGTTAGGTGCAGTATCTGGTGCAGTAGCAGGTTTAGTGGCAATTACTCCAGCTTGTGGTTTTGTAGGCCCAATGGGTGCAATCGTGATCGGCTTGTTAGTATCTCCAATCTGCTACTTCATGGTAGCTAAAGTGAAATACTTACTAGGTTACGATGATGCATTAGATGTTTTCGGTATCCATGCAATTGGCGGTATCTTCGGCGCATTAGCGACTGGCGTGTTTGTTAACCCAGCACTAGGCGGCGCAGGTGTTGTTGATTATGTAGCAAACGGCGTAGCAGCTTACGACTTTGGTGCACAAATGACGGCTCAACTTTATGCTGTAGGTACTGCAATCCTGTTATCAGCAGTGGTTTCATTCATTGCATTCAAGATCGTAGACGTGTTAATCGGTTTACGTGTAAGCGAAGAATCTGAACGTGAAGGTTTAGATACAAGTCAACACGGTGAACGTGCATATCACAACTAGTTCTAAACAGTAGTAAATCAAAGGGGCGCTTTTAGCGCCCCTTTTTTATATCTATTTATTGATACTGAGATACTGATTGTTAAGCCTTTACTAATAACTCAACCTCATAAGGTTTCTGCAAAAATAATAAACATTGCTTTCAGTATTACCCTATGCATATCAATAATTTATTTACTATGCGTATCCATATAAGGCCTTTTACCCAAAAACTGGGTTTTTAACACATCGTACTGATGTGGCTTTTCTTCCAACGTATTCTTTGTGGCTGCTTTAGTTTCATCAATAGTGTTCACTGCTGATGACTGTGCTTGTAATTTCTGAACTGCCGCTGCATCGTTCTCAACGTTGCTTTCGTTTGCGCTTACATTAAACGTCAATACATGACTAAAAATAAAAAATGTGAATAACTTCATTAGTACTCCTAATATTTTATAAAACTGATCATGGCCTAGAAAACCAGACGGCTATTTAAAGCTTTGGAGATGGCGAGAAGGGGCTAACACTGAGGTGAATAGCTTTGTGTGATTCGTTAGGAAATAACTACTAACGAACCACACAACCACTGCCCAGCTTACTTCCAACCACCGCCTAGTGCTCGATATAGACCCACCATTGCACTAATCTGCTTTTGCTTAGTTTCTATCAGCTCATTCTTGGCTTCTAAAGCTTCTCGTTGCGTTAACAACACTTCCAAATAATCTGCCCTTGCGGATTTAAACAGCTGGTTAGCCACATCAACCGATTCAGTTAAAGCCTCCACCTGCGTACTTTTAAGTTGATAGTTCTTTTCTAAGTTATCAATACTTGAAAGCTGATTAGAGACTTCACCATATGCGTTGATAATGGTTTGCTCATAATCGTAAGCCGCTTGGATTTGCGTTGCATTTGCGTTTTTATACACGGCAGTAATCGCATTACGATTAATGAGTGGCGCCATTGCATCACCAGCGATTGAGAACATTAAAGACTCAGGCGTATTGAGCAAGTATTTAGGATTAAATGCTTGAAACCCTAACCCTGCACGTATTGCAAATGAAGGGTAGAAGTTTGCTTTCGCCACCTCAATATTTAAATCAGCCGCAGCAAGCTCAAGCTCTGCTTTTCTGATATCTGGACGATGTTGCAGTAACTGAGAAGGCACACCAGCCTGAATAAGCTTAGGCTTTTTATCCATAAAGCCAGATGAGGCCCGTTGGATAGGTTGAGGCGTTCTGCCTAGCAAAAAGTTAATGCGGTTTTCTAGCTCAACCATTTGCTGCTTAATCACATACTGCTTGCTCTGGTTTTTCTTAACTTCAGCCTCAAAACGCTTCACAGCCAACGAGGTCGCTCTCGCATATTGCTGAAGTTGCTTGGTGACTTCTAACGCGTTTTGCTGGATTCGAATATTTTGTTCCAAATTCTCCAGCTGATTATCTAAGGCAATCAGCTCATAGTAAGCATTAGCAATTTCTGCCACTAGGTTAGTGACTAAAAAGTTCTTTCCTTCAATAGAGGCCATGTACTCCATGGTCGCTACTTTGGTTGCATTTCTTAACTTTTTCCAGACATCTAACTCCCAAGATGAATAAAGCCCGAACTGATAGTTTCCTAAATACTCTGGAAATGACTTACCTTCCTTAATCTCCAGATTTTCCTCTACGGCGCCATTGCGAGTAAAACGCCCGACTTTTTCAACCTCGGCACCCGCGCCAAAATTAACAAAAGGCAGATATTCACCCTTGCGTGCCTGTATCTCATTGGATGCGATACTGATACGCTGGATTAAAATATTGACTTCTTTATTGTTAGTAATCGCCGTATCAATCAATGCTGGTAGATACGGGTCCTCAAAGAAATCCTTCCAGTTAACATCAGCAGTATTCTCCGCGGCCTGAGCACGGTTATTGAAGTGCTCAGGAAGTTGAGTGTCTGCCTTTTTCGTGGTTAACAACGGGATGGAGCAAGCTTGCATCATCAACGCCAACGCGCTGATGACTGCCAAGCGAATGTAGCTGTGTTTATTCATCATTATCATCTCTATTGTAGTGATACAACTCAGTTAAAGGCTCGAAGTCTTCATTTTTAATCAATGACTTACCTTCTTCCATCTTTGCAAATATGTAGTAAAGCCCAGGGATCAGAATCACACCAAACACCGTGCCAAACAGCATCCCTCCTAACGCAGAGGTACCGATGGTGCGGTTGCCGACTGCACCTGCGCCAGTAGCAACCACCAGCGGTATCAAGCCTGCAATGAAAGCAAATGATGTCATTAAAATAGGGCGGAAACGAGCTTTGGCGCCTTCTATCGCTGCAGCAGCTACCGACATCCCTTGTTCGTGTTTTTGTACGGCAAACTCCACAATCAACACTGCGTTCTTACCTAACAAACCAACCAGCATGACCAGCCCAAGTTGCGCATAGATATCATTGGCCAGACCTAAGGTTTTGAGTAAGAGGAATGTGCCGAAAATACCGGCTGGCAATGACAGAATCACCGCGAGTGGTAGCAAGAAGCTTTCGTACTGTGCAGCTAACACCATGTAAACAAACACCAACACCACGGCAAAAATAATCACCGCTTCGTTTCCGCGCTTGGCTTCATCAAAAGACAAGCCCTCCCATCCGATGTCATATCCATGTGGCAGCGTTGCTGTTGCTACTTCCTGCACAGCTTTAATTGCATCGTCAGTGGTGTAGCCTTTCGCAGGGGTGGCGCGAATCGTTGCTGAGTTATACAGGTTGTAACGTGTAATCTCATTCGGGCCCTGCTTCTTCTTAAGCTTCATAAAAGACGAATACGGCACCATTTCACCATCATCGTTTTTAACGTAGTAATTCAAAATATCAGTTGGGTATCGACGGAACTCAGGGCTAGCCTGTGTATACACTTTAAAGAAGTTATTGAAGCGGATGAAACCCTGCTCATACGTACTACCAATCAAAATATTGAGATTTTCCATCGCTTTACCAATGGACACCCCTTTTTGCATCGCAGCCTTATTGTCTATTTCTAGCTCATATTGCGGGTAGTTTGCCGCATAGAACGTAAACAGACCTGTTAGCTCTTTACGCTTGCCTAATGCCGCCATGAACTCCTGATTAATCTTGTCAAACTCATGATAATCAGTGCCATCGGTTTTATCTAACAAACGCAATGCCAAACCAGAAGCTGCACCATAGCCCGGTACTGCAGGCGGCTCGAAGAACTCCACCACAGCACCAAAGTTCTTGGTCTTTTCTTCAAGCTCCTCAATGATTTCATGTACCGATTTATCACGGTCAGACCAGTCTTTAAGGTTGATCAAACACGTACCCGCATTTGAGCCGCGACCTTCCGTCAGAATCTCATAACCGGCCAAGGATGAAACCGAAGCAATCCCTTCAATTTTCTCTGCCTCTTTTTGCAGCTCGCGTGCCACCTTATTGGTAGCCTCTAGCGTACTGCCTGGGGGCGTTTGAATAATGGCATAAATCTGACCTTGGTCTTCTCCTGGGATAAAGCCAGCAGGTAAGGTTTTATTAATGTAGAAAGTGCCAAACGCAAACCCAGCCAACACCAAAATAGTCACAGCCCGCAACGTGACCACTTTGTTTAATAAGTTGGTGTAGCGACCAGTCAGACGCTCAAACCAACGATTAAACATATCGATAAAGTAACCTATTGGTGTTTTTCTCTTAGGATGCCCATGATGATTTTTCAACAACATGGCACAAAGTACCGGTGTCAAAGACAGCGCCACCACACCAGAAATCACAATAGAGGAGGCCATGGTAATGGAGAATTGCCTGTAGAACACACCGACTGGCCCTGTCATAAAGGCAGCTGGTACAAACACTGCCGTCATCACCAGCGTAATGGCCACAATCGCACCACCAATTTCCCCTAATACTTTTTGCGTAGCTTTATATGGCGTGATATCTGCATCTTCCTCCATTTTGGCGTGTACCGCCTCTACCACCACAATCGCATTATCAACCACAATACCAATTGCCAAGACCAGCGCAAAAAGGGTAATGAGGTTAATCGTAATGCCAAACATCTGCATACAAAAGAAAGTACCGATCAACGATACTGGTACAGCCAAGATAGGAATCAGCGTAGAGCGCCAATCACCAAGAAAGATAAATACCACCAATGCAACCAATAAAAAGGCTTCAACTAAGGTGTGCAATACTTTTTCAATCGAGGCATCCAAGAACTTAGAAACATCGTAGTCGATCTCATATTCCATGCCTGCTGGAAACGAACCTTCTAGTTCTTTCATCTTCTCCTTAACTTGGTCAATCACTTCACTCGCATTACTGCCGTAATTTTGTTTCAAAATAATCGCAGAAGACGGGTAACCATCTTTATTGGAATAAATATCAAAGAACTCACTACCTAACTCTATTTTTGCCAAGTCTTTCAGCTTCAGAATTTCACCTTCAGAATCAGCACGGATAATGATGTCACCATACTCCTCAGGCTTGTTGTAGCGCCCCTTGTAAACCAACACATACTCTTTAGACTGTGCAGCTATTCCGGAGCTTTGCCCCAATCGACCCGGACGGCCGATGATACTTTGCTCACCAATCGCCTTCATCACTTCATCGATAGAAACCTTGTAAGCGCGCATTCTGTCGGGGTTAAGCCAAATACGCATTGCATACTGACGGCTACCTAAAATCTTGGCACTGGCAATACCGTTGACACGCTGAATCTCAGGAATCACATTGACGTTGGCATAGTTGAATAGGAACTTCTCATCAGCATTTTTATCTTTGCTGAATAAGTTGATGTACATCAGCATACTAGGCTGCACACGCTCCACCACTACGCCTTCTAACTGCACTAGTTCCGGCAGCCGGCTCATCACCTGATCTAAACGGGTTTTCACGTTAATCATGGCCTGATTCGGGTCGGTACCCAGCGCGAAAATCACCTGAATAGTGGCTTCACCTGCACTGGTTGCATCTGAAATAATATATTTCATGCCCGGCACACCGTTAATCGCACGCTCTATGGTGATAAGCGAAGACTGCACCAGCACATCCGCACTTGCACCAGGAAACGCTAATGAAACAATCACCCGCGGTGGCGCAATATCAGGGAACTGAGAGGTAGGCAGTGTTCTAATGGATAAAAATCCCAAGAACACAATAATCAGCGACAGCACGATCGCCATCACTGGTCTTTTTATAAAAATATTAAGCATTTTTCAATCTCTACTTTCACTATTCAGCATGAAGTTCTAATTGAGAAAGCACTTGCGCTGGCTGCTTAAAATCCACTTCGATTTTCTGACCGTTATGTACTTTGCGTAAACCTTCTAGCAGCACCTTGTCATCGTCTTTTAAACCGCTTTTAACAATAAACAAGTGCGGCAACTCGGCAGCAATCGTAATCAGCCTTTGTTCCAATTTGTTATCTTTATTCACTACGTACACATAGGTCTTATCCAGAATTTCGAAAGTAGCCTTTTGTGGAATGATTAGAGCATTCTTGTATGGGATATCAATTAAGATGTTGCCAGTTTCACCATGTCTAAGCAGTTGGTTAGGGTTGGGGAAAACTGCTCTGAATTCAATATTGCCGGTTTTATTATCAAAATCCGCTTCTATGGTTTCAATCACACCAGCTTGGTCAAATACTTCCCCATTCGCCATTTTTAACTTTACCTTGACTGGAGATTGGTCATGTTTGCTGGTCTTGTAATCTAAATATTCAGACTCAGGCACATTGAAATAAACCCACATTTTGCTGATATCAGAAAGCGTTGTTAACAAATCACCCTCATCGACAAGGCTGCCATTTCTCACATTAAAATGGTCCATAATGCCGCTGAAAGGCGCATTGATATCGGTAAAGCTTAAATGGGTTTGTGCAAGTTTGACTTCAGCCTCAGCCTTATCTAGCTTTGCTTTTGCCAGTGACAACTCATTGGGAGAAACAATATTTTTATCACTCAAGGCTTTTGTGTTTTGGTATTCGATACGCACCATCTCTGCCTCAGCTTTAGACTTTTGCAAATCCACCTGATACAGATTAGGCATAATCTTGAACATGCGCTGACCCTTGGTCACCACCTGCCCTTCATCTACAAAGATATCTTGCAAATAGCCGCGCTCAAAGGCGCGTAATTCAATATGTATAAACGCATGAATCTGGCTAACATGCTCGCGCGTAATGGTGGTGTCTTTGCGCAAAGGATTTGTAACTTCAAGTTTGAATGCCTCTTCTTTCGCTTCCTCTTTGTGATGGCAACCGCTAATCAACAGGACGACTAGCCCCAACCCTACAAATAATTTATTGGTCATATAATTTCTAATCTAAAAATTTCAAAGAATATGAAGCTCTGCGGACGGCGGTAAGCTTCAATAGCTGGCTAGATCGCTGGAGTAACATCCAAGCCGGAATCAAAGGTAAGTTAGAAATTGATACAACGGGCAGGATGTGCCTAGCGATTTTGCTAGAAATCGGTCAACAAATGAGGTCTGGAAGGGCTGTGCTTTACTTAACACTGTAGATGCTATAGTCGAATCACCACTGTATGCTCAGGGCGTATCGAGATAATACCTAAGGAAAATATGCGTATTGCGTAGCTAAACCAACACAGCTATACAAACATCATGTTAATCCGACTAAAACAGTGGAGGAGAACGGGGACGTACGTGGGAGAGAAACGTAAGGCGAGGAAAAACCTCGCTAACAACAATAAGCGCTAGTACAACAAAGCCTGTGCATATAAACACAATGCTCGAGAGCAAATCGTCTCGTGGCGGCCCGTCTTGCGGCGGTGGTTCGGTATCGCCAGTAACCTCTTGGATTTCGGCGATACGTAAACGCGGTGTGTCATCGTTGTAAGATGAGCTGTCAGAAAGTTGCGCAAGGAAAACGAATCCAAGCATAGAGATCAGCGCTGTTAAGAATAACAGTCTGATGCGGAATGCAACTGAATTTAAGCTATAGTTCATATATGCCGTTTTACAATGCTGTAATGTAAATTACCCAATTTCTGCATGAATATAATCTAAGCAAACATTTGCTTTGATTGTTCTGGCACATACTATATGAAAAGAATTAGTTTCACAATGACTCCATCGCATCGCCGTAAAATACTGTAATTAATACATGATTTGTAATTAGACGGGGTGCCTCATTAGTGATGAAACTTATGTCATCAACATATTGTGTTAAATAGCTTTCTATTACTATGCCTCTATTGGTCCCTAATATTGCACGGTATTTTCATTTAGGGTTTTCTATCAACAGCAGAACCCAGCCAAAATATATGCTGGAGAATTTTATGCAATACGCATATTTATTTTAAACAACCCCTCTTGACTTTCATAACTAAATAACTAATTATTTAGTTATGAAACAAATAGCAGAAATTCCAAGCAGCTTCAAAAATACCGCTGATATTTTCATCGCCCTAGGTGACGAGCATAGACAGCTGATTCTGCTTGCTTTTGAAAAGGGTGAGAAACTAAATATTCTGCAAATTGTTTCCACCACCACACTCAGCCGCACCGCAGTAACGCATCACTTAAAAGTATTACACCGTGCAGGTGTATTGGCGTCAGAAAAAATAGGCAAAGAAGTCTTTTTCTGGATTAATAGCCCGTTAATTGCCAATGCCCTGCAACAAGTTCTGCATTACATCCAAAACGAAACCTAATAACACATGGAGAAAGTATGATTGCAACGCTGTTACAACTGGTTTGTCGCATTATTTTCAGAGTAGATGTCTCTGGAGTTGCCAACCTGCCTAAACAAGGCAAGTTGTTGATTATTGCAAACCACGAATCCTTTTTAGATGGCTTGCTACTAGGCTTATTTTTGCCGATTCGCGCCACATTTGTTGTGCATACCACCGTACTGAACCATTGGTTTTTTAGACAAGTATTACGCCTGACGCCATACCTAGCGGTAGACCCAACCTCACCGCTCGCCATGAAAAAGGTCATTAAGTTGCTGGAGGCTGGCAAACCTGTAGTGATTTTCCCCGAAGGACGCATCACACTCACCGGTTCGTTAATGAAAGTCTATGACGGCCCCGGCTTTGTCGCGGCAAAAACAGATGCCATTATTTTGCCGGTACGCATTGACGGCGCAGCACGCTCTTACTTTAGCCGCCTCCGTGGCAGCCACCCCAGAAAACTATTCCCCAAAGTCACCATCAGCATCTTGCCTATACGCCACATTGGCATGCCGCAAGCGCCTACCGCTAAAGCCAGACGCAGACTGGCCGGTGACGCCATGCGCCGTGAGATGCAAAACATGCTGTTTAGCTCTGCGCCTATCAGCACCTTGTTTAGTGCGTTTCTGGATGCGATTAAAACCTATGGGCGCGGCACCATGCTGGTGGAAGACATGCGCCAGGTTGAAGAAAGCTATGGCGACTTGCTGAAAAAGAGCCTTGCCTTAGGACGCTTGACGAACAAAATCAGTAGCAAGCATGAAAACATAGGTGTACTTATGCCTAATGTCACCAACACCATTTGCCTGATATTTGGCATGAGCGCCTTTGGCCGCGTGCCGGCGATGCTGAACTACACCGCAGGTAGCGCTGGCATTCAAAACGCCTGTACCGCAGCCAGCGTTAAAACCATTATCAGCTCGCGTGAATTCATTAAAGCCGCCAAGTTAGAAGAAGTCATCTCCGGCTTAAAACACATCAAAATCGTCTATCTTGAAGACCTATTCAAACAATTTAGCTGGCTCGACAAACTGTGGCTCATGGGCTTTGCACAATGGCTACCTAAGCTGGCTACCCACAAATGTAAATCAAATGACCCAGCAGTCGTGCTGTTTACATCGGGCTCCGAAGGCAAGCCCAAAGGCGTGGTGCATACGCACACCAGCATCTTGGCGAATATTGCACAGATTAAATCCGTGATTGATTTTTCCATGCAGGACAAATTCATGATGGTGCTGCCGCTGTTCCATGCATTCGGCTTCACTTGCGGCGCAATCATGCCGTTAGTGGCGGGCAGTAAACTCTTTGTATACCCATCACCATTGCATTACCGTGTGATTCCGGAAGTGATTTACGACCGCGGCTGCACTGTACTGTTCGGCACCAGCACTTTCTTAGCTAACTACGCCAAATTCGCCAACCCTTATGATTTTTACAAACTACGTTATGTAGTCGCTGGTGCAGAAAAGCTCAACGAAGAAGTACGTAAAACCTGGATGGATAAATTTGGCATCCGCATACTTGAAGGCTATGGCGCTACCGAATGCGCACCAGTACTTGCCGTTAACACGCCTATGGCCAACAAACTGGGTTCAGTAGGCGCGCTTATGCCTAGCCTAGAATCCAAACTAGAAAGCATCCCCGGCATTGAGCAAGGTGGTTTACTCTCAGTACGCGGCCCCAACGTCATGCTCGGTTATTACCTGTTTGATAACCCAGGTGTGATACAAGCCCCTAAAGACCAGTGGTACAACACAGGCGATATCGTAGAAATTGATGCCGATGGCTTTGTGTTCATCAAAGGTCGCGTTAAACGCTTTGCAAAAGTAGCGGGCGAAATGGTTTCTCTAGAAACAGTAGAATCCATCGCCAACCAAGCCTCACCGCAACACCAACATGCAGCCACCACACAAACTGACTTGCAGCGTGGGGAAAATATCATTCTTTACACTACAGACGCAACACTCACTCGCGAGCTTCTTAGCGCTAGTGCTAAAAAGCTCGGCAGCCCTGAGCTTGCCATTGCACGCAAGATTATCCTGATAGAAGAGCTACCGTTATTAGGCACCGGAAAAACCGATTATGTGACTTTGAAGCAGATGGCAGAAAATGAAAAATAATAATTCAAGAACTAAAGCATTCGCTATTGGCGTATCGATTATCACGTCTTTTTATAGTTTAGCCAGCGTGGCAGAGAGTCAATTTAGTCATGCACTAAACGGAAATAATTTGCTAGGCCTCTACCGTACCAATCAGTTCCAACTAAATCAGGGTGCTTGCAAGAATTGTGCGATAACGCCACAAGCATCGTGGTATTTCGAGCAGGAAACAATTGCCATACCACTGAGCAACGCACATAGTTTTGATCCAACTTTAAGCGCTCAAGATGATGTCAAGCAATGGGTTACGAGCCAATCATCTGCAACTAACGCTATGCCGCCTTTGGTATGGTTAGGTTCACCACATGTTGCTGTGGGCAAGCTCAGTCAAGATGGTAAATTTATGCAAAGTGAAAATAGCAAAACTCCGTTATCGATTACACCAAAAATCGAAAGCAATCAGTCTTACTATAACCAAGCAAGCGAACAGCATTTCGCTGGACGCAATTTAGTAATGCATGGCACGGCGGAGCAAACTCATTTTACCGCCCGCAGTATTTGGCCATTGGATTACAACCTGGATTTGAATCAAATCCCCTACAAACCACTTGCTGATCAGGAAACTATTGCTAGTTTAATACGTGACAAAAATGGTGGTGCATCAGCACCTTTTTCTGCGCGTATTTTGTATAAAAACCCTAATCTGACTAGCTTGCAAAATAAGCCGGTATTAAGCTTTGTGCTTAACGGGGCGCAGGGTGACGATGATGAAGCGCATGGCGGCCACTTTGCTGTTGCAACCGGTCGCTTTGGTGCACAGGGTGAGTGGCAGGATTGGCTGGTCAATAACTTCTACAACCTAGGCTCCGTTAGCGAAAAAGGTATCATTGCCGCCAGTTTACCGATGGATAGTTATCAAGGTGACTTAAACAGCGGTCAGTCCTGGTACCGTCCTTCCTACATGCTGGTGGCGGTACTAAAAAATGAACGTAGTGCAGCCACCTATCAAAGTGCAATCAACCGCGTCATGCAGCATTTTTACCGGCAAGATTTCTTATACCGTCACGCCGGTGTCAATTGCGCAGGCATCAATTTGGAAACTTTACGCTCGCTTGATTGGAACATACCCAAACTCGGCGCGACCAATCTACCGAAAGCCTTTGCTGCACTGCCATATAAAGCTTTAAGCGACATGAATCTGGAAAGTGGCTTGAAAGCATACGATTACCTGAGCGCAGAGCAAACCAATTTATATCCTTTTGTAGCGTTTGAAACCATAGGTAATGATTTACTGAGTCGTATTGCTAAAAATCAGGCTAATAGTGCATTTGAGAAACAGCTGGCAGAAGACCTGGAAGCGATTATTTATGTGCATATTCCGCAATTTCCTTCATCACGCGCCATGGGTCAGGCACCCGTCGCTTCTTTGGATGAGTATATAGCGCGTACACCGGCAGACATGTCGCAATGGAAAATTATCCCGGTAGGCGCACGTGATTTCCCAGATGCGTTAAAAGACAAAAACGCGCCTGCTGAACCCCTTCGCCCGGCCTACTATGGCTTGATTGCATGGTTCGTTATCTTGATGTTGGCGCTATTAGGCATGCGAAACATTTTCCGAAAATTACGTAAAAGTTAACGATGAACCGCAGACAATTTTTACTTGGGCTATCAGCCATTGGTGCCAGCGGCCTTACCATTGCCGGCGCGAGATATTGGCCGGAATCAGGCTTCACCAACCCATGTTTCAGCCATTTACCGGATGAATTAAAGCAGCATCCACTGATGCAGAAAATATGGGGGGATATAGATGCCGCACAAGTATGGGATACCCATGCCCACATTATCGGCGCAGGAGATAACGGTGGTGGTGTATGGTACAACCCGGACATGGATAGCTGGTCGCACCCCATCTTGAAAATTCAAAAAGATTTCTACATGAATGGCGGCTGTATTACTAGCGGACGCGAAGATGAAACCTTCATCGCCCGCATGGTAGATTTGTCCGCTAACATGCCTGCTGGCTACAAAACCATGCTATTTGCGTTTGACTGGACGCATAACGCACAAGGCCAGCCCGAAAAAGCGCACTCTATCTTTCACATTCCTGATAGCTATGCTGAGAGCATTGCCAAACAGTATCCGCAACACTTTGAATGGGTCGCATCCATCCATCCCTATCGGCCAGATGCGATTGACGCATTAGAAAGTGCGAAAGCTAACGGCGCGCGTGCAATTAAATGGCTGCCTTCTGGTATGGGTATAGATCCAAGCTCACCTAAATGTGACAAGTTTTACCAAAAGCTAGCAGAATTTAACATGCCGATTATCAGCCATACTGGGCGTGAAAGTGCAGTACAGGGCGGTGACCAATCTTTTGGCAACCCACTACACATGCGTCGCGCACTGGATGCTGGTGTGCGTGTGGTACTCGCACATTGCGCCAGTGATGGCAATGACGATGACTTGGATAACCATGGAAAAACCATCAAAAGTTTTGAGCTATTTACAAGAATCATGGATACGCCTGCCTATGCAGAACTAGCATTCGGTGAGATATCAGCCATTACTTTAATTAACCATGCTTGGGTGATTAAACCATTACTGCAGCGCCCAGATTGGCATGCCCGCTTACTCAACGGTTCTGACTATCCATTACCCGGTATATTGCCATTAGTCTCCACCAAACAATTGTTTCGCGCAGGGTTATTGGAGGAGTCACACTTATTATTCTTACAAACCTTACGCGACTACAACCCATTGATGTTTGATTTTGCCGTAAAACGACTCATCCAATTTAATGGCGCTAGCTTTGGCCGCAAAGTTTTTGAAACCAGAGCATTTTTTGATAATGCCACGACTAATGCATAGCTAGATGACATATTCCCTAACCAATAAAGATTCAAAATAAACCCAATAACAAAAGGCCAGGCCCATGAGCAACCAGTTTCAATTGATGCGAGAAAAGCGTTTTCGTCCATTTTTCTTTACCCAGTTCTTAGGTGCATTTAATGACAATGTTTTTAAAACCGCACTAATCACACTGGTGGCATTTCACACCGCCAAACTCACCACGATAGACGGCAGCACACTAGCGACCTTGCTGCCGGGTTTATTCATTCTGCCATTTTTTCTATTCTCTGCCACCGCGGGGCAATTGGCAGATAAATATGAAAAGTCACAAATCATCCGTTTAGTTAAAGTATTTGAGATTGGCATCATGTTGTTTGCCAGCGCTGGATTTTTTCTACATAACATTTGGCTGTTAGCCACGGCATTATTGATGATGGGCATGCATTCCACACTATTTGGGCCAGTGAAATACTCCTACTTGCCGCAACACTTGAACGAGCATGAAATTGTGGGCGGCAACGGCATGGTAGAAATGGGAAGCTTTGTTGCAATTCTACTTGGGCAAGTGCTTGGCGCATGGCTCGCCATGCAGAACGAACATGCGGCATTAACCAGCATCACCGTTTTAGGCATCGCCATACTAGGCTACTGGACTAGCCGCGGCGTGCCAAACTCACCTGCAGCTGCCCCAAAACTCAGTATCAACTGGAACCCGATCACCGAAACCTATAGAAGTATCAAGTTTATCTGGCAACACCAAGCCATCTGGCTCACCATTATTGCCATTTCTTGGTTCTGGTTTTATGGCGCGACGCTACTGGCGCAATTCCCTAACTTTGCAAAAAACATATTGCATGGTGATGAAAGCCTGTTTATTTTGTTACTGTCTATTTTCTCATTGGGCATAGGCATAGGCTCACTCATGTGTGAAAAACTCTCTAAAGGGAAGGTCGAACTGGGCCTGGTACTGTTTGGCGCGTCAGGCTTAACTATATTCGGCGTTGATTTATATTTGGCCAGCACCAGCATCTATGAAAGCTTAAACAATAAAGTGTTGTTGGATTACACGGCATTTATTGCAAAGCACTACGATGCAGATGGACACTTAATCTTCACTTATTGGCGCTTACTTGCCGATATCGCATTGATTGGTGTGTTTGGTGGCTTATATATTGTGCCGCTATATGCATTTATCCAAACCCATGCTGAGAAAAGCCATCAATCACGTGTGATTGCGGCTAACAACATTCTAAATGCCTTATTTATGGTCATTTCAGCGCTATTTTCTGTGTACATTTTCAATATGGGATTGAACATTCCCCAGTTATTTTTAGTCACAGCACTGCTCAATGTCATCATCATGATTTATTTATGCATTCGACAGCCAGTTTACTTAAGGTCTTGTATTACTTGGTTGAAACCTAATTCATAAACACCTCTAAACAACAGGCATAAAAATATCTTTAACCTTATAATAGCAAAACTATTTTTCATCACTATCTTTTCATCATTACGCAACTATGTCTTTAATCAGAAAACTGCACCTCTCCATCTGGAAGCTTTCCTCCAAACTAGGTCCGTTTGCGCCATTCATTGCCATGTTGATACTAGGCCTGCTCATGCTATCTGCGGCACGTGTTGGCTTAGTGTTATGGAAGTTTGACCGTGTGACCAGCACAGGAAAGCTAATAGAGATTTTGGTGCAAGGCATACGCGTAGACGTAATCCAACTGTGTCTAATCGCGTTAATTCCATTATTACTCGCGCCAATTTTAGCCACCCAGCGCCTATTTAAGATTTGGCAAAAATTTACTTATGTTTGGGTATCAATCGCGCTGGTTTTATTAGTGTTTCTAGAAGCGGCGACCCCAGGGTTTATTGGCGAATATGACGTACGGCCAAATCGAATTTTTGTTGAATACCTTAAATATCCAAACGAAGTATTTAGCATGCTATGGCGTGGCTTCAAGATTGAAATCTTCTCAGCATTAAGTGCGGTCGTATTCGCAGGGTGGCTCGTGCACAGCTTCATGCGCCCTTGGTTAACTGTGCAATCTAGTTGGTCTAATAAAAAGTTATGGTTGGTATGGCCGCTCGTCTTTATATTAACTGCGTTTGGCATCCGCTCTACCTTGGGCCATCGCCCTGCCAACCCTGCCTTATTTGCCATCACAGCAGATAGCATGGTGAATAGCCTAGTCCTTAATTCAGGCTACTCTGTGGTATATGCAACCTACAACCTGATGAAGGAAACCAAGTCGAGCGACATCTACGGCAAAATGCCACGTGAAGACATTTTTAAAATCACTGGCGCCAAAGAAGCGGATCTTCCCACACTCACCACGCTTAATCCGAGCAATAAACGTGATAAGCCGCTCAATCTGGTGATTATTCTGCAAGAAAGTTTAGGCGCCACCTTTGTGGAGTCTTTAGGCGGCGTTCCAGTAACGCCCAACTTAGAGAGACTAAAAGAGCAAGGCATCTGGTTTGAACAGTTATATGCAACCGGCACCCGCTCCGTGCGCGGTATTGAGGCTGTGGTCACTGGCTTTCAGCCAACACCGGCCGACAGCACGGTTAAGTTATCCAAATCACAAAAGAACTTTTTCAGCATTGCTGCATTATTGGAAAAACAAGGCTACCACACTGAGTTTATCTATGGGGGAGAGTCACATTTTGACAATATGCGCAGCTTCTTCATGGGTAACGGCTTTAACTATATCGTAGATCAAAAAGATTATAAAAACCCAGTATTTACAAGTAGCTGGGGCGTGTCAGATGAAGACTTGCTCAACAAGACTCACGAGCAATTATTGGCGCACCACCAAGCAGGCAAGCCATTTTTCACGCTGGCATTCTCGTCATCCAACCATTCACCATTCGAGTTCCCGGATGGCCGTATTGAGTTGTACGAACAACCCAAAAGCACAGATAACAATGCAGTGAAATATGCAGACTACGCCATCGGCGAGTTCTTTAAAAAAGCACAAAAAAGCGCCTATTGGCAGGATACGGTGTTCCTGATTGTTGCCGATCATGATATTCGGGTGCGTGGTGCTGATTTAGTGCCGATAGAGCGCTTTCATATTCCCGCGCTGATTCTAGGCGCAGGCATCAAACCGCAGCGCTATACTGGGCTTGCCAGCCAACTAGACTTGCCAGTGACCATGCTGTCACTGATGGGCGTACACGGCCAGCACCCCATGACAGGGCGCGATTTATCCAGTATTGCAGCTGATAGCCCAGGCCGCGCCATGATGCAATACAATGAAAACTATGGCTGGATGGAAGAGAGTGCGCTAGGCAAACAAGTAGTGGTATTACGCTCAGGCAAAGCACCGGCGCACGGCTTATACGACACTAAAACCAAAAAACTGGCGGAAGTACCAGCGCCAGCCAATGCAAAACTGCTTGAAGAGCGCGCCTTGGCAAACGTATTGCTGCCGGACCTTTTATACAACGAACAGCGTTACCATTTACCGTAAACCTGCATGAATAATCCAATTAAACAACGTAGCATGCTCACATGGCCTATTGTTAGAAAAGGGCTTGCCTACATACTAACTGGCAAAATTAGGCAAAAAAATGCTCACTTGCCAGCAGAACACCATACTGTTCCAGCCAATTTTATCGGTGTTTGTGTTGCATCCGCAGTTGACCCAACGATGGATGATTATGTCATTGCAGAATTACGCGCATTAGGCATCAACCAAGTGCGCTTGGACTTCACCTATGGTGATTTAGAAAGCTTTAACGCACGCTTTCTGCAACGCTTAATTAATGACGGGTTTCATGTCACCCTGCATTTGATACAGCCATTTATACATGCAAAAAATATGGAAAACAAGGCAGAACAGGACGCTTGGCAAAGCTTCTTAAATAATGTGCTCAATCGTTTTGGGCGCGATGTGATGCGTGTGGAAATCGGTAACACCATCAATAGAAAACGTTGGGCAGGTTACACGGTTGATGGCTTCCTTGCGGCGTGGAATATTGCTTACACCACCATCAAACAACATGATATCGAACTGGCTGGCCCAAACGTCACGGACTTTGAGCCGATATACAACATCGGCATCTTAAGCCTGCTGAAAGCCAAGCAGCAGTTACCAGATACCCACAGCAACAATCTATTTTCCGAGCGCGTGTCGGAGCCAGAACGCTTTGATCACCGCATATTAAAATACCGCTGGGCAACTGTATTAAAGTTTAATCTGATTAAAAAAGCACGCTTACTGAAAAAGATTGGCCAAGACTTTGGCATCCAACGCTTTATTTCTCCAGTGGCATTTTGGGCAATCTATCGCATTCAACGTCTACTGCCTGATGGCGAACAAAAACAGGCAGACTATGCAGCACGTTACATGCTGCTCAACGCAGCCTCTGGTGCGTTAGACCAAGCCTTTTGGGGTGCATTTATCTGTCAGCGCGAAGGCTTAATCGATGACGGGCTAACAGATGCAGAATACCCTGCATTAGAGCGTGTTACCCACTATGCCAGCGTAGATGGCGAGCAAAGCAATTTCTGGCGTCATGCCAGCTTTAATGCCATTAAAACCGTTGCATCGATGATTCAAGGTGCTGAATATATCAAAGCAATATCAAGTGCCAATGGGCTGGAAATTCATCACTTTCAGACCAATGAACACGACATACATGCACTGTGGACGATAAACGGCAAAGTAGCCTTACTGCAAGATATCTACGACATCACCGATATCAACACCGCCACAATCACGCACCGTGACGGTCATTTATTGCACGCTCAAACCCATATCGTATGCGAATCGCCTATCTATATACACTGGCCAAAAAATCAGGCCGTGCAAATAAAAGACACTGCCACACTGGCTAAAGACTTAGCGATACACGCACATATTCAAGCACTGCAATACTATCCATTTCGCCAAGATAATTGGTTTGGCATGATATTGGCACAGAATGCCGAAGAAGCTTTGCTGATTGGTGAGCAGTTACATCCCAGCAAACTGATTAGCCCGCAAAAAACCAGTGCATTGCGCCATGCACGCAATGCAATATGGGCGTTACCTGACCCACGCGATACGCAAGCACAAATAACCGTCAAACAACCGGTTAAAATGTATCCGCATAAGGCATTTTTAGATAGATTCAAGCCAAGCAAAGCCAAACGCAGCTGGAATGGAGCAGTTGAGTTGTTAAGACGCGGCATCAGCACCGCACATCCCGTTGCATTTTTCGAGCAGCAAGGTGATAAGACACTCAAACAGAATTTCTATATTTGCGACTACGTCAAAGCAGACTGCTCAGTAGGCGAAATGTTCGTGCACTTTGCAAAAGGCAATAAAGAGTTTCATTTTGCCGGAAAAAACAGCACCATCCGCGCAACAGAAGTGTACCAACAGCTGGCACAATACTTACATCGCATGCATCAGACTGGCGCTTTTTTCAGGGATCTATCAGGCGGCAATGTACTAGTGCAACTGCAAGATAACAATCAATTGTCATTCTCACTGATTGATACAGCGCGAGCGCGGTTCTATACGCACCCCACACCGATGAATCAACGTGTGTCAGACTTAGCTAGAATGTGTAATAAACTGCACTGGGCAGGGCGCGAGCGCTTCATGGGCTTATACCTCGCCAACATCGGTAGGAAACTAAACCCAGGCATTAAATTTTCATTTTACTTATATGACTTTAAAGTCTCATTTAAAAGAAAATTTGGCCGCAAAGGCATTAAAAAGTTAATACAGAAGTTTAAAAAGTAAACCACAGCCATCAAACAAGTGCACTTCTAATGATTTTCATTACCCTGCATTCATGAACTAAGTCATGCTACAAAGTCTGGGGCGCCGTAATATCTCATTCACGTAATGCAATTGTAATTAAGCAAATGCGGTACGAATTTATATAAAAGGAGAATTACTATGTGGACAACACCAGCTGCTACTGAAATGCGTTTCGGTTTTGAAGTTACAATGTACGTAATGAACAAGTAATATCTTACGTATAAATAAAAAGGGTGCTATAGGCACCCTTTTTATTTGCCTCAAACCATTGAGGTCATCCTATAGCGATAGATTAAGTGTTTATTTTATTGAGCCTTAATCACAAAGTCTTTTGGTAAAAACACCCAAATCTTACCGGTTTGCTTCATCGCGCCAGCTTTTGCGCCTGCACTGGCTCCCGCCCCCCAAAAGAAATCTGCACGAACGCCGCCTTTAATGGCACCGCCAGTATCTTGCGCCATCATTAAACGTTTTAGAGGCTTACTGGTATTTGGCTCTGTTGTTGATAAAAACACCGGAGCACCTAACGGTACAAACTTAGGATCAACCGCGACACTGCGCTCAGCCAAAATGGGTACACCTAATGCGCCTAATGGCCCCGGCAAACCAGCAGGAAGCTCTCTAAAGAATACATAACTTGGGTTCTGATTGAGTAAGTCGCGTAGCTTGTCTAAATTATTACGTGCCCAGTTCTTAATACCTTGCATAGAAGCTTGCGCCAATGTCAATTCGCCACGCTCTATCAACAAGCGACCGATTGAATTATAGGTATGCCCATTCTGATCAGCATAACCAACGTGCATTTGCTCGCCAGTATCTAACTGCACCAAGCCTGAACCCTGAATCTGTAAGAAAAAGACGTCAATAATGTCATCGATATACACAAACTCACGTCCCTTGACCGGCGAAGCATCGGTTTCAATCTCTGCTCGGTTGTAATAAGGCACTAACTTATTACCCACTAAGCGGCCGCGCACACGCTTATATTTCAGCTCGGGGAATAAGCTGTCCAGCTCCACGGTAATCAAGTCATCCGGTGCCGCATAGAGTGGGTTAGGATACTTAGCTGACTTAGTGCGGCTGCCTTTTAGTAAAGGTTCATAATACCCTGTAATCAAGCCTTGTTCAGAACCGTCAAGATTACTCGCTTTATACACTGAGAAATGTTCCTGAAAGTAATTAAGCACGGCCTGTGTTTGCGGCTTGTTTGCAGTGTCATTATTGAGCTTTTGTGCGGCAGTGCAAGCACCTTTCCACACCGGCTTATTAATTAATGTTGAACAACTTTGCATCCATGCAGGCCAAGCCAAGCTTAAGTTATCAACTTGCAGTCCATCAATGTCGTTCCAGTCTGCCGTTTGCAACAAGCTGTAATCAGGCAACTTAGCCAGCTGCTTCTGCTGGTCAACCGTTGCCTCAGCAGGCTTACTACTGGCTGGCACTTGCACCGGCGCCCCAACAGTTGGACAGTCGCACTTTGCCTGCGGTGGTGCAGGGGCGGCAACTGGCTTAATGCTTTTATTTGCACATGCCATCACCAGCAGTGTGAGTAATACGAGCAAGGTATGATGTGCAATTTTTTTCATTGTGATAACTAGCCTTGTATAGGGTGTTGAATGCTGAGCAATAAAGGGCTAAACGCTTAACTTAATGCAATATTCTAGGCATTGCGAGTGAGAAAGGAGCAATCACCGCATCGAACTGTGTGCCGTCTTCCGCCACCATTTGATAAGTGCCGTGCATCTCACCCATGGGGGTGTTAATCAAGGTGCCACTCGTATATTCATAATGCTCAGTAGGCTTAAGTAAGGGCTGTGCGCCAACTACGCCCAGCCCTCTAATCTCTTTTTGCTCGCCGTTAGCTTCTGTCACCACCCAATGGCGGCTAATCAACTGTGCCGACACATTGCCAGTATTCGTAATGGTCACATGGTAAGCAAAAGCATATTGATTGTGCTCGATATCGGACTGCTCGGCGATAAAAGTGACCTCCACTTTTACGGTGCATTCATAATGTTTGGCGCTACTCATGATCGTGTTCTATGCCTAACGTTTGAATTAAGATACAAGTGGCACGCTTTAGCATACCGCTGAATGGGTTAGATTTAATTTGCAAGATTTTTCTCATAAGCGATGAGCTTTAATGTACGTTCACGAACTAAATTCATGCCATAACCAGTGGCCATTAGCTGATGTATTGTACCTTCTTGAGCTGCGATTATTTCTAGAATGACTTTTCCTTCAGAATCACTGAACTTAATCCAATTACGCTGTGATTCGCGAAGAATGGCTCGCTGATTTGGTGATAATTTAGACATGAGGCGACGGTACACTACATTCATCTCTTTGTCCCACATCTCTTGAACCTCAACTGTAGTTTTACGCATACCAGCAGTTGAATAATCGTCACTCATATGAGCATCAAGCCACACATCAATTGGATGTTGATGCGTAGTATCCTCTGCATTGGTAATGCAAGAGAACGTAAAGAAAGCTAGAGCTACTGTAGTAATTTTTAATATGTTCATATGTTCGCGACAAATGTAACGGCTTCTAAGCTTAACTATTAAGTGCAAAAATGTAAGACTTATCATCTATCGTATATGTTGTCATCAGAACACATGGCTGAATAGTTACATACGACTACAGATCAGCTATCTAAATTCACTAAATAGCATGCAATAAAGCCAACATGCGCAACAAAACTAAGGACGCATCGTCGCTTTACTTCGAAATCAATCCTGTCGTTGGTGAACTAGGGCTCGCTGAATATAGCTTTTTAGGCATACGACCAGCCAGATACGCTTCACGACCTGCCTCAACTGCTTTCTTCATGGCGCTAGCCATTAGCACTGGATTGTTAGCCGCGGCAATCGCGGTGTTCATCAATACACCCTGACAACCAAGCTCCATCGCAATCGCCGCATCAGAAGCAGTGCCAACACCAGCATCGACTAATACTGGGATTTTTGCATTTTCAATGATGATTTGCAGATTCCACGGGTTTAAGATGCCCATGCCAGAGCCAATTAAAGACGCTAATGGCATCACAGCGCAACAGCCAATCTCTTCCAACTGCTTGGCGATAATCGGGTCATCAGAGCAATATACCATTACCTCAAAGCCATCTTTGACCAAGGTTTTGGCAGCGGCCAGCGTTTCCGTCATGTTCGGGTATAAAGTGTTAGGGTCACCTAGCACTTCTAACTTCACTAATTGATGGCCATCTAGCAGTTCACGTGCCAAGCGTAATGTACGCACGGCTTCATCTGCAGAATAACAGCCCGCGGTATTCGGCAAATAAGTAAACTCTTCAGGCGGTAAAAAGTCCAGAAGTGAGGGCTCACCTGCGGTTTGACCAATATTGGTACGGCGTATCGCCACGGTGATAATTTCTGCACCACTGGCATCAATTGCTGCACGGGTTTCTGCAAAGTCTTTATATTTACCAGTGCCCACCAACAAGCGTGATTGATAGGTCTTATTTGCTATTTTCAATAAATCTGACAACTTATTATCCTTCATCATTCATTAATCGCGATTTTACAATCGTGAGTCTACTCAACGTGCTGACTAGCCGCCACCTACTGCGCCGACAATCTCTAGTTTGTCACCATCTGACAACGTAGTGTCTGCAAATTGGCTACGCGGTACGATTTCGCCATTAAGCTCTATTGCCAAGCGTTTTCCGACTAGTTCCAGCTGCTCCACCAACTGCGCAGCATTCATCTGTGCAAGTTCAAAACTGCGTGCTTTACCATTTATTGTAAGTTGCATAGAAATTGCACCATCTGATTAATTACACTATGTGATTAGATCAGGAAATCATGACCATCTGACTAACTCACCAGATACCAATTCACCTGATATTGGATAAACAATATGTGATTGTTTATCCAAATAGATTCAAAACAACATTTTACGAAAATTGTACTACTCTTAGCAAACCTTAATTTAGTTATCTCTAATATTTAACTAATCTGATTTGCAACGCCAAATGCTTGATTTACATGCTTAGAAAGCACACATATCCCACAAAAAACATGTGTGTCGTTGTACAATATCTCGAGTTTTTTATTTGGAAGTCTATTCAGAGAGCTATCATGAACATTCAAAGCCACATTGCTGACATTAACACACCTACCGGTGTCATGCGCACATATATTCACCGCCCAACAGGCGATGGAACATATCCTACTGTTTTATTCTATTCAGAGATTTTTCAGCAAACCGGCCCGATTGAACGTGCCGCTAAAGTGATTGCCAGCCACGGCTATGCTGTACTCGTGCCTGAAGTATTCCATGAGCTTAACCCTATCGGCACGGTATTAGGTTACGACGATGCCGGCCGCGATAAAGGCAATGCAGATAAATCAGCAAAAGATGTTGAGGGTTATGATACTGATAACGCCGCCATGATCGCTTTTGTGAAGCAACAAGCTTGGTATAACGGTAACATTGGTGCAATGGGTTTCTGCATCGGCGGGCATTTAGCTTTCCGCGCCGCATTACAACCTGAAGTTAAAGGCACTGCATGCTTCTACGCGACAGACCTGCACACACAAGTGATTCCTAACAAACCAGGTCAACACAGCATGGAACGCCTCAGCGACATTACAGGCGAGCTATTGATGATTTGGGGTAAACAAGATCCGCACATCCCTGCAGCTGGTCGTGCTGATGTTTATAAACAGCTAGGTGACACTAACATCACATTCACATGGCATGAGTTTAATGCTCAGCACGCGTTTATGCGTGATGAAGGCGAACGTTATGATGCGCAAACAGCAATGATTGGCTACCAACTGGCGTTAAATCTATTTAGCCGTACGTTACATCAGTAATACAATTCATTCGTTTAATTGTAAGTCTGATCCATTAAAAAAACCTGATCACTTGATCAGGTTTTTTAATTTCAATCTCCCCAAAAGTTAGACTGATGTGCCTACTTCTTATGGCAAGTCCAAGGTCCGCTTGAGGGGAGGATTAAGCATCTGGCGCACCAACCACCTTAAGTATTGCATCATCGACATTGACATATACCCCTGGGGTAAACGGCTGTATTGAAGTCTCTTCTGCGGCCAGGGTATTCATAAAGCCAGTAATGAACATACAGAACTCGATATTCTTGGCATCCAAGTTCGTGGTCTCTGTACCGTGCCACATCTTCGAAGCCCCGTCATAGAACCAGTAGCCCTTACCTAGTACGCATAAGACAGTACACGGAGGAGTCTCATCTAACGTGTGCTTCACATAGCGTTCAATTTCTGACCCTGTTATATCTGATTCAAAGGCGAGCAACACAGTCGTTGGAAGCGCGCCATGCGTCTTTTTTCCGTCCGAACTTGTTCTTGGGAATGATCTTAGGTCACGGACAGACCGAAATTTCTTGTTTGCGTCCTTGACCTCTGTCGCGGTAAGAGTGGATTTTATTTCGAAAACGTACCTTACGCACTCGACTGGAAACAGGCCAAGGTCTCTGCTTATTAGAATTGGTGGCGCCACCTTACGGTGGTAGACGATCAGGTCGATTTGGTCCGATATTGACTGGTATGAGTCAATTACTTTCCCATTCCCACATGAGTAGCTTTGAGTAAGGAATGGCTCTACGCATTCTTTCATCGCGAGTTCACGAATTTCCCCTTCCATCCCGCGGTGACCAACTCCAGAGCTTAAGCTTTTGGCGCTGTGCTTTGCCGCGGAGATCTTGCTCGAGATGAACTCAAAGTGCTTGGTGGTCATTGGAGATAACTAACTAAAATTAAGCACTATCTTGGGCTTCCATAAATGCGCGACGGAATGCCATTGGTTCTGAAATGCCAAGAATAGGCGCCTGTGGATTGCCCGCTCCAGAAATAATTAATGTCCCGAAGTTAAAAATACGTCCGAGTATCCCTTGCTGCACTTGAATGCTTTCAACTTTATTGATGTTGAGTTCAATTGTACTTCTACTAATAAAACCAAACTTTGCGATGACTCTTTTATTGGTGAAAGCAAGCTCTGTGGTTTTGTACCGAATATATGCCGCCACCCAAAAAATGAGCCCTAAACCAAATATCCACACGGTAAGAAATCCAAGTGCAATTAACGGAGCCAGTGACCATAAACTAATATGGCCCACATAAATTACCCGTTCATCTTTAATTAATGCACCATCGATATAACTAGTCATATTCTTCCTTTT
The DNA here is from genome assembly GCF_000744605.1 of Methylotenera sp. L2L1. Taxonomy (NCBI): domain Bacteria; kingdom Pseudomonadati; phylum Pseudomonadota; class Betaproteobacteria; order Nitrosomonadales; family Methylophilaceae; genus Methylotenera; species Methylotenera sp. L2L1. The sequence goes on from NZ_JQMG01000001.1 coordinate 842,434, forward strand.
TATGAGTCGATTTAAAAGTGCAACCCAAATCTTGATTCAGTTATAGGTGATATTGCTGACTATGCTTGCGCACTGCCTCTAACATCGCTGCCGCATTTTCTGGCGGCGTCCATTGTGTAATGCCATGACCTAAGTTAAATACGTGGCCATTGCCGTTACCGTAACTGGCTAAGACCCTAGCCACATCCGTCTCAATAGCTTCAGGGGTTGATAGCAAAATGGCTGGGTCTAAATTGCCTTGTAATGCCACTTTATCGCCTACACGTTGGCGTGCGCTACCTATATCCACAGTCCAATCCAAGCCCAAGGCATCTGCACCTATCTCTGCTTGTGCTTCCAGCCACAAACCGCCGCCTTTAGTGAATACAATACTAGGCACTTTACGGCCATCATTGGTTTTAATTAAACCATTCACAATTTTTTGCATGTAATTGAGTGAGAACTCAGTATAGGCGTTGTGTGAAAGCGCACCGCCCCATGAGTCAAAAACCATCACAGCTTGTGCACCGGCCATAATTTGCGCATTCAGATATTGAATCACGGTCTGCGCCGTGGTTTCTAAAATATGGTGCAATAAGTCAGGGCGCGCATACGCCATCTTTTTAGTGGTCAAAAAATCAGTACCGCCTTTGCCTTCCACCATATAAGTGGCGAGTGTCCAAGGACTGCCTGAAAAACCAATTAAAGGTACACGGCCATCCAATGCTTTGCGGATGCTGCTCACCGCATCAAACACATATTGCAGCTTTGCCATGTCTGGCACGACTAACTGTTGAATATCAGCCTCTTGCTGCAAGGTGCGCTCGAACTTAGGACCTTCACCTTCTTCAAAGTACAAACCCAAGCCCATGGCATCGGGCACAGTCAGAATATCTGAAAACAGAATTGCAGCATCAAGCAATGGATAGCGGTCTAGAGGTTGCAGTGTTACATCTGTCGCAAATTGTGCATTTTTACAAAGCTGTAAGAAACTGCCCGCTGTTTTACGACTCTCACGATATTCAGGTAAATAGCGTCCAGCTTGGCGCATCATCCACACTGGTGTGTAATCCGTTGGTTGGCGCATCAGCGCTTTTAAGAACGTGTCGTTTTTTAATTGATTCATTTGATTACCTAAATAAAAAAGGACACAAAGTGGTTTTACTTTGCATCCTTTATTTTTACATTGTCATACTGTAGCGTTAACTTAACGTGGCAATACTGATGAGCCCATTAAAAATTCATCTACTGCACGCGCAGCCTGGCGGCCTTCACGAATTGCCCAAACCACTAAAGACTGGCCACGGCGTACATCGCCAGCAGCAAACACTTTATCTTTGTTGGTTTTGTAACTTGCATCGCCTTCAGTCGCTGCTTTAGCATTGCCGCGATTGTCTTTCTCTACGCCAAACGCTTCAAGCAATTTTTGTATTGGTGACACAAAGCCCATCGCTAAGAATACTAAATCTGCAGGAATGGTGAATTCAGAGCCAGCAACTTCGGTCATTTTGCCGTCAATCCACTCCACGCGCGCGCCTTTTAGTGCAACCACTTTACCATTCTCGCCAATCAACTCTTTAGTAGTGATTGACCAGTCACGGCTAGCGCCTTCTTCATGTGAGCTTGAAGTACGCATCTTTAATGGCCAGTTTGGCCATACTAGTTCTTTATTTTCTTTTTCAGGTGGTTGTGGCATCAACTCAAACTGCGTAATGCTGACTGCGCCATGACGGTTTGAGGTACCCACACAGTCAGAACCTGTATCACCACCACCAATCACGATCACGTGCTTACCTGTGGCTTTAATTTGGTCAGGGATAGTATCACCAGCCACCACTTTATTTTGCGGTGTTAAAAAGTCCATCGCAAAATGTACGCCATCCAACTCACGGCCAGTGACTGGCAAATCACGTGGTTGCTCTGCACCTGCAGCCAATACCACAGCATCAAATTCAGCCACTAACTCGTCAGCATTCACGTTCTCGCCTACGTGCTGATTAACACGGAACTCAACGCCTTCCACTTCCATTTGTGCCATGCGGCGGTCAATGTGCGATTTTTCCATTTTGAAGTCAGGAATACCGTAACGTAACAAACCACCGATACGGCTGTTTTTTTCCAATACCACTACACTGTGACCAGCGCGCGCCAATTGTTGCGCAGCGGCTAAACCAGCAGGGCCAGAACCCACCACAGCTACTTTTTTGCCAGTTTTATTTGGGTTTACTTGTGGTTGTACCCAGTCGTTTTCCCAAGCTTTATCAATAATTGCATGCTCGATTGATTTAATACCAACAGCATCCGCATTGATGTTCAACGTACATGCTGCTTCACATGGAGCAGGGCAGATACGGCCAGTGAACTCTGGGAAGTTATTAGTTGAATGCAATACATCAATCGCACTACGCCAGTCTTGCTGATACACCAAATCATTCCAGTCAGGAATGATATTGTTGATTGGACAACCTGTTGTACAAAATGGAATACCACAGTCCATACAGCGCGCACCTTGCTGCTTCGCTTGGTCATCTGTTAAATGCAGTACAAATTCTTTGTAATTCTTAACGCGATCCTGTACTGGCAAATATGCCTCGGACAGACGTTCAAATTCCATAAATCCCGTTACTTTACCCATACTATAAAGCCTTTTCCCAAAAGAGTCTCTTTACTTGTTTCATATTAAAAGCGACTCTAGGCCGCTACTAGCGCTTTATCTTCAGCCAATTCAATCAAGGCGCGTTTATATTCATTTGGCATCACTTTAACAAACTTGCCACGCATGTTATCCCAATCAGCAATAATCGCTTTTGCGCGCTCGCTGCCAGTGTACTCAAGATGCTTGTTGATTAGAGCGAGCAATGTCACTTCATCAGGTTGGTTAAGATGATGAACAGCATCTGCTGCGACATTGTCGATATGCTCTACTTTTTCTAAAGACACCATGCCCATGTTGCAACGTTTTGCAAATAAACCGTCTTCATCGTAAACATAAGCCACACCGCCACTCATACCCGCAGCAAAGTTTTGACCAGTCACGCCTAACACCACCACCGTGCCGCCCGTCATGTATTCACAACCGTGGTTACCAACGCCTTCAACCACTGCGGTAGCGCCTGAGTTACGCACACAGAAACGCTCACCAGCCACGCCGCTGAAATAGCTTTCACCGGTAGTTGCACCAAACATTACGGTGTTACCCACAATAATGTTCTCGTGTGAAATACCACGGAATGTTTTTGGCGGTTTGATCACGATACGGCCACCGCATAGCCCCTTACCTACATAGTCATTGCCTTCGCCTGTTAGGTCAAAAGTAATGCCTTTAGCCAGGAATGCAGCAAAACTTTGGCCAGAAGTACCAGTGAAGTTCACATGGATAGTATCATGCGGTAAACCAGCGTTACCGTAGCGCGTAGCTACCTGATTTGACAGCATAGTACCTACAGTACGGTTAGTATTGGTGATTGCAATATCCAACACAACTTTCTCGCTTTTTTCTAGCGCTGGTGCTGCTAGTGCTACTAACTTGTTATCCAGTGCATTCACCAAGCCGTGGTCTTGCACGTCATTGTTTTTACGTGACACGCTAGCTGGCATATCTGGTTGATGGAATACTTTGCTGAAATCTAAACCGCTGATTTTCCAGTGGTCGATACCTGCTTGCATATCCAACAAATCTGGGCGGCCGATTAAGTCGTCAAACTTAGCAATACCCATAGAAGCCATTAATTCACGCACTTCTTCAGCTACAAAGAAGAAGTAGTTCACCACGTGCTCTGGTTGACCTGTAAAGCGTTTACGCAATTCTGGATCTTGTGTAGCAACACCAACTGGGCAAGTGTTCAAATGACACTTACGCATCATGATACAGCCTTCAACCACTAGCGGCGCTGTCGCGAAACCAAACTCATCTGCACCTAATAGAGCACCGATCACTACGTCACGGCCAGTCTTCATTTGGCCATCAACCTGCACCACCACACGGCCGCGCAATTGGTTTAATACCAAAGTTTGCTGTGTTTCAGAGAGACCTAGCTCCCATGGTGCGCCAGCATGTTTAATTGATGAAATTGGCGATGCACCGGTACCACCATCATGACCTGCGATCACGATATGGTCAGATTTTGCTTTTGCCACGCCTGCTGCAACCGTACCTACGCCAGTTTCAGATACTAATTTCACTGAAATAGAAGCTTTCGGGTTGGCATTTTTCAAGTCATGAATCAGCTGCGCCAAGTCTTCAATTGAATAAATATCATGGTGTGGAGGAGGTGAAATCAAGCCTACGCCTGGTACAGAGAAACGCAATTTAGCGATGTACTCTGATACTTTATGGCCAGGTAATTGGCCACCTTCACCCGGTTTTGCACCTTGTGCCATTTTAATTTGGATTTGGTCTGCATTCGCCAAGTACTCAGCAGTCACACCGAAACGGCCTGATGCTACTTGCTTGATGCTAGAGCGCATTGAGTCGCCAGCTTTTAGATTGATGTTGCTCTCAATCAGCTTGCTACCCAGCACATCAGCCATGGTAGTTGCATTGGTTACCGGGATAAAGCGTTTAGCGTCTTCACCACCTTCACCGGTATTAGATTTACCGCCAATACGGTTCATCGCAATCGCTAAAGTCGCATGCGCTTCAGTTGAGATAGAACCCAATGACATCGCACCTGTAGCAAAACGTTTAACGATTTCTTTTGCAGACTCAACAGACTCTAAAGGAATCGCCGCAGCAGCTGGTTTGATTTCAAACAAGCCACGTAGCGTCATATGACGGCGTGATTGATCGTTAATTAACTTAGCGTACTCTTTATATGTGTCATATTTACCGGTACGTGTCGCATTTTGCAATTTAGCTACTGATTCCGGGGTCCAAGTGTGCTCTTCGCCGCGTACACGGTACGCATACTCACCACCAGCTTCTAGGTGGTTTGCTAACACTGGGTCTGTACCGAAAGCTGCTGTATGTAAACGCACAGCTTCTTCAGATACTTGATCTAAACCGATACCTTCAATATTAGTAACCGTGCCAGTAAAGTACTGCTCAACAAACTCACTATTTAAACCAATTGCCTCAAAAATTTGAGCGCCACAGTAAGACTGGTAAGTAGAAATGCCCATTTTAGACATGACTTTATACAGGCCTTTACTGATTGCTTTCACAAAGTTCTTATTAGCAGTGTAGCTATCTAATGCCATGTCTTTAATGGTCTCAAAGGTGAGCCATGGACAGACAGCCTCTGCACCGTAACCTGCCAATAAGGCAAAGTGATGCACTTCACGTGCTGAACCGGTATCAACCACTAAGCCAGTGCTGGTTCTTAAACCTACTTTTACCAAATGCTCGTGCGTTGCTGAACAAGCTAATAGGGCAGGAATCGCTACGCGATCAGCGCTTACGTTACGATCAGATAAAATTAAGATATTAAAACCATTTTGGACGGCATCAGATGCCGCTTTGGTAATGCTAGCAACCGCGGCCGCCATACCAGCTTTACCTTGTACTGCTGGGTAGGTAATGTCCAATACCAATGATTTATATTGGTTTTGCGTCAAGGTAGCAATTGCTTTTAATTGCTCCAACTCGTCCAACATCAACACAGGCTGACTAGCTTCCAAACGCATTGGTGGAGTCGTTTCGTCTACACCCAACAAGTTTGGTTTAGGGCCAATAAAAGTGATTAGAGACATCACCAACTCTTCGCGAATCGGGTCGATTGGCGGGTTAGTCACTTGTGCAAATAACTGTTTGAAGTAGTTGTACAAGACTTTTGGTTTAGCTGACAACACCGGCAATGCAGCATCGTTACCCATAGAGCCTGAGCCTTCTTCACCACTTTGTATCATAGGCTGCAAGATAAACTTGATGTCTTCTTGTGTGTAACCAAATGCTTGCTGTGTATCTAGCAAATCAGCCGTTAATTCTAGATGACCATCTATTTTTGGCATATCGCTCAAAAAGTAGCGTGATTTTTCAATCCATTGTTTGTATGGTTTGGCTGTTGCCAACTGATGCTTCACTTCAGCATCATCGATAATGCGGCCTTGCTCCATATCAATCAGCAACATTTTACCTGGCTGTAAGCGCCATTTTTTAACGATTTTCTCTTGCGGGAATGTCAATACGCCCATTTCAGAAGCCATCATCACGATGTCATCATCAGTCACCAAGTAACGCGCTGGACGCAAGCCATTACGGTCTAGCGTAGCGCCAACCATGCGACCATCCGTAAACGCAACGGCAGCTGGACCATCCCATGGCTCCATCAATGCAGCATGGTATTCGTAGAATGCACGGCGCTCTTCATCCATTAATGGATTACCTGACCATGCTTCTGGAATCAACATCATCATGGCATGCGGCAAGCTATAGCCACCCGCAACCAACAGCTCTAAACAGTTATCAAAACAGGCAGAATCTGACTGACCTTCAGCGATTAATGGCCATAGTTTTTCTAAATCTTCACCAATCACCGTTGAACGCATCGCCTCATGACGTGCAGCCATCCAGTTAACATTACCTTGTACGGTATTGATTTCACCGTTATGCGCAATCATGCGGAACGGGTGCGCTAGATCCCACGCTGGGAATGTATTGGTTGAGAAACGTTGGTGTACTAAAGCCAGTGCTGAAACGATGCTTTCATCGTTAAGGTCGGTATAGTAAATACCCACCTCGTTGGCTAATAACATGCCTTTGTAAACAATGGTGCGTGATGACAAGGAAGGCATATAGAACGCTGCATTGTCTTGCAACTCAAGTGCACGGACCGCATGTTCAATGCGTTTGCGAATCACGAATAACTTACGCTCAAATACGTTTTGGTCAGCAACAGTGCTTGAGATAAACACTTGGCGCATGGTTGGCTCTACGTCACGTGCAGCCTGCGCAATGTTGCTGTTATCTACTGGCACATCGCGCCAGCCTAGCAATGTTTGATTTTCTTCTGCAACGATTGTTGTAAATAAGGCCTCACAGGCTTCGCGATTTTTTGCAGTTTGCGGTAAAAATACATTACCTACCGCATATTGGCCAGCAGCCGGCAACTCAATACCGAGCTTCGCAGCTTCTTTGCGCATAAATGCGTCTGGCATTTGCATCAACAAACCAGCGCCATCACCCAATTTAGGATCATAGCCGGTAGCACCACGGTGCGTAAGGTTGGTTAAAAGCTCCAAGCCTTTTTGCACGATATCGTGACTTTTCTTGCCTTTAATATGCGCTACAAAACCAACACCACAAGCATCGCGCTCGTTAGAAGGTCTGTATAAACCTTGTTTCGCTGGTCGACCTGAATACATATCAGGATTAACTGAAGCCACATCATCGTGTGCAGCCAGTGCGTTTTCAGAACCAATTTGCTTACTTAAATCTGTTGCCATATTATCTAATCACAAAACATTTAGCGGAACCTTCAAGTTTACCGCTAAATGCCTATGAGTTCAATAAGATAGGGCTGAAAGATAAATATTTTTTTATCAATAACCTTCAAGCAAGCAAATTAGACAAAGCTAGCTTTGCCGGGAACACTAGCGAGCGGCAATTGCTGCAAATGCTTTTTTAGCCGCAGCCAAGGTAACGGCAATATCGTCATCCGTATGCGCAGCAGACACGAAGCCCGCCTCAAATGCAGATGGCCCTAAATAAATACCGGAGTCCAACATGCTGTGGAAGAATTGATTGAAGTTTTCTTTATTGGCCTGCATCACTTCTGCAAAACTAGTCGGACACTGCTCACTAAAGTACAAACCAAACATGCCGCCAACACTTTGTGCACTAAACACCACGCCAGCCTCTTTTGCCGCAGCCACCAAGCCATCCACCAGTTTTTTAGTTTTTGCGGTAAGTTTGGTATGAAAATCCGGCGCTTGAATCAGCTTCAAGGTTTCTAAACCAGCAGTCACAGCAACTGGGTTACCTGACAAGGTACCAGCCTGATACACCGCACCCAATGGCGCTAAGCATTGCATAATATCTTTACGCCCGCCAAAGGCACCCACTGGCAAGCCGCCACCAATCACTTTACCCAAAGTCGTCATATCCGGCTTAATGCCGTATAACGCCTGCGCACCGCCCAAATGCACACGAAAGCCAGTCATCACTTCATCAAAAATCAGCACCGCACCGTGTTGCGTACAAAGCTCGCGCAAGGTTTGCAGAAACTCTGCGTGCGGCACTACTAGATTCATATTGCCGACCACCGGCTCAATAATCACACAGGCAATTTCATCACCCGCGGTTGCGAACAACTGTTTTAATTGCTGCGTATTGTTATATTCCAGCGTTAAGGTGTGAGCGGCCACTTCTGCCGGCACACCCGCTGAGCTAGGCTCGCCAAAGGTGAGCAAGCCGGAGCCTGCTTTCACCAATAGCGCATCTGAGTGCCCATGGTAACAACCTTCAAATTTCACTAATTTATTGCGGCCGGTAAAGCCGCGCGCCACGCGAATCGCACTCATGGTCGCTTCTGTGCCGCTGCTCACTAAGCGCACTTGCTCCATGCTCGGCACCAACTTATTGATAAGCACCGCCATCTCCAGCTCCAGACCAGTCGGCGCGCCAAAAGATAGGCTATTGGCTGCAACTGCTTGTACCGCACCAATCACATCCGGATGCGCGTGACCAACAATCATTGGACCCCAAGAGTTAATGTAATCAATATACTCTTTGCCATCGACATCCCACAGCTTAGAGCCTAAGCCCTTTTTGAAAAATATAGGCGTACCACCTACGCTGCGGAACGCACGCACTGGCGAATTAACACCACCGGGAATAAGTTGTTGTGATTTTTCAAAAAGGGCTTGATTGGCTGAGGTCATGATTGAAATAGCTTTGTAAATTGTTGAGAGGTTAATTTTACGTCATCTGCATTAAAAATTGCATTGATGACTGCTACGGAGTCTGCACCGGCGACTATCGCTAACGGTGCGTTTTCTAAAGTAATACCGCCGATTGCTACGGCAGGAACATTCAACTCTGCTTTCGCCTGTGTAAACAAATGCAACCCTGCTACTGGCGCATTTGGCTTGGTATTTGAAGCAAAGCAAGCACCAAACGCCACATAGTCTGCGCCTAGCTGCTGTGCAGAAAACGCCAAATCAAAACGGTTATAACAAGAGGCGCCCAAGATTTTATTTGCGCCCAATCTCGCTCTCGCCTCTGCCAAATTGCCGTCATCTGCGCCCAAATGCACGCCATCTGCATCCAATGTCAGACAAAGCTTGATGGAGTCGTTAATAATAAATGGCACTTGGTATTGACGGCACAAAGGTAGCAAGGCACGAGCCTGCTGGGTTTGCAGCTTATGATCTGCGAGCTTATTGCGGTACTGCAGAACACCAATACCACCCTGCAATGCGGCCACAACCTTAGCGAGCAGGATATCCGTATCCAGCTCATCTGGCGTGATTGCGTAAAGCCCTTTAATTGCCGACATACTTATTATTAGAGCCTAGTGCGTTTTAACACTGCCATCACCACTATTGATGACTGGATCTTCTTCATCGCGCGCCCAGAACATACGGTCTGGAATGTACTGACCCATGCCTGGTCTAAAGCCATTTTTAAGGGTTTGCCATGTGTATTCTTGTGCCTCTAGCACAGCATCTTCTATGCTAAGACCATGTGCCATACAGGCAGCAATTGCACTGGTGAGCGTACAACCTGAGCCATGGTAACTGCCAGCTAAGCGCTCCCATTTATAAGCTTTAATCAGCTTATCTTCACCATATAGGGTGTTGGTCACTTCAGCGGTACGTTCATGCGTACCTGTAATCAATACATACTCACTACCCATTGCCAGCAAGCGTGCAGCGCTCTCATCTAAAGAAGTCAATCCTACCTCTTCAGCTTCATCAGCAAATGCGAACCTACGCGCCTCTAAACTATTAGGGGTAATTAATGTAGCTTGTGGAAACAGCAACTCGACCATTGCCTCCATCATTTCATCATTACTTAAATCATCGCCACGCCCAGAAGTTAAGATAGGGTCAATTAGCAAAGGAATATCGGGGTAATCTGCCATGATTTCAGCAATCACCGCAATATTTTCAACCGAGCCTAACAGCCCCAGCTTAAACGCTGAAACTTGCACATCCTCTAAAATCGCACGCGCCTGATCATTGACCCAATCTGGGTCCATGGCCAACACGCCATCAACACCAACGGTATCCTGCGCAGTAATTGCCGTCACTACTGATAACGGATGACAACCAATACTGGCAAACGTAAGAATATCCGCCTGCAGCCCAGCCCCACTACTTGGGTCCGTACCTGCGAATGTCAACACTGATGGGGGGGCTTGGTTTGCCATAATATAATCGCTAATCGCTAAAGTTGGAGCGGGTGACGGGAATCGAACCCGCGTATCGAGCTTGGGAAGCTAGCGTTCTACCATTGAACTACACCCGCAGAAATAACTACTCAGGCATCATGCGAACAGCACTTAACCTGCTAGCGTATTTTACCACCAATCACGCAAGCACTAAACCTAGCAAACGAGTAATCACACTTTAAGCATCCAAGTGTTTAGTTAAATTAAGTGTTTACTTAAAACTTAGGAAGGCTGGCACTCAATACAGTAGCATTGGCGATGCATACCTAATATTTTAATATTTCTATAGACAAACTATTGACTACAAAGCCTAATTTTATTGCATAATGCGATTTAACATTGTTATGCATGTGGTTTATTGGTGCGTCATAGATAAGTCATCATCAAGACCAGCATTTAATAAAGCGTAGGTGCTAGTTTAATGCATCGTTAAAATGCAATTCGCTTATTTACTTAGCAATAATTATTTTTGAAACAACTGGCACAGAAGTAGCGGTGATGATTTATTTTCAGGAGATTGATAATGGACATGAGGGTATATAAATTAAGCGCTATTACATTAGCAATAAGCGCATGCTTATCAACAAATGCATGGTCCGGTGAGGCCTCTGCTGGCACACAAGATGTAGAACAGCTACGCAAAGAACTAGGTGAACTAAACAGCCGCTATGAAGCACAGAGCGCTGCGCTACAAGCTTTAGCACAAAGACTACAGCAGCTTGAAACCTCTGGGCAAGGGCAAGCTAGACCAATGCACGCTGTGAATAAAAAAATGGTCGTTGCTGATACGGATACTGCTCCTAGCGCAAGCGGTGAAAGAACGCCGGCATCAGAAGCCAATGAACCAGTCATCAAAGAAGCGCCAGCCTCTCGTAGTGCTGAAGCGGTTTATCGTGAACAAAATGCTTTATTCAATAAAACATTCACCTTAGAGGCTGGCGTTAGCTACAGCCATACCGATCGCCGCCAACTGACACTAGAAGGCTTTTTGGCACTAGATGCTATTTTCCTTGGTAATATTAACCTTGACCGCATTCAATCAGACATTACCCAGTTTGACCTCACTGGTCGTTATGGAGTAACTGACCGCCTTCAATTTGACCTCAATTTACCTTTCCTCTACCGCGCCTCAACCTATGAGTCCGGCGGTGCGGCTGGCGGTAGCGCTTCAACACTAAGTGAGCGTGATATCAGCAATGCTGGCTTAGGTGATGTAAGTGCCGGTGCTTACTACCGCATCTTCCCCGAAACACCTACAACCCCTGACGTAGTGTGGAATGTGCGTGTAAAAGCACCTACGGGCAAAGATCCATATGGCATTAAACTTAGAACAGACCCAGGCAACTCTAACTTGGTTGTTCCCGACGACCTGCCTACAGGTAATGGCGTATGGACACTATCTTCTGGCTTAACTTTCGTTAAAACCATAGATCCAGCGATTCTATTTGCCAATGTTAGCTATGCGCACAACTTTACCCGAAAATTTGATGACATTAGCGGTCAGCCAAATGTAAGCACCTCTGGTGAAATTGATTTAGGTGATGCTTATCAATTAGGTGGCGGCTTGGCTTTTGCATTGAATGAACGCATGAGCATGAGCATGTCTTACGCACATCGCTTTACACAAAAATCTAGGATTAAAGCCGATGGGCAAAGCTGGGTAAGCGTTGTTGGTAGTGACTCAAGCGCTGGTTCACTTAATTTTGGTGTGACTTATGCCATGACAGACCATCTTTCAATGGTCGCCAACGTTGGTGTGGGGGTAACGCCTGACGCACCGGATGTAACCGTAGGCATGAAGTTCCCGTATAACTTCTAAACTGACCACTTTGTAATACATCTCCTAGTAACTACCGACTTTAGTGTCAGTGGTTACTAGGTAACCTTCCCGCCAGTCAACACCAATCGCCACACGCTCACATTAATAGTGCTCAAAGTTAAACGCTTTACCCCAAACATACTAAGGTGTCGCCCTTAGTTTCAAACCCGTTGAATCAATATACGATGCAGATTCGTTGTAAAGCTTCACTTAAGGTGGCTTATACGCCTCACTATCACCATTAACCATGCCTGATATTGGATAAACCGTGATGCCGCCTATAAGATGCAAAACGGAAACCCAATCATGCATGAAATTGAATACCGTCATCTGCTTTACTTTAACACATCGTCTACACCCCCGATTTTGGTAGGTGAAATCAACGGTGCGGGCTGGCATGTAAAGCTGGCCGAAGATGTCCCTAGCGCCCAAAACATACTGTACAAATACACCCCACGGGTTGCTATCGCCCAATTTGACGATGCAAACGGGCGCCTGCCAGTACCTATTGAAAATTTTTTCAGAAACGTAGATCAAATAGAATGGGTTGCTTTAATCCCTAAAAAGGCGATTAACAATCACCACATCAAGCAAATTATTAGTGAATCTTTCTACGACTTTCATACGCTACCACCAGAAACAGAAAAACTACTCGCTACACTAGGACATGCTGAAGGCATGGCGCTCATGAAACGGGATAACCCTGCCGCACGGCAATTGCAATTAGAATTGCAGCCTAGTGAAGATGAAATGGTGGGTGCCAGCCCGCAGATGCTGGACTTATTTAAAAATATACGCAAGGTGGCCAGCGTAGACGCACCTGTGTTGATTACTGGCGAAAGCGGGACAGGCAAAGAGCTTGCAGCACTGGCGCTACACGAACGCTCAGCTCGACATCACAAGCCATTTGTTGCGGTCAATTGTGGCTCTCTACCCAGTGGGTTGATTCAGTCAGAGCTATTTGGCCACGAAAAGGGCGCATTTACTGGTGCTAGCCAGCGTAAAATTGGCCGCATTGAAGCCGCATCCGGTGGCACCATTTTTCTGGATGAGATTGGTGATTTACCGCTGGAATTACAAGTGAATCTTTTGCGTTTTTTACAAGAAAAAACCATTGAACGCTTAGGCAGTACGGAGAAAATTCACGTTGATGTGCGTGTGCTTGCAGCGACACATATTGACCTAGAAGCTGCAGTAAAAGAGGGGCGGTTTCGAGAGGATTTATATTATCGACTGCATGTATTAAAAATTAAAACGCCTGCACTACGCGATAGAGAAGGTGATATTGAAGTGCTTGCTAAATACTTCTTTGATAAGTTTTTTAACGAAAAAAGACGCAACGTCAAAGGGTTTTCACCATCGGCATTGCAGTTGATGAATCACTATGCTTGGCCTGGCAATGTACGAGAGCTTATCAGCAGAGTTAGGCGAGCCATGGTGATGTGTGAAAGACGCCTTATCGCGCCAGAAGATTTAGATCTTGACCGCAGGAATGGTGAGCGCCACATAACAACACTTGAGTCTGCTAGAAATACCGCTGAGATGGAGGCGATTCGCAATGCCTTGCATAAAAACAACAGCAATCTAACACTTGCATCACGTATGCTTGGGGTATCCCGTGCGACCTTATACCGATTAATGGAAAAGTACGACTTAATGCCTAAATCCTGAAATATAATCATTCGTAATCATTTAATTTTCTATATCTAATTTCCCTGCTTTTAACTCACCCATACTTGCTTAGGCACCTCCACCGTCAGCCCCAAACCGGCTTGTTACCTCTTTAAAACATCACTGTTGCAATTTTGATACACTTTTTAAAACTTAATTTATTCATTAAATTCAATAAGATACAAAAATAACACCTAACATCTGTCACAAATTCAGTACATATATATCCTAGCAGCCAGTTCTTATTTTCCATAAATATACAATAAAAACAACATCTTATATAGTTGGCATGCCGATTGCTATACCTATCCCAACGATTCGATGCGCAATGTTATCGCATCGACAAGTTGAGGAGCAGGCAATATGTACTGGGTATCAAAGCTACTAAGCAAACATGAGAATCAACATCTAAATAGCGATCAGCATTTAGCTGACATCGTCGTTAGAGTACTCGTGATTGCGGTGTTTTGTAGCTCAAGTTTAGCATTTGCCGGCGCTACGGAGATTACCTCCGAACCCAATGAACTGAATTGGTTGGGTGATGATACCGTGACGATAGACGATACAGATTTATCATCGATTAACGGTAAAGGTGCGGAAGTCACTGCTTTAGACAGTGACTCAAAATTAGCGATTATTCTTTGGGATGAAGGTAGGCAGGGTAACAAAGGCGGCACACATCATGAAATGAGTAGCCGCCCTGTGATTACGTTGACCGTCATTCAAAAATAAAGGAATCCATATCATGCACAACAAGCACTTACAAATAGGACAGCAAGCAAGCACTGCTTCACTATTGTGTGAGTTTGTTATGTCAGGTCTTATTATTTTAGGTTCAACTGTGCCGACCACGACAGCATTGGCAGCAGACGGCATTGTCGTACTACAACGTGAAGTGTCAGTCCGCCCAGCCATCCGTGATGGTCAACCTGGGCGCGCAGTCACCGTTGACACTTCACCAGATGACAAGATTAAAACGTCTGTGGGTCAAAGTATAGGGGTTAAGCCAATTGAGTTAGATGATGCTGAATTTTCCGCAATTTCTACTAACACCCCAGCATCATTAAACGTTACCACTGACACAAACAAACTATCGGGGGCTGTGCTCAACAGCTATGGCCTAGGCAACAGCCATCCAGCACAATCAGCAACATCAACGCTATCAGGTACGATTGGCGGCGCAGTTGGTGGTGCGGTTGGCGGTTTGCCAAGTCAAATTAACGCTGGGCTTAATGGCACTAGTAATGCATTAAACGGCATGACTGGCGCCATTATGCGTAGTAGCGGCCAGTAAGAAAAGAGCATGAGGAAACCATCATGAACTCACAAATCTTAGTCTCAGTATTATTAATCCCGCTATCTGTACTGCATAGCCAGTTAGCAATTGCACAAGATAACTTGCCTGATATTCCTAGCTATATGACGCAAAGTGTTATTGATAGCAATGTATTAAGCCATGTGCGTGGTCGCTTTGCTGTCAACATGACAGCAGGGGACTCCAACACCCAAGCAAATGCCGCAGCCATCGCGCTTGGCACACAAAATGGCCCAGCGATTGGCATCGTGAATGGCATGCAGGCCATTGGTTCTCATCAAGCTAATTTACCAGACATCGCGATTGCCGCCATCGGCGGTCAAGCCTTTGCATATAGCTCAGGTTTGATTTCGGTGAATCAATCAAGTGGTGTAGGTAACGCACAAGCGAATGGCGCAGCATTCGCAATGGGATTTGAGGAAGTGATAGCAGAAAGCGTGCTTTCTGCCGCGACTTCAAATGCAGTACCGATTGACGCAGGAAACAGCAAGCGTCACCAAGCAGTATCGATTGATGATACTGCGTTTCATGGTGCACACGGGCTAGTTCAGGTCAACCAATCGGCAGGGTCGGGCAATAGTACGGCCAATAACTTTGCGCTCCAAGTGCAATTGGGCGCAAAGCCGTAATTTCAAGTTCTTTACCAACCGCAATTAGGAGAATAACATGAAATCGTCTTTTGAAAAAAAATCCATCGCGTTGGCAGTGGCCGCTTTGCTCACTTCGCCAGCAATATTTGCTAATGATAACGATCGTGGTCGAGGCCATGAAGATGTCGAAATCAAAAAAGAAATTAGCTTGGAACAAGATGTAGAAATTGAAGGTACAGTCGATGTGAGCGGTAGTATTTATATTGACGCTAGTTCTGCAGCAATCGTTAATGACAAGCAAATTAACGGTGACAATGAAGTGACCAATAATGAATCCACCAACACTGCAACTGTAGACGGCAATGCACTTAATAGTGCCAGTGGTAACATTGGTATCAACGTTACCGCAGGTGATAACAACCAACAAGCTAACGCAGCCGCATTTTCTGCCGCTGATGCCAGCTTTGTGTTTGGTTCATCTGATGCCGAGGTCTTTGCAACGCAAGCTGTGGTTGGCAACAACGTCACTAACTTAGGCCAAACTAATGCAGCGGCACTTGGCGGTGACGCACTTGCTAATGCCAGCGGTAACATCGGTGTTAATATTTCTGCTGGTAACAATAATCAGCAAAAAAATGACCTTGCTGCATCTGTAGCTGTTGCTCGCATGGCCACTGCCACTGTTGAAGTAACTCAAATCAATGGTCATAACACAACCTCTAACGATCCTATCAGTAAAGAAGAAATACAGAATATTGCTGTCAACCTAGCCCTTAGCGCGACTGGCGGTTACTCTGGTTCTGGTAGTGGTACCTATTCTGGTAGCGCATCAGGCACCACAACTGGTACTTCCGATCAGATTGGCAATGTCTACCCTGATATTTGGACAGGTAACACTCACCCTAATGGTAGCCAAACTGGTCACTTTGACCTAGATACAGCAACTCAAGGCGGTAGTGACCTTAACGATGACGGCGGTGCGCTTGCATTTGGCAACAATGGCACATATTCAGGTACAGAGGGTGGCGGCCTAGGATTTTATGAATCTGGCACCCAGACTTTATCTGGCAGTGTGACTGGTTATATTCCAGTGGTTGTAGCGACTAACCTAGCAACAACAAATACATCGACCCTAGGTGATAACGCACTGATGAACGCTTCTGGCAATATTGGCGTTAACATCGCATCAGGTACCAACAATCAGCAATATAACGGCCTAGCAATCTCTGCTACACAAGCTGGCGTTGGCGGCGGAAGTGGTGGTGGCGGTGAGTAATGGTGCTTAGATAGCACAACTATCGTGCACTGACAGCCCAAAAGGCCGTCTCGCAGGTCCCCGCTAGCTTTTTCTAGTGGGGACTTCGCTACTTCTTACCGCTCGCATCACGCTGTGTTACGAAAAGAGAATTGCGATGTTACATACCCATCAATACACACTGACTCATAAATCAATACGTGTACTCACGATGATTGTCGTCATGCATGTAAGTGTCACTATCTCGTCTGCATTGATGCACCCAGCCATGGCAACCGATATTAGATTCGGTGGCATAGTGCCGGGCATGGGGGTCATTCAAAAAGACATGCTGAGCATGCGGGAGTTAAAGTTTACAGATATGGTGCCACAACACACTGACTTTAGCTGTGGGGCTGCTGCATTAGCGACTATTTTGAATTATGCATATAAGAAAAATTTAACTGAAGAAGATGTCATCGAAGGCTTATTAAAAGTGAGCGACCCTGAATTAGTGCGTCAAAAAGGGTTTTCTCTATTGGATATTAAAAACTACACGCAAAGCATTGGCTTCCGCGGACGTGGCTATAACGTCACCCCTGAGACCTTAGAAAAGGTCACGATTCCAACCATTGTTTTACTTAACTACAAAGGTTACAAACACTTTGTTGTACTAAAAAAATCTACTGCGGAAAGAGCTTATATCGCAGACCCTGCCTTAGGTAACCGCATCATGAAAAGAAGTGAATTTGATGCCAACTGGAATGGCATTGTATTTGCTGTCATTGGACAAGACTTTGATCGTGAATCTATCTTACTCAAACCAAAAGAACAATTAACGGCTAGAACATTAACCGATTCATTTCACCCTTTAACCGACGCAGAACTGTTTGATTTTGGGTTTGTGCGTTCAGATATGCTAGGACTATAAAATTTAGTAAGTAGACACTAACGCAACAGAATTAATGAAGAAAGTAGTTCGTTCACATGCACTCAACAGCAATACATTTAGGTACAACATCAAGAGCAATTAGAAATAAATGTAGCTGAGGAGTTTAGGAGGTTTTAAAAATGAACATCTCTACAATGAATTCGATTCAACACGCGCAATATTTACACCAATTGAATTTGAAAACGGCGCATCAATCTAGTGTGCTGGCAACTCCCTCTAAGAAAATTGCATTCATGTTAGCTAGCGTTATTGCTATTAGCCCTGTAACCAGTGCAGCCTTACCACCAGACATAGAAGTTTTTAATGGTATGCAAGAGGTTTCTGATAACGATCTGGGCCATATGCGCGGTAAGTTCGCAAGTAACAACCAAGTGCTATATTTTGGGGTGGAAATGATTAGCCAATGGGAAACCTCAACAGGCAATGTCATTACTGCTGGCGCTAACCTCAATATAGACTTTAGATCCAACACGCCATCTGTGCACTATGTACCAACTGTCAGTATCGAACAATCTCAAAACACTGTGACCGCTCAGCAATCGGATGGAAATAACAATGTCAGTGGCGGTGCAGGCTTAGCCAACATCAGCGGTGTTTCACAAACCATACAAGTCGCTGGCGCTTCTAACAGCATTCATAACGGCATCGACATGCAAGTGGAGCTAACATCGGCTAACCAAGGCGGCTCTATCGCCGATGCAGTAGGCAGTCAGGCTGGATTAGTATCAGCCACAGCCAGTGACGGAACTGTCGCCACGGTCACACTGTCAAATAACAGTATTGGTGTTAATGTGATGGTGCCTGGACAAGGGCAGATACTACAAGAAATTAGGAATCAGGGCATGTTCCAAGCTGCACGGATTGGCGGGGATCTTAACCAAATTCATAACGCAATTACCATGCATATTGGTTTAAATGCAGCAACAGGCAACGGTAGCACCAGTGCTTTTGCAGCAATACAAAGTTTGAAGAGTCTGCCTCAACATAGCTTTTAGGCTCAACTGAGGTTAGCCATCTAGGAAATGTAGTCATCCAGTGTTAATCATCTACGATTAACATAAGGTATAAAATAGGTTAAGAGAGGTGTGGAAGATGCGCTTATGGTAAAGTCTAATGCCAAGGCAACACTTGCGATTTTAGTAATCGCTCGCTCCATGGGCATGAAACAATGGTTATCCATCATCATTGGCGTATCTTCCTCACCTCTCTTAACTCTCATCACGCCAGCATAACTTGTGTATCAAAACTCCAATGGATTCACGTCCACTGCCCATCTCACCTTAGCCGCTATCGGTTCAGACCTTAATTGATGCACCAATTGTGTCAACAGCTTTTGCAATGCTGGCCGTTGGGTTGAGTGCATTAAAATATAAGCACGCTCCATCCCTTTTAAGCGCTCCATCTGCGGCCTCACTGGGTCATAAGTCATGACATGCTGACCAAGCTGGCGCGCCTGCTCAAACGCAAACTGTAGAAATTTCTGTACCAACGCAAAATCATGCGCTTCCGCACGCAACAATGCAGTGAAGACATAAGGTGGGAACTGCACCTGTGCACGCTCCTGCAGCAAATCATTGGCATAGCTTGCGTAATCTTGCGTACGCAATGCATTGAACAAGGCATGATCTGGAAATGCCGTCTGAATAATTACTTGCCCCGCTTTATCAGCTCTACCCGCACGCCCAGCAACCTGCATCAGCTGTGCAAACAAGCGCTCGCTCGCCCTAAAGTCAGGGCTATGCAGGGCGCTATCAGTATCAATCACGCCCACTAACGTTAAGTTAGGAAAGTCATGTCCTTTAGCCAGCATCTGCGTGCCCACTAAAATATCTATTTCCTGATTATGTACACGATCTAGAATTTCAACCAAAGCATGCTTGCGGCTAATGCTGTCACGATCCACCCTTGCGATACGCGCTGCTGGGAGCAGGGTAGCTAAGGTCTGCTCCAGGCGCTGCGTACCATGACCGGTCGGGTGTAAATCCGCATCGCCACAACTTGGACATTGATTCGGAATACGCTGCTCATGCCCACAGTGATGGCAGCGCAATTTTCTTTGCCCTAAGTGCACCACCAAGCGGCTACTACAGCGCGTGCAAGGCGCAATCCAGTGGCAAGCGGAACACAATAGGACCGGCGAATACCCGCGGCGATTGATAAATAATAGCGACTGCTCTTTACGCTCCAACCGTAAACGCAACGCTGAAACAAGCTGTGGTGTTAATCCATACTGTAAATTGACCTTAGTGGTATCAATACAATCAATCTTAGGCAGCCGTGCGGCCGTCACCGCGCGCTGTTTTAATGTGAGCAAGCCATATTTATTAGGCTGACTATTGCTAGGTGCTGCGTTTAAAGCCTGCGCATGACTGCCCATTGCGTTGTACCAGCTTTCTAACGCAGGGGTTGCAGACCCCATCACCACAGGAATATTGAGCCGTTTTGCACGCACCAAAGCAACGTCGCGCGCATGGTAACGCATGCTATCTTGCTGCTTATAGGAGCTATCATGCTCTTCATCAATAATTATCAGCTTTAAATTAGGCATAGGCGTAAAAATTGAAAGCCGCGTCCCAATAATAATCTGTGCTGCTCCCGCCTGTGCAAGCTGCCAGTTATGTAAGCGCTCACTCTCACTCAGGCTGCTATGTAAACTCACTAAACTATATTGAGGCAATCGCGCTCTAAACCTTGCCTCTAGCTGGGGGGTCAGGTTAATTTCGGGCACTAGTACCAGTATCTGAGCACTGATTTGTTCAGGCTTTGTTGCAGCCGAGTCACCCGTATTATTTTTTGCTTCTGGGTTATCTTGTACTTCTTGTTTATCTTGCGATGCTTGCAATATATGTTGCATCAAGCGGATATAAACTTCGGTTTTTCCACTTCCGGTGATGCCATGCAATAACCACGCTCTAAACGCCTTAATGTCTTGCGTGATACTTGCCACGGCCTGCGCTTGCTCATCATTCAGCGCAGGTTGCGGTGTTTCTAATATGGCAGGCACACGCTTGACCGCCAACACTTGCTCGCTTGACGCATAGCCCAAAGCCACTAGTTCTTTTGCCGCCTTACGCGCACTACCTGACAGCGCATCAAGCTCTGCTTCAGTTTGAGCGTTATCTGCCTGCAATGCTGTCAATACTTGGCGCAACACACGCTGCCTTTTGGGCATAGCCTCAAGGTCAACCTGCCGGCCTAAATCAGTGATTTGATATAAATATTGTTTACGCGAAACCGCTGGTGCCACTTGGCGCAAACGTGCAGGTAAAGCTGCTAACAACGCCTGGCCAAACGGATAGTGATAATAATCCGCGCTAAACTTAATCAAACTTAACACTTCAGCATCAAGCGGCGCTTCTTCAACAAACGCCTGCGTAATTGGCTTAAGTTTCTCTATGGCAAACTCACTGCTATCAGTGTGGTCTATCACAATGCCAATTTGATTACGGCGCCCAAACGGTACCAGTACGCGCTGGCCAATCTCTACGTGTTGATCCGCACTTAAATAATCAAATAAGCGTGCGAGCGGTACATCAAGTGCAATTTTTAAGATGGGTTTAGACAATGGCAGTAACAATATTGGCGTAAAAAGTTTATTAGATTAAAAGTATCTTAGGTTCACAGAAGATTAAGCATAATTGGTCGTCCATTATGCTGCTTTTACCGGCAATTGGCGTATTTAACACATATTTATAATCGCTTTTCTTGCATATGGAGTAGCTATCTTAAACCATTAAGCTTGATGTATTCACTGGCACATGATGACTAACGTGCTAATCACTAATATGGGTTAAAATACCGTTTTTAGCTTTATATGCAATTATTGTGAAAACACATCTTACCCAATTACTGACCACTGCCGCAAAAAGTATTGCGCCAGACATTACTGACCTAACGATTATATTAGAGCGCCCAAAATCAGCCGACCATGGCGATTTTGCCACAAATCTAGCGCTCGTTTTAGCAAAACCGTTAAAACAAAATCCGCGCGCAATCGCCACACAAATTATTGCAGCATTACCAGTCAGTGAATATATCGCTAAAACTGAAATTGCAGGTGCTGGCTTTATTAACTTCTTTTTAAGCCCACAATCTAAGCAGGTTGTGATTAAAGACATTCTCAATGCGGGTGCGCAATACGGCCGTAACAACAACGGTCAACAGCAAAAAGTACAGGTAGAGTTTGTATCAGCGAACCCAACCGGCCCTCTGCATGTGGGTCATGGCCGCGGCGCAGCGGTGGGCGACTGCTTGGCTCGCCTCTTGGATGCAAACGGCTGGGATGTCACCCGTGAGTTCTATTACAACGATGCTGGTGCTCAGATTGATAACCTCACCATCTCAG
The DNA here is from genome assembly GCF_000744605.1 of Methylotenera sp. L2L1. Lineage (NCBI taxonomy): Bacteria > Pseudomonadati > Pseudomonadota > Betaproteobacteria > Nitrosomonadales > Methylophilaceae > Methylotenera > Methylotenera sp. L2L1. The sequence continues at coordinate 864,673 of NZ_JQMG01000001.1, forward strand.
TGTTGGCAAGATGCAAAGGCATCTCTACCGAGCATGAAAGCTTTCCTGAAAATGGCTATCGCGGCGAATATATCAATGATATTGCAGCGGCATTCTTAGCCAAGCATACCGTGGTTGCAGACGACATTGAAGTGACTGCGAGTGGCGATATCAATGACTTGAACTCAATTCGCACTTTTAGCGTGGCGTATTTGCGTCATGAGCAAGATTTAGACTTAAAAGCGTTTCAAATTAAGTTTGACGTTTTTTCACTAGAAAGTGCGCTTTATACGACTGGCAAGGTTGAGCAAACGGTTCAAGCCTTAATTAAAAGCGGCCACACTTATGAAGATAACGACGCGCTTTGGCTTAAAACCACAGACTTTGGTGATGACAAAGACCGTGTCATGCGTAAAACTGATGGCGGCTACACTTACTTTGTCCCCGATGTTGCTTACCACACCGACAAGTGGAACCGTGGCTTTGTACGCGTGATTAACGAGCAGGGCGCAGACCATCACAGCACCATCACCCGCGTACGCGCAGGCTTGCAGGCGTTAGATATCGGCATCCCAAAAGGCTGGCCAGATTACGTATTGCATCAAATGGTGACCGTGATGCGCGGCGGTGAAGAAGTTAAACTTTCAAAACGTGCAGGTAGCTACGTCACCTTACGTGATTTAATTGAAGAGGTAGGTTGCGATGCAACGCGCTACTTCTTAGCCGCACGCCGCGCCGATTCACAATTAGTATTTGATATTGATTTAGCGCGTAGCCAAAGCAACGACAACCCAGTGTATTACATTCAATATGCACATGCGCGTATTTGCAGTGTACTAAGCCAGTGGGGTGGTGATATCAGCAGCTTGGCTAACGCCAATTTAAACCCACTAGTCACCGCGCATGAAACTGCACTGATGCAACGCTTAAGTGAGTACCCAGAAGTAGTAGCCAATGCAGCAACTGAATTAGCACCGCACGTGGTGGCGAATTACTTAAAAGAATTAGCCAGTGACTTACACAGCTACTACAACGAATATAAATTCTTGATTGAAGACGAGTCACTGAAACTCGCTCGCTTAAGCCTAATTAGCGCTACCCAGCAAGTCCTTAAAAATGGACTGGATTTACTTGGTGTTGCCGCCAAAGAGAGAATGTAAGGAAACAAGATGAGTAGAGATTACAAACCAAGACCAGAGCGCACCGCAAAACAAAGCCAAGGCAACCCCTTTATCACAGGCCTATTAGTCGGCTTCTTATTAGGCGTAGCCGCATCTTTAACTGTAGTCATGATGATTAAAGGTGAAGAAAGCCCATTTGCGGATTTAGCCTCTCCTGAAAAACCACTCTCTGAGAAAATAGCGGAAAGCGCTAAAGTGCAAGCGGCTAAAGACAACGATAAAGCACAAGAAGCAAAAACTGAAACTTCAGAAACCACTGAAGATAAAACACGTTTTGATTTTTACACGATTCTGCCTGGAAGCGAGCGCCAAGTAAGCACAGAAGAAGTTAAAATTAAAGAGCAAAGTGCGGAACCTTCCGTACAAAATACTTATTTTCTTCAAGTTGGCGCATTCCAAACCGAAGAAGAGGCTGACAACATGAAAGCCACACTAGCGTTACAAGGCTTTGAGGCTCTGGTACAAACCGCCACTATCCCTAACAAGGGCGTTTGGCATCGTGTTCGTGTTGGCCCACTGAAAAATCTGGAGCTTATTAACAAAACAAAAGCAGATTTAGCAAGCAATGGTTTTAAATCTGATTTAATTACAGTCAATAATGAAACCCAATAGGCTTATGGCTGGTCTATGGGTAGGATTAGTGTGATGGAGTCAGACGCATGGAATCCGATGCAAAGTAAATTTTGTGCAAATTGCACTCAATAATAAACAACAAAAATAGTAACTAAAAAAATAAATAGAATCTAAAAACAATTGTCAGCCAAATTCAACATGACACGTTTCAACAAACATATTTAGAGAACTTGCTTCTGAATAAATGTTAAATAGAATAGCTGAATTTTTAATCACCAATTTAAAGAATCGTTAACAAGGACAATATCAATGAAAAAATTATTAACCGCTTTAATGTTGCTGGCCTCATTTAGCGTGATGGCTGCCCCACAAATGGGCAAAGACTTTGATCGTACCGCGCAAACCATTAATACTGACACCCCTAACAAAATTGAGGTAGTCGAGCTATTTTGGTATGGTTGTGGCCACTGCCACAGCATGGAAGTACCATTAAACGCATGGGTAAAAAAACTACCGGCTGACGTCGTATTTAAACGTGTACCAGGCTTGCCGCATCAAGCATGGGCCCCGATGGCAAAAGCTTACTACGCAATGGAAACGCTCGGTGTTTTAGAGAAACTACATACCCCATTGTTTGATGCTATCCACACTAAAAAAACACTTAAACCAACTGATGAAAAAGCAGCGATTGACTGGGTAACGCAACAAAGTGGCCTAGATAAGAAAAAAGTTGAAGAGGCTTTTGGCTCATTTGCGACCAACACTAGCCTAAACCGTGCAGCGAATATCTTCCGCTCATCTGGCGCAACAGGTGTACCTAGCTTGATTATCAACGGTCAATTCATTACCTCAAGCACTATGGCTGGTAACAATGATTTAGCACTTAAAACAGCTGACTATATCATCGCAAATATTCGTGCTGATAAAGCCAAGGCAGCTACCCCAGCAAAAAAGTAACAGCGCCCACTCATTGGTTTAAGGCACTTTACCAAAAGCTCTTTAACTGGTGATGCTGTAAACATATGCTGAACTTAAAAAACCCGTTTCTACCTGATGGTAAAAACGGGTTTTTTATATTTAGTATCAATATGTATTTAATACTAATATGGTCATTCAGCTATAGCTACTCCGTCAAACAATCTGATGCTGTGTCCCATCGCACAAATCGTCATACCGACGAAAGTCGGTACCCAGAGTCTTTAAGTCACTTGATTACGTGTCAAGCACGGAATGATTAGCTGGTAGTAGGATTATTTAGTGGAATAGCTATATCAACCAATCAATGAAAGATAGTCATGAAAGTTTTTATCACAGGCGCATCAAGTGGTATAGGTGAAGCACTTGCATATGAATATGCAAAACGCTATCAAAATGAAAATACCATTATTGGTCTAGCGGCTAGACGCAGTGAGCACTTACAAGCACTCAAGCATGCTCTAGAAGTTAGTTACAACATCAAGTGTGCTATTTACCCCTTAGATGTACGCGATAGCGCTGCACTTGTGGCTGCCGCCAATGACTTCACACAACAATATGGCGCACCAAATATAGTGATTGGCAGTGCAGGTGTTAGTAGCGGCACGCTCACAGAAAATGCAGAGGACACAAACGCATTTCAAGCGGTCATGGATATTAACGTCACGGGGCTAGTCAATACGTTTCAACCATTTATCCACGCCATGCGCCTAGCCGCCCAACATGGCCAAACAGCTCAACTAGTTGGCATCGCCAGCGTTGCAGGCATACGCGGTTTACCAGGAGCGGGAGCGTACAGCGCATCAAAAGCAGCTGCCATTGCCTACCTTGAAAGTTTACGGGTTGAGATGCTATATCACAATATCGCGGTTACCACCATTGCACCCGGGTACATTCGCACCCCAATGACAGACATCAACACGTATAAAATGCCATTTTTAATGGATGCGGATATTGCTGCACATAAATTTGTAAATGCAATTAAACGCAAAAGACGCTTTGTGGTCATCCCATGGCAAATGGGTTGGGTGGCAAGGCTGATGCGACTAATTCCGCCTGTACTTTGGGACTTTCTTGCAAAGAACGCACCCCATAAACCTCGCATTCATGTTCAATAATCAAATACCGCAATATGTACCATGTTGAGTGCGATAATAAAAAATCCGTCCATATGCTTACTCATCAACAAAGCTAACTATAAGAAATTTGTTAAGGCTGACAAATAATGACCAACTATGTAATAGAGTTTTTTAAATTAATTATCTTACCCAAAAATGCATTTAAAGTTGGGCTTACTATTATGCTTTTTTCTGGATTAGGATTATCAAATATCCTTTCAACCATTAACGCAGCGCTAGCTAATATAGATTTGCCAAGATACTCAGTTAACATTTTAGTATTTACTCTTTGTTTTTCAGTATCATCAATCTTAATTGATTGTTTAATATGGACATGTGGTAAAACACTACTAATTATTAATAGCTCTTGGAACTTCTTAAGACTTAAGGCAATTGTTCTTAAAAACTATTTAAGCAATCAACGTGCAACTGATGATAATTACAGAGAAATAATAATTGACCTCTCGAATAATGAGTTGGATTATTTAGACTTATTTAATTCAGAAAAATTAAAGTTGTCTGAGATTGAAAAAAACCCTATGCATTCAGATATATATATGGCGCATTATAGTTTAGTAAAAAATAAAATTATTTCAACTAAAAGAAGATCTGGCTCTAGCATTGAAGTACATACTATAAATCCTCACGCTTTCAAGATATTGACTAAATTTGTGTTTAAATGCAAAAAACCATGTCCTTCTATCGAAATACCTCTTGATCACGTTTTAGCCCCTATAAACTCTGGTGGCGGTGCTTTAGGTAGTTCAAAAGTAAACTAATCGAATAAAAACATGAAACCTTTTACATATCTATTAATTATAGTTTTCTTATACTCAGCTACAGCATCCGCAGATAACCTCAATCCTGATAATGATGATGCAATTATTGGTAAAACATTATGGGTCAATTACGAAAGTAGCACCTGTGTGGAAAATTTCAAAATATACAAAAACCAGCTAACCAACGATAAGTACATCCTTAATCAGCCTGTACAAATCCAGATAAAGAGTTTGGAAAAGACTCCTTTTAATTGGAAAGCTGGTGCCTGGTATTCGGTCACCATCGACAATGGAAGCAGTGAAGGACAGATTACTTATAACGACATGCATGCAAGCTATGGATATATTAAAAATCTATACATCACTGAAGATAATGCTGTTGACCTTACTCTTCTTAAAGATGCATGCGTAAGCAATATACCACCTGAAAAAAAATTAAGCCTGATTGATGCTGATAAAAAGCTAATGCTAGCAAGTGATAAATTAATTGATGAAGAAAATCAAAGGAAAAAGGCTATAAGGGAGGCAGAAGCTCAAGCAACCATAGAGGCAGAAAAGACTAGAAAAGAAAAGCTAATCTCAGATCGAATACAAGCTCACAAGGAACAACAAGCTATTTCATTAAAAAATGCTCCCGAAGAAATTAAAATAATTTCAACAAAGCAGTTTTGTGAGTATTACGGCTATATGCTACGAGGTGAATACATTACTGATTTTGGCTCGGCTGCTGATATGAAAAATATTATGAAAAGGGAAGCTAGCCGTAGAAATCTGAAGGTAAATGCAAATATAGCAAAAGAACAAATTTTAAAATTAAATATTAGTACCTGTGACTTATACGCTTCTTGGGGAATTCCTGACAATGAAAATAAATCTGTTGGTAGTTACGGTGTTCATATTCAGCATATCTACAAAAGGTCAGGCACTTATGTTTATTCAGAAAATGGGCGGGTAACAAGTTGGCAGGAATAAAACATGAGAGATGTTAAGAAAACTTAACATAAACTCGAAAAGTTAGTTAAAATATGGCGGACTCACAAAGCAGTTGTGGAGTGGACAACTTGTTGCCCACGCTACTTGGTTAACGTGCAATCGGTTTATAGCGAATACGTTTAGGTTTAGCGCCTTCCTCACCCAAACGTTTACGCTTATCAGCCTCATATTCTTGATAGTTACCGTTAAAGAACGTCCATTGCGACTCACCCTCGGCCGCCAGAATATGCGTTGCGATACGGTCCAAGAACCAGCGATCATGCGAGATCACTAACACACTGCCTGCAAATTCTAGCAATGCATCTTCCAGTGCGCGTAATGTTTCCACATCTAAGTCGTTTGACGGTTCATCTAGCAGCAATACGTTACCGCCAGAAATCAGTGTTTTCGCTAAATGCAAACGTCCACGTTCACCGCCTGACAGTTGCCCCACGATTTTTTGCTGGTCACCGCCTTTAAAGTTAAAGCGGCCGATGTAGGCGCGAGATGGCGTTTCGTAACGGCCTACCGTTAAAATGTCTGAGCCGCCTGAAATCTCATCAAACACGGTCTTATCACTGCTCAACACATCACGGCTTTGGTCTACATAAGCCAATTTAACGGTTTGGCCGATGTTCACTTCACCACTATCTGGTTGCTCCATGCCTGTAATCATCTTAAACAGCGTAGATTTACCTGCACCGTTCGGGCCGATAATCCCAACAATCGCGCCAGCTGGGATGCTAAAACTCAAGTTATCAATCAGCAAACGGTCTTTAAATGCCTTGCTCACGCCGTTAAACTCAATCACTTGGTCGCCTAAACGCTCACCGGCAGGGATAAAAATCTCCTGTGTTTCATTGCGTTTCTGGTACTCAGCACTCGCTAACTCTTCATAGCGTGCAATACGCGCCTTGCTTTTCGCCTGACGTGCTTTCGGGTTCTGACGTACCCACTCCAACTCGGTATTCAGCGCTTTACGGCGTGATGACTCTTGTGACTCTTCTAGCGCTAAGCGCGCTTGCTTCTGATCTAACCAGCTTGAGTAATTGCCTTTCCATGGAATACCATGCCCACGGTCTAACTCCAAAATCCACTCCGCCGCATTATCGAGGAAATAACGGTCATGGGTAACTGCCACCACCGTGCCTGGGAAGCGCACTAAGAACTGCTCTAACCACTCTACAGACTCTGCATCCAGATGGTTGGTTGGCTCGTCTAGTAGCAACATATCTGGCTTAGATAACAACAATTTACACAACGCCACACGACGCTTCTCGCCGCCAGATAACGGGCCAATTTTTGCATCCCACGCAGGTAGGCGTAGGGCATCCGCTGCGATTTCTAATTGATGCTCAACATCAGAACCGCTCGCAGCAATGATATTTTCATAGCGCGCTTGATCTTCAGCGAGCTTATCAAAATCTGCATCAGGCTCTGCATAGGCTGCGTAAACTTCCTCTAACTTTTGCTTAGCCTCCATCACTTCGCCCATGCCGCTTTCTACTTCTTCACGCACGGTTTTATTCGCATCTAACTGCGGCTCTTGCGGCAAATAGCCAATCGAAATATTCGGCTGCCACTGCACCTCACCCTCAAACTCTTTATCAGCGCCTGCCATAATGCGTAGCACCGTTGATTTACCCGAGCCGTTTAGACCCAGCAAACCAATCTTCGCACCGGGGAAAAAAGACAAAGAAATATCTTTAATAATTTGTTTTTTAGGGGGAACAATCTTGCTCACGCGGAGCATCGACATTACATATTGAGCCATGATGTTATCTTGCAAATTTAAAAATGAAAGCTTAACAGAAAGCCCGTATGCTTGCTCGCTATCCCTCATGCTAATCCATGATCGCCAATGAATAAGGCTAGGGGAATGTAGGTATAATGTGCCAACAATAAAAGGCACCGCTTAAATGGCAATCAAATCCACAATTTATAAAGTCGATCTACAAGTTTCAGATATGGATCGTAATTACTACCAGCAACACAACTTGACCATCGCCAAGCACCCATCAGAAACTGATGAGCGCGTGATGGTTCGGCTGATAGGCTTTGCCATGTACGCCAATGAGGCGCTTGTTTTCGGCAAAGGCCTAAGTGATGAAGAAGAGCCAGACTTATGGCAAAAAGACCTCACAGGCGCCATCGAGTTATGGATGGATGTTGGTTTGCCAACAGAAAAAGATATCCGCAAAGCAGCTGGGCGTGCCAAGCAAGTGGTGGTAGTGCTTTATGGTGGACGAATAGCTGATATGTGGTGGACGGCCAACAGCAAAGCCTTACTTAAAATCAACAACCTCACTGTGATTAATTTACCTGACACGAAAGAATTGGCAAATATTGCAGAGCGTGGCTTTAATATCAGCTGCACCATTCAAGATGGACAAATCATGGTGGGGCATGACGGCGGCACTTTAGACATTACCCCTGTGCTTTTGAAAGAACCAAGCACTTACTAACTTGGCAGTTTTTAAGTAAGGATATTTACTAAGTAAAAATGACTTTATAGGCAGAACTTGCACCTGCTGGTGCGTGTTCTAACTTTTGATAAGTTGCCCCTGCAAAGTCCGCACAAGCTTGCTGAAATGCGCCTGTCACCAGCGTTTCACATTGTTTAGCTACATCTTCCCCCAGCTTACAGGCTGCGTTCACCTCAGCACCAAACACCTCGGTATTACCTACGCGCAGAATCTTACCGAAGCCCAAACCCACACACAGATGAACTCTTTCCTGCTCAAGTTTGGCTTCGTTGTAGGGAATTAAGGTCTGCTGCATCACTAGCGCGCATTGCAGGGCCTTTTGCGGCTTACGAAAAATCACTAACAAAGAATCGCCATCAGTTTTAAGTAAAAAACCTTCATGCTGCTCAATCACTGGCAACAGCAAACGCTCAGATTCATAAATCGTCTGCAAAAAATGAATAATGCCATACTCTGCAACTTGACGAGAAAAACCCGCCAAATCGGTCATCATCACGCACCACTCTTCGCCAAATAAATCCCAAATACGCTGATCTATTTCATCTTTATTTGCATCAAGCAACAACCGCTGTGCAATCAGGTCATATAAGCGACCTTCAGAATTTTGCATGACGGTTTTAGAGTTGTGACTCATCACTTTCCAATTCTTAAATATGCTAGGCGAAACTTATTCTACAGTCACGGATTTTGCCAAATTCCTAGGCTTATCCACATCAGTCCCCTTCAACAATGCGGCATGGTACGCCAACATCTGCACTGGAATCGTATGCAAAATAGGGGAGAGCACGCCAACATGGCGTGGGGTACGTATCACATGCACGCCTTCAGATTCTGTAAAGTGGCTGTCTGCATCAGCAAACACAAACAACTCACCGCCACGCGCTTTAACTTCTTGCATATTAGATTTTACTTTTTCTAGCAAAGCATCATTAGGTGCAATCACTACCACAGGCATATCGCTATCTACCAACGCCAAGGGACCATGTTTAAGCTCGCCCGCAGGGTAAGCTTCGGCATGGATGTATGAAATCTCTTTAAGCTTCAATGCGCCTTCTAAAGCGATAGGGTAATGTATGCCTCGCCCTAAGAATAAAGCATGCTGTTTGTTGGCAAATGATTTTGCCCACTCGCGAATTTGCGGCTCTAGGTTCAGCGCATGTTGAACACTACCTGCTAATTGGCGCAATGCGTTTAAATGCGATTGTTCAGTCTCTTTATCTAATAAGCCACGCTGTTTTGCCAGTGTTGCGGCCAGTGTAAATAAGGCCACTAATTGCGTTGTAAATGCCTTGGTAGACGCCACCCCAATTTCAGCCCCTGCACGCGTGTAGAACACCAACTCTGAAGCACGAGGGATTGCGCTCTCTTGCACGTTGCAAATGGCAAGGGTGAGATGCTGACCTAATGCCTTAGCGTGCTTTAACGCTTCCATCGTATCTAGTGTTTCACCAGACTGCGAAATCGTCACGATTAGTTGACGTGGATTAGGCACAGATTCACGATAGCGATATTCACTGGCAATTTCTACATTGGTCGGCACTTTGGCTATGCTTTCTAACCAGTACTTAGCGGTTAGCGCTGCATAATAACTCGTGCCAGCAGCCAAGATTAAAATGCTGTCCACTTGCTCAAACACTCCTGCTGCACCTTCACCAAACAGGGCAGGTGAGAAGTGATTATCATCAATCAATGCCTCTATCGTATCGGTTAAGGCACGTGGTTGCTCGTGAATCTCTTTTTGCATGAAGTGCGAATATGGGCCTAACTCTAGGCTAGCGAGTGACACATCACTCATATGAATTTTACGTGTAACCTCAACGCCATCGCGGCCCAAAATGGTCACACCTTCACGGCGAATATCCGCCACATCGCCATCTTCTAAATAAATCACTTTGCGTGTTACTGATAACACGGCAGAAACATCAGAGGCAATAAAGTTTTCGCCTTCACCCAAACCAATTAATAACGGGCAACCTAAACGCGCTGTCACCATATGCTCAGGCTCTTTTTTAGAAATCACGCTAATCGCAAATGCGCCTGTAAGCTCGCTCACAGCTTTTTGGGTTGCTGCAAGCAATGGTAGGCTTTGATGATAATGATGAATTAAGTGCGCTATGACCTCAGTATCAGTTTGTGATTCAAACACATAACCCAAGGTTTTTAAGTGCGCGCGCTGTTCATCATGATTCTCAATAATGCCGTTATGTACAACCGCTACTTCACCACCCAAATGGCTAGGTGACATATGTGGGTGAGCATTACTTTCGGTCACGCCACCATGCGTAGCCCAACGTGTGTGCCCAATCCCAACCAAACCACTTAGGTTTGATTCATTCGCCTTTTCTGTCATTGCAGAAACACGGCCAACAGCACGTACGCGCGCAATGCCTGTGTCGTTTAATACGGCAACGCCTGCTGAATCGTACCCTCGATACTCTAAGCGGCTTAAGCCCTCAATCAAGGTTGAAACAACATTTCTATTTGCTACTGCCCCTACAATGCCACACATAGTTTTACTCTCTTATATTTTTGTAAGAGCGCAATTTATTGCGCGAATATTTATTAAATTCGTCCAATAAATTGGACTCCTACAATTTAATTAATCTGCTATTTTTTAATTTTCACAGGTCGCTTCCAACCCACAATAGATTTCTGGTCTTTGGCACGGCAGAAGGTGAGGGCATCTGCCGGTGCGTCTTTAGTAATGGTTGAGCCTGCCGCAATGGTTGCGTTTTTGCCTATGGTAATAGGCGCTACCAATTGTGAATCAGAGCCAATAAAAGCGCCGTCCTCAATCACCGTCCTGAATTTATTCGCGCCATCGTAATTACAGGTAATAGTACCTGCACCAATGTTCACAGCCTTACCTACGGTACTATCACCCACATAACTCAAATGGTTGATCTTACTGCCTACGTCAACTTGTGCATTTTTCAGCTCGACAAAGTTACCAACGTGCGTATCGGCGGCGAGGGTAGTACCAGGACGTAGGCGCGCAAACGGACCAATACGGCTATTCTCACCTACTGCAGTGTCATCGATATGCGTAAACGCGGCAATCTGCGTACCTGCAGCGATCACTGCGTTTTTAATCACACAGTTAGCGGCAATTTTAACGCGGTCACCTAAGGTCACATTACCTTCAAACACGCAATTCACGTCTATCTCAACATCTCGACCGCAACGTAAATCACCGCGCACATCAATACGCGCAGCATCTTTTAAAGTAACGCCTTGCTGCAATAATGCCTGTGCGACTCTAGTTTGATACACGCGTTCAATTTGCACCAAATCAGTTTTAGCATTAATACCAGTTACAGACCACTCATCATTTGTGATTTCAGCCACAACATTAATCTTATCTGCTACCGCTAACGCCACAATATCCGTTAAGTAATATTCGCCCTGTGCATTATTGTTGGTGATTCTGGATAGCCAACTTTTAAGATGCGCGTTAGGCATCGCCATAATGCCTGTATTTACCTCAACAATCGCACGCTGCGCTACTGTGGCATCCTTATGTTCCACAATCGCATGCACTTGTCCGCTAGCATCGCGCACGATACGGCCATATCCAGTTGGGTCTTCTTTATTAAACGAAAGAATCGCCAGTTTATTGTCTGCTTGTGCAATCAATTTGCGACAAGCCTCAACATCAACCAGCGGCACATCGCCTAGTAGAATCAGTGTGTCTGCATCAGACTCTAGATAAGGTAACGCCTGCTGCACAGCGTGACCAGTGCCATTTTGTTCAGCTTGGTTCACCCAAGTAATCTCTTCGGTACTAAAGGCTTCTTTTACACGCTCTCCGCCAAAGCCATAGACCACGATAATCTTATTTGGCTGCAGTGCCTTCGCGCAATTAATCACATGGGCTAATATTGGCTTTGCACCAACCGCATGTAAAACTTTAGGTAAATCAGAATGCATACGGGTACCTTTACCCGCTGCCAATATCACGATATTTAATTTATTCATGTGTTATTAATGTCTGTTTCTATGAGCACTGTTTCTATTCGGAAAGTATAACAAAAAAGGCAACCTAAGTTGCCTTTTTGCTTTTTTACACCATCTTCACTGCAATTAATGCGTTTTCTTGCGTAAACGCTCAATTGTTTGAATCTGTGCTACGGCTTCAGACAATTCTGCCTGTGCTGTTGCATAGTCAATATCTGAAGTTCTGTTTCTAAGCGCTTCTTCAGCAGCTTCTTTTGCAGCAATCGCTTTTGCTTCATCTAGGTCGTGACCACGTACTGCTGTATCAGCCAATACAGTCACCACACCAGGTTGCACTTCTAACAAGCCACCTGAGATAAAGATTAACGTTTCTTCAGCTTCATTCGCTTGCTTGATACGCAAAGCGCCAGGCTTGATGGTAGTAATCATTGGTGCATGGTTAGGGTAAATACCCACTTCACCAGCACTTGCAGGTGCAACTACAAACTCAGCTTCACCTGAGAATATACTTGCCTCTGCACTAACTACATCAATATGAACAGTATTTGCCATTATTTTTCCTTAAAGCGTTTAACTAATTAACCAAGTAAAACTTAGTTAAGAGTCTTGGCTTTCTCAACAGCCTCTTCAATACCGCCAACCATGTAGAAAGCTTGCTCTGGCAAGTGATCGTATTCACCAGCAACAATTGCTTTAAAGCCTTTGATTGTTTCTTTTAGTGGTACGTATTTACCTGGCGCGCCTGTAAACACTTCAGCAACGTGGAAAGGTTGTGACAAGAAACGTTGGATCTTACGTGCACGGCCAACAGCCAATTTGTCTTCTGGTGACAACTCGTCCATACCCAAAATCGCGATAATGTCACGTAACTCTTTATAACGTTGTAGTGTTTGTTGTACTGAACGCGCTACATTGTAGTGCTCTTCGCCAACCACTAATGGGTCTAATTGACGTGATGTAGAATCCAATGGGTCTACCGCTGGGTAGATACCTAAAGATGCAATGTCACGTGACAACACAACTGTTGAGTCCAAATGTTGGAACGTTGTTGCTGGTGATGGATCGGTCAAGTCATCCGCAGGTACGTAAACCGCTTGGATAGAAGTAATAGAACCTGTTTTAGTTGAAGTAATACGCTCTTGTAGACGGCCCATTTCATCAGCTAGAGTAGGTTGGTAACCTACAGCTGAAGGCATACGGCCTAACAATGCAGATACTTCAGTACCGGCCAATGTGTAACGGTAGATGTTGTCCACGAAGAACAATACATCACGGCCTTCGTCACGGAATTTTTCAGCCATCGTCAAACCTGACAAAGCTACGCGTAAACGGTTGCCTGGTGGTTCGTTCATTTGACCGAACACCATCGCCACTTTTGATTCTTTCATGTCGTCTAGTTTAATAACGCCAGCTTCAGCCATTTCATGGTAGAAGTCGTTACCTTCACGAGTACGCTCACCCACACCTGCAAACACTGATAAACCTGAGTGTTGTTTAGCGATGTTGTTGATGAGTTCCAACATGTTAACTGTTTTACCTACACCAGCACCACCGAACAGACCCACTTTACCACCCTTAGCGAATGGACAAACCAAGTCAATCACCTTGATGCCTGTTTCTAACAAGTCAACTGATGGAGATAACTCTTCAAAAGTAGGTGCTTTTTGGTGAATAGAACGGCGCTCATCACACTCGATAGGACCAGCCTCATCGATTGGGCGACCCAACACGTCCATAATACGACCTAAAGTACCTGTACCTACTGGCACTTGAATCTGTGCACCAGTTGATTTAAACGCAGTACCACGCGCAAGGCCATCAGATGAGCCCATGGCAATCGTACGCACAATGCCGTCACCTAATTGTTGTTGCACTTCCAATGTCAAACCAGCTTCCGCTTGGCTTGATGCGTCATCAATAATTAACGCTTCAAATACTTTTGGCATTTGATCACGTGGGAACTCAACGTCAACCACCGCGCCAATACATTGCACTACTTTACCAATATTTGCTGTACTCATCTTTTTTCCTTACTAAACGTATGTTAGTCAGATATAACTTTAATAAAATTCTTTACTAGCCGTGTCTTATCGCTTTTGGACCTTACTAACCTTGCTAGGCTAGGTTAGTATTGCCAAATCACTAAGCTACCGCCGCCGCACCACCAACGATTTCAGAGATCTCTTTGGTAATCGCCGCTTGACGTGCTTTGTTATAAACCAGTTTCAATTCACCGATTACGTTTTTCGCATTATCAGACGCTGACTTCATCGCTACCATACGTGATGATTGCTCAGACGCCATGTTTTCAGACACTGCGTTATACACTAGTGACTCAATGTAACGCACCATCAACTGGTCAATCACTGGCTTAGCTTCAGGCTCGTAGATGTAATCCCAATGACCTTTAGCAGCACCGATTTGAAGCGCACTCTTAACAACAGCGCTAGCACTCAACGCTTCAGATTTCTCTTCTGTTGGATGTGTACCTAAACGCTCAGCTGTTAAAGGTAGTAATTGCTCAATTACTGGCTCTTGCTTCATCGTGTTAATGAAACGTGTGTAACAAATATGCAACTGGTCAATTTCGCCAGCTGTATAAGCGTCAAGCATTACCTTAATCGTACCGATAAGCGCCTCTAAATGTGGCACATCACCTAAACCGATAATGTGTGACTTAACATTTGCACCAACGCGGTTCATAAAGCTATAGCCTTTATTACCAATCGCGCTTACAGACAATTTCTTGCCTTCTGATTCCCAAGTTTTCATTTGGTTAACAGTTAAACGCAATACGTTGGTATTTAAGCCACCGCACAAACCTTTGTCTGAGCTCACAACGATAATGCCAACATTCTTAACATTGTCACGCTTTACTAAGAAAGGGTGCTTATATTCAGAATGTGCTAGCGAAAGGTGAGCTGCAACATTACGAATTTTCTCAGCGTATGGACGTGATGCACGCATTCTATCTTGCGCTTTACGCATTTTAGAAGCGGCAACCATTTCCATCGCTTTGGTGATCTTGCGTGTATTTTCTACACTCTTGATCTTGGTTCTAATTTCTTTACTTCCAGCCATTCCAATACCCCTAGGTTAGTTTTCCTAATAGTTAGATATTAGTAAGCAGTTGTCGCTTTGAAGTCTTGAATTGCTGCATCAAGTGCTTTTTCGTTATCGCCGCTTAAGTCTTTGCTTGTTTCAATCGCGTCAGCTAGTGCTTTGTATTTAGAAGCGATAAAGCCGTGCAATTTACCTTCAAATGCTAGTACTTTGTTAGTTGCTACATCATCAAAGTAACCTTTGTTCGCAGCAAACAAGGTAATAGCCATGTTTGATACGCTTAAAGGTGCGTATTGTGCTTGCTTCATCAACTCAGTAAACATACGACCACGGTCTAGTTGTTTACGTGTTGCTTCGTCCAAGTCAGAAGCGAACTGCGCAAACGCAGCCAATTCACGGTATTGCGCTAATGCCAAACGTACACCGCCGCCAAGTTTTTTAATTACTTTAGTTTGTGCAGCACCACCTACGCGAGACACTGAAATACCAGCGTTGATCGCAGGACGGATACCAGCGTTGAACAAGTCAGTTTCCAAGAAGATCTGACCATCGGTAATAGAAATCACGTTAGTTGGAACGAATGCTGAAACGTCACCAGCTGCTGTTTCAATCACTGGCAATGCAGTCAATGAACCAGTTTTGCCTTTAACGGCACCGTTAGTGAATTTCTCTACATACTCTTCGTTTACGCGAGCTGCACGCTCTAACAAACGTGAGTGGATGTAGAACACGTCACCTGGGTAAGCTTCGCGGCCTGGTGGACGACGTAATAGCAATGAAATTTGACGGTAAGCAATCGCTTGTTTAGTCAAGTCATCATAAACAATCAATGCATCTTCACCGCGGTCACGGAAGTATTCGCCCATCGTACAACCAGCGTATGGTGCCAAGAATTGTAATGCTGCTGAATCAGATGCTGACGCTGCAACTACAATGGTGTAAGCCATCGCGCCGTTTTCTTCAAGTTTACGTACCACGTTAGCGATAGTAGAAGCCTTTTGGCCAATCGCAACGTAGATACAGGTCATGTTTTGACCTTTTTGGTTGATGATCGCATCAACTGCAACAGCTGTTTTACCTGTTTGACGGTCGCCAATAATCAACTCACGTTGACCACGGCCAACTGGAACCATAGAGTCAACTGATTTCAAGCCAGTTTGTACTGGTTGTGACACAGATTTACGTGCAATTACGCCCGGCGCAACTTTTTCAATCTTGTCTGTCAATTTTGCGTTAACTGGGCCTTTACCATCAATAGGCTGACCTAATGCGTTCACTACGCGGCCAACTAATTCTGGACCTACTGGCACTTCTAAAATGCGACCAGTACATTTACATGTGTCGCCTTCAGTAATGTGTTCGTAATCACCTAAAACCACTGCACCCACTGAGTCACGCTCTAAGTTAAGCGCAAGGCCAAATGTGTTGCCTGGGAATTCGATCATCTCGCCGGCCATCACGTTTGAAAGACCGTGAATACGAACGATACCGTCAGTTACTGAAATAACAGTACCTTGAGTACGCGCTTCAGCACTGGTAGAAAAATTTTCTAATCTGCTTTTAATCAGTTCACTGATTTCTGATGTAGATAACTGCATGTAAACTCCTAATAGTTTCTTTGCCTAAAGTTAGGCTATTGCCTGCGTCTTATGCCGTAAGCGTATAGGCTAAATTTTGTAACTGACCTTTGACGGATGCGTCGATCACGGTATCGCCAACAATAATTTTGATGCCACCAATGAGTTCTGGGTCAACAGAAACACTAGCCTCAATCTTTTTACCAAATTTCGCTTCTAAGCGTTTTACTAGGTCTTTAACCTCTGCCGCACTAGGTTTAGCTGCTGCGATAATCTCAGCATCCAAAGTACCTTCATCTTGTGCTTTTAACGCTTCAAATGCGCTTGAAATTTCTGGCAAAATAGATAAACGACCATACTCAACCAAAACTTTGACAAGATTTTGTCCGTTTTCATTAAGTTGATCGCCGCACACCTTCAAGAAAGTTGTTTGCAAATCACTGCTCACAACTTTAGGATCTTGAATATAGGCTTTAATTTGCGCGTCATTTGTAACGGCAGCGGCAAAACCCAACATCTCAGACCATTTGCCAAGTGCCTTTTGCTCACGACCTAATTTATAAGCCGCTACTGCATAAGGTCTTGCGATGGTTGATATTTCAGCCATGTGATTTCCTTTATCCCTTAGCCTTAAAGTTCTGCAGCTAGTTTAGACAACATTTCGCTATGTGCTTTTGCGTCGATTTCTTTACGCAAAATCTTTTCAGCGCCGGCAATTGCCAATGCTGACACTTGCGCACGTAAACCTTCTTTAGCACGGTTTACTTCTTGATCGATCTCAGATTTAGCACCAGCTAGAATACGGTCGCCTTCAACCTTAGCATTGCCTTTAGCTTCTTCAACGATTTGTGTGCCGCGTTTTTCAGCTTGCGCAATAATCTCGCTTGCCTTTTGTTTTGCTTCAGCCAATGTCACTTCTGATTTTTTAGCTGCAACTTCTAAAGCACTACGGCCTTCTTGCGCTGCTGCCAAACCATCAGCAATTTCTTTTTGGCGCGTTTCAATCGCTTTTAAAAGCGGCGGCCAAACGAATTTCACTGTGAACCAAATCAACACAGCAAATGCGATAGCTTGTGCGATAAGTGTAAAGTTAATGTTCATTTTTGATCCATTTTGTTAATCATAAAAGCACTAGTCATTAAACAGAAGTTCAATGACTAGTTAGCTTAATTTTGCTAATTACTGAGCAACTACGCTTAATAATGGGTTAGCAAATGCAAACATCATTGCAAGACCAACACCGATAATGAATGAAGCGTCAATCAAACCTAATAGTAAGAACACTTTACCTTGTAAAGCTGGGATCATTTCTGGTTGACGAGCAGCGCCTTCCAAGAAACTTGCACACATAATACCAATACCGATACAAGCACCAGCAGCGCCCAAACCAATAATTAAACCAATACCAACGCCTGTGTAGGCTTGAATCAATGCTAATGCATCCATGTTATTACCCTCTCTAAAATTAAACTTACAACCAACTACAAAAAATAAGAACTACTTAAATACCAAACAAAACTTAATTAGTGGCCTTCATGTGCCATGGCTAGATAAACAACCGTTAACATCATGAAAATAAACGCCTGCAATGCAACAATCAGAATGTGGAAGATAGACCAACCAGCACCTAAAATTGCACCTGCGATAGTACCTGTCAAGCCTGTAGCAGCCCACATACCCAATAGCAAGAAGATAACCTCACCAGCGTACATATTGCCGAACAGACGTAATGAGTGTGAAAGTGGTTTTGACACATATTCAATCAAATTGAACATAAAGTTAGCTGGCCACACCCAGATTTTGCTGCCAAATGGCGCACAGAAAAGTTCATGAATCCAACCACCAAGGCCTTTAACCTTGATTGCGAAGAAAATCATTAGAATCCAAACAGATAAGGCTAGTGCGAATGTTGTATTGATGTCTGATGTCGGTACTGCACGCCATTTCGCATGCTCGCCACCAAAGAATGAAACAATACCAGCAACCCAATCAACCGGCAAAAAGTCCATGGAGTTCATGGCGAACACCCACAAAAACACTGTTAATGCCGTTGGTGCGATAAAGCTATGACGATTACCGTGGAAAATATTTTTAACTTGATCATCGATAAAGCCAAACACCAATTCTACAAAAGCTTGTGTTTTTGTTGGCACACCAGCAGTCGCTTTACGCGCTACCAACCAAATCAAACCCATCACAATCAAACCCAGTGCCACTGACATCACAAAGGTGTCTACATGCAGCGTCCAGAAACCGGCGCTCTCACTGAGCGGCTGTGCATTAAAACTTAAATGATGCTCGATATAAGCTGAAGGGGTGAGTGCGTGTTGTGCGTTATCTGCGTGTTCTGTAGCCATAATCTAATATTTTTCTAACTGACGTTTGTTTAAATTACACGTTTAACTTACTGAGGGCTGCACCTGAAAACAATGCCGCAGCCGCCAAACCAGCAATTAGTGCAAACGGCACTAATTGTTTATAAAAACTAAATACGATAACCAAAAGCACGATTATCATTAAAATCTTAACGGCTTCTGCTTTGAGCAGATTGATTAATATTGCTGAAGCATCCGTTTTGTTTGCACCGCGCTTGGCCACCAATGATGCAACATAAGCACCAACGACCACGCTTGCACCACCTAATGTGGCGGAAATTAACCCATGTATATCAAAAAACAAAAACATGATAGCAGCAACCGCCAGCGTCGCAATTACTTGAATTTTAAGCATTTTACTAAAAACATCTGATGTATTTAATGCTGTCAATGGCTTAAATCCAATTAATTTAAAAGCTTTTTTAACGCCTGATTATGCTTGGCTTCATGTATTTATCTTGCTACTCAAATACCATTAAGTAGCAAAGACCGCGATTTTGAATTAATAGCGATTTTTAGTCAATAGCTAAGTTGTAAGTAAATGAAACACTTAGCGTGTAATTCTGCCAACAATCTCATCCAACTGATCTAAATTTGCATAGTTAATTTTTAATACGCCAGCTCCGTTAGTATTTGCTTTAATACTAACGCTTGCCCCCAGCTTGTCACTTAAGGTTTCTTGCAACCTTAATACATCCTGATCGTCTTTCGGCGCTTGGTTTGGTTTTGAAGCTGGCTTTTCAACTTGCTCACCCAGCTTTTTCACCAATGCTTCCGCTTCACGCACAGACAATCTGTTATGAACAATCTGCTCTGCCAGCATGACTTGTTGTGCGCCGTCCAATCCTACCAGTGCACGCGCATGACCCATATCCAACTTGCCATGCATCAGCATTTCTTGAACCGCATCCGTTAAGGTGAGTAAGCGCAATAAGTTCGATACGGCTACACGTGATCGGCCTACAGACTCTGCGGCTTTCTCATGCGTCATGGAAAACTCGTCAATCAATCGTTTGATACCTTGCGCTTCTTCAAGCGGATTAAGATTCTCACGCTGAATGTTCTCAATTAAAGCCATGGCCAGCGCTGATTCATCACCAATTTCACGCACAAGTACTGGCACTTCAGCTAGACCAGCGCGCTGACTTGCACGCCAACGTCGCTCACCAGCAATAATTTCGTATTGCTCATCGGCCAATTGACGAACAAGAATAGGCTGCATAATGCCTTGGGCTTTAATTGAGTCAGCCAACGTTTTTAACGCAGCTTCATCCATATAACTTCTTGGTTGATATTTACCAGGACGCAGCTGTTCAACTTTTAACATCATGAGTGAGTCTGCCTCACCCACACTTCCCATGTCCCCAGCGAGCAGGGCATCAAGGCCGCGTCCCAATCCTTTTAACTTAACCATATTTGCTTCTCTTTATATTTTTTAGAATAAATGCTGAATCTGTTTCAGTTTTTATCTTTATTGGTAATCTCTTGTGCTAACTCTAGGTACGCAACTGCACCTTTAGAACTTTTGTCGTAATTTAATACAGGCACGCCATAACTTGGCGCCTCTGCCAAACGAATATTGCGCGGAATCACCGTCTTGTACACTTTGTCACCAAAGTGGCTTATCAGCTGTGCAGAAACTTGCTGGGCAAGCATATTGCGATTATCAAACAAGGTACGTAACAAACCTTCTATTTCCAAGGTTGGGTTCAAATGTGCGCGTACTTTTTTGATGGTATTAACTAAGTCGGACAATCCCTCCAAAGCATAATATTCACATTGCATCGGAATCATCACAGCATTGGCAGCGGTTAATGCATTAACCGTCACAAGGTTGAGGGCAGGGGGGCAATCCAGCAACACCATGTCATAAGCATCACCCAACTTAGTAATCGCCGCCTTTAAGCGATTCTCACGTGCCAACTCATTGACCAGTTCAACCTCGGCACCGGCCAACTCTCTATTCGATGGGGCAATATCAAAACCGCCTTTTTCACTTTTCACGACTACTTCTTTTAACGACTTTTCACCAATCAGCACATGGTAAATACTTAACTTAAGATGCGCCTTATCAATGCCACTTCCAGTACTGGCATTTCCTTGCGGATCCAAATCTATCAACAATACACGCTTACCCAAGCTAGCCAGACTTGCTGCCAAATTGACGCAAGTTGTAGTTTTACCTACCCCACCTTTTTGATTTGTGATTGCCAATATTTTCATTATATTTTTCTTTGCATTTTTAATGATTACGCTCGTGCACATTGGCACTCAAAACTGCTCAGTTAATTAGCCACTTCTTGCTTCAACACCACCAAATGACGCTCAGCATCTAAGCCTGCTACTTTTAATACACGGATTTCAGCAGGTTTAATTTCACTCTTTTTAAACTCATGCTCAGGCACAACACCTTTCATCGCCAACCACGAACCGCCATCTGCTAATAAATGTTTAGTTAACTTGATGAAGAGCGCAATTTCTGAAAACGCGCGTGAAATGATGACATCAAACTTTTCAGGCATCTCTTTGCTAGGCACAGCTTGCTCTTCGATGCGCCCATGAATCACAGAGAAATTTGCCAACCCTAGCTCTGCTTTTACCTGCCGCATAAAACTTACTTTCTTTTGCACAGCATCAATTGCGGTTACTTGCAGCTGTGGCAGGCAGATAGCCAATGGAATACTCGGCAAACCAGCACCTGCGCCTACATCCAGTAAGTGCTTACATTCAATATGCGTAAGTACTGACAAGCTATCCAATATATGAAGCGTCACCATTTCGATAGGCTCACGCACCGCGGTAAGATTGTGTACTTGATTCCATTTATAGATTAAAGCAACATAATCTAGCAGCTTTTGCTTTTGTTCCGGAAGTATCTCCAACCCCATCTCTTGCAGACCTAGCTCGAGCTTTGCCTGTAACTGCGCGCGATCTTCTTGCTTTAAATTTCTTGGCATATTACCTGTTGTGCTCATGCTACATTTCCCATATCTGTATTGGTATTACTTAAAGTCTTTGCACGTGACTTACGTTTTAAGTAAACCAGTAAGAGGGAAATCGCTGCTGGCGTAATACCAGATATACGGCTGGCCTGGCCAATAGTTTCTGGCTTGTGTGCATTTAATTTTTGTTGTGCCTCTATCGGCAAACCATGAATCTCGCGGTAATCCAAATCTGATGGTAGCAAAGTGTTTTCCTGCCCACGGCTACGCGCCACTTCTTCCACTTGGCGATCAATATAACCTTGGTATTTAGCAGCAATCTCTACTTGCTCACGCACTGCTGGCTCCACCTCACCCAAACCTAAGCCATCCAATGAAAGCACAGCCTCATAACTCACCTCTGGTCGGCGCAATAATTCAAACAAACTATATTCATGCTCCAGCGGTTTACCAAAAACCTTCTGCATTACCTCAGCACTTAAGTTAGCAGGCTGGACAAATGTCTTCTTCAAGCGTTCTTGCTCACGCTCAACTGCTTCTTTTTTACGACTGAATGCTTCCCAGCGCACATCATCGACCAAGCCAAGTTTCCGGCCAATCTCGGTTAAGCGCATATCCGCATTGTCTTCACGCAACTGCAAACGATACTCTGCACGGCTGGTAAACATACGGTAGGGCTCGCTCACACCACGCGTGATTAAGTCATCCACCAATACACCCAAGTAAGCCTCGTCACGCGCAGGACACCACGCCTCTTTACCTTGTGCATACAATGCGGCATTTGCGCCTGCTAATAAACCCTGTGCGGCAGCCTCTTCGTAACCGGTTGTGCCGTTAATCTGCCCGGCAAAGAATAAGCCTTTAACCGCCTTGGTTTCCAAACTTGACTTCAAACCACGAGGGTCGTAATAGTCATACTCAATTGCATAGCCCGGACGTAGAATATGGGCATTTTCCAACCCTTTTACCGAACGCACTAAAGCCAGCTGAATATCAAACGGTAGACTAGTTGAAATGCCATTCGGATAAATTTCGTTGGTTGCCAAACCTTCTGGCTCTAAAAATATTTGATGTGATTCTTTATCGGCAAAGCGGTGAATTTTATCCTCTACACTAGGACAGTAGCGTGGGCCCACACCCTCAATCACACCTGTGTACATAGGTGAGCGATCTAGACCGCTACGGATAATATCGTGAGTACGTTCATTGGTATGCGTAATCCAGCAAGGCAGTTGCGCAGGGTGTTGCGCAGCATTACCCAAAAATGAAAACACAGGCACCGGATCATCGCCCGGCTGTATCGTCATCACTGAATAATCAATAGTACGGCCATCAATGCGCGGTGGCGTACCCGTCTTTAAGCGACCAGCTGGCAAACCGATTTCGCGCAGACGAGCAGCAAGCGAGATGGAAGGGGGGTCACCAGCACGGCCAGCCTGATAATTCTGCAGACCCACGTGCACCAAACCACCCAAAAACGTTCCGGCTGTCAGCACCACAGATTTTGCAGCAAAACGTAAGCCAATTTGCGTCACCACACCAGCAGCGCGATCACCTTCTAATATGATGTCATCTACCGCTTGTTGGAACAGCCAAAGATTTTCTTGATTTTCCAGCTTGTGTCGTATCGCAGCTTTGTATAACACACGATCCGCTTGTGCACGCGTTGCGCGTACAGCAGGACCTTTACTGGAATTTAATATACGAAACTGTATGCCGCCTTCATCTGTAGCAGCAGCCATCGCGCCACCTAGCGCATCAATCTCTTTAACCAAATGCCCTTTACCGATACCACCAATGCTCGGATTACAGGACATCTGGCCCAAGGTTTCTATATTATGCGTAAGCAATAAGGTTTTTTGTCCCATTCTTGCACTAGCAAGCGCCGCCTCTGTCCCAGCATGGCCACCACCGACTACAATTACATCAAAAAGGTCAGGAAAATTCATATTTTAATCACAAAAAAACGTTATTACTCAAGAGGTAGAAGTTTAACTTAATCTCATGTTTAGGTCATGCATAACGCTACTTATAATCATTGTTTCACGTGAAACAATGCATATTTACAACATAGCCATAATTTCTTAACAAAATTGGCATAAAATTTACGTTATTCGATATCATGCAAGCTAGAATTGGTTTAGAATTAAGCCATAATTTATAACAATCGTAATCAATATACATTTTTAGAAAAATTTGGTTTTATTGGTTTTATTACTAAGGAGTCGCACGTGAAACACACCCATCTTATTTTGGCCACGTTACTAAGCTTTGCTACACTTACAGCCCATGCTGCACAAGCAAATGTTACTAATGCTGAAGCGCTAACAAAAAAATACATCAGTATTGCACAAACAGTTAACCCAGAATTCGTATCTTCTGTAACTGACGGCAAGATGTTCTTTAACCGCAAAATTAAAATGCCAAACGGCAAGGAAATGGCCTGTGCTTCATGCCACACAACTAACCCTGCCAACCCAGGTAAACACGCGTTAACTGGCAAAGCAATTGATCCACTCTCACCTGCAGTTAACAACAAACGCTTCAAAGATTTAGACAAAGTTGAAGAGAAGTTCACCGAACACTGCAACGAAATTATTGGCGCTGATTGTACTGCAGCAGAAAAAGCTAACTACATTATCTATCTGTTAACTGAAAGAACACCTTCAGCTAAAAAATAATTAGCTACTGTTAATTAAAAGCAGACCCTCTAACGAGGCTCTGCTTTTTTTATACCTACGTTCCCGCCAAATACCCTCAGCCGTAATTAGCACATCTCAGCAGGGCGTGACAGTTGCACAAATGCTGTACAGCATTGATCACACAATCCGTTCAGATACGCTATAACCACATCTAACAGCACAACACACATACCCGCCATCAACCAGAATACATCCTCACTTATGTAATAAACACGAGCCTAATAAACAAAGAATTAAGCGGAGCATCATATACAGCAACACCCCTCAATAGCACCAAAGCACATCCACACCATATCCTAAGTCAGGCAAGAGCATTATTGTGTTTCACGTGAAACAATTCGCCACTTTTAACACTAACTCGGGCAAGCATTACCCATTGGTATTGACTTATATACACATGCACGCCTATAGTACATGTAGCAACAGGCGTAAAAAAACGAACATTAGTCCGACAAAAATACTAAGGAGAATTTCATGGCTGGAAAATTTGAATTAAAAACGGCAAAAAGTGGTCAATTCCACTTTAATTTACTGGCAGGTAACGGCCAAATTATCTTGCAGTCTGAAATGTATGAGACTAAAGCCAGCGCATTAAATGGCATCGCCTCAATTCAAAAAAATGCAGCTGATGATGCACGTTATGAACGCCTAGTATCAAAATCAGAGAAACCATACTTTGTGATCAAAGCTGGCAATCATCAAATTATTGGTCAAAGCCAACTATATGAAAGCGAAGCATCACGTGATAACGGCATTGAATCCGTGAAGAAAAATGGTCCAGAAGCTACCATTGCAGACTTAACTGCTTAAAGTTACAAAAAAATAGCGCCTAAATAGGCGCTATTTTTTTCGTTCCTAGCGTAATCGTAAGCTACTAATAAGGGTGTAAACAGCAATCCAACTGGGATACAAACCAGGCTTACTTGCCGATACAGAATTTAGAGAAAATTTCACCTAGCAAATCATCAGGTGTAAACTCGCCAGTAATAGTGCTTAACGCCTCTTGTGCCAAACGCAACTCTTCAGCGACCAATTCTGCAGAGCTAATCTGACCTGCTGCAATATCCAAATGACCACAAACCTGAGCCAGTGCAGACAAATGTCTAGCTCGCGCCATAAAAATACCCTCAGCATTATTCTGATAGCCAGCTAATTTTAATAGGTGACTTTTAAGAAGCTCCAAGCCAGCACCCGTCTTTGCAGAAATATAAACATGTGTTGCTTTGTCTTTTTCTTCAATTAAAGCAGGTTCCTGAGTCACGTCAATCTTATTATGAACCCAAATTTTAGGGATTTCTTGCGGCAATCGCTCTAAAATCAACTTTTCAGTCTCAGTAATACCGTGAGCTGCATCCACCAATAATAATGCGATATTGGCCGTTTCTGTGGCTCGCCAAGTTCGCGCAATGCCGAATTTTTCAACCTCGTCATCTGTTTCACGCAAACCTGCAGTGTCTATCACATGTAAAGGTACCCCATTTATTTGTATAGCGTTCTTAATAGTATCTCGTGTAGTACCTGCTATTGAGGTCACGATGGCAACTTCTTCACCAGCCAATTGATTCATCAAGCTAGATTTACCAACATTAGGCTGCCCGACTAGAACAACATTAATACCTTCTCGCAACAAACTACCTTGCTTGGCTTTTGCAAAAACGACTGTCAGCTCATCAATAATTACCGCTAATTTATCGGCCACTCGCCCTTGCGTGATAAAGTCAATTTCCTCCTCAGGAAAATCCAAACACGCTTCTACGTACATGCGCAGATCGATTAGTTTCAAAAGTAGGGCATTAATGTGCTGCGAGAACTCGCCAGACAAAGAGCGCACAGCACTCTTTGCCGCTTCAACGGTAGCCGCATTGATCACATCAGCAACAGCCTCAGCCTGAGCTAAATCCATTTTGTCATTAAGATAAGCACGCCGAGTAAACTCTCCTGGCTCTGCCTGACGTGCGCCAAGGGCAATACATCTAGCCAACAAGATTTGCATAAGTGCCGTGCCACCGTGCCCCTGCAACTCCAATACATCTTCACCAGTATAAGAGTGGGGGTTAGGGTAGAAAATAGCGATGCCACTATCGATTAGATCACCATCTGCTTGTATAAAATCTAGGTAAGCAGCATGGCGTGGCTTAGGGCACTGCCCAAGTATGCTGATTGCAATTGCTTGAGATAAGGGGCCAGAAACCCTAACAACACCAATGCCACCGGCGCCACTTGCAGTGGCGATGGCAGCAATCGTGTCTAATGAATTAGTGATGTTCACCTGATTTTTTTACGTGGCCTTGTTTTTTGGCAACGGTTTCTGCGTGAATCATTTTATTAACATACCACTGCTGTGCAATTGAAAGCACGTTATTGACCAACCAATACAACACCAAGCCAGCAGGGAAGAAGAAGAAGAAAACACTAAACACAACAGGCATCCAAGTCATGATTTTGGCTTGCATTGGGTCAGTAGGCTTAGGATTAAGCTTAGTTTGAATAATCATGGTAGCACCCATGAGTATCGGCAAAATGTAGAATGGATCAATCGCCGACAAATCTTGAATCCAGCCAAAAAATGGTGCATGACGCAGCTCAACAGAGCCTAACAAAACCCAATAAAGTGCAATAAATACAGGCACTTGGATTAAAATTGGGAAGCAACCACCCATTGGATTGATTTTCTCTTTTTTATAAAGATCCATCATTGCAATTTGCATTTTTTGGCGATCATCGCCAAACTTCTCTTTCATCGATTGCAGGCGTGGCGCCAGTTCACGCATTTGCGCCATACTACGGTAACCTGAAGCAGAAAGTTTAAAGAATGCTGCTTTAATGAAAATGGTAAGCAGAATAATCGCCACACCCCAGTTTTGCACCACAGAGTGAATTTTTGATAGCAACCAGAATAGCGGTGACGCGATCACCGTTAACCAACCGTAATCCACACTGTACTCTAAGCCTGGCGCAGCTGCGATTAAATCCTCTTTAGTTTGTGGACCAGTATAAAAGCGAGCTGGTACAGCTAAAGTTGCCCCTGGAGCAATAGTGCTTAATGTACTTTTAGTACCAATTCTAAAAATATTGTCACTCAGTTTTTCAGTGTAAAACTTGCGTGCCAAGCCATCTTTAGGAATCCATGCGCTCACAAAATAGTGTTGCAAGATACCAACCCAACCATCGTTAGAGGTAATATTTAATGGCTCTTTCGCCATGTCTTTAAATGCCAGCTTTTTAAACTTAGTCGTTTCTGTGTAATAAGTGCCACCAGTGAACGTTGGCATTAAAGCAGAACCTTGGTTAGATTCACTATCATGAACGATTTGATAGTAAACAACAGGGGTGATTGCTACGCTAGAGTCATTCTTAATTTCGTAATTAACATCAATTTCATAGCGATTACGGTGGAATGTATATACTTTATACACAGTCACGCCATTGTTAACGGCACTCA
This sequence comes from Methylotenera sp. L2L1, assembly GCF_000744605.1. Classification (NCBI taxonomy): domain Bacteria; kingdom Pseudomonadati; phylum Pseudomonadota; class Betaproteobacteria; order Nitrosomonadales; family Methylophilaceae; genus Methylotenera; species Methylotenera sp. L2L1. The sequence goes on from NZ_JQMG01000001.1 coordinate 892,794, forward strand.
ATCGCACCTCAAGCTTATCTTTCCCGTCTTGCATTTGATAACTTGCTGCATCACTAGTGAACACAGAGTTGTGCGTCGGTAAATCTTGACCAATTAAGCCTGTTTGTGCAACGTAAAGCATAGGCTTGGCAGAATCATCTAATAACAAATAGTTAGTTTGATCATCATTCGCACGATGTTTACGCAATTCTAATTTACGTAAATCACCACCTACAGTATTAATGTTAACTTTATATAGATCTGTTGTTACAACAACATTTTGACCTGATTTTAACGCGTAGCCAGTGTCAACAGGGGTATCAATCGTATTGGTAGCACTACCGGCAGTATCAGCACTTGGCACTGAGTTAACAGCAACAACTGGGGTTGATGTCACTGGTGCATGTTTAGTTTGCCATGCGTCCCATAACATCAGAATAGACATAGAAAAAATCACGAATAATACTAAACGTCTTGTATCCATATTGTTTTATAAGCAATCTATATAAAATTTTAATAATGTATCTTAAAGAAATTAAGGTACTGGATCATGCCCACCATCACACCACGGATGACAACGACATAACCGATGAACCATCAAGTAACCACCTCGAATTGCACCATGCTTTTGCAGTGCTTCTACCGAGTATTGTGAACACGTAGGGTAGAAGCGACATTGCTGGCCAAAAAAAGGACTCAAAATTAATTGATATCCTTTAATAATCCAAATTAATAGACGCGACATAACCGTTATCACAAAAAAATAATGGGGCTTAAATCATAGCACCCGTCATGCATTATAAATGCTGAACACCTTTTAATGGTGAACCTCAGTGACGTTTTGTTGTGTATTTAATGTAGTGCGTAGATTAATTTTTTTAATCAAGGAATCAAACTCTTGCTCGACCGATAAAAAATCTTTTTTATTAAATTTTTTCTGCACGCGAACAACTAAATCTACTGGGTTGACTGTATGTTGACGTAGCCTAAAAAACTCACGCAAAACACGTCGCATATAGTTTCTGTGTACTGACGATTTAGCAGTCTTTTTACCAATAACCAAACCTAAACGGGCATGAGCCAACGTGTTAGGCTGATAATGCACCGCTAAAAACTGTGCAAAAATACGCTTGCGGAAATTAAAAACGGATGAAAATTCATCCGTTTTAATAAGCTTAGCTTTTTTTGTAAACCTAAGCGTGTGCACTATATTAAGCTTCTACTGTAAATTTAAACTGAATATACAGCGAAAGTAACGCCAATGGCGTTACTGACTTAAAGACCTAAGCGTGAACGACCTTTAGCGCGACGAGCAGCAATAACAGCACGACCACCTTTAGTTTTCATGCGAACTAAAAAGCCATGTGTACGTGCGCGACGTGTTTTAGAAGGTTGATATGTACGTTTCATGTGAATCTCCAACGAGCAAAATGCTACAAAGGGCGCTATTAGACCCGATAACACAGTATTTTGTCAACGTTTATTTAGTTTTATTAATTGCGCTAACTTTTTAATTCTTATCACTTTTATTTTATAAAATTTTTATTCATTAATTTTGAAAATGGCTGTGGATAAGTTACGCTAAACCAGCTAAAATGCAGTGGATAGATTAGCGTTGAATTGTACGCTATTTTATAAAAAAATAAAATAAAAACAATAAGTTATAAATTCATACAATCGTTGTTATTTCAATACATTAGTTAAAAATAACTGTACAAACTAAGGTATATCATTACAGATGGAAAATTTTTGGCCTGCTTGTCTTTCTAAATTTGAGAAAGAACTTTCAGCACAACAATTCAATACTTGGATCAAACCACTGCACACTGAAATTAGTGGTGATGCTGTGCGCGTCTATGCGCCTAATCGTTTTGTCATGCAATGGGTTAAAGACCGTTTTCTGAAAAAAATTGAACAGTTTGCTCAGGAACATAGACCTGATATGCAAATTGAATTGGTATTAGGCGAAGCAACTGCTAAACCAGCTCAAGCCGAACCGGTTAAAAAACCCAATCAAGAAAATAAAGCGGTAGAAAACGAAGTTAAGACCGACAGTATTAAACACAACTTGAGTGAAGTATTAGCTAAGACCAAAAAAACTGCGGTGACTGCTAATAAAAACATCGACACCTCTAATTTAAACCCTAGTTTTAATTTCAATAATTACGTGACTGGCCGCGCCAACCAATTAGCGCGTGCTGCTGCAATCCAAGTCGCTGAAAACCCAGGTAGCGCTTATAACCCTCTGTTTATTTATGGTGGGGTAGGCTTAGGTAAAACGCATTTACTGCAAGCGATTGGTAACGAATTAAAATTACATAACCCAGATGCAAAAATACGTTATCTACATGCTGAGCGCTATGTATCAGATGTGGTTAAAGCGTATGAACATAAAGCGTTTGATGAATTTAAACGTCAATATCACTCACTGGATTTATTGCTGATTGATGACATTCAGTTCTTTGCTAAAAAAACGCGTACGCAAGAAGAGTTCTTTTACGCATTTAACTCACTAATTGAAGCAAAAAAACAAATCGTCATTACCTGCGATACCTACCCAAAAGAGATTGCAGATGTAGATGAGCGTTTAAGAACCCGATTTAGTTGGGGTTTAACCGTTGCGGTTGAACCGCCTGAGCTAGAAATGCGCGTAGCGATTTTGCTTAAAAAGGCAGAAGCGGTAAATCTTAATCTGCCTGAAGATGTAGCGTTCTTTATCGCTAAACAAATTAGATCTAGCGTACGTGAGCTGGAAGGTGCCTTAAACCGTATTATTGCCATGTCTAAGTTCACCGGTCACGCTATTGACGTACATCTCGCTAAAGACGCATTACGCGACTTAATAGCGGTACGTGGCCGTCAGGTGACAATGGAAAATATACAGAAGACTGTTGCTGACTACTACAAAATTAAAGTAGCAGAGATGTATAGCAAGAAAAGAACACGTAATTTTGCACGTCCAAGACAGATAGCAATGGCTTTGTCACGTGAATTAACAAATCATAGCTTTCCTGAAATAGGTGAGGCATTTGGTGGTAGACATCACACTACAGTGATGCATGCATGTGATGAGATTGATTTATTAAGACAAAATGATGCAACAATTGCTAGAGATATTGGTTTTTTAGTACAAGTAATTAGAGATTAAACGGGTAAATATCAGCTTAACTGTTAATAATGAGGTTAAGGATAAGCTGTGGATAAAATTAGCATAAGGTTGTGATTAAGAAATTTTTAAAATTTAATCAACAATTGACCCACAGTAGATTATGTTTTTACCAAGATAAAAAAAAGTGTTGCAAACTATTGAAAATATTCAATAAAAAGTAGTTATGCACAAAAAAATGCAACATTATTATTGTTATTATTTATATATATATTATTTAGGTTATAAAGATGAATATACAAATCAATCGTGAAACGTTATTAAAACCGTTAACTTCTGTTACAAGCATTGTAGAAAAAAGACATACCTTACCTATATTGTCTAATTTATTACTTGAAGCTAAACAAAACAAAATTCATCTGACAGCCACTGATTTAGAAATGCAAATTTCATTATCTGTAGACAGTGCTACTAGTAATGATTTTTCAACCACTATTTCTGCTAAAAAATTATTAGATATTTGCAGGTCATTACCAGACAATTCTGATATTAATATGGCAACGAACGATAGCCGTATTACTGTAAAAGCCGGTAAAAGCCGTTTTAACTTACAAACATTGCCTGCTGCTGACTATCCAGTGATGACAAAAACACAGTCTCAAGGCACTGTAATTACGATTCCACAAAGACAACTGAAAGAATTATTAAAGCAAGTTGAGTTTGCAATGGCGCAACAAGATATTCGTTATTATTTAAATGGCTTATTGGTAGAAGTCGTAGCGAATCGTTTGAATATAGTGGGAACAGATGGCCATCGATTAAGTTTTACATCGACAGAGTTAAAAGAAAACTATGAAAAACAAGATGTTATCTTGCCACGTAAGACAGTGATTGAGCTAATTAAGCTGCTGGATGATAGTGAAGAAGATGTCAGTGTAGAAGTTGCTAATAATCAAGTTAACTTTAGTTTTGGTAATATCAAGCTTATTTCTAAAGTGATAGACGGTAAGTTTCCTGATTACAACCGTGTGATTCCTACCGGACATCAAAATACATTCACGACAGAGCGTTTAGGTGTATTGTTAGCAATGCAACGTGCTTCGATTTTATCGAATGAAAAATATCGCGGTATTCGTATGGTACTAAGTACTAATAATCTTAAGTTAATTAGTACTAATAGTGATCAAGAGGAAGCAGAAGAAGAGTTAGAAATCGCTTACGGCAGTGATGTACTAGATATTGGCTTTAATGTGACTTATTTGATAGATGTGTTGAATAACACAAACAGCGAACAAGTAACTTTCTCATTTGCAGATGCAAACAGCAGTTGCTTAATTACCTTACCTAATAATCCAGATTATAAATATGTAGTCATGCCAATGCGCATTTAAATCTTGTTTCACGTGAAACAAAAGCTTTAATATTTTTACTTTAACAAAAAATATTAAATTTAAAGATAACTTTAAAATAAAGAAAATAAGTATGAGTGAAAACAACGCAATATCACCAGATTATGATTCATCCAGTATTAAGATATTGGAAGGTTTGGATGCTGTACGTAAACGCCCAGGTATGTATATTGGTGACACGTCTGATGGTTCTGGCTTGCACCATATGGTATTTGAAGTGTTGGATAATGCGATTGATGAAGCATTAGCCGGCCATTGCGATGATATTAAAGTAATTATTCATCCTGATAATTCAGTTAGTGTTGCAGATAATGGCCGTGGTATTCCTACGGATATTAAATACGACGATATTAAAGCGGTAAAACGATCTGCGGCTGAAATTGTCATGACGGAGTTACATGCAGGCGGTAAGTTTGACCAAAACTCTTACAAAGTATCAGGTGGTTTGCATGGTGTAGGTGTTTCTGTTGTGAACGCGTTGTCTGACTGGCTTAAGTTAAAAATTTACCGTAATGGTAAAGTGCACCAAATGGAGTTTCGCCGCGGTGAAGCGGTTGCACCTTTGGCAGAAACCGGAGTGACTGATAAAAAAGGTACCGAAGTACACTTTTTAGCTTCAGTAGAAACCTTTGTGTTGGTTGAATATCATTTTGAGATTTTAGCTAAGCGTATTCGTGAACTTTCATTCTTAAACAACGGTGTAAAAATTGAGTTGGTAGATCAACGCAACGGTAAAAGTGAGAATTTTGCTTACTCTGGCGGTATTAAAGGGTTTGTGGAGTATATGAACCGTAGTAAAACGGTGCTACATCCTAAAACTTTTTATGCTTCTGGTGAAAAAGATGGCATGACGATTGAAGTTGCAATGCAATGGAATGATTCTTACAGTGAAACGGTACAGTGTTTTACCAATAATATTCCACAGCGCGATGGTGGTACTCACTTAACTGGCCTACGTACAGCAATGACGCGTACCTTAAACCAGTATATTGAACAAAGTGAGATGGCTAAAAAAGCAAAAGTAGAGACTACTGGCGACGATATGCGTGAGGGGATTACTTGCGTGTTGTCAGTTAAGGTGCCTGATCCTAAGTTCTCATCTCAAACTAAAGATAAATTGGTTTCAAGTGAAGTGCAACCAGTGGTATCTGAAGTGGTATCAGCAAAATTGGCTGAATTTTTACAAGAAAACCCAGCAGATGCCAAAATAATTTGTGGAAAAGTCGTTGAAGCGGCCCGTGCAAGAGAAGCTGCTCGTAAAGCGCGTGAGATTACCCGTCGTAAAGGCGTGATGGACACCATGGGTTTGCCAGGTAAATTAGCTGATTGCCAAGAGAAAGACCCTGCACTTTGCGAAATATACCTAGTCGAGGGTGACTCAGCGGGCGGTTCTGCAAAACAAGGACGTGATCGTAAAAACCAAGCGATTTTGCCGTTAAAAGGTAAAATTTTAAACGTAGAAAAAGCGCGTTTTGATAAATTGTTAGGCTCACAAGAGATTGCGACCCTGATTACTGCCTTAGGTACCAGCATTGGTAAAGCAGATTTTAATGCAGAGAAGTTACGTTATCACCGTATCATCATCATGACCGATGCTGACGTCGATGGTGCGCATATTCGTACATTGTTGCTCACATTCTTCTATCGCCAAATGACAGAATTAGTAGAGCGTGGGCATATCTACATTGCTCAACCACCACTGTACAAAGTAAAACAAGGTAGAGATGAACGTTATCTTAAAGATGAGCAGGAGTTGGATATCTACCTACTGCAGTCTGCGCTAAAAAATGCAGAGTTAGACACTAAAACTAGTGCTGGCATCTTAAAAGATGAGGCTTTAACTGAAATAGCAAAACAAGTGGTGTTAACTGAAGCAGTGATTCGCCGTATTTCTTCACTGTATGATGAAAGCGTTCTACGCGCGATTCAAGATGCTGGTGAAATCAATTTAAGCAACGAAACTAGCGCTAATGCCATTGCTGAGAAATTACGTCCTATCTTGGGTGCAGTTGGTAGTGAAGTGATTGTGGCATTTGATGCGGAAACTAACGCTTACCGCTTAGAAATTAATAAATATGTACACGGCAACCTGCAATGTTGCGTGATTAATGCTGAGTTCTTAAGCAGCGGCGATTACAGACAGCTATTGAAAACATCTAATATGCTTAACGGTTTGGTCGGCGTAGGTGCAATTGTTAAACGTAATGAAAAAGAACAAACCGTTTCAACGTTCAAACAAGCTTTAGATTGGCTACAAGGTGAAGCGAAAAATACACTGAATATTCAGCGTTATAAAGGTCTTGGCGAAATGAACCCAGAGCAGTTATGGGAAACCACGATGGATCCAAAAGTGCGTCGTTTACTGAAAGTGCAAATTGATGATGCCATTGCTGCAGATGAAATTTTCACGACACTGATGGGAGATAACGTAGAACCTAGACGTGCATTTATTGAAAATAATGCTTTAGGCGCTAATAACTTAGATATTTAGATTTTGAATATCTGCTAAACAATAAAAGCCCTCACGGGCTTTTATTGTTTTAGGTAATTCAATCAATTATTAATATTTTGTAATGGTATTTAATTATTAAATTACAAATGAATGGTAACTAATGATTACAGTAGACTTCACTGAAATTAGAAATGCATTTGAGTTTGTAAGTTCAGGCTCGCCATCACAGCATCATGCATATATCAGCAAAGATACAGGTGCAATTTACTGGACATCAAGCGTGCTGGAGTTAGATGAAGAGGTGCCGGAAGACCTAGAAACATCCTTGAATTATATGGAAGTACCCCATAAAAATGAGTTAAAGCTTGGTCAATCCTTAGCGCTATCGTTTATTGACCAGACGTTACCTGATGAATACAACTTTGTAGCAAGCCTCTTTCGTAAGCGTGGTGCCTACAGACGCTTTAAAGATATGTTGCAATATCAAGGCTTGCTTGAAAAGTGGTATGCATTTGAAGAGCAGGCTTCAGATGATGCTTTGTTAGCTTGGTGTCAGGAAAACGAAATTAAGCTGATAGATAAAGAACAGTAGAGGATTTAGACCATCATCTACTGTGTATGTTGATGATTTCTAGCGTTTTCTTAATTTACATTCAAAATTAATTTGTTCTGATAAGTCATGATATGTGGCAAGCGCGCCAGTAGTGGCGGAGTAAGGATCATTTTGTAGGTACTTGATGTATCTTAATTGGCGTGGGCTAACTTTTTTGCTGATAGCATCAATTTTGCAAGCACAGGCATTTTGGTTAGAGTCGCTAGTATATTGGCTTTCGCATAAACTATTTTCTTGATCCAGTAGGCTAGTTGGCCATGGTTCAGTATTTTTATTATCAGGACTAATCACTGCGCGTGTTTGTGCAAGGGTTGCATATAACAGCTCTACAGAGGCTCGGTTTCTACCTAAGTCTGCACTTTGCAGTATATCTTGGTGTTTAATGGATAGTGGGTTAGGGTTAACGCCTGCATTTGCAAGCAATGTTGCTTGTGCTGGCAAAACATAGCCTTGGCCAGCAAGCATAATACGTTTTGCTGGATTGCTATCCAGTAATTTATTGGCTTCTGCAATATCCTCATCAGGTAATCTATACGTGATGGTCACGCTACAGGTGTCATCAAGTTGTTTCACCTGGACTGATAAAAGCTTGTCCTCAATTGCATCTGTCATAGTGGCTACGTTGCGTGAAATTAAGTGCGCTTCTTCATTCGCTTTGAGTTGCAAAATTGCTTTGTCATCCAAGCAAGCATAGGCGTTACTGAATGAAACAATACTGATTATGGCAAAAACTAAGCGGTGAAATATTAGATTGCGCATCTTTTACCCTCATTAACATTTAAAATGTACTGGTCAATATGAGCTACGCTTAGTTGATAAGTTCTACTGTTAGCTAACTTTTGATGATGCCGTGTTAATGGCGATGACTGCCGGATGATTAGCGCGCCGTTCTACCGAGATGGCATAGAATCGTTCTACTACTTGGTTGGTTTCACCAATTTTAATCACATTATGTTGTGTGATGACCTCGTCCGCAATGATGGATGGGGCACAGAAAATACCAACACCAGCTTGCCCAAACGCACGCATGAGTGCGCTATCATCAAACTCACCGACGATTTGAGGTTGAATGCGTAGGGTATTTAGCCATGACATCAAACGTTTACGCACAGCGCTATCTTCACCAGGTACCAAGAGCGGTGCGTTACTTAAATGATGTGGAAATACCTGCTCATGGGGTTGCGCAAGGGAAGGCGCTGCGAAAAAGCTCAAGCCACACTCCAATAGTTCGTGACTGCGGCCCTTAATATCAATTTCACTAGGCATTGGTCTATCAGACAGCACTAAATCCAGACGGTGAATCGCCAACTCACCCAGTAAAGACTCTAATTTACCTTCACGGCAAATAATTTTAATGGGTTCTGCCAGCGACATAGCTGGTGCTAGCAAGCGATAAGCGATGGATTTAGGAACTGCATCTGAAATACCTACTCTAAATAGGCGAGAACGCTCTTTAGAGCCTGCGCGTAAAGTTTCTTCTAGGGCATTACCAGTTTGGAAAATATCCTCAGCATAAGTGAGTGCTAACTCTCCTGTTTCGGTAAGCTCAATGCCACGGCCCACTTTTCTAAATAATGATACACCGAGTGAGGCTTCGAGAATGGCTATCTGCCCACTGATGGTTTGTGGGGTTAAATGTAACTGCTTGCTGGCGCGAACGATGCTACCGGCTTTAGCCACAGCCCAAAAATAGTGGAATTGTTTGTAATTAATCATATAGACGAACAATAGCTCGTAAAAAACGATTAATCAATCAGAAATATTCTGCTTTTATTGAATATAGAAACAGACTAAAGTAGCAGCATTATCGTCATGCCTGATTTAACAGGTAACGGATTAAAGCGAAGGAGACCATATGAAACGTATTTTATATTTTCTAGCAACTAACTTAGCCATTGTGTTTGTGCTATCTATTACCATGCGCATTTTAGGGGTAGAGCCGTACTTGAATGCCAATGGCTTGGACTTGAGTAATTTATTAGTCTTTTCTGCCATTATGGGTTTTGGTGGTGCGTTTATCTCGCTAGCGATTTCTAAATGGAGCGCAAAACGTATGTCGGGCGCGGTGGTGATTGAAGAGCCACGTACAGCCACTGAAATATGGTTGGTAAAAACAGTGCGCGCACAAGCAGATGCGGTAGGTATTAAGATGCCTGAAGTCGCAATTTTTGATACGCCAGAGGTAAATGCTTTTGCAACCGGCATGACTAAAAATAGCTCATTAGTAGCGGTTTCTAGCGGCTTATTAAATGCCATGACCAAAGATGAAGCTGAAGCAGTATTGGCACATGAGATATCGCATATTGCTAATGGAGACATGGTGACATTGACGCTGATTCAAGGCGTTGTGAATACCTTTGTGATGTTTTTATCCCGCGTGATTGGCTATGTTGTGGATAAAGTCGTGTTTAAAACAGAGCGCGGTACAGGACCTGCCTTTTTTATTACGATGATGATTGCGCAATTTGTATTAGGTATTTTGGCATCTATGATTGTGATGTGGTTTTCACGCCAACGTGAGTTTAGGGCGGATGCGGGCGCGGCTAAATTATCAAGTAAAAACAAGATGATTGCAGCCTTGCAACGTTTGCAGGCACAGCATGAGCCATCAGCATTGCCTGAACAAATGGCTGCATTTGGTATATCTGGTAAAGGCGGGCTATCAAAATTATTTGCTAGCCACCCAGGGCTGGATGAGCGTATTGCAGCATTGCGTGAATCACAATAAGTATAAGCGGCTGCTTTAGCTAGCTAGCCGTTAGGGTAATGAGAGGCTGAGAGATATAAGCAATATTTCTCAGCCTTATTTATGTCAGGCGACGTTGTAGGATAACGAAACTGGCGGATGAGTAGGTATTAATAAGATTAGAGGCGTACATGAATGAACTGCAGTCGATAGGCACTTGGTGGATGTGGGGAGGTTTTGGCATATTTGTAGTCGCCATGCTGGCCATTGATATGTTTGCGTTAGGGCGCAAAGGCGCACATAAGGTAGGGGCGCGTGAGGCGCTTATTTGGTCGCTGGTATGGTTTATGTTGGCGATGGTGTTTGGTGCAGCGTTATGGGCGTGGTTGGACTATACAAGCGGAAGAGCGATAGCCGATGCCAGAGCGATGGAGTATCTCACAGGCTATTTACTAGAAAAAACACTGGCGATGGATAACATCTTTGTGTTTGTGATGATTTTTAGTTATTTTGCGGTGCCGTTGGAGTACCAAAAGCGTATATTGGTGTATGGCGTATTGGGTGCCATTATTTTGCGTGCCTTAATGATTCTGATTGGCGCGTGGCTGATTGCGCAGTTCCATTGGGTATTGTATGTGTTTGGGGCGTTCTTGCTGATTACTGGTATCAAGATGTTTGTGTTTGCTGATCATGAGCCGAATTTAGCGACTAACCCTTTGCTTAAATGGTTACGCCAACATATTCGTATTACGGATAAGTATCACGCTGATAAGTTTTGGATCACCGAGAACGGTGTGCGTTGGTTTACGCCTATGTTTTTGGTATTGGTGTTGATTGAGTTTTCAGATGTGATTTTTGCAATGGATAGTATCCCTGCTATTTTTGCGATTACCAATGATCCGTTTATTGTATTTACCTCAAATATTTTCGCTATTTTAGGCTTGCGTGCGCTGTACTTCTTATTAGCTGATATGGCAGAGCGCTTTCACTTGCTTAAATTTGGCTTGGCGTTAGTGTTGATATTTGTAGGCATAAAAATGCTGATAGTAGAGTGGTTCAAAATTCCAGTGGCAGTTTCATTAGGGGTAGTAGTGGCAGTGCTAGGTACAAGTATGTTGCTCAGTTTATTAGCGACAAGAAAAGTAAAGTCATAATTAAAAAGCCCGCTTTAAGCGGGCTTTTTAATGGGTGTTACCGAGTATAAATAATAGATTATTTAAATGACATACGTTTCATGGTGCCATCTTTATCAACGAACTTATGTTTTAGAGCGCCTGCAATATGAATGATGACAGCTAGTAGTAATAGGGCACCGACAATCTCATGTGCTTCTTTGAATATATCACGCATAGTGCTGTTATCTAAACCAGCGATGAAGTCCATACCAAACCACATCACACCGTATTTGCTGTTAACAGCCATAATCAGGCCTGTGACAGGCATTGCTACCATCAATAAATAAAGCAGGTGATGCATACCAGTGGCTAGCTTTTTCTCCCAAGCTTTGTAAGAGATGAGCATCGCAGGTGGGCGGTGCGTAATGCGCCACAACACACGAACCGCGATAAGCGCTAGTAATGTGATACCGATTGATTTATGTAAGTTAAAGTAAAAGGTTCTCGGGCTAGCTTCTTTAGCAAGCTCCCATGTATATATGCCTAAATCGAATAAATCAAAAGCCGATTGTTTTGCGGCCTCTTTAGGCAGCTCACTCATGTACCAACCTAGTGCAAACATACCAATAATAACAAGTGCGATCAGCCAGTGAAGAAAGACCGCGGTTTTTGTATAGCGTGTAGAAGCTTGATTCATAGTAATATCCTAGTGGCACTAAATTAACATTCAACTGTGACCATGGTCACAACGAATGATTGCATAAAACGTAGTTATTTTAATCGCTAACCCTAGCGCAAGGAATCATTCATGAAAATTTTAATGATAACCATGAGTTTGTTTTCAATGATTGGCTGTTCACATGCGCAAGTACAGCATGACAGCTTTGTGGTTGAGGCGGTGGCTGACGGTATTTATGTACATCATGGGGAGCATTTAGATATTGATACTGGGTATCAGGGTGATATCTGCAATATTAGCTTTATTGTTGGTAGTAAAGGCGTTGCTGTGATTGACACAGGCGGCAGCCTGAAAGTTGGCCAGCAATTACAGACGGCTATTCGTAAAGTCACGCCTTTGCCTGTGTTGTACGTGATTAATACGCATGTGCATCCTGACCATATTTACGGTAATGCTGCATTTTTACCCAAGAACCCTAGCGAGCCCAAGCCAGCCTTTGTCGGCCATGAGAAGTTGGGCAATGCGATGGAGGTGAGAAGTGAGCAATACACTAGGCTCAATGAGCGGTTTTTGCATGATGATGCAAAAGGCAGTGACTTGATTAAGCCGACACTGGCTGTTAAAACTACACTGGAGCTTGATTTAGGCGATAGAGTGCTGATATTAAATGCGCATCCATTGGCACATACCAATACCGATATTACGTTGCTTGATCGTAACACCGGTACTTTATTTGCGGGTGATTTATTGTTTATAGAGCGCACACCAGTGATTGAGGGTGATATTAAAGGCTTAATTGCAGAAATAATAAAATTAAAGGATAGCCCTGCAAAGCAGGTGGTGCCAGGGCATGGGCCTGTCACTAAAGATTGGCTGGTTGCATTTACAAATGCCGAGCGTTATTTGACCGTATTATTGAAAGATGTACGTGCAAGTATTCAGGCTAATGAAGGGATGGAAAAAGCAATGGATACAGCAGCTGCAAGTGAGCGTAATCACTGGAAACTGTTTGAAATTGCTAATCGACGCAATGTAAATACAATTTACCCTGTATTGGAATGGGAATAAAAAAAGCGGCAATTTCTGCCGCTTCTTGCTGTGTAACTTTAAGACCTAGGCTTACATTTAAGCTTTTTTCTTACAGTTATCTAAGCTACACGCTGTATTAGGGTTTACATATAGCAGTAATAAGCCACCAGCAATTGCTAGATACTGTAACACTGGTAACTTGAGTAATAGGGTTAGAGCGACGATATAAATAGCCATGAACAATGCAAATGCTTTGGTTTTATAACCTAGTAATAAAGCCAAGCCACCAACAAAGTTCACAAAAATAATCAGTGGGGCAAAAATGCCAGGCAAGCCTAAGCTACCCAAACCAGCTTGATATTGCTGATATCCATCAGGATTGCTGGTAAAACCAACAATCAGCGCTACGACTTGAAGTAAAAAGAGTTGCGCTAATAAAACGCGTGCTGCAGTTGCTAAGTATTTTTGCATATAAAACCTTAATCATTAATTAAAGACCAAGGTTGCATAATGCCTGTTACTGCAAACGCTCGCAAGGGGATAACAGTGCAAGATAGTTTCAATATTGAGAAAGTAAGATGGCAAACGCATGCGCAGCAATTAATCGCTGTGCGAGAGGCTGTGTTTATCGTTGAGCAGAAGGTACCTGTTGCATTAGAGTGGGATGGTTTAGATGAAACGGCTCAACATTTACTGGCATTGAGCTCAGCAGGAGTGGCTGTAGGCTGTGCAAGGCTGCTGGGGGATGGTAGTGTTGGACGTATGGCTGTAATAAAGCTTTGGCGTGGCCTAGGTGTGGGTGCGGCGTTATTAAATTCGGCTATTGCTTATTATCGGCAGCAAGGGATAGATGTGGTCACACTCTCAGCCCAAGTGCATGCAATCGCGTTTTATGAGAGATTTGGATTTAAGGTATGTAGCGAAGTTTACGTCGATGCGGGTATTTTACATCGGGATATGCAACGCATCGACGCGTAGGCGATTAGGGTAAATTTTAGATATTAAAAAAAGCCTAATCAGTACTGAGTAGGCTTTTTATCAAATCAAGTTATCTCGTCAAGCTTAGTTCATTAAGGTTGACGAGAGTCTAAGGCGAATTACTTGTTCATTACGTACATTGTAACTTCGAAGCCGAAACGCATTTCAGTCGCTGCTGGTGTTGTCCACATAATAATTCTCCTTTAGTTTTATTTACATCAAATTGATGTCGTACTTGTATGATTCACATCATACTCATCGGTTTCAATTCACACGTATGTACTTTAATGAATGCGAGCTCATGATTTTACTTAACTTAAAGGGTGGTGAGTAATTTGTGCATTGTAGTGGGGTGCCCGTATCAAATGTATGTAGTATTTCTGAGTAACAGTCAGGATATTCAGTTGTTGGTATCAAAAATGCTTTTAATTTCATAAAAATCAACAACTCAACGCGCTATACTGATTGCTATTGGGAGAATCTATGGGTTTAGATGTACGTACCATCATGGTGATGTTTGCCATGTTGTCTTTTATGTTTTTCTGCTTATTTGAGTTGGCAGGGTTGCGCGTAGGCCGTATTCGTGGCGTAAGGCAGTGGGCAGTCGCAAATTTATGTATCGGTCTAGGTTTTAGTTTAGCTTATTTTTTTGGGCGCACCACACCCGGACATGACTGGGCAGTGGTGTTTGGTGTGACGTTAATTGCAACGGGTGCTTGCCTGCAGTTAACGGGGATTCAGGCGTTTAAAGAGCAGCCAACTTATTGGCGGCTAGTGGTGTTATTTATTGGCATTATTTTTTGCCAGAGTGTTTGGTTTAATGTCATTCACCCAGATTTTCATGTACGTGCTAGTGTAAATTCTTTCTTATTTTTCTTTATTTATGCGGCTTGTACCCGTGTGCTCTTGGTAAAAACAGAAGCTTCATTGAGAGTGTCATACTGGTTTACGGGGGCGTCATTTGCGATGCTGGCCGTGCTACTGGTTGCGCGTGGTGTCGTTATTATGCGTTCACCAGATGAATCTATTGGCTTGCACGTTAATACGGCCATTAATACCCTGCCATTTATCATCTGTTGTTTATTGCAATTTTGCATCGCATTTGGTTTGCTATTGATGCTAAACCATAGGCTGATTGCCGATGTATACCAAGTGGCATCGCGTGATGCACTGACTGGCACTTTGAATCGACGTCGCATTGAAGAAGATGCCTTGCGCCTGAGGGCGCGCTGCATGCGTACTGGCGAGTCATTAGCGATTATGATGATCGATATTGATTTCTTTAAGTCTATTAATGATCGTTATGGACATCCTGCCGGTGATAAGGTGCTTTGCTGTTTGGCTGAAATTGCTCAAAAATCGATTAGACCAGATGATTATTTTGCACGTTATGGTGGTGAAGAGTTTTGCATGTTGCTAACCGCTACGACAGAAAATGAAGCATTGGAGTTGGCGGAGCGCCTACGTTTGGCTTTTGCACAGTTTACGTTAGCACTGGGGAAAGAGCGTCTTAATGTGACGGTGAGTATAGGTGTTGCAGACTCGCGTGATATTGGCTTGGAGTTTGCAGACCTTGTGAAAGCGGCGGACCAGGCGCTGTATCGCGCCAAGCAAAACGGCCGTAATCAGGTGGTTGCTTACTCAAGTATGCGTGTTGATGATACGTTTTAACCTAGGGAACACGGAATAAGTGGCCATGTAGGCGAATTGCTTCGTTCTTGGCTCATTCTGTCTAGGTTTCTCCGTTCCGTGCGCCTCGCACTTCATCCCGCTCGCTCACTTGTTCCGTGTTCCCTAGGAAGATAATCCTAAGGTTCGCAAGTTAGCTACGCGTCCGTGGTAAAGCGCGGAAACTAAATCAGACTGTGTCACCATGCCGACCAAGCGGCGCTCATCGTCAACCACGGGAATATGATGGTGGACCTTAGTTTGCGACATCAGTGGAATCAGTTCAATAATATGCATATTGATGGATGCCGTGACGGCTGGCGAGGTCATGATTTGGCCTACCACTTCAGGTTTGTGCGAAGACAGTGTATGGGTTCTGCGGATAAAGTTTTTAAGTTTGGCTTCAAATCCCTCATATACCTCTAAATTGGCATGCTGCATAAAGTTGGCCTGCGTGATGATGCCCACTACACGCCGAGCTCTGTCAATCACAGGTAGCGCTTTGATTTCATGCTGCCGCATGAGCAGCCAAGCGTCTTCCAGCAAGGTGCCGAACACGACGCTGACCACATCTTTAGACATAATGTCTGCGCAAACAATCTCACCAAAACGGCGCCGATAAGCGTGCATTTCAGTTTGTTGTAACAAGCTTTGCAAATCATCGCGGCTTACGTCTAGCACTTGGTTGTATTCTTTGAGTACCGCATTTAAATCTTCAGTATTAAAGCCAAAGCGCATTTCAGCGGGAATATCCTTGGTTAAATGCTGAGAGGTTTTTGCTGCAAGATGCGGATAAGGGCGGCGTGTTGCATTGTTGAAGAGAATGGCGACCAGCAACAGGATGAACGAGTTAAGCGCGACCGGTGCCAATACAAACCAATAGCCTTGTGCATGGATAGTAGCACCGCCTAGCACCGCGGTGAGCGCTACCGCACCGCTGGGCGGGTGTATGCACCTTAAGGCAAACATGGCCACAATTGATATGCTGACTGCCACCGCAGCCGCTGCAGCAGGGGAGGTGATCCACATAGCGCAAGTCACGCCGATAAAAGCGGCAGTGGTATTGCCGCCGATAATAGACCACGGCTGTGCTAATGGGCTTGAAGGCACGGCGAATAACAGTACGGCAGAAGCACCCATCGGGGCTATTAGGTAGGGGATAGTGCTAGTATCGCCCTCTATTAAAACGGTCACTAAGCCAGTTAATAAGATGCCGACAAATGCGCCAACACCAGCGCGTAGACGTTCAGTATGATTAACGGAAATTCGTTCTGGGACAAAGCCTTTCAGCCAATATTTAAGTTTTTCCAAGCTTGCTGACCTAAGTAATTTTTTAATGATATTACACTATGCACCAATTTGGCGCACCAGTTTAGTGCGCTGACGCTGTGCACGGCTGGCTCGGGGTACATGCCAGAGGTGCTTTATTTGCATGTAAATTGCTTAAAGCAGGGCTATTCTATAAAATCCTACTTTATAGAATAGCATCATTGATTTTATTCATATTTTTCATCGTTTTATTTTCTCAAGGATTTCTCATGTCAAAAATCATTTTCAAAGCAGGCGAAGCTACTGTTTACTCAGAAGGTAAAGACGTTACCGCAGCAATGCCAGAAATCTTAATCGGCGCGGTTGACGGCCCAGTAGGCCAAGCGTTTGCAAACTTAATGGCACAAAGCAAAGGTCACACTGCAATGTTTGCGGTACGTGATATCAACCAATTAGTACGCCCAGTATGTATGACCGTACCTAAAGTAACATTAAAAGGCAGCACAGATGTAGCCTTGTTCGGTGGTGTGGTGCAAGCAGCTACTGCTGATGCGATTTTGGACTGTGTAATCGAAGGTATCATCCCTAAAGAGCAAGCAAATGATCTATGTATCATCAGTTTGGTGTGGATTGACCCAGGTTGTATCGAGCTAGAAAAGGCAGGCACTTTAGACAAAGCTGATATGTACAAAAACAACTACGATGCGACTAAATTGGCGATCAAACGTGCATTGAACGACGAGCCTAGTATTGATGAGTTGATTGCTAACCGTCACAAAATCAAACACTGTATGTGGGAAGATTCTTGGGATCAAAAATAAGATAGCTTACTAAGTTATCTAATCTATATGGATGCTTAAGCGCTAATAGGCTTAGGCATGAAAATATAGGTGAACAAAAAAGCGGCTAATAGCCGCTTTTTTTATTTCTTAATTAAGATATCACTGACACTGCGTGCCAGATTGAGTGCTGAAAAACCGGTTTTTAACCACTTGAGCACGCGTGCCGGGCGAATCACGCTGATGGCTGTGGTGACCCCTAGCATTAAGATAGGGTGTTGCCTGACGTAGCGCACCAGTTGAAAGCCACGATAGGCAATGGTTAATGGTGTGCCTAAAGGCGCGATATCTTGTGCGAGTAAAGCACGTTGCGACGCTGCTTTCAGGATTAGTTTTTCGCGGCGTTCGGCGATGGTTGCGCGTTTAGGACTCACAAATCGCTCCTAATCTTTACTGGTTTCTTGATGATCTTTAACCAGTTCCGCTAAGCTGGCTTCGAACATTCTAGGCATGGATTTGAGTGCGCGTATCGCTAGTGCGCCAATGATGCCGCCCGTCACAATAAATAGCCCAGTCAACAGGCTTAGTACGAGTAAACGATGCGTATCCCAGAATAAGACCACAATCAGGATTGCCAGCAGCACCATGCCAAAGCATAGGCAGAATAGCGCAACAAAGGTCATCGCCAGTAATGAGATTAGACGCTCGCGTCCCTCTTCTAAGTCGGTACTTAGCAGTTCAAGACGCGTGTGTACAATGCCAATACAAGTGTTGGTGAGCCTTTTCAGCGAGCCTAATAGCCCGTCATTGTTATTGCTATCACTCATTGCAATTAACGGCGGCCAATAAGTAAGCCAACCACTAAGCCAACACCAGCTGCGATGCCTACCGCATGCCACGGTTTGTCGTGCACATAGTCATCAGTTGCGCGGGCAGCTGCTTTGGTTTTTGCGACTAATACCTCTTGTGCGTCAGCCAGTTTTTCTTTTGCAACGGCTAAAGATTCCTCGGTTTTAGCACGTAAGTTAGCCATGGCCTCACCACCTTGGCTTGCAGTCGCTTTTAATAAGGCTTCTGCATCGGCAATCACTACTTTAAAGTCAGTAATCAATTGCTCTTTAGAAACATCTACTTGTGTAGGTAAATTATTGTTAGCCATTTTTATTTCTCCTATGATTGTTGTTAGATGAGGGGGTATGACCGTTGTTTGAGCGATAGATTCAATTTCTTAGTTTTAGTGTTTCTGTATGGTTTAATCCTACGCCTTAGCAAGACATAGGGCAAGGTCTTGTGAGATTAAGATGGGTGCTAGAGTAAAGATAAGAGAATATTTCGTACTGGGGTGGGGATTGCCGCGCCGATGGCATCTTCGATACTTAACCAGATAAAGCCAGCTTCTCTTGCATGTGGCACTTGCTTGGTGACGATTAACGGCTGCGGTTTGATGTGTAGCTTGAAATGGGTAAATGCATGACTAACGGTTGGCAGTGTGCTGTCTGCGGTGGCTGATATGCCAAACTGATTCAGGCTAACGGCTGCGTAATCATTGCTTGTTTCTGTATTTTCTTCGTATTCTGGGAAGCTCCATAAGCCACCCCATATGCCAGTGGATGGACGTTTTACCAGCATGACTTCATTGCCTTGTCGCAAGATGAGCATGGTTGTGTTTTTTTCAGGGATGCTCCTTTTGGGTTTTGATGTAGGCAGTACAGTGGTGAGGTTCTGCTGGCGTGCTAAACAGCCGTTATTTAACGGGCATACCGTGCATTTAGGTTTGCTTCTGGTGCAGACGGTTGCGCCTAAGTCCATCAGGCCTTGGGTGTAGGCAACCATATCTGACTGCGGTAGGAGTTGCTCAGCAAGCAGCCATAATGATTTTTCAATTTTTGGGGTGCTCGGCCAGCCTGCAATTGCAAAGTGCCTAGTCAGCACGCGTTTAACATTACCATCCAGAATAGTTTGTACTTGATGAAAGGCAAAGGAAGCGATTGCCGCAGCTGTAGAGCGACCAATCCCAGACAGTGTTTGTATGGTGTCGAAGTCTTGCGGGAACACGCCGCCATGCGCGTCTACGATGGTTTGTGCAGCATTATGCAGGTTGCGCGCTCTTGAGTAATAGCCAAGGCCGCTCCAATGCTGCAGTACCTCGTCTTGGGTGGCATTTGCCAGCGCGGCAATGGTTGGAAACCGTGCCATGAATTTAGCGTAATAACCAATCACAGCAGTTACTTGAGTTTGCTGCAGCATAATTTCAGAAACCCAGATGGCGTAAGGGTCTGTGGTGTTTTGCCAGGGTAGGTCATGGCGCCCATGTATTTTTTGCCAAGTAATAAGGCGGCTGGCAAAATCAGTCATGAATAATAGGCTCTGTGGCTAGTCGCGTATGGAGGATTGCTAAATCGTTGATTCGCTATCGCTAATTAAAAGTTAAGAAGTTTTTTGAGTTTTTGCTCAGCTTTTTCTTTTGCAATTTCTTCAGCAGATTTTGGTTGTTCTGTGGTTGTGCTGTCTGTTTTAGTAGCGTCGCCTGTGGCTGGTGCAGTTTCTGTGGATTTGCTCTTACCTAACAAACCTTTTAGCGCATCCACTTTATCTCCATCACCGATTAAGCTTTTAACCGCACCTGCTTTATCGCCGCCTACTTTATCTAGTAGGTTAGATTTAGCAATCGCAGTGCCAAGAGAGGCAAAGTCAACGCCATATTTAGGCGCTGAGAAGGTACCGGTTACTTTTACTGGAATTGAAACGCCAGCAAGTGAATCTAACTCAGCGCCGCCTTGTCCTTTGATTGATTTAACAATGGTAGGTTTGGCTAAGTAATTAATGGTTTCATTGGCGATATCGACATCACCTCGGCTGTCGCCCTTAGCTAAGCGTAAAATTGGGGCTTTCATGGCGAGGTCTTCATTGTGTGCGACGCCATTTTTAATATCAAAGGATGCTGATAGCTCGCTAAAGTCAGTTTTTTGTGTTTGATCAGCGCCAATACTGCTTTGGCCTTTTAGGATGTTTAGCTTAGATTTTGCATTGCGAATGGTGCCTGCGATATCAATGCCTTTGATTGCGCCATCTGCAAGTTGCAGTGAAGATTTACCGTTAAGCGCTTTTTTCATTGCGCCAACGGTATTACCAGAAGCGGTCACATCTACATTAAGTGTGCCTTTGCCGTCTAACATGTCGTTGTTAATGGCATCCACCAATAAAGGGCCAATGGCGATGCCTTTCATATCTTGTTTAAACGCAATACTGGGCGTGTTGCGCGCATCAACGCTGAGAGAGCCGTTCATACTGCCTTGATACAAATTGGCAGACAAGGGCGCAATTGTCGCAATGCCATTGGCGGCTTTTAGATCAACACGTACGTTTGAGGCTTTAGTTTTACCGTATCTTAAGTTGCCAATGCGGATAGAGCCGTTCGCATTTAGTGCTTTAAGTGCGCTTAAATCAATGGGAGCATCGCCAGTATTTGCTTTGGTTTCAGCTGGTTTATCACTTGCAATGATGTATTTATCAAGATTCAGCTGGTCAATATCAAGATCAAAGGTATAAAGCGGCTTACTAAAGTGGCTGATACCTAAGCCACCTTTAATTTGGCTGTCATCAAACTTAACATTCAGCCCTGATAAAGACAGCTTTTCACCATCTGCTTTAATGTTGACGTTTAGACCGGATAAGCGATATTTATCATAAATAATATTGCCAATATTAACCTTGCCATCCAGTAATAGATTACCTAGGGCAGATAAGTCAGCAGGTTTTTGGCTTGCAGGTTCGGTTTTCTTAGATTCAGTTTTAGGGCTAGCGCCTAGTAATTTGTTTAAATCTAAAGTGTCAGCGTTTAAATTAAACTGAATATTAGGCTTTTTAAAGTTAGCGACAGCAACCTGACCATTGAGCTTGGTGTTATCAACATTCATGATGAATTTGCTGTTCACTTGCTCTTGTTTAGCGTCAGCGTGCAAACTTAGATCAAAATTCACTTTGGCGCTACCGTTAGGGATAGCAGGGTCTTTAATATCTACATTGCCCGCAAATTTTGGTAAGTCAAAAATCAAGCTTTCAAGATTGCCTTGGAACGGAGATGAAAACTTGCCGTTAATGCTGCGTTTGCCCTGAGTACCGGTAATTTCGCCGCTGATGCCACTGCTTTGTAGGGCTTTAGGTGAGCCTTTAATGTCAGCCAGTACTAAGCTTGCTTTAAATGAGTCGCTCGCTTTTTCTTGGTTTAAGTTAACAGTGATTTTCTTGCTGGTGACTTCATCCTTTTGCGCAACCAGTGCGGGTGCGTTTAAGTCTAGTGTGACTTTGGCGCCATCAAATTGACCAGATAATGCCAGTTTTAGGCTGTCGATTAAGAATTCACGTGTTTCAGGTTTAGCATCAATATCGCCGCTCATGGTAACGTTTACGTCTTTACCACCTAGTAAGTTGCCTTTAATTGAGGCGTCTAAATCTTTTGCGGCAAAGTGTTTGGCTTCAGGGTCTGCTAGGAAGGTGCCTTTTAATTTCACATCGGCAGCGATTGCAGGTTGGTTCGCAGTGGCGCTAAAGTCAGTGGCTAAATCAATCGGCTCAGCTAACGCGATATGACCAGAGGTTAAATTGAATTTAGAAAGTGCATATTTTGCACCAGTGCCTTCATCGGTATAGTTGACGGCAGAGTTGGTGACTTTAACGCCATCCACATCAAACTTAATTTGCTCGGACTCTTCTTCATCTTTGCTGAGTAAGTCATCAAAGTTAGTGGTGCCGTCTTTATATTTAATGATATTCGCCTGAGCGCCATCGATGTAGATGGTATCTACCACCAGCTCCTTTTTCAGCAATGGCAGCAGTGCCAGTGCCACTTTTGCACCTTGAATCGAAGCAAAGGTTTGCTCAGAGTTGTGTTCAGAAATTGAAAGTTTGCCCAAATCTGCACCGATTTTTGGCCAGAAAGCGAGCTTGATATCACCCTCAATATTCAGGGTGCGCTGTTTTTTCTCTTGTACTAGCTTAATGATCAGCGGTTTGTAATCATTGGGGTTGAAGGTAGCGGAGATGATGGCAACGGCCAACACCAGCAAGGCAACTACGCCAGCCACGCCATAGAGGCCGTATTTTAATAATTTTTTCATGATGTCACCTTATTTAAGTCTTATTGATGATTCGATGATCGTCACCATCTGTATTACGCATTCATATTGTTGTTTTTAGTGCACAGTCCAGTCCACTAAGCCTGTATACGCTGTGAGCAGCACAATGCCGCCAAACACCAAGCGATACCATGCAAAAATCGTAAAGTCATGGTTGCTGACATAGCGAATAAGCGCTCTAACCGCAATCATGGCACTAATGAACGAAAATATAAACCCCATTGCCCATGCGCCCATGTCATCCATGCTGAGCAGGGCACGATCTTTGTACATAGAGTAAATAGAGGCAATGCCTAGGGTTGGGACAGCGAGGAAAAATGAAAATTCCGCCGCAGCTTTGCGTGATAGCCCAAAAAACAGCCCGCCGATAATCGTTGAGCCAGAGCGCGACATGCCAGGAATCAATGCAACGGCTTGTGCCAGTCCCAGTTTTAAAGCATCCAAGGGGCGAATGTCATCCACCGTTTCTATAGTGACGGTGTGCGTACGCTTCTCTGCCCATAAAATAATAAAGGCACCAATAATAAATGCCATGGCGACAGGCACGGGTTTAAATAGGTGGGTTTTGATAATGCTGCCAAAAGCCAAACCCAAGATGGCTAGTGGCAAGAAAGCAATGGCTAAGTTAATGAATAAGCGATTGGCGATGGGGTCGCGCCCGATACCGGCAAATGTACTTATAAAACGTCTACGATACTCCCATACCACCGCTAAGATGGCACCTAGTTGGATGGCAATATCAAATACGTTGCGCTTTTCATGGTTCATGAAATTGAGCAGGTCGCCGGCCAAGATCAAATGCCCAGTGCTGGAGATAGGCAAGAACTCAGTTGCACCTTCAACAATGCCCAGTAAAGCGGCTTTAAGTAGTAACAAGATATCCATAAGCTGATTTTAATAAAGAAAGAGGTTTTTAATCGGCAACCAAGTGCACAGGCAACGATGAACTTACGTTAATTGCAAGGTGCATAGCAAGGCTAGGCGCATGATGCGAATGACTTAAATCATGAATAGAAAAGGCGCATAAGCGCCGTTTCTATTGCGATGTATGTTATTTCAACATACCCATGACGGCTGTCAGCAGGTTGCCTGAATTGCCGTCTACTTCACCATTCGGCGTCATTTTGTCGATTGCCTGCGGTAAGTATTCTGCAATTTTCTCGCTGATGTCACTAGGTGACATGGTCAGTTTCTCAGCAATACCGGCAATGCTGTCACGGCCTAGCACTTCAATCACTTGCTCGGCAGAAATTGGCAAGTTATCGCCTTTGCTAATCCAGGACGCAGCTTGTTCAGCCAAGCCAGCCTCATTAAATTTAGCAAGTACGCCCTCTAAGCCACCATTCTGTTTAAATAGATCCATGGCGATTTGCACCATAGTGCCTTTATCACCGCCAATATTGCTTAACACTGCGCCAGCTAAACTATCAAATAATCCCATGACGAAACCTCGCTATCAATAATTAATCATTAAGCCAGATGCTACATTAAAAGCGCTCATCGTTGCGTAAATATCGCCATTCGCCAACCGGTAATTTACCTAAAGTCACACTGCCAATACGAATACGTTTTAAACCTACTACGTGCAACCCCACCATTTCGCACATACGGCGGATTTGGCGTTTTTTGCCTTCACGTAATACAAAGCGTAATTGGTCTTCATTTTGCCAGCTTACTTTAGCTGGTTTTAATTTCACACCATCTAAACTTAAGCCGTAATTCAAGCGTTTTAGGTCGGCATCACTTAGCTCACCGGTTACACGTACTAAGTATTCTTTTTCTACCGTAGAGTCTTCTCCAATCAAATGGCGTGCAACGCGGCCATCTTGAGTGAGCACTAACATCCCTGTAGAGTCAATATCTAAGCGACCAGCTGGCGCTAATCCATGTAGCATGCCGCGGTGAAATTGCTTAGGATTATGGTGGTGCAGTTCTGGATCGTCTTCCCACTGATTGTCTGGGTGTACCAATACAATAGCTGGTTGATAACCATCTTCAGCTTGGCCGCTTACATAGCCAACCGGCTTATGCAAAATAATCGTAACGTTTTCAGCTTGATATTCTTGTGCATAGCTACTGATCACAATTTCAGCATCTGGTGAAATGCGTGAGCCTAAGGTGTCGACAATTTCATCGTTGACCTTGACCCAGCCGTTTACAATCCATTCATCCGCTTCACGACGTGAGCACAGGCCGCGTTCGGCCATCACTTTGGATAAGCGTGGTAAATCAGGTTGGCTGGCATTTGCTTTAGCGGCAAATGCTTCTTTATTGGTGCGGTTTTTATCAAACTCGCTGGCTACAAAGCCATCACGCACTTTACCGCCGCGGCGTGGCGGGTTGCGGTAAGCGCCTTCACGATCTGCTCTATCGCGGGTGGTTTGCATGCTGTCCAATTTGTGAGCATCTGGTCTGCGCGCATCCGGATTAATCGGGCGCGGTGATGGCGCACGGCTATCTGGCGTTTGTGCTCTAGGTGCAGATGATGTGTGCAACGAGCCATCATGACGGTGGTTACGTTGACGTGGCGCATCTGCTGGTCTTGCTTCATCTCTAGCTTGGTCTCTAGATTCACTTCTGGCACGTACAGGCGCGCTCATTTCCGGTTCGCTAGGGCGTTGTGGCCTAACCGGTGCAGTTGTTCTATCACGCGTAGGCGTGTTTGCGCGGCGTACAGGTGCTTTACTTGCCACATTGCTTGGGGCATCACCAGATTTTTTTGAGAGTTTTAAAGTAGTCAAAAGTTTTTTCCTTGAATGTTGCTATTTTACGCCTTTTTATTTGCTAGGCGTGAATACAATTGATTGAATTAAAAACAAAACAGCCAGTGGATAGCTGGCTGTTTTAATGACATCACCTCAAAATCGAAACTGACTTAAAACTGAGCAAACGCAATTAAGTTCTTTAATTGACTCAGCTGCTAGTTACAGCAATTTGCATCAACGTAAAGCTTATCTTCTAGTTATCTACTTTACCAAACCATACGCTTTTCAGTTTAGCGACCTTATACAGCAAGCCTGTGTTTTCATTAGAGAGCGCATCTAAGAATAGAGATAACCTGCGTGATTTAACGACCGTGTAAAACGTGAGTATGCTTACCGGTACAAAGATACTGACAAAGTAGGCGATTTTTTCTACGATAGTCGCTTGAGAGAAGTCAAAAATATTCATTCCTAGTAAACCGCTGGTCATGGTGCCAATTAAGCCTAAAATGGTGACTACCGTCAGCCTCACTACCGTATCTGCCTGGCGTTTAATTTCTTCGCCTTCTAAATATTCAGCCATATCCATAATGCGGCTACGTGTTTTTCTAAACAAATCTACCGTGTTTAGTTGATTATGCATCATGGCAAATATATCTTTTGCGACAGCCTGATCTGACACGCTTTCGAACCAATAGCGATGGGTAAATCGCAAGAACACCCCCATCACATTACGGATGCTTTGTCTAAATGTTTTGATAGACGTTTCATCTTCAATATTTAGGCGGCTAATGGCTTGTACCATGCGGTCTGACAGCATTAAGAGAGCCGCTTTTTGGAAGTGGGCGATTAAAAACAGTAAGAAATATTGGCTTTGATAATTGCGCTTAATGCCAGTTCTCTCATTGGTGTACACACGATGCTGTTTACTGCCAACCACAATAAAATTTTGTCCTGTACACATGATGCGAGTGGTGCTCCACGGGTCGATTTTATTGTTATCCCAGTAGCGGTCGTAGCAGTGTTTTTGTTCGAAATGGCTTAAAAACTCTTCGGTAAATGGCAGCGTTGCAGAATCCCATGGTTGGGTGACCAAACCTAAACGTATCAAATCGCCACGAGTCAGTTTACTAATGTCTTCAAATGCTAGATAAGCCATTAATGGCATGCGCTGATATTCAATTTCTCGATAACGAATCTGGCCCTCTTGGCTGGAGTAATGCTGCACCAAGGGGTGCATCAAGAACTCCCAGTGCAAAGAAACGCAGGGGACGTGGTTATCTTTTACAAATGATAAATATCGGGCTTTGTCTTGATAATCAGAGCATGCAAGCACATGGCCTTGTTTATCTAACCACTCAATGCTTTTTGCGCAGTGGCCAGCATCGCCATTTTCTTCCCAATAGTTAGGGTAAGTGCGTCCTAATCGATACAGAATCTCCATAGCATGATTGAGTTGGATATTTTCTCCGGTGACTTCAAGCGCCAAAAAGGCGACATCAATATCATAGAAAAAATACAGCTCAATATGGGCTACCTTTAATACGATAGGGGCTTCGTGATTGTTGAGCGTAATGCGGACTTGATTCACGTCGGAACGTGAAAAGATATGAATCGGTGATTCACCATAGCCGCCAGATTCGCGCCCATGCTTGCCTTCGCCATATAAAAAGCGCTGCGCGAACGGCATGAACGTAACAAACTCTTGGTAACGTACTTCACTTAAAGATTGTTTGGCTAATGAGAATTCATCTTCGATTTCTTGCCAAGGACAGTTTTCAGCTTTAAGGATATCCCACGGGCGCTGGATCTTCTGGCTATTGGATTCTGAAATCAGCTGGACAGGCCAAAGTAGGGTTTGCCTAAAGTCGGCAACGACACTGGATTCAATATTGTTCACAACGTTAGCCAGATTAATATAAAAGAAGATAGCAAAAGTTTAGCATAATGCGGGTTATGTGTAGAAAAATGACTACTAGAGCCAGTACTCACGAATTTTTGCATCAGAGCATTTTGCTAGGTCTGTTGCGTATGCTACGATTTTGATTGATTCTATGCGTAAGCCATTGCTTAAGCTAAAGCTCACATCGAATGTTTCACTATTTGGAAGTTTTTAGGGTGGGCAACTTGTTGCACACGAAATGTTTAAGACTGCGTGGGCAGAGCCTGCCCACCCTACTTGACGAATTATCATCTTACAAATCTAAAGTTAAATTTTTGATTTGTAAGGATGCTGTGTTCAACAATATAAATCAGATAGTTATTAAATATTTATATAAAGAAAAAGCCAGCACTTTGGCTGGCTTTCTAAATTGCAAAATGGATTCCCGATTACTCGGGAATGACGGCTGGGGCAATTTAACTATCTAATAAACCCAGCCAAAAAGTGTTTAGACTTTTTGGTAAACTTCAGAGCCCTTTTTCACAAACTCAATGGCTTTTTCCTGCATGCCTTTGGTCAGCGCTTCTTGCTCAGAAACACCTTGCTCTGCTGCGTAGTCACGTACGTCTTGTGAGATTTTCATTGAGCAGAAGTGTGGGCCGCACATTGAGCAGAAGTGCGCTTGTTTTGCGCCTTCTTGTGGCAATGTTTCGTCGTGGAATTCTTTAGCTTTCTCTGGGTCTAGGCCTAGATTGAACTGGTCTTCCCAACGGAATTCGAAACGTGCTTTTGATAAAGCATTGTCACGGATTTGTGCGCCTGGGTGGCCTTTTGCTAAGTCTGCCGCGTGTGCTGCGATTTTGTATGTGATGATACCAACACGTACGTCTTCTTTGTCTGGCAAGCCTAAGTGTTCTTTAGGCGTTACGTAGCACAACATTGCACAGCCATACCAGCCGATCATGGCAGCGCCGATACCTGAGGTGATGTGGTCATAACCAGGTGCGATGTCTGTAGTTAATGGGCCTAATGTATAGAATGGAGCTTCACCGCAATGCTCTAATTGCAGTTCCATGTTTTCTTTAATCAGGTGCATTGGTACGTGGCCTGGGCCTTCGATCATACATTGTACGTCGTGCTTCCAAGCGATTTGGGTTAATTCCCCCAATGTTTTCAATTCAGCAAATTGTGCTTCATCGTTGGCATCGTAGATTGAGCCTGGACGTAAGCCATCACCTAAACTGAATGAAACGTCGTACTGTTTCATGATTTGGCAGATGTCTTCAAAGTGTTCGTACAAGAAAGATTCTTTATGATGCGCTAAACACCATTTCGCCATGATAGAGCCGCCGCGTGACACGATACCAGTCATACGTTTTGCTGTCATTGGGATGTAAGCCAAGCGCACACCTGCATGGATAGTGAAGTAATCCACACCTTGCTCTGCTTGCTCAATCAATGTGTCACGGAAGATTTCCCAAGTTAGGTCTTCAGCTTTGCCGTTCACTTTTTCAAGTGCTTGGTAGATAGGCACAGTACCGATAGGCACTGGTGAGTTACGGATGATCCACTCGCGTGTTTCATGAATGTTTTTACCTGTTGATAAATCCATCACGGTATCGCCACCCCAACGTGTACTCCACACCATTTTTTCAACTTCTTCACTGATAGAAGAACCTAGTGCTGAGTTGCCGATGTTAGCGTTGATTTTTACCAAGAAGTTACGGCCGATAATCATCGGCTCGATTTCTGGGTGGTTGATGTTCAGTGGGATGATGGCGCGGCCGCGAGCCACTTCATCACGTACGAACTCTGCTGTAATCATTTTAGGGATGTTTGCACCGAAATCTTGGCCCGGGTGTTGTGTTTGTAACAGCGGGCTCATGTTTTCACGGCGTTGATTTTCACGAATGGCAATAAACTCCATCTCTGGGGTGATAATGCCTTTACGTGCATAGTGCATTTGCGATACGTTTTGGCCTGCTTTAGCGCGCAATGGTTTGCGGTGCAGGTTAAAACGCATTTCTGAAAGTTCTGGGTCAACTAAACGTTGGTGGCCGAATTCGGAGGTTGGGCCGTCTAATTGCTCTACATCGCCACGTTCCATAATCCAGCCGGTACGTAATGCAGGCAAGCCATTACGGATATCGATGCTGATGGTTGGGTCTGTGTATGGGCCTGATGTGTCATAAACAACAACTGGTGGGTTTTTTTCTGCGCCAAAAGCAGAAGGAGTGTCGCTTAATGAAATTTCGCGAAACGGTACGCGGATGTCTGGGCGTGAGCCCTCAACATAAACTTTGCGTGATTTGGCAAAAGGGGTGGTTGCGCTCTCATCAACAGAGGCAGTTTCATTAAGAAACTTGGTAAGATTTTTATCGGTGGCGTTCAAGTGTGGCTCCTAGCAAAAACGTAAGGAGCAGGAAAACTGCGTGCCCTTACTAGTATATTTGTAGGAAAGCGGATAGATGCTTTCCTACGGCGGCATGACCCGCATCAGGTTCGAAGGGTATATCTCACTGCATTTTGTTAAAACATTTGTTTAAAAACGCAGACCCCTAGCAATTAGCGAAATATACGCTAAATTTGCTATAAAACCAAGTGTTTAAGTCAAGTGTTTAATCGCAGTAAATGGTTTGTTAAAGTAAAGCTTGAAATAGCCGTAATTAGTAAGTGATGCTAACAGTAGTAAAGTCAGTTTATAAAAATCGGTATAATTTGATGGCAGTCTTAGGTGTTGGTACGTCTAGGTGAGCCATTTTTTGATGCTGATATTGTTTAAAACGCAGTGTCGGGATATATTTTTTGTTACACTGGTCATACATTGAGTCGCATTAACTCAAACTTAACAATGGTATTGGTGAAATTATGGCATTAGCTATTTATATTGGTTATTACCTCGTTGCAATTACAACGCTCTTTTTTCACTTCACTGGACATTTAGAGCGCTGGGGCATGGAGTGGGTGATTCTTGTTTTGGCGGCAACCGTATTTCCTGTGGTACTTTACGTATAAGTGCTGCTTTACGTTTAACCCATTGAAACAGGTTGTAAAGAAAAAGAATTCTTTGTTATTTCTTTACAACAAACGCTCTTGCCGCTTTTGCTTGTTTTTTAAGGCCTAAGTTCACAACCCTAGGCATAAACCCATTGAGCCATGCAAAAAATGACTCTGGTTGCCCAATAAACACTTCCTGTTTTTGATGTTCTATCGCTTTAACAATAATCGTCGCTACTTTTTCCGGCTCATCAATATTCCCCCCAGTTTTAGCGAGCATGGCGAGTGTGGCTGCATCATTCATGGGGGTATTGACGCCGCGTGGCGCAATGTAAGTGACTGCTATGTTAGTGTCCACTAGCTCTCGGCGTAATGCTTGTGAAAAGCCGTGAACGGCAAACTTGCTGGCACAGTAGGTTGCATAGTGTGGAAAGCCAAGTGAACCAAGAATCGAGCCTATCATCACCAAGTGGCCTTGGTTGTTCGTTTTGAAGTGAGGCAATAGCGCGTGTGCAAGCAGGATAGGGGCGGTGACGTTAGTGTTAATCACTTGCGCGATGCGTTCTGGGCTTTGATCTTCAAACTGAATAAAATCAAGAATCCCCGCGTTGTTGATTAAAATATCAATGTTGCCAAATTGCTGGGTGGCTTGTTGTGCGAGCTGCGGTACGCTGCCGGGGACTTCAAAGTCTGCAACCAGCGTTTTTGCATTGCCACCCTTATTGTGAATCAGCTGTGCTAGGCTATCAAGTTTAGTGCTGTCGCGGCCAACCAATATTAGGTTGGCGCCTTTGCGAGCAAGTTGTAATGCTAAGTGTTTACCAATACCACCCGTGGCGCCTGTGAGTAGGATACATTTGTTTTTTAGTTGCATAGGAATGCCATTCAATTTTGCATGTATTGGGTTTCTATTGTACGGAATATATCACCATATAACCTATAAAATATTTTAGCGCTGTGAATCAGGGTTGCTTGGTCTTCTGGGCTAGTAATTTGATTCATCAGGCTTTCGTAAAAAGAGACATGGCTAATATCCAGAGAGCCGTGGGAAAGTAAGTAGCTAAATGCTTTTTTGGGTAGGTTGAGTGATTGCATTAAAGTTTCCCCTGCTTGCGTAGCAACCGCTGTGCTGGTGCCTTCTAGTACCAGTACCATGCCGAAAAAGCCGACTGGGTTGACACGGTTGATCATGTCATAGGCATAAGCCACCATGACCTCGGTGGCAAGGCAGGCACTTGTCTCGGGCGTTGTGCTGCTGCGAACGGCCTCTTTATCACCGCCACATGCTGCAATGTCGTTGAGTACCCATTCTTGATGACCCATTTCTTCTTCAATATATTCGCCAATCGCAGTACGCAGCCATTCATAGTGAGCAGGTAGGCGGCCACCGCATGCCATCAGTAGCGGTGTCGTGTGTTTTACGTGATGATAAGCCTGAGTTAAAAAGCCAACATAAGTATCATGAGATATCTCACCTGCTGCACCTTTGGTAATGAGCGGTAAGCTTAGGAGCTCTGCACGCTCTTGTTCAGTCTCTTTTAGTAGTGTTTGATAAAAAGTCATGCGTATTGTCTTTCATAAAGTGCGTTAATTCTGTGTTGGTAACACTGCCAAATCATGTCTCTTCGGTTTCTGCCATTCGCAGTAAGTTGTTGGTTGCTGAGGCTGAATGGTGCGTCTGCGCTAATCCATTGTGAGATTCTTGCGTAGTCTGGCAGGCTTTCGTTAATGCTTTGTATTGCGGTCTCAATCTCGGTAGCTGAGCTACTGTTGGCAACGATAATAGCGGTGTTCCATGGCTTGGCTTCGCCAAATAACGCGGCTTGCGCAATGTAAGGAGAAATTGCGAGTTCGCGCTCCACCCATTCTGGCGAAACGTTGCGACCAAAAGAGGTGATAAAGATGTTCTTTTTGCGGCCAGTGATGACGAGGTAGCCTTCTTCATCAAGATGTCCAATGTCGCCGGTATGAATGCGGTTAGACTGCGCTGTGGTTTGTCCTACGTAGCCCAGATAGGTGTTGCCTGAGACGATTACTTCTTGGTCGTCTGCGAACTCTATTTTGATGTGGGGTAACACCTTACCGACACTGCCGATTTTATTAAATGCTGGTGTGTTGAGCGCAACTACAGAGGCGCACTCTGAAAGGCCGTAGCCTTCGTATACTGGCACTGATAACGCTAGGGCGCGTTTGAGTAAATTAGGCGATACCGATGCGCCGCCGACGGCTAAGAAGCGTAATGAGCTTGGTAGTTCTGCGCCAGTTTCAACTTGGCATGACTCAATTTGGCATAACTCAACCTGACAAACCAGTGCATTGAGTAGCTCTGGGGTGAAAATTGCGGTTGTTGCTTGTGCGTGTTTAAGTGCTGCGATTAGCTTCTGAATATTGAGGCCTGATGCGCCACTTAAGCCAATTTCACTGCTAGGCAGGAGTACACAAGTGGCGCCAGCCAGTAACGGTGCATAAATACCAGCGACATTTTCTAATAAAGTAGCCAGTGGTAACACGTTCAAATGAATATCATCTGGCGTTATTTTAGTCGCCTCAGCAATCGACTGTGCCACATTGGTCATGCTTTCTAGACTTAAGCACACGCCTTTAGGGTTGCCTGTGGTGCCCGATGTGTAAGTGATTTTTGCAGTATTAGATGGTAATGCAACTTTAGCTGATGGATGTAATTCAAATTGCGTGAGGGTTTTGCCAGCAAGCGTCGATTGCGTCTGATTTACAATCTTATCTTTTAACAGTGCTTCAAATAGCGCGGGCTGATCTGTCACAATTGCGTTGGCACCGGCATCTTGTATCGCATGCAGCCATTGCGAACTTGAGAAAAAGAACGGTAGTGGAATGAGGGTGATGTTACTTGCTAATGCCGCTAAATCTAACACCACCCAAGCAGGATGATTCTCTACTGCTAAGGCGATGGTTGCTTGTGGTTTTTGGGTAAAGTCACGCCAGGCTTGGCTCTGAATTTCAATGGCAGTGTGTAGTTCAGCATAAGTGAGGCTGCAATCTAGGCCGCGTAGTGCAATGTTCTCTGCATGGTGGCTCGCATGTTTGGCGACTGCCTGATTAACAGTGTGTTGCTGCATCATGGTCATAGCTCCGCGGTGCCTCTCACTGCAACCACTTGTGGTGGGTTGTCGTAGTAACGTCCCCAAGTTGCCTGCTCTGTGGCATTTAGGCGTGACTTGTCTGCTTCTTGTAAGGCATAGACATCACGCCCACCTTTCACTAATCCATTTTGTAGGCTGTGGTGTGCGGTAGCGACACACCACTCAACGTTAATGTCTAAGCTGTGCTGAATGACACTTGCGATTAAAACCCCAGCATTGCGTGGGTTGGCTACTGCTAAATTACCAATTTCGGTAATTTGATGGCGCGTAATGACGCGATTAAAGTGATTAGACATCACAGTTTCAATCGGAGCATCCAAATAGCGCTCTAAAAACAATGGTTCCATATCTGCTTTGCGCATGCCAAATGCTGCGACTAACTCATTATTTTCATCGCGTAGGCTAATCAGTTGCGGCATGAACTGCTGTACATTCGCGCCGTAAGTATGTGCAAAGACATCATGAATGAATTGCTCAATCTCTCTGCGGTCTGGTGCGTCTACTTCTACGCATGTGATTTTAATGTTGTTTGCACGATGCCGTTTGGCTGCGGCAAATGGGCGAGTTTGATACGCTGCTTCTGCATTAAAAAATAGTGGGCTTGCATTAAAACTTAGGCTAAGCATTTTATAGGTCACCTTAATTAAATATGCCTAGACTTACGCAAAGAGTGTGCCTAACTTTTGTTTGGTGACGCATATTTAAGCAAAATTACTACGCTGTAATTATCTTTTTATCTATAAATCAATAGATTATCAATCTTAAACAAAGTTCTGATCAGGGTCTGGCTGCCTATTATTGGGTAGTGATTTGTGAATAGTTTGAAACAATTTATGCAAGAAATGTAGGTAGCTTTAGTTTTTCTCAGCCAATTCCATACAAATATTGCATGAGTTTTTTTAGTGTCATTTTAAAAAATCCTATCAGAACAGTCGCTTATTGTGATGGCATGGAGATTGCCTAGTAAGTCTTTCATTTACATAGAGCAGGCCAGCGTGCCCAACATCAATACTAATTATGCTTAAATTACTTCGTCATAAACCCTATACCGTTTCATTTTCATTGGCCATTGCTGGCGTTGCATTAAGCATTTGGCTTCTATTGCGTGTTGTGTTGAGCGCTCAAGTCGGGTTCTCACAGCTTTCAATGAAAGAGTTGCTAGGAATTTTTATCAACGGATTTTGGTTTGATATCTCAGCTTTGGCATATCTGGTGGTGCCTTTGCTGTTGATTTCATTAATGCTGCCAAATACCTTACGTCATAAAATCTGGGTGAATCATATCCGTTGGGGAGTGGCAGGTTTCCTTACTTTTTGCCTATTATTTGGCGCGGTATCCGAGTACATTTTTTGGCAAGAGTTCACCACACGATTTAATTTCATTGCGGTGGATTACTTAATTTATACCAATGAGGTGATTGGTAATATCCGCGAGTCTTATCCTGTGCCGTTAATATTATTGGGAATCGCATTGATTGCATTCTTGATTGTATTTACCTTGAGCAGGGTGGTGCGTTTTGAAACTCGGCAGCGCTCGGGTAAGCAGAAGTTAGGTTTGGGGCTTGTAGCGATTGCGCTACCTTTGCTGAGCTTTCAGTGTGCGAATGTAGATCAGATGGATTTTTCGCAAAACACTTACGCCAATGAGTTATCTGGAAATGGTGTTTTTACATTTTCAGCGGCAGCTAGGCGTAACGAGCTGGATTACGATAAGTTCTACAAAACCATCCCACAGACACAAGCATTGGCGGTATTAAAGTCTGTTGGTGTCAATCGAAAAACAACAAGCGCGATCATTGCCACAGATAACCATGCTTTGTCAAAAAATGCGCAGCAATTAGAGGCGTATTTAGGTCCGTTTAAGCGGCGGCCTAAAAACGTCGTCTTGATTTCCGTAGAAAGTTTGTCTGCTGATTATTTAGGCACCTATGGCAATCAGGAAAATCTAACGCCACATTTAAACCAATTGGCTGGCGAGAGTTTGGTATTTGATAAGATTTTTGCAACAGGTACCAGAACGGTACGTGGTTTGGATGCGCTGTCGATTGCGATACCACCGATTCCCGGGCAAGCAATCGTGCACCGCCCAGATACGGACCACCTTGCTACGATTGGGGAGTTGCTGGAAGTGAAAGGTTACTCAACATTTTTCATCTATGGCGGCTATGGCGTGTTTGATAGCATGAACAAGTATTTTAGGGGTAATGATTACAAAGTGATTGATCGTACCGATTTTGATAAAACGACGATTCAAAGTGAAAATGTATGGGGGGTTGACGATGAGAGCTTGTTTAATAACTCGCTACGTATGCTTGACCAACAGGTAAAAACGCAACAGCCGTTTTTTGCGCATATTATGACAACCAGCAATCATCGTCCTTACACCTACCCAGCCAATAAAATAGACTTGCCCCAAGGCAGCCGATCAGGTGCGGTGAAATATACAGATTACGCAATTGGCCAATTTATCAAGCAAGCCAAAACCAAACCTTGGTTTAAAGATACTTTATTTGTGATTGTCGCTGATCATTGTGCTTCGGTAGCAGGTAAAACCAAGCTACCACTGGCTAAATACCATATTCCTTTATTTTTCTATGCACCGGATTTACTACCCGCTGGGCATTATAAAAGGATGGCTAGTCAAATTGATATTGTCCCAACTTTGCTTGATTTATTAGGCACGTCTGATGCGCAGCATTTTTATGGGCAGTCACTGTTTGAGGCGGAACGTGAGCAATTGCCAGAGCGGACCTTTGTGAGTAACTATCAAGCCTTAGGCTACTACAAAGATAATATGCTCATTGTGCTCTCGCCTAAGCGAGAAGTAGAAGCCTATCGGGTTGATTCTGCCAGTTTGGAGGCGGTATCAGCGCCAGTTGATCATCGCTTGCTGAATGAGGCGATTGCCTACTACCAAACGGCGGCACGTGCCTATAAACATGGCGAGTTGAAAGAGTATTTCGATTAGTGCTAATTACAGTTAACGAAGGAGGGGTTGGTCGTTGTTTCGCCATTGGGGAGCAGCCAGAGCAATGGTTTAACACGATTATCCAATTTGCAGGCATCTGCATAAGCAATGCTGCCGGCAGTTTCCTGCACGTAACGAATCGCCGCTTCGTCTGAGTACAGCACGTGCGGTGGTGATATGCCGTGAAAGTACAAGCCATTCCAGTAATCATTTTGTGCGCTAGGGGTGCTGCCTAATATACTGTTGGAGAACTGCAGTCTCAGCGGGTGGTCAGGGGGGAGGTTAATCGGATGTATGCGTTGACCATTGGCCCAGTAAGTTTTCTTACGCCAGTAAATGAGCTTGAGTTCACCTAAAGAAATACTTTTATTTGGATTATCATTGGTCACAATCACGGCAATCACAGACTTATCCGCAGCCATGCCTGTCGCTTGCAAACACAAGCCTAGCGTTAATAGCAATAATGAGATGAAGCCGCGCATTAGAACAATACCGCAAATGAAGCCAAGAAGCCGCGAGGTGA
The DNA here is from genome assembly GCF_000744605.1 of Methylotenera sp. L2L1. Lineage (NCBI taxonomy): Bacteria > Pseudomonadati > Pseudomonadota > Betaproteobacteria > Nitrosomonadales > Methylophilaceae > Methylotenera > Methylotenera sp. L2L1. The sequence continues at coordinate 929,881 of NZ_JQMG01000001.1, forward strand.
TTCTGGTTGATCAGTACTGCCACCGGTGAATTCCAGTTTCAGCAATTGTGTGGGCTTGATGCGCCAAGTAGTACCTAGCAGCCAGCGTTGCTGATGCTCTTCATCCGGACGATGAAAGGTTTCAATACGTACAATACCAAACCAGTTGGTACCGATGGGCAAAGGCACGGCCGTTTGTAAATATGCGCCATAGCTGTCCGTATTAGCGTGCGAGCCCCAGCGTTGAAAAGCTTCGCCTAGAAACTCAATGCCATGATAATGAGTAATAAAGTCTAGTCCCACCAGATGATAGCGAGTATTGAAGAGGTCTCTTTCGTCAAACGACATGAGATTCACGCCAATGTTGGCTTGTTGACCAAACGCGATGCGTGCACCTTTGGTGTTTCGGAACCTTAGGTCATCATCGTCCTCGTCCATATCTTTAAGCGTTTCAACGTATAGTGCGTACTCGATGGCACTATTATCAAGCGGGATTGCGCCAAATGCCATGATGCCGTTGGCTGCTGTCGGAAACAATCTGCTGGTTGCTACAGGGCGTGAGCCAGTCCAAACTAGGGGCGATGCATGTAGTTGATTCCAACGACCGGTGGGGGTTAAAAAGCGACCGCCGCGCAGATTGATTTTGTCTGATAAGTTGTAGTCTAGGTAAAAGCGTTCTAAATCAATATAGCTTTGTTTGGTGTTAAATTTGTTATCGTCATCCCAAGAAATTGGGCTTTCTAGCTCCAGTTCACTAAAAAATTTGAAGCGGCTTTCACCTTCCCAAGTCAGAATCATACTGATTTCATTAAGGGCGGCAGTGGTTTCCGATTCGCGTGGAATGGTAATGCCGGCACTGGTATAGCCACCTAATCTGAAACCGTCCATGAACCCGTTTTCAGGGCGTGAGGCATCGTCTGCGTATGCAGCCTTGCACAGCAGCAGTAGCAGGGCTACACTGCCGATACAGAATTTATTGATTAGATGCATGCATGCTCCAGCTTTAAATCTGCGATAACTTTTTGAAATGAAGTGCATAAGTTGAAATTAAATACATAGGCGAATTATATTCGATAATGGCTGGAAAACCTTGTGGCATATCAACAAGCAACGGCGATAATCATCAACGATACGGACTCACGCGCAGGCCAAATATTTTGAATCATTCATTTATCAAGTCAATGTCAGTAAGAAGTCTGTTATTAATTGGCTTTTTACTCACGGCCTTGTTGCCGATGTTAATCGTGACATTGTTGACATTTCACGAAGCGCGTACCGTGCTAAGAGAGGAAATCGTGCGCGATATGCAGACGCGCGCGAATGCGGCAGCGCATCAGGTGGATAATATGATGTTTGAGCGTCTGCAGAACATTGTTTCCTGGAGCCGCCTAGAAGTGATGGACGAAGTCGTGATTGGCGACTTTGACAAGCGCTTGTCTAATCTTCTTCATGAGCTCAAGGTGAGCTATCGCGGCGTATATCAGTCGCTTTATGTTGTGAATAACCGGAATATCGTAGTAGCCTCTAGTCAGCCAGCTGACATTGGCAAGCCCGCAGCCGCCGTAACACCGTGGCTGCAAATTTCTTTCTCAAATCGCACCGTGCGTTTGTATCAGCTTGCTGAACAAAAGCTACCTATCGCCAGTGATATCCTCAATGTGAATCAGCAAAAGGTCGGCACGCTGTGGGTGGTGTTTGACTGGAATGTCATCACCAATATTCTGGACAGCACAGAAAATCAAGGCAGTGCTGCAGCGTTGATTAATCTGGATGACAAAAACGCTCAAACGCGCATGTTGGCAGCAACTAGGCATTGGGAAAAGATACTGGCAGCGTATGATATCTCGGTGGATTCCGTCCTTTCGCCCTCAGCCGCGCCGCCTATTTTTAATTGGGTGGTTTCAATCGCGCAATATCGCTATGTGGTCATGGCGCCTGTGCATCGCATGGGTTATATGTTTATATTATTGTTGATCATTACCGGGCTACTGGCTGCTGCATTTGCAGCACCACTATCAGGTCGTATTACCAAGCCATTAGCAAGGCTGACTGATTATGCGAATCGATTTATGCGTTCATCGCAGGGAGCATTGCCTGCCACAGAAGGGCCTACCGAGGTGCGTGCGTTGTCTAGTGCCTTTGGCAAAATGATGGATGATCTTGCACTATCCAAAGAGAATTTGACGCGTGCAGCCAAGCTGGCGGTGGCTGGTGAGATGGCAGCAGCCATGAGCCACGAGATTAGAACGCCTTTAGGTATTTTGCGCTCATCCGCACAAGTGTTAGCGCGTGAAAAAGGCTTGAGCACAGAAGGCCAAGAGGTGGTGGCTTTTATTAATATGGAAACAGAGCGGTTAAATAAACTGGTTTCTACGTTGGTAGATTCTGCGCGCCCGCGCCAGCCAGAGTTTGCGCTACATGATCTTGTGCCTTTGGTTGAGCATGTAGTGGCAATGCTGCGGATGCAGGCCAATAAAAAGAGTGTTAACCTAGCCATGGTGGTTCAAAACCAAGCGGAAACGGCAGTCGCAGAGCAAATTGTAGGCCAAATCGTAGGTAAAATAATAGTAGAGTGCGATGCCGAGCAAATCACCCAAGTATTACTCAATTTGTTGTTGAATGCGATTCAGGTATTGCCAACTGGCGGCAAGGTCGTGGTGTCTGTGCTAGATGCACAAGATGATGTTGTGATTAGTGTAGCCGACGACGGTGCAGGGGTGTCGGAAGCGCAAAAAGAACAAATATTCGACCCTTTCTTTACTCAGCGTCCTGGCGGTATCGGTTTAGGATTGGCCGTATCTAAACAGATAGTAACCGCTCACTTTGGATCGCTCACCGTAGAGAAAAGTACACTTGCCAATACTGGAGCAGATTTTAGAGTGCAACTACCAAAACGGCAGTTACTTGGTGATGCCTAATTATAAAAAGCGAGATTATGTCAGAGAGCCTTAAATATATATTAGCCGTAGATGATGAACCTAGCATGCTGCGTTTGCTGGAGATTAGCCTGCGTCAGGCCGGCTATCAAGCATTGACCGCGAGAGATGGCCGAGAAGCATTGGAAGTCATCCAGGCACACAAGGTTGACTGTGTGGTGACCGATTTGCATATGCCACGTATGGATGGCTTGCAGCTGCTGAAAGAAATTCGTAAAACAGACGCTGAGCTTCCAGTGATTATTGTCACGGCACAGGGCGAGATTAAATCTGCTATTGATGCCATGAAAAGCGGCGCATCAGACTACATATTGCGCCCCTTTGATTTGGAGGAATTAGAACTTGCCATCAAACGCGCTTTGTCATTCTCTCGGCTGGTGGTTGAAAACAAGTTCTTGCGTGAAGAAAAATCAGCTAATACCGGCTTGGTAGGCAATAGTCCAGTGATGCAGCAGTTGGCTGAATCAATTCGGCAAGTTGCCCCTGAGAAAGCGACCGTATTGTTGGCGGGTGAAACTGGTACCGGCAAAGAAGTGGTGGCGCGGGCGATTCATGCGGCATCCCCACGTAATAATGCATTATTTGTCGCCGTTAATTGCGCCGCGATTCCGCATGAAATGCTGGAGTCGGAGCTGTTTGGGCATGAGAAAGGTGCATTTACCGGCGCGGTGAAAGAACGTGTCGGTAAGTTTGAGTTAGCAGATGGCGGTACTTTGTTTTTGGATGAAGTGACTGAAATGCCAATGCAGTTACAGGCTAAATTACTACGCGCGTTGCAAGAAAATGTGATTGAGCGCTTGGGTGGTAACCGTCCGATTTCTGTAGATATCCGTGTGGTAGCGGCAACTAACCGTAACCCGATAGCCGCGATTAAAGACGGTAAACTGCGTGAAGACTTATATTATCGTTTGAATGTATTTCGTATCGACCTGCCCGCACTGAAAGCGCGTAAATCTGATATTGAAGCCTTGGCCGAATATTTCTTAGCTAAACGGCGCGTGGCGATATCAGATCAAGCGATTCAGGTGCTGATGCAGTACGACTGGCCCGGCAATGTGCGCGAGTTGGAAAATGTATTAGAGCGCGCGGCCATTATCAGTGGCAATCAAATAATACAGCCAGAACATTTGCCCGCAGAAATGTTAAGTAGCGCGACTGAATTAACGGCAACTAATACGGATGCCCATGGACTAACCTCCACGGAGCCTGCCAGTGACGCGCGTGCAGTGAATGCGCTATCGTTACCTAACTCGGTTGAGGCGTTGGAGCGGCAGTTAATCGTTAAAGCCTTGGCGTTCACGCACGGTAATAAAAGCAAGGCAGCAAAAGTGCTTGAAATTAGCGAGCGTTCTTTGTGGTACAAACTGAGCCAATACGGCATAGGCTAGTGTGTAAGCATCGGCGTTGATAGCTTGAGCGGCAGGTTTATTCCTATTCATCAGTTTGCATTGCACTTTTGCCTGCGCTGTACACTGTATGGATACGCGTAAAAGTACCTTAGCCAATAAGCACTTGCGTTATAATTAGCATTAAATAAAACACTGTCAATAAAACATCGCAAATAAAATACTACAGAGTAATCAACATGACACAAACAGCAAAAACCGTAGAACCGCATGCACCTGTTCAATTTAATGCCAAATTTAATATAGCTGAAGCCAGATTTAACATGATTGAGCAGCAAATTCGCACTTGGGAGGTGTTAGACCCAGTCGTGCTAGCAGTGTTAGATAAAGTGCCACGCGAAAACTTTGTTGCAGAATCTCAGGTGGGTTTGGCTTTTGCAGATGTTGAGTTGCCAATTGGTGAAGACCAAACCATGCTGTCGCCAAAGCTGGAAGGCCGTATTCTGCAAGCTTTAAATATTAAAAAGACAGACAAAGTATTGCTGGTAGGCACCGGTAGCGGTTATTTAGCAGCATTGCTGGCTACTCTAGCGCAGCATGTGCATGCGGTTGAAATCTACCCAGAGCTGTCTAATACTGCGCAATATCGCTTACAAGCGCAAGGTATCCACAATGTGACGCTTTACGTGGGTGATGCGGCTAACGGTTTCGCGGCCGCTGCTCCTTACGATGTGATTGTGTTTGCTGGCTCATTGCCGTTACGCCCAATTGCAGCAGAAAAAATGTTAAACGTAGGTGGCCGTTTGTTTGCGGTAGTAGGCGGCTCTCCAATCATGGAAGCAACCGTCACCGAGCGAGTAAGCGAAGGTTCGTACCGTCATGAAACGATATTTGAAACCTGCTTACCAGTGTTAGAGAATGCACCACAGGCAACCAAGTTTGCTTTTTAATCACCTGTATTGATTAAACGCTAGTATGCTTAAGATATCTCAAACCTTAATCAAGCTCGCCGTGCTGTTGCTTGCATTTGCTCCTTATGCACATGCTGACGACAAAGCATATTCCTTGATTGAGGTTTATCAGCAAGCCTTGGAAAATGATCCTACATTGGCTTCTGCATTAAGTGCTAATCAGGCCGCACAAGAGGCGATAGAGCAGGCCAAAGCCTTATATCGCCCTACGCTTACTTTAAATGCGGGTGCCAATGCCACCCAAACCGATATTCGGTTCTTAACAGGGTTTAATCCATTTAGGGCAGAAGGCCGCTCAAATTTTGAGGGCTACAACTACGGTGTGCAGGCACGTCAGCCGATTTACCGTAAAGATAGCTTAGTGCAAATCGACCAAAGCAAAGTGCAAGTCAGCCAAGCCGATAAGCAGCTGAATTTGAGTAAGCAAGACTTGATGCTACGCGTGACGCAGGCGTATTTTGATGTGCTGTTGGCACAAGACAAAATAGAGTTAATCGTTGCGCAGAAAGCTGCGATTTTAAGCCAGTTAGAGCAGGCTAAAGCTAACTTTGAGGTCGGTACAGCCACGATTACAGATGTCAATGAGGCACAAGCGCGTTTTGATTTAGTGTTCGCGCAGGAAATAGCCGCGATTAACGAGCACCAAATCGCTAAGCATGCTGTGCAGGCGATTACAGGAAAAATACCGCAAAAGCTTGCCACGGTGAAGGCGAACATGGCCACCACTAGCCTAGCGCAGGGGTTAGATAAATGGCTAGAAGTAGCCACGCAAAATAACCTGAATATTCAGATTCAGCAGGATGCGCTTGCCATTTCCACCCAAGAGGTCGAGCGCTTAAGAGCAGGGCATTTACCTACATTAGATGCAGTTGCAAGCCATACCAATAATTATGCCAATGGTAGCGCCAATGGTCTTGGTAGTGAGCTGCAAACTTCTACGATTGGTTTACAGTTGGAAATTCCGTTGTATCAAGGTGGTGCTGTCAGTTCGCGTGTGCGCCAAGCGGTGCTTAATCAGCAAAAAGCACAGGATGATATACAAATCGCACGCCGCAGTGCCGAGCTAGAAACGCAACGTGCTTATCTCAATTTAAGCTCCAGCATTGCGCAGGTCAAAGCCTACGAGCAAGCGTTGCTTTCTAGCCAAAGCCAAGTAGATTCTACCAAGTTAGGCTATGAGGTCGGCGTGCGTACCAGTGTTGATGTGCTCAATGCGCAACAGCAGCTATTTAGTGCTAAACGTGATCTATTACAGTCACGCTATAGTTATTTAGTCAATATCATCCGCCTTAAAGCCATTTCCGGTGTTGTAGCAGAGCCTGATCTAGCGGATATTAATCAACAATTAGTGATCGTAGGGGCGCGCTAAAGTGCAATATCCAACTCAAAAGGCTAGTGTTACATTAAGCCAGTTCGCGCTTGTGGATGTGCAGACTAAGCTAACGGTGGCGATGCCTGTGAGCGAGATGCAAGCCGTGATTAAAAATTGCGGTATCTTGTTGCAGGCGGCCAATATGCTGAATGTGGCTTATATTGTCACTGAGCAATATCCAAAAGGTTTGGGGCATACCGTGCCGGAGCTCTCGGCCTTGGTTCAACCCCTGCAGCCTGTTGAAAAGGTTTCTTTTTCCTGTGCTGCAGAGCCTAAGTTTAATCGGCAATTGACGCGCGATCATTCGCAAATTGTGCTGGCTGGCATGGAGGCGCATATTTGTATTTTGCAAACAGCGCTTGATTTAGTGAGCATGGGTAAACAGGTGTTTGTGGTAGAAGATGCCATCATTTCTCGCAACCCAGCCAATAAGGCCAATGCCATCGAAAGAATGCGTAACGCAGGCTGTGTGATTACTAATACAGAGTCGCTGGTGTTTGAGTGGCTAGGTGTGGCTGAAGGCGACGCATTCAAGGCGATTAGTAAGCTGATTCGCTAGTGTTGTCTATAGTATTAGTAGTCAGTATTTATAGCTGCTCCTCTAGATAATGGCAGCATTTGTAAATTGAAACCTCAATGCTCACCGTCGTCATACCAGCGCAGGCTGGTATCCAGTCAAGGTGATGTGATGGTCAAGAATGGTTGTTTATTGTAAAAAAGCTAGCATTCACGCCGGCTGGATTCCCACCTGTTCGGGAATGACGTTATTTGTGAGATTAGCTGTAGGTGTTAGTATTAGCCTTAAATATACGGCCTAAGTAGGTTTAACGTTTTTTCCGTAGCACCACGGTTACGCTCACTAAATTGTAGGCTTGCATCACTCATGGCCTGCCTTTGTTCATCGTTAGCAAATAGCTGCTGTAATGTTGTGCTCAAGTTCTCTACATTTTGCACGCGGTAGGTCGCCCCTGCAATCACTGCCATTTGCGCGGCTTCTTCAAAGTTAAAGGTATGTGGTCCTACTAATACAGGTTTTCCCATGCTACATGCTTCAATCAGGTTTTGTCCGCCAAATGGCAGTAAGCTGCCGCCGATAAAGGCTACATCACAACTTGCGTAATAGGTGAACATTTCCCCCATAGAGTCGCCAACTAGATAATTCACATTATTTAAGTCAGCCGTTTCATGGGTAAGGCTGGTGCGCCGTATAAATGGCAGATTAGACTTTCTTAAGAGCTCTGCCACTTCATCAAAGCGCTGCGGGTGCCTAGGTACAATGATGGTAAGCAAGTTGGGGATATTGGCTTTGCTGACGGCTTCAATTATTAAGGCCTCTTCACCATCGCGCGTGCTGGCGGCTAAAAACACAGGGCGTGCAGCGCCTAATTGTTTGCGTAGCTTTTTACCTAACTCGTGCGCATGCTCATGCGGTGCAACATCAAACTTGATATTGCCGGTAATGCTGATCTCAGTTGCGCCTAGCTGCTTCAAGCGCGTAGCATCTGCGTCAGTTTGTGCGCCAATCTTACTTAAGTTTTGCAAGCCTTCTGTGAGCACTTTGCCCAACTTGCGGTAGCCTATGGCAGACTTTTCTGAGAGCCTTGCGTTGGCAAGTACTAATGGGATATTGCGTTGCTTACAGCCGGCAATTAAGTTAAACCAAAGCTCGGTTTCCATTAATACGCCAATCGTAGGCTTAAAATGTTTTAAGAAACGGGCAACGGCAAATGGCACATCGTAAGGTAAATATACTCTGCTTACTTTGTCTCCAAACAATTGCTCACTAGTAGCGCGACCAGTTGGCGTAGTGTGTGTCAGTAAGAGTTGATGCTGTGGATATTGGCTTAATAACGCTTTGACTAAAGGCTCTGCGGCACGGGTTTCGCCTACGGAAACACAATGCAGCCAAATCACAGGTGTTTGTACTGGGGTGCTATAAAAGCCATAACGTTCACGCCAATGTGCTAAGTATTCAGCTTGCTTTCTGCCACGCCAAAGCAGCTTAAGTGGCGTTAATGGCAGCAGTAGAGTTAGCAAGCATGTATAAAGATTACGCGTCATTTTGTATATTAGTGTTAAGCAGGTGCAATGTAGAGTTGTTGTATTTTCGCACAGTTTATTTCATCTGGTTTTTTAAGGTGAATAGCGTAGTATTTTATTTAGCGATTGCGCTAAGCCAACGCCGGTGCGGTGTTGATTTTTGGCAAGAGAAATCTATGATTTTTGTTAAAAATATTTATGCAAAAACAACTTGACCTACCACTACAGAATGATTAAATTACTAAAAAAACACAATATATAGTGGTTAATGCAAAGTTCTAGTGGTGTTAAAAAGTTAGTGTGTGCTTACCATCTTCAACTGCGCTACCGTATAAATAATACAGGCTTATCTCATTGTTTTATCATTGATTTAAGTCTACCAATAAGAGGGTTAAATAATGCTAAAAGCCGTAGATACTGCTAAGAATTCAAGTACAGAGGTTGAAAAAGAGATTCCTATTCAACCTGTTTCATTGGATATTTGGGATAAAAAATATCGTTTGAAATCTAAGCAGGGCGAAAATGTTGATCAAGACATGGATGCTTCATATCTACGCGTAGCACGTGCCTTAGCCGATGTAGAAACCACAGAAGAAAAACGTGCTGAATGGCATGAGAAATTCTTATGGGCATTGCGCCGCGGTGCTATCCCAGCGGGTCGTATTACTTCAAACGCCGGTGCGTTAGAGCATAAGCCAGCCACTTCTACTATCAACTGTACGGTTTCTGGCGTGATATCAGACAGCATGGATGATATTTTAGGCAAAGTGCACGAGGCAGGCTTAACGCTAAAAGCAGGTTGCGGTATTGGTTACGAGTTCTCAACCTTGCGTCCAAAAGGTGCGTTTGTGGCGGGTGCAGGTGCTTACACCAGCGGCCCATTATCTTTCATGGATATCTACGACAAAATGTGCTTCACCGTATCTTCTGCGGGTGGCCGTCGTGGTGCGCAAATGGCAACCTTTGATATCTCACACCCAGATGTAACTGACTTCATCAAAGCAAAACGTGAAAATGGCCGTTTACGCCAATTTAACTTGTCATGCCTAATCACTAAAGAGTTCATGGAAGCAGTAAAAGCGGATGCTGAGTGGAAACTAGCATTCCCTGTGACAGAAAAAGAAGCGATTGTGGATGCTTTAAATACCAACGATGAAAGCCAAGTGGTATGGCGCGAGTGGCCAGTCAAAGGTAAATATCTGACTAAAACTGATGGTGTAGATGCAGGCAAAGTAGCATGCCGCGTTTACAAAACTATCAAAGCTCGCCGTTTGTGGGATGTGATTATGTCCTCTACTTACGACTTTGCTGAGCCAGGCTTTATCTTGATCGACCGCGTGAACGAAATGAACAACAACTGGTTCTGCGAAAACATCCGCGCCACCAACCCATGCGGCGAGCAACCATTACCACCCTATGGCGCTTGCTTGCTAGGTTCAGTAAACCTCACCCGCTTTGTGAAAAAACCATTCACCGATGAAGCCTATTTCGACTGGAAAGAATACCGCGAAGTAGTCGCGATTTTCACCCGTATGCTAGATAACGTGGTGGAAATCAACGGCTTGCCATTACAGCAACAGCGCGATGAAATCATGCGCAAACGCCGTCACGGCATGGGTTACTTAGGTTTAGGTTCAAGCCTCACCATGATGAAAATGAAGTACGGTGAAGACGAGTCAATCAAGTTCACAGAAGAAGTAACTCGCGTGATGGCTGAAGAAGGCTGGAGCGTTGGTGTGCAATTGGCCGAAGAAAAAGGCGCCGCACCGATCATGGACGAGAAGTTTGAAGTGACGGCAGATATGCTGGCAAAACGTCCAGAAATGGCAGCAGACGGCATTAAAGTCGGTCAAAAAATCGCAGGTAAAGTATTGTTGGGTAAATACAGCCGCTATATGCAGCAGTTCCCAGAAGGTTTACGTAACCAAATCGCTACTAAAGGCGTACGCTTTACGCACCACAGCTCAATTGCGCCAACGGGCACCATTTCATTATCATTGGCTAATAATGCAAGCAACGGCATCGAGCCATCATTCGCGCATCACTACGCACGTAACGTGATTCGTGAAGGTAAAAAATCAAAAGAGAAAGTCGATGTGTTCTCTTATGAGTTGTTAGCTTACCGTGAGTTGATCAACCCAAATGCAATGCCATTTAGCGACAAGCCAGAAGAACAATTGCCAGAATACTTCCTAGATTCTTCAACCATCATGGCAAAAGCGCATGTGGATATTCAAGCCGCATCACAAAAATGGATTGATAGCTCAATTTCAAAAACCATTAACGTGCCGACTGATTATGATTTTGAAGACTTCAAAAACATCTATCTATACGCATACGATAAAGGCCTAAAAGGTTGCACAACATTCAGATTTAACCCTGAAGCGTTCCAAGGCGTATTGGTGACAGAAAAGGACTTAGAAAGCACCACTTACAAATTTACCTTAGAAGACGGCACTGAAATTGAAGCCAAAGGTAATGATGAGATTGAATATGATGGTGAGATTCATAGCGCAGCTAACTTATATGATGCATTAAAAGAAGGCTACTACGGTAAATTCTAGTGTTTGCCTACTGCGCTCACCATTGCGGTGTTGAAAAGCAGTTTTAAATCCTCATGTACTATTTGTACACTCCAGTTTAAAACCGCTTTTCGCCTTGCACTGGCATCGCTAATAACGGCAACCATCTAGCATTTAAAAATAGCAATAAGCCGTCATTGACTTAAAGCTAGACAACAAGCAATTAAGGAACGGGAAAGCCAAAAAGACCCCACAGGAGACCAAACATGGCGATTAAAATTGAAAAGAAAATTGTTAGCTACAACCTAGTGTCAGAAGAAGACAAAGCAAAAGCTGCCGAAGCCAAAGTAGCAGAAGCTAGCACTAACGTTGTACAACTAGGTGAGCCACTAGGCCGCCCAGAGAAATTGGTAGGCAACACCTACAAAATTAAAACACCAGTCACCGAGCACGCGCTTTACATCACCATTAACGATATCGTGATGAACGAAGGCACGCCACAAGAACATCGCCGCCCGTTTGAAGTGTTTATCAACTCCAAAAACATGGAGCACTTTCAATGGATTGTGGCGCTAACGCGCGTGATGTCAGCCGTATTCCGTAAAGGCGGCGACGTGACTTTCTTGGTAGAAGAGCTTAAAAGCGTATTTGAACCAAGTGGCGGCTACTTCAAAAAAGGCGGCAAGTTTGTACCTAGCCTAGTGGCAGAAATCGGTGAAGTAGTAGAACAACACTTGCAAGAAATCGGCATGCTTAAAAAGCCAGGTCTAGACCAACACCAACAAAAATTGGTAGAAGAGAAAAAAGCAGAATACCTGGAAAAACACGCTAAATCAGGTGAGGAAGTAAACGAAGAAGGCTTCCCAAAAGGTGCGCAGCTTTGTAAGAAATGTAACACCAAGGCTAGCATTATTATGGACGGTTGTTTGACTTGCTTGAATTGTGGTGAAAGTAAGTGCGGTTAATATGCAACTTGAATCAATACAAATAAAGAATTATCGTAGTATTGAAGATATTACCTTTGATATAAATGTATTAGATGATGGCTCATATACTTTTGGATTAATTGGAGTTAATGAGGCAGGGAAATCAAGTATATTAAAAGCAATGAGCTTGAAAGATTCTTTAGTTGCTTTAAGTCCAAAAGATTTCAATGATAAAACTAAAAAGATAGAAGTTTTATATAAGTATCGATTGAGTGAGATTGATGTTACTGAAGACTTCAGCGCATTATTAGAAGACGATACCCCTCCGACGATTTTAACAGCACACCCTTTTGCACCTAATGACTTAGTAGGCTTTAAGATTTCATTTTTAATTGCGACACCATCTGTACCAGTTTATGAGTTTCTTTATTCTAATAAAAAGGCTGATTTGGCAAATGTTATTGGTGTTACTAAGTCTTTTTTTGAAAAAATGCATCAAACAGTTTTTTGGACTGCAAAAGGTGAATACTTAATCTCAGAAGCAGTAAATTTAACCGCATTTGCAGCAAATCCAGCAATTTCGATCCCGTTGAAAAATTGTTTTCTTCTGGCTGAAATAGACGATATACAAGCTCGAGTATCAAGTATATCTGGGGATTCAACGGAAAAGGAAGAGTTAGAAGAGCAACTTGGTAAGGCTGTGACTGAGCATATATTAGCAGTTTGGCCAGGTCATCCAATTAAAATCACATTTGATATTGACGGGGAGTTAATAAACTTCCATGTTAAAGACACTAATGTAAAAGGTAAGGCAAAGACAGCCGGTCAGAGAAGTGATGGCTTTAAGCAGTTCATTTCATTTTTACTTACTGTTTCTGCAGAAGATAGAAATGACGAATTAGAAAATTGCTTATTGCTACTTGATGAACCAGAAACGCATTTACATCCTAAAGCGCAAGAAGATTTTTTAAGTGAGTTGAAAAAGATAACAACAAATAAAAGAGGTAATGTCGTCATTTTTGCAACTCATTCTAATTACATGATTGATAAGGCAAAGTTAAGTAGAAACTTTAAAGTTATTAAGGAAAATGTCAGCACTTTTATAGAGGAAATTAACACAAAAAATTCAACTTTTGCCAGCGTGAATTATGAGGTTTTTGGGATAGTTAGTTCAGATTATCACAATGAGCTATATGGATTTCTTCACCAAAAATTTCAGGATGAAGACCAAACTGATGATAAAAGGGAAAAAGTTTTAGTATTTGATACTCAGTTTTTACATGAAAGAAATAAGCTTCCTAAGGATAAGCCTTGGAAAGGGAATTTAAAACAAGCAACTCTTTCAACCTATATTAGGAATTGTATTCATCATCCTGATAATGGCGATACTTATACTCAAAGTGAATTAAAAAGTTCTATTGAATCAATGAAAAGGTTAGCCAAGTAGTAGGGTGGGCATAATATGCCCACGCGTAACAATCTAAGTCTTCATCATTCCTTTTCGCCTCTAGGCGAGTTACTTTACTTTTGCTTGCTCAAAAGAAAGTAACCAAATAAAAGAGCACCCCCTACCGCTTGTTTCCTGTGCTGCTCAGCTTTATGGGCGGCAAGCTAAAACTCGCTTCTCTCAAACAGTCGCTTGCCGAAAACTCCCATAAAGCTTGCGCTGCTCGGCGCGGTAATAAGGGGATTTAGGGCTATGTGGATGCTACAACTATTAAGCTAAATTAACACCTGTTATGAATCGTCATTTCGTGCTTTCACGTGTGAATAAACAGCTCCAGCTGGTATATTCCACGGTGAAGACCTTAACGGTCTGACACGGAATCCATTAGTTTTTGTTATAAATGGATTCCCGCATTCGCGGGAATGACAGCCTTGTAGGGTGGGCATGATGCCAACGCGTTAATATGAACTCTACGTGGGCAATAAATTGCACACCCTACTTAATTGCACGGATTGTAGGTTGTTAAAGCAACTCTTCCACATGCTTTTTAATATTCGCAGCCATCTTTTTAGTGGGTAAGTCGTTATCATCGCCGCCAAATGGGTCTTCAATCTCTTCGGCAATCAGTTCTAAGCTGGCTAACACATAGAAAATAAACACTACCACAGGAATCACGTAGTAGCCCAAGCTAAACACATAGCCAAACGGTAGTGTCATGACATAAAAGAAGATAAATTTCTTAATAAATGCACTGTAAGAGTAGGGGATGGGGGTGTTTTTAATCCGTTCGCATACGCCGCAAATGCCTGTAAACGACTGTAGTTCGTCGTTGATGATATAGAACTGGTCGCCTGTGATTTTGCCAGATGTATATAGCTCATTGGCTTTTTGAAACAAAATTTTAGCCACTTGGTTAGGTGCGTGATTGTGGTGGTTGATTTTTAAATCTAAGCCTTCAAACAGCATTTGGCTGACTTCTTCGTTGGATAAGTGTTTAGATAGCACCGAGGCATAGGTCGGGATGGCTTTTCTAAAGAAGTTGCGGTCACTTTCTTCGGATAAATAAGCGGAAAGTTTAAGTGCCAGATTGCGGCTGTTGTTGACCAAAGCGCCCCATGTTTTTCTGCCTTCCCACCAGCGCTCGTAGGCGGTGTTGGTTCTGTAAGCCAGTAATAATGACAGTACAAAACCGACTGTGGTGTGCATTAACGGAATATTCTTCACATGACTTTTTTCGGAGAGTTGCCAAAACTCTAATTCCAAGTAGGCTATGCCACCGGCGTATAGTCCAATGAATATCATCATGGGAATCAAGCGTCGAAAAGTATCCGATTCGTGAAAACGGAAGATAAAGATAATCCAGTCTTTTGGGTTGTATTGAATCATAGTGAGCGCTTTAACGTTGCCGGTTAACTTGTGGTGGCTGCCATATTGGCGCGTGCCGCATGCAATTTTTTATAGCTGTCGATCAGACGGTGGTGCCTGTCTAGCCCTTCCAGTTTCATGCTGGTTGGCGCCAGGCCGAAGAAGCGCACATTGCCTTCCACAGAGCCAATGACGGCATCCATACGGGCATTGCCGAACATGCGGCGGAAGTTGACTTCGTAGTCTTCTAGCGCTAGGTCGTCATCCAGCAGTACCTCTAACACCACATTTAATGCCTGATAAAACAATCCGCGTTCTAGCGTGTTGTCGTTGTATTGCAGGAAGGCGCCTACTAGCTCATGCGCCTCTTCAAATTGCTGTAAGGCGAGATGAATCAGCAGCTTCAACTCCAGCACGGTGAGCTGCCCCCAGTCTGTATTCTCGTCAAATTGGATGCCGATTAAGGTGGCGATATCGCCATAGTCATCCAGCTCGTTATTCTCTAAACGCTCCAGCAGTGCTTCCAAGCTGGCGTCATCTAGCTGATGCAGGTTTAAGATATCTTTGCGGAACAACAGCGCCTTGTTGGTGTTATCCCACACCAGATCTTCTACCGGATACACTTCCGAGTAGCCAGGCACCAAGATTCGACAAGCAGTGGCGCCTAGCTGGTCATACACCGCCACGTAGGCTTCTTTGCCCATGGCTTCGAGAATGCCGAACAAGGTTGCAGCTTCCTCGGCATTAGAGTCACTAGGTTTGCCTTCTTGGCCTTGGCCAGAAAAATCCCACTCCACAAACTCATAATCGGATTTGGCACTGAAAAAGCGCCACGACACGATGCCGCTGGAATCAATAAAGTGTTCCACAAAGTTATTGGGTTCGGTCACCGCTTCACTGGCAAAAGTCGGCTGTGGTAAATCGTTGAGGCCTTCTAAACTGCGCCCTTGCAGTAGTTCGGTCAGGCTGCGTTCCAGCGCAACTTCTAGGCTTGGGTGCGCGCCGAACGAGGCAAACACGCCGCCGGTGCGCGGGTTCATCAAGGTAACGCACATCACCGGGTATTCACCGCCCAGCGATGCATCTTTTACCAGAACTGGAAAGCCTTGCTCTTCCAAGCCCTGAATGCCGGCTAGAATACTAGGATACTTTGCCAGTACTTCCTGCGGCACATCAGGCAAGCTGATTTCGCCTTCCAGAATTTCACGTTTCACCGCGCGTTCGAATATCTCTGACAGGCATTGCACTTGCGCTTCTGCCAGCGTATTGCCTGCACTCATGCCATTGCTGACGTAGAGGTTTTCAATCAGGTTGGATGGAAAATAGACGACTTCACCGTCCGACTGACGCACATATGGCAACGAACAGATCCCGCGTGCTGCATTGCCAGAATTGGTGTCGACCAGATGCGAACCGCGCAGCTCGCCATCTGGGTTGTAAATCTCTAAACAGTAATCATCCAGAATCTCTTTCGGCAGCGCATCTTTGCGGCCTGGCTTGAACCAGCGCTCGTTCGGGTAATGCACGAATGCTGCATTGGCGATATCTTCACCCCAGTATGAGCCGGCGTAGAAATGGTTGTTACTCAGTCGCTCGATATACTCGCCCAAAGCCGACGCCAACGCGCTTTCCTTGGTTGATCCTTTTCCGTTAGTGAAGCACATTGGCGAGTGCGCATCACGGATATGCAGTGACCACACATTAGGAATGATATTGCGCCATGAAGCGATTTCAATCTTGATGCCCAAGCTCGCCAGCAGCCCCGACATATTGGCGATGGTTTGCTCTAAGGGTAAGTCTTTGCCAGTGATATAAGTGTGCGTATCAGCAGATGGGTTCACCATTAGCAAGGCCTGCGCATCGGCATCTAGGTTAGCTACTTCTTCAATAATAAACTCGGGGCCGGCCTGCACTACTTTTTTAACCGTACAACGCTCGATGGAGCGCAAGATACCCTGGCGGTCTTTGTCGGAAATATCTGGAGGCAACTCCACCTGAATCTTGAAAATCTGCTGGTAACGGTTTTCCGGATCAACAATATTATTGTGTGAAAGGCGGATATTTTCGGTAGGTATATTGCGCGTGTTGCAGTACAACTTCACGAAATAAGCAGCGCACAAGGCTGATGAAGCCAAAAAGTAATCAAAGGGGCCGGGGGCTGAGCCATCGCCTTTATAGCGGATAGGCTGGTCGGCAATCACCGTGAAGTCATCGAACTTGGCTTCAAGACGTAGCTTATCGAGAAAGTTGACTTTAATTTCCATGGTGATAATTCCAAAAAATGGTGCAAAAATGCTGTGGGCGCTATTATCTCTCAACACGCCGATGCCGTGTAATACATTGATGCTTTCCACAAACGCTAACGCATGGATAAATTGCCAAGAAATCTTCTAGAGTGTTGGTAGCCGTCTGCTGGCGAATTAAAGATAATCATCGGCCTTGAATTCAAGGCCTAAAGCGGACATTCAAACCAAACTTATCTTAACTATGTATTTGTTACTTCATAGCCTGCATCACGCCATGCATCAATGCCGCCAGTAAGTGGTTTTACATTGTAGTAGCCCCTTGCCATCAGCGCTTTAGCAATTTTAGCTGCCGTTATTTCATTTGGACATGAGCAGTAAAGTACGACAGGGTCATTGTCATTCATTTCGAGCACCAATTGATCTAAAGCTTCTAAGGAGGCAAATTGCGCACCAGGAATCCATCCGTCCTGAATGAGATGAGGTGCTCGCGTATCCAAAATAATTGGCGTTTCACCGTTAGCCAGCAGAGTGTTCAACTCATCCACACTGATACGTGCCATACGTAAATCTTTGATAAAGCGTTTTCGCTCCCACCATTTAGAGGCAACGAAGGCAATAAGTGCGAATAAAACCAGCAAAGTGCCCCATTTACCCATCTCTACGAGGATATTCATCAGGTCATCTATCGCTGTGCTAAATAGTGAGCCTAGCCATAGTGCCGAGCCAGCCCATAATGCTGCGCCAAGTCCATCCATGATGAGGAAAGTAATTAACTTAGTGCCAGTAGAGCCAGCTAGCGCGCTGGAAATGGATGCGAATCCCGGAATGAATTTGCATACCAGTAAAGCAGGTGAGCCAATTTTTAAATACAGTGATTGAGATTGGCTAACACAGGTATCTGGAGATAAAGATATCTTGCAGAGCTTACCCATGACCTTTGTTCCATATTTTCTCCCTGTAAAATACCAGAAAGTATCTGCAATGACAGCCGCAAAAATGGCAGTTAATAACAGCACTGAAAAAGAGAATTTCTCTGGGCTAATTAATGCGCCTGAAATCACAAGTGTTGGGTAGGCCGGAATAGGCAATCCTAGTTGTTCCAGCAGGACATTAATAAATACAATGACCAATCCGTATTGTTCAATTAAATCTGCGATATACCCCATAGTTAACCTAATATTTCGTTTCTAATAATATTAATCATCATACTCAATCTTAGTCGCGGGCTTAACCATTATTTAGCGCGATTTAGCGCGGAGTAGAATTAATTTTGTAAGGAACTACCAATTAAGTAATTACCAAATAAAACTAACCCAAGTAGCAAGGTAATCAATGTCACCGCCACCAGCCTTGTCCACTTGTGAGCCTGTGTACATATGCACATAGGATGCAGTGGCGACCACATGCTGATTAACCTTCCATTGGGCGGCAGCTTCTAATGCAGTGCCTACATATTTAGATGCATTGTTAGCAGGTAACAGCACACTGCCTGTTGTTGCGTAAATGGCATCTTGCTTGGTATGTTTCCAGATGAAATCACTACCAAACGTGATGGTAAGGTCTTCTCTAGGTTGCATCTGCAGTGAAGCATGAATGTCGGCCAGATTCGCTGGGCGAAAAAACGCGGCATCATTGAAATAATTCGCTTTAAAAAATAGTGGGTTAAAGGTTTCTAATTTGCCGTCTTTTTTATTGCTGTCGCCACTTGCGATATCCGCTTTGATGCCTAAGCGTGGGTGCCAAGCCGTGTCTTTAAAGGTGTAACCGGTATCACTGGCAAAGGTCCAGGCGCGAATGTATTGGTCGCCAACCTCGCCCAGTTGCGCCACGGCTTCCCAGTCGTAATCCCATTGCCCAGTCTTGCCAAACCAGCGCAGGCCTAAAGTGTGTCTATTCTCAACACCTTTGGACCCCACGTAAGCGGCTTCTTCGTTGCGGTAGTTTAAGTAGTAGGCATCCACATTGGTGCCAGATGCAGCGCTTATGGGCGTGCTGGCATAAATGCCACTGAAAGTTTGTGCCTGATTTGGCTTATCGGCCTCGTATCTATCTTCTTTTACCGGGCGTGTCACAAACGCATACAGTTTTTTATTGCCTTCGTTAGAGTGTATAAACTGTAAGCCATCAAATTTCAGTTGAGTATTTGGTCCTGCTCGCGTGGCAATTAAGCGCCCAGAGCCGTAACTCATGGAGAATCTGCCGGCACGGATGGTTTGCCTATTGCCATTAGGGCTTGGGTCTCCAAAGGTATAGTCGACAAAAGCTTGTTGCAGGTCGAGTGGGTTTTGGTTCACGTCTAACTTTTGCTCGCCCCCAAACTGCACACTGGATATTCCCTGCACAAAGAATCTGAGGCGCTCATTGGCATGCAGGTCTGCATGCAGCATGATTCTTTGCAGGCCATAATGTTCACTGTCTGCGCCCTTGATGCCAAACGCTTGGTTGTGCGACTGCTCGTAGCGCTCTCTTATCTCGCCGCCGAAAGAGAGGTAGCTTTCTGGGTTTTCAGAGTCTAATGGAATGTATTTCAACCTATCAAAAGGGTCGGTGCGCTTTGCCGAATCAGCCAAGTGAGAGTAGCGCTCGGTGTAGCGCAGCATGGTATAAGGCGGCGGCTTAGCGTTTGGCGCACCAAACGGCACATCTTCTGCCAGTATAGACTCATGAGGATGAACGGATTGTGTTTCAGGCTCATCGGTATCATGGACTATATAATCTGCGGCCAAGGCTGGAAAAGTGATGGCAGCGGCCATTATCGCTAATGATGCCTTCAAACGCATGGGGTTCACACAAGAGGTTTTGATCTGTTTGTTCATGATTTCATCAAATTCTTTAGATGCTGGTTTAATGGCGGATTAATTGAGGGAAGTAACAAGGGCGGCAGAAGGGGAGTGTTCCCCTCCTGACTTAAATGATTAATACTATTTTTTACCGCTTTGCGCGTTAAATGAAGTAATCAGGTTACGGTAGTCCGGGATATGGTTAGATAGCAATGTTGCCAAACCTTCCACATCATTACGCCAGTCACGATGCAACTCACAAGCCACCCCAAACCAAGTCATGAATTGTGCACCTGCCGCTGCCATGCGTTGCCATGCAGCATCACGTGTCATTTCATTAAACGTACCTGAAGCATCCGCTACCACGAACACCTCAAAACCTTCTTCAATCGCAGCCAGTGCTGGGAACGCTACGCATACCTCTGTGACCACACCGGCGATAATCAACTGCTTCTTACCTGTGGCTTTAATCGCCTTCACAAAATCTTCATTATCCCAAGCGTTGATTTGGCCTGGGCGAGCAATGAAAGGTGCATCCGGGAACATCGCTTTAAGCTCTGGCATCAATGGGCCGTTCGGGCCATTCTCAAAGCTGGTGGTTAAGATGGTTGGCAACTTAAAGTATTTAGCTGCATCTGCTAGTGCCAGCACATTGTTCTTGAAACGGTCTGGATCAATATCACGCACTAAAGATAACAGGCCTGCTTGGTGATCTACTAATAAAACTACTGCGTTATCGCGGTCTAGACGTACATATGGTTTGTTCATTTTCATTTCCTTTTTTATAGTGGGTTAGTTAATTCGTTTGTTGCTGGAACGGTTCCCACTATACGGAGATGATTATTTGCACACTAGATGGTTAAATTGTAAATTACTTTTCATTTAATTGAACAATGGCTAATGGTAACGATGCCGGTGTCAATTGTGATTTAAATTTGTAAGGCCTGCTTGGGGCTGGGGGCAGGCAACAATTTGTTAAACAATTCTTTAGTAATGCTACTATGTTAATAAATCTCAAATAAAATTTGAGCCTAGCGTCAAATGGAAGCTTTTCAGCACGAAAGTGTTCCTTACACGCCGTTGTTGCTAATGTCATTGCATATATAAGCCATTGATACAGATGAAATTTATGAGTACCAATCAGAGGTGGAAGCTTAAGTGCTTCGTCGCAGCTACAATCACGGTGCTGATGGTATTCCTTTTCTTTAACCACTTCCTTAATCTGCAAAAGCAGAAGTTGAAAGCAGATGAAACATTAAAGTCGTCTGTTTATGGCAGCCTGCTTTGGATCGAAGTAGACCGTGAATTAAATTCAGTTTTGTTCATTTCTAATGGGATGGCTAGTTTCATCTCCGCATACAGGGATGATCTTCGGCCAGAAAAAATTAAATTCATTCTTAAAGATTTATGGGAACGCTCAAAGCACGTCCGTAATTTAGGGGTGGCCGTGGGTTATAAATTAACTTACGTTTATCCGGAGGCGAATAATTTAAAAATCATTGGGAAGGATTTTCGCGATATCCCCCAGCAATGGCCAAAGGTAAAGCAAGCAGTTGATACCCGCCAGGGTGTTTTTGATGGGCCTGTAGACTTAATACAGGGTGGGCAAGGCTTTATTTATCGCTACCCGATATACCTAGATGACAAGTACTGGGGCATTATGTCTACGGTTATCAATACCGATGATTTTTTGAAGGCAGCATTCAAAAATACGCCAAAAAATCATCAATTCGCCATCCGAACACATGATAGTAAAAAAGTGTTTTATGGGGATCCGCAATTGTTTGCAGATAAAAACACCTATAAGCAAACCAGTATTGTGCCGAATGGCAAATGGGAGTGGGCGATTAAAAACCATTCCAACACATTTACCGATCAATTTATTATTTACCAGATGATTGGGGTCTTACTCAGCCTATTATGCGGAGTGACGGTTTATCGCATGACACAAGCAATACGCATGCTATCTGAGCAAGCCATGCTGGATAGTCTGACCCATTTACCAAACCGCAGGTTGTTACAGGATCGTATGGATGTTGCATATCACTCCTGTAAACGCTTACATAAGATGATGGCAGTCCTAATCATCGATATCGATTACTTCAAAAAAATTAATGATACGTATGGTCATGATTTTGGGGATGAAGTTCTTAAGGTGGTTGCTAATGGCATCAAAGCCACGTTGCGTGATAGTGATACAGTGAGCCGCGTAGGGGGGGATGAATTTATTGTATTACTGAAAGAATTTAAAGTGTTAGATAATGTGCATGCAATCGCGCATAAGCTGACGGAAGTATTTGCTAGCCCATGGTTAGTGTTGGATAAAGAAATCACTATTCATTTGAGCATAGGCATCTCAGTTTTCAATCCAGACGACCCTGTCAGCATTAAACAGCTGTTGAAAGAAGCGGATATTGCTTTGTATGATTCAAAAGCGCAGGGTCGGAACAGATTTAATTTTTATCAGAAATAGACCATGACTTAAGCCCCGTAAATGGGTAATCTGGGCAATACTTAAATCTAACAGCTTAAGTGAGAGGTCCTGTGACTCCTGTAAAATAGTGAGTTACAACTATATAACGGCCAGTAAGCGTCTGAGAGTTTTCTAGTGGAGCTATCAATGGTCGTCAGGATAAATATTCGCATGAACAATGCATACTAAGGGGCAGTTACTCTTTACCGCAATACAGTCTGCGTGCCGCCTCACCTGTAATATCAGGGGCAATATATTCCCATTCGGCAGGGTTGCTATTTTTAAGTACAGACTCACCGCCGCCCATGTTTTGCTTGTATAAGGTGTACGCCATGGTTCTACGCATCTTGGTTTTACAATTGACTTCAAGCAATGACTTCTCTGAAAGATAAGTCGTATTGTTGCTTGCTTGGGGTTTCATGTAGTCTTTTATTCGCCAAATCCTCGCAACATGGTCATGGTTACGGGTAGTAACTTTGTCGTAATAAATCTTAACGCTACCATCACTGCTCGAGCCGCCAAACTCGGTCCACCCAGCTACTGCGTTAATGCTGAAAAACGTAAGGAGTAGCGTGGTGAGCAGTTTTTTCATTTAGTTTTCCAATGATTCAGGTTTTGTTATGTGCCTAGTTTTAGATGAACACGCTTTGACGGCAAGGCTTGTTTGTTATGGTTGAATAGCGTTCATTTTACGATCAAGCTCTGTAATGTCATTTAGGAGCTTGGCTTTTTCATCATCGCTTACATTGCTGTTTAGGCGTTGTACCAGCTGGTTGCGCACAGCTGATAGCATTTTTGAATGCACGCTATAGTCTTCCACTTTCGGTGCTCTTAGTTTGGCAAGTGCAGCGGTGAGCGCTTCGTACTCTTGATCGGTAAGGCCTGTAATGCTTTTAAGGCCGACTGTTGTTTGTGCTAGTTGTTCTGTGTTTGTCATGGTGATATAAAGTTGATAAGCAAATTGGATTTGACAGAATCTTACCATAGGCAGTACTCATCACATGATGGATATCAATACATGGGCTGATACGATAAGGTTAAATGATGCGATGTTCTTAATCAGCTTGAACGCCAAAAGTGACGCCAAATTAAATTGGTAATATTTCACTAAAAAGCAGATGATTATAGTTGTTGGGGATTTATTTTAAGTTTTTTTAGTCAAGGAGAATGACATGTCTGCACATACTTACAAACTTATCGAACTTGTTGGCAGTTCTGCCGTTGGCATCTGATGATGCTATCCGTAACGCGATTGCTAAAGCAGCGTTAACCGTTAAACATATGGATTGGTTTGAAGTGGTTGAAACCCGTGGCCATATTGTGAATGGTCAGATAGCGCATTACCAAGTCACCATCAAGGTTGGTTTTAGAATAGAAGATTAGATAACAATGATTCATGGCTCCAGCTCATTACAAATTCCAGCTTTATCTGATCACGATACGCAAGTATGGATAGATTCGTTATCGAAGTATTTATCAACTGATGAGGTTGAGCTAATACGCCAAGCTTGCGAGCTTGCAACCTTGGCGTATGCCGCACATACCGAATCAACAGGAGTTCCGTTGTTACAGCATGCAACGGGCACCGCCGCCATACTGATTAGCTTGAATATGGATGCGGAGACCATTATCGCGACCATTTTGTATGCGGCACCTGCGCATATCGATAATTGGCAGGAAACCTTAAAAGCAAGGTTTGGCAGCAATATTGTCAGCTTAGTAGAAGGTATTTTGCGCATAGAGCAAGTGCAGGAGTTCAGTGAGTTTGACGATCTGCAGGTGCAAGATAAGGAAAATGGCGATCATAGCCGGCAGATTGAAAGCCTGCGCAAGATGCTGCTGGCGATGGTGCAGGATATTCGTGTGGTGCTGATTAAATTGGCGGAACGCACACAAACACTGCGCTACTTAGCGGGCGCCAGTGAAGCACAGCAAAAGCAGATAGCACGCGGTATTCAAGGTGTTTTTTCGCCATTGGCAAATCGGCTTGGGGTGTGGCAACTTAAATGGGAGATGGAGGATCTATCTCTGCGTTACTTAGAGCCACAGCTTTACAAAGAAGTGGCGAAGCTACTGGATTCACGCCGTGTTGACCGAGAGCAATATATCCAACATGTTGAGGATACACTGAAGCAGAAATTGGCTCAGGCCGGGATTAAGGCCGAAGTGTCTGGCCGCCCTAAACATATTTACAGCATTATCAACAAAATGCGGCGCAAACATCTAGATTTTGAACAGTTGTTTGATGTGCGCGCGGTGCGTATTTTGGTGGATGACGTGAAAGACTGCTATACCGCGCTCAGTTTGGTACAAACCTTATGGCAGGCGATTCCGGGTGAGTTTGATGATTACATCGCACGCCCTAAAAGTAACAACTATCGCTCACTGCACACCGCGGTGAATGGCCCAGAAGGGTTGGCGTTAGAGGTGCAGATTCGTACCTTTGAAATGCATGAGCACTCCGAGCTTGGTGTGGCTGCACATTGGCGCTATAAAGAAGGCGGTAAGTCTGACATTGTGCTGGATGAAAAAATCGCTTGGTTACGCCAAATATTGGCATGGAAAGAGGCGCCCAAAGATAGCGGTGACATACTTGAAGAGTTCAAGACCGAGTTGTTTCAGGACAATGTGTATGTATTTACGCCGCAAGGGCGAGTTGTTGATTTGCCTAAAGACGCGACGCCTATCGACTTTGCATACGCCTTACATACGGACCTAGGGCACCGCACGCGTGGCGCCAAAGTGGATGGTCATATCGTACCGCTCAATTACAAATTACAGAATGCGGAGCGGGTAGAAATTCTGACGACTAAGCTTGGGTCACCTAGCCGAGATTGGTTAAGCCCGACGCTTGGTTATTTAAAAAGTGCAAGTGCACGCGCTAAGGTGAGGCATTGGTTTAAACACCAGCTAGTAGAAGAAAACATTACGCAAGGCCGCGCGAAGCTAGATAAAGAGCTACATCGCTCGGGCGTGGGCGCTGTGAATCAGGAAAAAATCGCACAGAAACTGCACTTTACTAAGCTGGAAGATTGTTTAAATGCGATTGGTCGTGGTGATGTGAGTGAACACCAGATAGCTACGGCGATTCAAGAGGTGATGAATCCAAAACCGGTTGAGAAGGTTAGTCATGTGGCTGTGAGAAAAATGCCAGCACAATTAACGGCAACAGAAGTGACGATAGAGGGTATCGATAACTTACAGACCAATATGGCGAAATGCTGCAAACCGGTTTTTCCGGAGCCGATAGTCGGCTATGTGACATGCGATCGCGGCGTGACTATCCATCGTCAGGCTTGCACATTTATTAGACGTTTAGGTGACGAACGCCAAGACCGTCTGCTGAATGCACAATGGCGAACTGGCAAAACTCACGACTAGGCTGACGCATCGGTGTTATCAGGTTTATTGGGTCAGTCCTGCGTGCGGGTTTGGAAAACAGTCGCCATTTTTTAATTGCCTGTTTTGATATCCGCTGGGTACCAACCATATACAAACTTAGGTGTGTTCTTGGATGCAAGTTAAACCAGACGGTAATAGTTGACGGGTATGCGAGTTAGCAGTATAGTGCCGGCCTTCGGCGTGTAGCGTAGCCTGGTAGCGCGCCTGCTTTGGGAGCAGGATGTCGGGAGTTCGAATCTCTCCACGCCGACCATATTAATAAGCCTAGTAGGGTGACATATATTGCTTACCCTACTAACTGCGGCTTAAGCCAGCCTGTCTTGGTCTGATAATCAAGGTTTGGTAATCAAGCAATTCAGCCAAGCGATTATTCTGTCACACCTCTCTATAAGTGCTTTTCTTCGTGCGTTACGTAATCACACTACACGGTCTTGTTAGTGATTTCAGTAATCGTTGCTATACATCTTTTCTTACAATTATTTAAAGCAATTATTTCAAGCCATTGTTTAAAGAACTTTTCCTTCAGAGATTTGCCTAAAAGCTGTGGGTAATATTTGTGCAGTGTGCACAGAAGGTTCGCTTTTTCGGTATGCACTGCCCTTGTATTCATGCAAGGAGATTTGCCATGAGCACAATTTCAGTTGAAACCGCCCCTATCAAGTTAGAGTTGAATGCTACTGTGCTCGACTTTGAGGCGCAGACGAGGGCTGGCGTTATCCGCTTGTCAGAGTGGGCAAAGGATAAGTGGGTGATTTTATTCTCACATCCTGCAGATTTCACCCCAGTCTGCACTACTGAATTCATCGAGTTTGCTAAAAGACAGAATAAGTTTAATCAAAAGAACGTGCTTTTGCTCGGTTGTTCGGTAGATAGTATTTATAGCCACATTGCTTGGGCACGTAACATTCAAGATAAATTCAACGTCAAAATAGACTTTCCCATTATTGCTGATTTAGACCAACGCGTTTCTAGGCTATACGGCATGATTCACGAACACAGCAGCAACACATTTACAGTACGGTGCGTTTTCTTTATTGACCCTAAACGTGTATTGCGCGCGATGATTTACTACCCAATGAACGTGGGGCGTAATTTTGATGAAATCATGCGTGTGATTGATGCTTTGCAAATGGCCGATGCCAATAAGGTGGTGTGCCCAGCCAATTGGATGGATGGTAAAGATGTGATGATTCCTGCGCCAATCACCATGGGCGATGCGGAGCGTCGTGCAGAGAGCAAAGATTATCAAGTGACTGATTGGTACTTTGCCATGAAAAAAATGCCAGAAACGCTATTAAGGAAAGGAGACTAAAATGTCCAAAGTACTTTGTGTACTCTACGATGATCCTGTCACCGGCTTCCCGAAATCATATGCGCTTGACGGTGTTCCAGTCATCAAACAGTATCCTGGCGGGCAGATCTTGCCAACCCCCAAGGCCATTGATTTTAAGCCAGGCCAGTTACTTGGCAGTGTATCGGGGGAATTGGGGTTACGTAAATTTCTTGAGTCATCTGGTCATCAGTTAGTGGTGACATCCGATAAAGATGGACCTAATTCTCGGTTTGAGAAAGAGCTACCAGATGCCGATATCGTTATTTCTCAGCCATTTTGGCCAGCCTACCTGACAGAAGATCGTTTCAGTAAAGCGAAAAAACTGAAACTGGCGATTACTGCCGGTATCGGGTCTGACCATGTTGACCTTGATGCGGCGATGCGGCACGGCGTTACCGTGGCTGAAGTTAGCTACAGTAACAGCATCAGTGTTTCTGAGCATGTGGTGATGATGATATTAAGCTTGGTGCGTAACTATATGCCTTCGTATCAATGGGTGGTGAAGGGTGGCTGGAATATTGCCGACTGCGTGGAGCGGTCTTACGACCTTGAAGGTATGAGTGTTGGTACGGTTGCGGCTGGGCGCATTGGTTTGGCGGTGCTTAGGCGGCTAAAAGCATTTGATGTGAAACTGCATTACACCGACCGTTACCGCTTAGCGCCTGATATTGAGAAAGAGCTTAATCTTACTTTTCACCCTAACGTAGAATCAATGATCAAAGTGTGTGATGTGGTGACGATTAACTGCCCATTACATCCAGAAACCGAGCATATGTTTGATGACAAGATGATTGCCAAGATGAAACGTGGTGCTTATCTTGTTAATACAGCACGCGGCAAGATTTGTGACGAGAACGCAGTGGCGCGGGCATTAAAAAGTGGCCATTTAGCCGGATATGCGGGTGATGTTTGGTTTCCGCAACCTGCTCCGCAAGACCACCCTTGGCGCACGATGCCACATCATGGCATGACGCCGCATGTTTCCGGTACCAGTTTAAGTGCACAAGCGCGTTATGCTGCAGGCACTAGAGAGATTTTGGAATGTTGGTTTGAAGGCCGCCCAATTCGTGAGGAGTACTTGATTGTGGATGGCGGTCATTTAGCGGGTTCTGGCGCACATTCATACAGCGCCGGTAACGCAACTAGTGGGTGGGAAGAAGCGACAAAATACCGAACAGGCACTAGGTGACAAGGTTTACTAGGTGACAGGTTTAATAGTTTGCTGATGCGAATCTCACGCTTGATATTCATTGAGGGTGTATCCCAGCATAAGGAGTTTAAAATGAAACGACGGTTATATTTCATACTGCCTAACGTAAAGAGTGCGCACGCCATGATGCACGATTTGTTGCTTGCCCGCGTAAACGCAGATAGCATTCACTTTCTTGCTAAGTCTGGTACCCCGATGGGTGATTTGCCAGAGGCCACTGTTTTCGAGCGTACCGATATGTTTGAAGGCTGGGAAGTTGGCATGGCGTTAGGTACCCTGCTTGGTTTTGTGCTGGGGTTGGTGGCTCTATCGGTACCGACTTGGTGGTACACCGCCCCGTTGCCAGTGATGACCACTTTGGTGATATGTACTTTAGTCGGGTTGATGGTTGGTGGGCTAATGACCGGCTTAGTTGCGACGACGATACCCAACACGCAACTTAAACAGTTTGAGGAGGAGTTGGCGAAAGGCAAAGTGCTGATGATAGTGCTTGCACCATTTCATCGTGCTTATGAAATTCGTCAAAAGGTCATGATTGGTCATCCTGATGTAGCTTACCAAGGCACTTGGCCGACTGACCACGTCATTTTTCCTTAGACTAACATAAGACCAGCATATAAAACGGTGGATTAAATTGGCGTTTAGTTAATCAACACATGCGTCTATGTAGGCACATTTCTACATGGCTACTACAAGAGATAGCCGACTGGTAGAGCTGTGTGCAAGGGGTTTAGCATCAATAGCAAGACGTAACGTGAGCGGTCTCGTGTGTAGTAATCTTTCACCGACCTCTCTTGGGAAAAGAGGTTGTTACGGCGAGGCCGCCCACGTTACGTCTTGTTGTCTAATTGCAGGGTATATCTGCATTGGCAGGCTAAGCAAGACTTTATTTCCAGTGAAAATAATCCACCTATATTTATTCATCAGCCTATGATGAAACCATTGGTGAGGGGGTTAGTCCAAATCAGTAGCTGAAAGGCACTTAACTCAGGCATACCGTACTCAATTAGGGGCAATCAGCTTGATGCTGAACATTTTAGGAGAAACATCATGGCAAAAGGACAGCTACATAAAAATAAAGAGGCGAAAAAACCTAAACAGGATAAAAAAGTAGTCGTGGTATCAAGCTCTACTATCGTACCGAGTAAACCTGCTACGCCAAAAAAATAAGGATGGTAATGCGTTGCCATCTCACTTGTTTTAATTTTATGAAAATCCAGTGTGGCTAATTTAAAGGAGCTTCGGCTCCTTTTGTCTTTTCGTCGTTCAGACTTTTAAGGCATGAGACACTTAAGTATGGCTCTAAATTACCTAAGTTGTTTGATAGGCTGTATTTAGAGAATAAGCATTTTTATCATGAGGTGGAGGATGTCTTTAACTAATTGCTTTTTAACCTTAATAAGTTATGGCACTATTCGCTTATGAAACCTCCATCAACTCCACCGGTATTAGCTAATTCAGAAGCTGTAAAAGCTAAAATTGCCGACAATGTTATCTTGCCTGAAGAGTTATTAAAACTTTCAATTGCCTCTGATCAGATAGCAGGTTCAATGTTATCAAGTTCACTGATTCAAAAAGTTCTAGATTATTTACCATCGATGGTGGGGTATTGGGACAGAGACCTTAAAAACCGTTTTGTGAATAAGGCTTATGAGCTGTGGTTTGGGGTGGACGCCAAGCAAATTGTTGGCAAGTATATTTGGGATCTACTAGGTGAGGAGTTGTATCACCTAAACTTGCCTTACATTCATGGTGCACTTAACGGGGAGTTTCAGGAGTTTGAGAGGATTATCCCTAACGCTGATGGTATTCGTTCGCGTCACTCTTTAGCGCATTACATCCCAGATTTTAGAGATGGTGAGGTGCAAGGTTTTTTTGTACTGGTCACTGATATCAGTGCGATTAAAGAGGCGGAGGCTGTGCTGAGGCAAAGTGAAAAGCGCTTCCGTTCAGTGGTGCAAGATCAAACAGAAGTAATTTCTAGGTTGCGTGCTGATGGCACCTATATTTTTGTGAATGATGTGTATTGTCGCTTTTTTGGTAAAACTGAAGATGAGATGATAGGCTCTACATGGAAACCAGTTGTGTGCCCTGAAGATCTGCAACGCGTGGTTGATGAGTTAGCCATGTTATCACTGGCTAATCCTGTGGTGATGATTGAAAATCGGGTGTTGTCTGCTAGTGGGCAGGTTCATTGGATGCAGTTTAGTAACCGGGGTATTTTTGATGAGCATGGGCAACTCACTGAAATTCAATCGGTTGGTCGTGATATTAGTGACCGTAAGCGTGCTGAAGAAGAAATTCAGAACTTAGCCTATAAAGATTCGTTAACTGGTTTGTCCAATCGCAGGCACTTGCTGGATCGGCTACACATTGCCTTGGCAACCTCTGCGCGCACTATGCAGTATGGTGCTTTGTTATTTCTTGATTTAGATAAGTTTAAAGTCATCAATGACACGCAGGGACATAGCGACGGTGATTTGTTATTGATTGAGGTGGCAAGAAGAATCGTTACTTGTGTGCGAGAGGTAGACACCGTTGCACGTCAAGGCGGCGATGAGTTTGTTGTACTGGTGGAACGATTAGGTACAAGTTTGGAAGAGGCCTCCCGTATGGCGGCAAAAATCGCTGAAACCATACGTATGGCGCTTGCTGAGCCTTATCAAATCAACCACATGAATATACATAGTTCCTCAAGCATTGGCGTTTCGCTTTTTTGCGGGCAGGATAAAAATGTAGAGGAATTAATTAAGCGTGCCGACATGGCAATGTATCAGGCAAAAGATGGTGGTAGAAATAGGATTCGCTTTTTTGACCCGCAGATGCAACAGTTAGTTGAAGTGCGTGCGTTATTAGAGTCAGATTTACATCATGCATTAAAGACTGAGCAATTTGAGTTGCATTATCAATTGCAGGTAGACCACGAAAATCAACCGATTGGTGCAGAGGCCTTAATTCGTTGGGTGCATCCACAGCGCGGTATGGTGTCCCCCGCACATTTTATTCCAGTGGCAGAAGAAAGTGCATTGATTCTCAATATTGGAGAGTGGGTGCTAGATGAGGCTTGCCGGCAGATTGCTGTTTGGAGCACGCATGAGAAAATGCGCCATTTGGTGTTGGCCGTTAATATTAGTGCACAGCAGTTTAAACAATCGCACTTTGTTGAGCAGGTAATTTCGGTGATTCGTAAACATGGTATTGATGCATCACGCCTCAAGTTGGAGCTCACTGAAAGTGTTGCGTTAGATGATATAACCGATGTAATTGCGAAAAAGAATCTATTAAGGCAAGAGGTTGGGGTGACGCTGTCTTTAGATGACTTTGGTACAGGATTTTCTTCACTTTCCTATTTAAAACGGTTGCCGCTGGATCAAATTAAGATTGATCAAAGTTTTGTGCGCGACATCACCACTGATAAAAGTGATGCCGTGATGGTAAAAACCATTATTGATATGGCACAGAACTTTAGCTTGAATGTGATTGCTGAAGGCGTTGAAACTGAGGCACAGTTGTCATTTCTTAAGCAACATCAATGTATGGCATACCAAGGTTATTTGTTTAGCAAGCCATTGCCTATTGAGCAGTTCGATGCCCTTATGCACAGTTATCATTTAGGTGCAGATATTAGCAAGTTGGTGTAATCATGAAGAGCAGAATCATCGCTTACCAAGTGAGCGCTTACTAAGTTGTAGAAATGGTAAGCTGTAGAGATAGTAAGCTAGGCTCTTTTTGATTTAACTCAGTGCGTCCACATTGTCCACAATAGCTGCATATAAATCACGCGTTGAGGCAATTGCCGCTTCATGCACTTCTTGAGCGGACAATACTTTT
Source organism: Methylotenera sp. L2L1 (assembly GCF_000744605.1). Taxonomy (NCBI): domain Bacteria; kingdom Pseudomonadati; phylum Pseudomonadota; class Betaproteobacteria; order Nitrosomonadales; family Methylophilaceae; genus Methylotenera; species Methylotenera sp. L2L1. The sequence goes on from NZ_JQMG01000001.1 coordinate 962,060, forward strand.
CCATTAGCTGCTTCTAGCGGGCGTGTAGCCGTCGCACTTGCCACCACTGTGACTGCATAGCCTAGATTAAAACCACCATGTGCCGTTGAGTTGATGCACATGTGTGTCATAAAGCCTGCCAATACAATGTTGTTAATGCCTAGCGTTTTTAAATGTTGATCAAGCGTCGTGTGGATAAACGCGTTGGGATAGTTTTTAACGATAACAGCTTCACCAGCAATAGGGGCAACCTCATCACAGATTGCGCCTATTTCGGCGGTAATGTCGTAAGGCGAGCCCACACCTGCATCGTGCTGAATATGAATGATTGGGATATTGAGCGCTCTTGCGCGTGCTAGTAGTTTGGTTGCTTCGATAATGGCTGGTTCAACATTGGTTAATTGCATTAACCCTTTTCTATAGGTGTTTTGGCAATCAATCATAATCAAGGCTGAAGATGCTAATGGGGCTGCGGAAAGTGCTAACCCCGAAATCTCGCGTAATGTTTTAGACGCTGTCGCCATGCTGTTTCCTTTGCAATTAAATGACTTGGTCATGTTATGTGTACTTATATATAGTCAATTAAACCTGATGCAGGTTCACTTTACAATCCATTAGTTTGATAACGTATTAATTTGCTTCAGTGAGCATATGTGCCACGGCACGTTTAAAAGGAGAGATGCGGTTACCTATACGTAGAGATGCCGCTCTAATTAGGCGTGCAGGTATCGAGTCATTACCATACAGTTTTGCAATGGCATGTGTGGCAATAAACAAAGGGCGTGTTTTGAGGCGATGTTTTCTTTCGTAACGCTTGAGCAGGGCAGTGGCTGCGATATTACTACCACGTGATTTAGCAGTTTTGATTTCGTTGGCAAGTACATCAATGCCAGATAGCCCAAAATTAAACCCATGTGCGGTGACTGGGTGCATGCCCACGGCCGCATCGCCAACTAATGCAAAGCGCTTTGCAACAAGCTGGCTGGCATAGGCGGTTACCAGTGGATAAGCATGCCGAGTGGATGTTAATTGCATTGTGCCCAGCCTGTGCTTAAATCGTATTGCAAGCTCTTCATTAAACGCTATTTCATTCAAGGACATCAGCCGTTGAATATCGGCTGCGGGTAGCGTGATAACAACGGATGAGCGCATGCCATTCATTGGTAATAGCGCTAAGGTTTGGCCGTAGTCGAACCATTCCCATGCCACGTGGTGATGAGGGATGCTATGCTCCATCACACAGACCATCATGGTTTTGCCAAAATCGTGCATGGCGGCGGCGATGCCCATCGTTCGTCTTGTTTCAGAAAAGCGGCTATCTGCAGCCACTAAAAGCTGTGCCTTCACTTTATCACCACTGACAAGGCTGATATATGCGCCATCATTATCTGTGTTGATAGCGGTAATTTCTGACTCGGTGAGAAGCGTAATATCCGGCGATGATTTTACTGCTTCATAAGCAGATTGACGGATAAGATGGTTTGCTACTAAATAGCCTAAGGATTCTTTTTTACTATCACCATGTTCGATATTCATGGCATAAAGCGATGGTCCGTTGAGCACGCGCGCGTCACGCAAGGGTGAAATGGCGTGCCTATCAATGCGCTCCCACAAGCCAAGTGATTCCATCAATTGGGCTGAGTGGTGTGTGAGTGCAATTTCGCGGCCATCAAAGGCTGGGTTTGCCAACATCGTTTCTGGCTGGCGCTCAAGTATCGCGATGCGTAATCCGCATCCAGCAACAGCCTGCGCGAAGCATAATCCAGCAGGCCCCGCCCCGACAATCGCAATATCGAAGTTCATCATAGCGCTACCATGAGAGATTGGTGTGAGACATGGTGCTTATGATTGCGGTAAATGCCGAAGCTGGCATTGACTCAGGTCAATTAGCCATGGTTTTAGGGCAGATTGGTAGCGATTACATTATGTTAACGTAATGTGCTGGCGCCTAGGGTTAGCCTTTTTGCTTGATGGCGAGCACCGACTGATTACGCAAGGTGCGCAATAAGGAAAGCTGTCTAGCTGAAACCTGCATGCTATTGGGCTGCTCCATATCGGCGTAAAACATGCCTAATGCTTTGTTGTTGACCATAATCGGTAGCAGTAAAAAGCTTTGTGATGAAGCTGTTTGCCTATACCACTGAGGAATTTTAGCCGTCACGTTATCTGCCGCAATATCCTCTAACATTAAGTCCGCCCCTTTGCTAATGGCAAGGTGGAATACGTCTGGTGCAAAATCTAAACTAAACTTAAATTTCTTGAGTGCGGCATCAATGTCATAACCAAAACCAAAACGCGCTGCCATTTGATTGTTTTTGACATCTCTTATAAATAGTAGTGTGCGGTTAAAACCCATGCCACGATGCATGGTTTCTAGCACCATCTGCATGATGTCGTTGAGTTGGTGCTCTTCAATCAGGGTGTTGGTGACTTCTTGAATACCTTCTGTGAGGATAGACTCGGAATCAAGTTTTGCTGTTTCGCTGTTTTTTCCATCTGGTTGTTCAAGGCTAATGCCTAACGATGCTAGTTCAGTCTCTTCAGCCGATTTGTGTGGCACTTCTGTTCTAGCGCCAATCCAAGCGTTAACCCGTGTCATCAACATGCTTTGCGAGGTATTGATGCCGACTATTCTGGCGCGTGCCGCAAGCTCATCTAAAGCACTTTCCATCGATTTACGTAGCTGCTGCTCTGAAACGCTAAGCGCACTTTCGTAACGTGTTGCTAGTTGTTTGAGCGCTTTGGATTTGTCAGCGACATTACCGTTACTGGCAATTGTGCATAACTCATTGGCAAGGTTAACCGTTAGCGACAAGCTCTCTAGCTCGCCATTGGGTTTGATGACTCTATCCCCAGTTAATTTACGCATACCGGCAATTAAGCGTGGTGGAAAGTTCCAGCTCTTGGCGACGCCTATCCCCAGCTCGTTGTAGGTCATGCCTAGTACTTTCACCGAGGCTTTGTCCTCGCTATCACCCTGCGTAACTAGACGCGAAACCTGCTGGCTTTCTTCAAAGAAGTAAAAGCTGGCGAGCAGCTTGCCTAAATTGCGGAACATAGAGCAAATAATGGCTTCTTCTGCATTTTTAACATGGCTGGAGGGGGCTAATTGTGCCGCTAAAATCCCCGCAAAGAATGACGCCAACACATCGTCTTTCAGCTGTGATGCCTGTGCTTTATTTTGCAAGAAATCAAGCAATATCAACGACATTGCCACATTACGTACCGTTTCAAAGCCTAAAATCACCACGGCTTTGGAAATGGTATTGATATGGCCGCCAAATTGACCATACGTGACGGTGTTCACCAGTTTTAATAGTTTGTTAGTCAGTGCAAAGTCATTCAAAATGCTTTGAGCTAATGCATTGTTACTGGCGGAGTCGTCGTCTGCCAGTCGGTTGATTTCGCTAATCGTGTGTGACAACGCCGGAAAATCACTTTTGCTACGCATGCGGCGCAGTAAAAAATCCATGGTGCTGTGCGCATCCACGGGCTTATGCTCACCTTGCACTGGGCTTAAGTAATCTTGTAGCGCCTGCTTCATGGCGTTAGCATCGGCGTATCGGTCCTCGGGCGCTTTACTGGTTGCTTTAAGAATAATGCTTTCTAGCGCCTCATCAAGATGTATCTGTATGCTTTGAGGGGTAACGCTCGCTTTTGGGAGAGTCGTCGATTTCTTTGTTTTTTCTATGAATGGTAAGCCTGTGACTATCTCGTGCAACATCACCCCTAATGCAAAAATATCTGCAGAGACCGTGGCTTTATCACCAGAAATTAGCTCAGGTGCAGTGTAGGGCGTAACTGATTGTACGTGGTGGTTAGCTGCAAGATTCGTCATGCCGATACCCATCATCATGGGCAGCTGATTTTCTGTCATCATCAAGTTGTCTGGATGCAGGCCTAAAGGCAACACGCCTTGGGTGTGTGCGTAGCTCACACCTTCAAGCACGTCGACAATCATTTGTACGGCTTGTGTGGCAGCTATTGGTTGGGATGATTTTAATTGCTGCGACAAAGTGATGCCGTTAACAAATGCATAGACCAGATAAGATACGCCGTCATGCTCACCTGCATCCAGCAAGGTGACAATGTTATTATGTTGTAATTTACTGACGATGCGTACCTGTTTTAACAACGCATCTAAGTGCTGGCCATGATGCGGCAGTAGCTTAATCATCACCTCGCGACCCATGTGTGGATCAAGGGCTAAATAGACAGCATTTTGTTCGCTTTCATTAAGCTTTCGTAGCATTTCAAAGCGGTCTATTTTATTAACCATAGATTATTCCTAGCGAACCGTGACAGCATTTGTTTATTGATACTTGATTGGCTGTTGGTCAGCCATCATTGGGCACAACATCATTTGCTACAAGTTGCTTAGTCAAAAGCTACTTGGTGCCGTCCCAATTATTTTGATGCTTACATCATATCACTAGGTGCAATGGACCGCGTTAACAGAGTGGTCTTGTATTTTTGTCAGTGATGAATGCATAAACCATAGTGTTTGTAGGGCATTCACTAGAATGGGTGGTTGACTGATTTTGTAAATGTGCTGATACTCATGCGACATTGCATTTGAAAAAGGCAAACTCAGCTGAAAAGCGAGGGCGCAAAATCACCGGTCTAAGGGGCGTAAGTTCTAAGATAGCGGGAGTACCAGATGAGCGGATTTCCCGCATCTCTATACATAACTCCCATGCTATCTCCAGCGCTCCTTAGTGATTCAGGAATGAGATTAGTACTTTTGTGGGAGATAACATGTTATTGCACCAGCCTACCGTTGATGCTTTGATCGACAGCATGACCCCGAGCGCCGATGAGGTTCAGTCGCGTAAGGATGTCCTTGAGTTCGGCGAGCGAGACTCTCAGTTACTTAAAGAACTGGGGCCTTTACTTGCACCACTTGAAAATGCCTTTGCTGACATGTTATCCCAGCATCTGGATGCCTATCCGGAAATGGCTACTAGCCTTAGTAATCCTGAGCAACTGTCACTGCTCAAACAAAAACAACGAGAATATTTTAAGCAGGTCTTTACTGGAGACTACGGCGCTGACTATATCAAAAGCCGTCTGCAGGTTGGCGTTACCTATCAGCAAATAGGGCTAGAGCCACGCTGGTATCTCGGCGCGTATAGTAAATACTTGTCTTGGGTGCTCCCAGAAGTGATGCGTTTGGTAGATAACGATGCTGAACGCTTTTTAGCGTATTCAAAAGCGATTACTAAAATCGCCATGTTCGATTCCGAACTTTCTCTATCGGCTTATTTCCATGCTGACCATGAAATGTTGCGCCTGCTCGCGCAAGTGTTTGAAAGTAATTTAGAAGCAGTGATTATTGCCGACGTGAAAGGCCATATACTTCACGTCAATAAATCGGTAGCTAAGATTACGGGCTATGCCTCAGAAGCACTGATTGGTACGCCGATGCAAGACCTGCTGACAGAGTTGGAGCCAACGCTATATCAAGATCTTTGGACGACAGTCATTGCTGGCGGCCAATGGCAAGGCGAAATCTGGTTAAAGAATAAACAGGGTGATGATTATCTGGCATGGATGAATATCAATGCCGTTAAAGAGGCTACTGGCAAAGTAACGCAAGTTATTGCTGAGTTCTCGGATATTACTGCCTTTAAGCAGACACAAGAGGCGTTGGCAGAGCGTACGGAAGAGCTTGCTAACTCCAATCGTGAGCTAGAGCAGTTTGCATATGTCGCATCGCATGACTTACAAGAGCCACTGCGCATGGTCGCTAGCTATACGCAATTGTTGGCCAGGCGCTATAAAGACAAGCTGGATCAGGATGCGAACGAATTTATTGGCTATGCTGTAGATGGCGCTACACGGATGCAGGCGCTGATTATTGATTTACTCACTATGTCTCGTATTGGCACGCACGGTAAGCGGATGGAGCTTTGTGAAACGTCAGTTGCGTTAGAGCGCGCTGAGTCTAATTTACGGTTGGCGATAGAGGAGTCAGGCGCTGTCGTGACCCGTGACCCTATGCCTAGGTTAGAGGCAGACGTTTCGCAACTCACGCAATTATTCCAGAATTTAATTGGCAACGGTATCAAGTTTCGTGGAGATACCTCACCAGTCATCCATGTAGGTGCCGAGAAAAAAGACGGCGAGTGGTTATTTTCGGTGCGCGATAACGGCATCGGCATCGCGCCAGATTTCTTTGAACGTATTTTTATTATCTTTCAGCGCTTACATGGTAAGCATGAATATCCGGGCACGGGTATTGGTTTATCGGTATGCAAGAAGATTGTTGAGCGTCACGGCGGTAAGATTTGGATAGAATCCGAAGTTGGCAAGGGTGCAGTTTTTTATTTTACCTTACCTATACATTATGGGGAAAGGAAACATCATGGAGAGTGAAGTGAGCAGGCAGGTTGAGTTTTTATTAGCCGAGGACAACCCCGGCGACGTTAGATTAACGCAGGAAGCATTACGTGAAAGTAAGATAAGCAATAACCTTAACGTGGTTAAAGATGGCGTAGAGGCGCTAGCATTTTTACGTAAAGAAGGGCAATACGCCAATGCGCCAACCCCTGATGTAGTGTTGCTAGACCTAAACTTACCCAAAAAAGACGGGCGTGAGGTATTGGCTGAGATTAAATCAGACCCATTGCTTAAACGCATTCCAGTGGTCATCGTTACTTCTTCGGAAGCTGAAAAAGATATCCTGCGCACTTACGATTTACATGCAAACTGCTACGTGAGCAAGCCTGTAGATTTAGACCAGTTTATCAAGGTGATTCAAGCTATTGAAAGCTTCTGGCTCACCATCGTTAAATTACCATCGGACGTTAAAGACTAACTGCGTTATGGGGGCTCTATGAGTAGCACTTCACTGACCATTTTACTGGTTGAAGATAATCTGGGTGATATTCGCCTAGTACGCGAACTATTGGCGGCTGACCAAAGTGAAAGCTTCACTTTGGTCACTGCTGATCGTCAAGAAACTGCACTGGCGATTTTGGATAGTCAGGATATTACCGCGATATTACTTGATTTAGAGTTGCCAGATGGCAGTGGCCTGAATACGCTCCTGAAAATACATGCTAACGCGCCTGGCATACCGATTGTTGTGCTGAGCAGTACTGCCGATGAGAGTCTTGCAGTAAGGTCGGTGCAGCAGGGTGCTCAGGATTTTCTGGTGAAGGGTTATGTTGATGCACACCAACTGACGCGTTCTTTGCGTTATGCGATTGAGCGTAAGCGCACGGAAGAGCGGCTAAATCACCTTGCACATCATGATAGCTTGACGGGCTTATCTAACCGCAAGCATTTTTACGATACCCTTAAAAATTCAATTGCCTTAGCACGCAGACATGAAACCAAGCTGGCCTTGCTCTTGCTGGATCTTAATGGATTTAAGTCCATTAACGACACCTTGGGTCACTATGTGGGTGATTTGCTGTTACAGGGCGTTGCTCAGCGCTTGCGTGAATGTATGCGCGAAACGGATTGCGTCGCCAGAATTGGTGGTGACGAGTTCACCATGATATTGACCGATATACAGGATGAAGAGGATGCCGCTGCTGCCACCAGTAAGGTTATTGAGTCTATTGGACGCCCCTTCCTGATTGATGGGCGTACATTGGATATTGGGGTGAGTATCGGTATTGGTATTTATCCTACAGATGCCGATAATCTGGAATCTTTAGTGCGTAATGCCGATGTGGCAATGTATCAGGCTAAAGCAGAGATCGGTATGCAAAATACTTACCGTTTCTTTTCGGTCAATATGAATGATAGGGCCACTGAAGACCGTGTGTTGCTCAGTGAGCTGTCGACTGCGATGGCGCAAGGCGAGTTCGTGATTAATTACCAACCGCAAGTAGATGTAAAAACTGGCCATATTAATGGGATGGAGTCATTGTTGCGTTGGCAACATCCGACACGTGGGTTATTGTTACCGGCGGCGTTTATGAATGTGTTGGAAAGCTCATCGCTCATTCTAGAGGTTGGTTTGTGGATATTGCGCAGCGTATGCGCACAAGGCCAAGCGTGGCGTGAGTCTTCTGATGCGCCTCTAGTGTTGTCGGTCAATCTATCTCCACGCCAGTTGCTACAGGATGATTTTGCAGAGCAGGTGTCTGCGGTGTTGAGTGAGACAGGTTTACCGCCGCATTGTTTGGAGCTTGATATCTCTGAACATGCGTTATGGGAAGACGAAGAGGCTGCTTTTAAACAAGTGACTAAGCTTAATCATTTAGGCGTGAGGTTGGCGCTTGATAATTTTGGTAATGGCCGCGCTTCATTTTATTACCTACGTAAGTTTCCTTTCCACGCCATTAAGCTGGATCGTAGGCTTACCCAAGCAGCTTCTGCCTCTACCGATGGTGCCGATATGGCGCGTGCGGTGATTCAAGTGGCACATGTGTTCCGTATGAAAGGCTTGGCGGGTGGGGTGGAGACGGCAGCACAACTCGATACTTTGCGTAATCTTGCTTATGATGATGCGCAGGGCTATCTGTATTGCCATCCATTGCCTTCCGATGCGGCAACCGCATTGTTAGAGCGTGGGCAGCATCTTGGCCCAGTGGCGGCAGTATAATGAAGATATTGCTGGTAGAAGATAATCAAGGTGATGCACGGCTCCTAGAGATTATGTTACATGACGTGCTGACAGCATGCACGCTCACGCATGCCGATACTTTAGGAAAAGCGATATCGCATGCATGCTTAATGCAGTTCGATATTATTTTGCTTGATTTGTCACTACCAGACTCGCAAGGTAGCGGTACCTTCTGGCGTTTGCATGAAGTCGTGTCGGATGTGCCTATTGTGGTCATGACCGGTCATGATGATGAAGTGCTGGCGACAGAGTTAGCACAGGCGGGCGCACAAGACTACTTGGTGAAAGGTAGTGTAGATGGGCGCTGGTTATTACGCGTGATGCGTTATGCCATTGAACGTAAGCGTGCAGAGCTGCAATTGCGTCAGAGCGAAGCTAAAGTCCGTGCTCTGTACGAAGCCGTACCGGATTTACTCTTGTTTCTCGATTTAGAGGGTCGCTTTTTAGAGTGTAAACCCGCTAAAGATTTTCAAACGCACATTGAGCCTGAGCATTTTCTGGGCAAAACCATCCATGAAGCCTTGCCCGAGAGTGTTGCTGATCAGGCCATGCTCTGCTTGGAAAAGGCCGTTGTTGGTAAAGGTATTGCGTCTTTTGAATATCAGATGGCTTTACCGCAAGGGGTTACTAATTACGAGTCCCGTTTTATTAGAGCCAGTGACGAGCAGGTATTGTGCATTGTGCGCGATATCAGTGAGAGCAAGCGTACACAGCAGCAACTGCATTTCCTTGCACACTATGACACGCTAACGGGTTTACCAAACCGATTGTTGTTCAATGAAAGCCTGCATCAAGCACAAACGCACGCTAATCGTACGAGTGATACGATTGCAGTGATGTTTATCGATCTGGATCGTTTTAAGAATATCAACGATACACTGGGGCACGGTATTGGCGATAAATTATTGCAGCAGGTCGGTAATCGCATTGCACTTTGCATCCGTGAGTCTGACACGGTGGCGAGAATGGGCGGCGATGAGTTTGCGGTCATTCTGGTGAATGTGCGAGAAGAGCGTGATGCTGCAGTCGTGGCAGAAAAGATTATCGATGCGTTGCGTTCGCCGTTTGTGGTTGGTGACCATGAGGTGTTTGTAGGAGCGAGTATTGGCATTACGCTGTATCGTCCTGGCCATGATGATAGAGATGTGTTGTTAGAAAAAGCCGATGTGGCGATGTACCACGCGAAGGATCGTGGCCGTAATAACTTCCAGTTTTATTCTTCAGAGATGGATGCGGTTGCTTATGAGCGTTTGGTGATGGAGAATCACTTGCGCCATGCCTTGGATCGAAATGAATTCATTTTATATTATCAGCCGCAAATCGCAGTAGAAGGCGGCCGTGTCACTGCCGTTGAAACCTTGTTGCGCTGGCAGCATCCAGAACGTGGTTTAGTTGCGCCAGGCGAGTTTATTTCACTGCTGGAGGAAAGCGGTTTAATCGTGCCTGTCGGTAAGTGGGTATTAAAGACATCGTGTGAACAAGGACGTGTATGGTATGACGCAGGCACGCCCGTGCGTGTGGCTGTGAATCTTTCTGTGCGCCAGTTTAAGCATCCGGGTCTGGTTGCGGATGTTGCGGAGATTTTGGCACAAAGTGGGTTGCCGCCAGAACTGCTGGAGTTGGAGTTAACTGAAAGTATGTTTATGGAAAGCGCGGCTGGAGATGTTAATAAACTTATGCAGCTTAAAGCCTTGGGCGTATCTCTCGCAATTGATGACTTTGGTAGTGGCGCATCGTCTCTTGCTTACCTTAAAGATTTCCCAGTAGATACGCTTAAGATATGCCAATCTTTTGTGCTTAACCTGCCTCATAACAACGATGACAGTGCCATTGCCAGTGCGGTACTTGGTTTAGCACAAGCGATGAACTTTACCAGTGTGGCAGAAGGTGTTGAGAATGCACAGCAGGCTGATTTCTTGCGAGAGCGGCGTTGCGATTATTTTCAAGGTTTCCTCTTTAGTAAGCCTTTACCGGTAGAAGAGTTGGATCTGTTGTTAAACGGCGGCAAACTACAAGGCAGCTAACTACAAGGTGTTGATGTCGTTATAAGGGATATTGCGCCTTAGGCGTAAATCCACTATGATGCTTCGCCCTAAAAACCACTATTTAAAAATGGTCTTTATTATATTATGGAGAGTGTATGCGCAATATTAAATTGTTCGAATCTGAGTCTCATAAGTTTATTTTGCTGAATGAGAGTGAGCCGGGAGAAGAGGACGGTATTCGATCTAATCAATATTTGATTGTGAATAACGGTGCTGGCGCATTGCTTGATCCAGGTGGTTTTGGTGTGATGCCGCGCGTGCTGGCTGAAATGTTGCGCTATCTTTCTCCGGATAAAATTCTAGGGATTTTTCTTTCGCATCAAGACCCAGATATCGTCGGTGGTATTTCAACTTGGTTAGAATTGATTAAAGCGCCGGTTTATATCTCTAGAATATGGATGCGTTTTTTACCGCACTATGGTCTAAAGGATATGTCGCAATTTGTCGGTGTACCAGACGAAGGCATGGATTGCGAAGTTGCCCCAGGCTTCATGCTCAAGATTATTCCAGCACATTTTCTACATTCTGAAGGGCAGATTAACGTCTATGACCCGGTCTCAAAAATACTATTCACGGGTGATATTGGCGCGGCAATGCTTCCTATGGAGAAAGATGATGCCTATGTGGATGATTTCAAAAGTCATTTGCCCTACATCGCCAGTTTCCACCAACGTTATATGTGTTCCAATAAAGCGATTTTATGCTGGCTAGATAACATTGCAGATTTGGATATCGAGATGATTGCGCCGCAGCATGGCCCAATTTATCGCGGTGCAGCGGTGGGCGAGTTTTTAGCGTGGCTACGGGACTTGCAATGCGGTATTGACCTCATGCAGCGTGGTGGTAGTTTTGGCCCTAAGTTTGAGTAATGCATATGCAAACTAATCATTTAGAAAATATGCGCATGCGCGTGACCGATAGACTTGCCGCGCTGATGGAAAGCCAGACACGGAGTAAGATTTTTAGCGGTGGCGTGGTAGAGCTGATTCGGAGCGTGCATCAAGAGGTAGTTGCAGAGCTGCAATCAACAGCAGCCAATACAGATAACTCACTTACGGCACTGGCGATTGATAATGCCATCCAAATGTGTAGTCGCTTGGATCAAAGCCTAGACATTCTGTTTCAAGAGCGTAACCGGCAATGGCATCGTAATGGCAATTATGTGCAATCGCTGATGGGGGAGTTTAATGAGACTTTAACAGGTCTTGCTTCTACGCTAATTGAAAAAGACCTACTTGAGCGTCAGAGCCGGGTATTAGAGCGCATTATCTTGTCACATGAGCATGTTGCGCAGTGGAAAGAGTTCGTGCAGGAAATATTGGCGGATTTTCATGCGATTTTTCCGTTCAATTTCTTCTACATTGCATTTGCTGAGGAGCATGATCTATCGATTTATCTTTATTACCTTGGCAATCATACTGAAGAGGCCAAGCGAAACGCACGGGAAATGTTATCTAAGCAGATGATCGCCAATCTGAATTTGCCTGATAACGCGCCACTCAATATAGAAGAGTTTATCGTCAGGGGTAATGGCACGACCGATAATGTTGATGCAGTCCGCATGATAACAGTGGCGGTGCCTGAGCATACCCCTAAGCTGGCGGGGCTATTGGGGGTGGCGTATGTTTCTACTGGCGAATTGAGCCCGCAAGAAGAAAGCGTGGTGCGTTCTATTCTATCTGTGATGGTGATGGTGGTTGGCTCCAGTAAGTTGCTGTCACGCACGCTTTCTGAGTTGGAATACTATGCCATGCATGACCCATTGACTGGCATCTATAATCGACGCCAATTCAATAATATGCTGGAATATGAAATTGGGCGTTCAGAGCGGCATCACCATGAGTTTTCTCTGCTACAGCTTGATTTAGATGACTTTAAAGACATTAATGATTCTTACGGGCATCAAACCGGTGATGATGCATTATGTGGCGTAGCGGAAGTGCTACGTGAGCATATTCGTAAAGGAGATCTGGCCGCTAGAATTGGTGGCGATGAGTTTGCGGTGATCTTGATGGAAACTGGTAGAGAGGGCGCTACTACCGTCGCCAATATGCTAGGTAAGTCTTTACGTGAACGTGTATTTACCGCGCCAGATGGTAAACATTTTCATTTGACCGTCTCTATCGGTATCGCTACTTATCCTATCGATGCACAGAATGAGGCAGATCTGCAGGTAGGTGCCGATGCTGCCATGTATCGTGCCAAAGATATTGGTAAAGATAGTGCCTGCACCTTAGATGCGCTAGATGGGCAAGTCGAGATTGGACGGCATACGCGTGATAATGCAGAGAAATTACGTGAAGCGTTACAGCAGGATCGAATCATTCCGTACTATCACAGTATTGTAGATTGTAGAACCGGTGAGCTGTTTGCCTGTGAAACCTTGGCTAGGCTATCTGAGCCTAATGGCAATATCGTTTCAGCTGGCATGTTTATCGAGACGATTGAAAAATATGGGATGGGACGTGACCTTGACCGCATGATTATCAGTAAGGCGTTTAAGGCCAAGCGTGAGCTCATGATGTCCAATGCATCAAGCACTAAAATGTTTCTTAACATCTCCGCACAAGAAATACAGGGGCGTGGGATTCTTGCCTATGCTGAAGAGCTGTGCCAAACCCTAGAAATTCCACCGTCATGTGTCGTGTTTGAGATACTGGAGCGCGATGCGATTGGCGACATGACTAATATGCGTAAATTTTTAAGTAATTTGCGTGAAAAGGGCTTTGCTTTTGCTTTGGATGATTTTGGTAGCGGCTATAACTCTTTTCACTATTTGCGTGAATTACGTTTTGAATACGTAAAAATTGATGGGGCTTTTGTGCGTAATATTCTCAACTCAAAGATAGATTACGCACTAGTCCATAACCTATCTAGGCTATGCCAAGACATTGGTATTTATACGGTGGCGGAATTTGTTGAAAATCAGGCAATCCTAGATGCACTTAAAGACATGGGCATTAACTATGCACAGGGGTTTCATATTGCATTGCCAACAGCCAATATGCCCCAACATCAATAGGGTTAGCTAGGTACCAAACCTATTAAGCTAACCTACTTAAGGTAAGTGATGACTTTATCACAGCATGAACGAAGCGTTAAAGTTGTGATAAAGTCGACCTGCCATGATGAACCCAGAAGACTTACAACGATTAGTGACATTAGCCATGCCTTATGGAAAATATAAGGGACGGCTAATTGCCGATTTGCCTGGCAATTATTTAAACTGGTTTGCACGAGAAGGTTTCCCCTCTGGTGATTTAGGACGTTTATTACAATTAATGCAGGAAATAGACCATAATGGGTTATCACAGTTGCTTGACCCGTTAAGGAAAGCAAGCCATTAAGGAAACATAGTGCGGCAAAATTAATTGTGCGCAACCTTCGTAAATCATGAAAAAAACTTACAGCGTTAAATTTAGGTTTAGAAATTATCGCTTATTCGCTAAGAGGTCATTAGCTATGTTTGTTTTCATTTTATTGAGCATCTTATGGCTTCCAATCGCTACAAATAGTGAAGATACCCTCAAAATTAATAGCCCCTATGGCGAAGTCCGATTAACGCCAAATGAATTTGCGTGGTTGAAAAATAATCCCAATATTCGTGTTGCTGTTAAAGACGGATGGATGCCAATTGAGTTCAAGTCGGAAAGTAATCAGCATCGAGGGATTAGCGTCGATTATCTCCAAGCGCTGGGTAAGGCGGTTAATGTTAACTTTACCTTAGTAGATTATTCAGAAAATATGAGTCCATCTACGGCCGAGATGATTTCTGGCGTCGCTAATACAAACGTAAAAAATCCACAATTTAAAAAACTAGCCCAGCCGTTTTTAGATTTTCCGATTGCCATCTATGTAGATAAAAGCCGTCATCATCAAATTGATAAGATGGAAGATCTTCATCATAAGTCAGTGGCCCTATTCAGACATGGGCCAATTACAAAAGAAATCGCAGCAAATTACCCGCAGATAAAGTTAGTGTATGTAGACATAGCTGATGAGGCTTTTGAGAAACTAAGGCTTGGTGAAGTTGATGCTTATATTGGGAATCAAATCATCATTGATTACCATGTTGTTGTGCACCGATTAAGCTTTGTGGAGAAAATTGGCATTACGCCATTTAATTCAAACGTATCAATGGCCGTTAGAGAAGACCTGACAGAGTTAGCCTCTATTTTGAATAAAGGTATGCGGGTACTTGGCACCAATAACCAAGAGATCATCAATAAGTGGAAAATCTCAGATTACCAATATGGTCAATGGATTGCGCTATTGCTGGGGCTCATTAGTGTAGCGCTCATTTTTGGCGTTCATAGAATCTTTAAATTAAAACAAGCGATTAAACTACAAAATATTGAGTCACAAAAAACAATATGGCACCAAGCTAATTATGATTATCTAACCGACTTACCTAATCGGCATTTGTTAGATAGTCGATTAAAACAGGCGATGGATCAGGCCGATAAGTCGTTGTCACCAGTCGGTATTTTATTTATTGATTTAGATAATTTTAAGCATGTGAATGACACTGCCGGCCATTCGATTGGCGACAAGTTGATTAAAGAAGCTGCAGCAAGGGTTACTCGCTGTGTGCGCTCTTATGATACAACTGCGCGATTTGGCGGTGATGAATTTATGGTCATCATGTCTGATTTTGACAACGAACAGACATTAGAGAAAACCTCACAGAAAATATTGGCAGAGATTGAAAAGCCATTTCAAATCGATGGCGAGCTTTTTTATATCTCAGCAAGTATCGGACTCACCATCTATCCGACCGATACTTCAAATCCAGAAGCGCTATTTAGCTATGCAGATCAGGCGATGTATGAGGCTAAAAAACTGGGTCGCAATCGGTTTCAGTTCTTCAAAGCGTCTATGCAGTCTGACTCCACTAATAGACTAGCATTAATGAACGACCTAAGGGATGCAATAGCACATCAACAGTTCGAGCTTTATTATCAGCCAATCATGTGTATGGATACACAGGTGACATTAAAAGCAGAAGCGTTGATCCGGTGGAATCATCCGATAAAAGGCATGGTTAGCCCGGTAGTGTTTATTTCGCTTGCAGAAGAGGCTGGGTTAATCGATGAAATTGGTACATGGGTGTTTAATCAAGCACTACATGATATCAAGTTGATTCATGCACAGTATTCACCGGACTTTCAGATTAGCGTCAATGTTTCTCCTAACCAATTCATTAAATCTGAGCGCTTATTAGCTTGGAAGCAAGTGTTGGCGCAACAAGGGGTTGCCGGTCGTAGCATCTGTATTGAAATTACTGAGGGCTTGCTGCTACAACCTAGTATGTCGGTAGTGAATACAATCTCAGCTTTACGAGAGTCCGGCATTCAATTTTCTATTGATGACTTTGGAACCGGCTATTCTGCCCTGGCTTATTTGAATAAATTTGATATTGAATATGTAAAAATAGATCAATCCTTCACGCAAAATCTACGGCCTAATAACTATGATGCCATTCTTTGTGAGGCAGTCATCAGCATGGCGCACAAGCTTGGCATCAAGGTGATTGCTGAAGGGATTGAAACTGAAGCGCAAAAGAGCTTATTAAATAGTTTTGAATGTGATTATGGGCAGGGCTATTTGATCGCTAGACCACAATCCTTCACAGCGTTTATGCAGTTTTTATTTGAAACGAGAAGTAAGCAGCCATCCAATTGACTTCAGAAGTTGATGCTAGAAATTGATTTAGTTTCTTAACCTAAATCAATTTAAAAATAGTTAAGCTAGGCTAGCATATGTGTTTCCTTCTCAATAAAAGGCATGATCACGATGGCCGTTGTGCAAATCCAGATGCATCAGTCTAGTCCAACTCGGGGTTGTGCATTATTCAACCTTGGGTTTCGTCCATTTTTTCTAGGCGCAGGTATTTTTGCCATTGTATCCATAGTTTGGTGGATGCTGATTTATAGCGCGCACAATGTTGTGCAAATTCAATCGATTACCAGCGCCCAGTGGCACGCGCATGAAATGCTGTATGGCTATAGCTTGGCGGTAGTTGCTGGCTTCTTATTAACCGCAGTGCGGAATTGGACGGGTGTACAAACACTGCATGGTAAGCTGTTGATGGCTTTATTCGGATTATGGGTTGCCGCACGCGTGCTATTTTTGTTTGGTACACGTTTGATGCTGTGGGCCGCCATTGTCGATTTGCTGTTTGGTTTAGCGTTGATGTTGTCCATCAGCCAGCCAATTATCCGTGCAAGGCAATGGGCTCAGCTTGCAGTGGTTGTTAAAGTGGCTTTGTTATGGGTCGGGAATGTCGTGTTCTACTTAGGATATTACGGCGTCTTGCAAGATGGCATGCTGTACGCAATTAACGGTGCTGTTTTATTGCTGGTGAGTTTAATCCTGATGATAGGTCGCCGAGTGATTCCATTCTTTATTGAGCGTGGCGTGCAAGAGAAAATTAAAATCAAGCATCATCAGTGGCTGGATATCAGCATATTAGTGATGTTTCTCGCCTTGTTTGTTAATGAGATTTTTTATAGAAGCCCTTACTTAACGCCTTATTTGGCATGCGGCTTGTTTCTACTCAATGGGTATCGCCTCTGTCATTGGCATACCAGTGGCATATGGCGTGTGCCATTGCTATGGAGTTTGTATTTATCTGCATGGATGATTAATCTAGGCTTTCTGTTTTATGGTGTGCAAGCTTTGCTTTCCATCCCGCTTATATTGGTGCTACACCTGTTTACGATAGGCGGAATTGGCCTCATGAGCTTAGCCATGATGGCGCGCGTGGCATTGGGGCATACTGGGCGAGATATCCGAAAGTCATCTAGCTGGCTGCTGTTGGTGTTTATTGCCATCATGCTGAGCCTGCTGTTTCGGGTATTTGCACCGATGCTAGACATGCAGCTTTATAGCAGTTGGATTTTTGTTTCTGCACTATGCTGGATACTCGGGTTTGCAGTTTTTGTGTGGATTTATACTCCTATCTTATGGATGCCTAGGGTCGATGGTACGCCTGGTTAATCAGTTCGTTAAATGTGCTGTTTTGCCTGAAGGTGGTGTTTAAGGGTTATTTTTCAGGTCAGTGTTTAACATGGGTCTTTTTAGCTGAACTATTATCCAAAGCATGGGTCTGTTTGGTTCTTCTTAAATTTATATGTGATCAGTTGGTGCAATGCCAATTGATCACAATCTCACATGCCTCAGAAAAACAAACGACGTTGGATCTTAGCACTATTCATTCTGATATTAGCTAGCATTTACTGCTTTAGGCTAGAGGCCCTCGCTTGGTATGTTTGGCATAACAACCAATCAGCATCCGAGCAAGCGACTAAAACGCTAGACCTAAAAAACTATCATGTAGAAATTGACGGCTTATCCATTCCAGATTTAGCCAATGCTTCAGGCTTTACTTATAACACCCGCAGCAATACGCTTTTTACCGTATTAAATAAAGAGGCGCAGATTATTGAGTTGAGCTTAACTGGAAAAGTGATTCGGCGGGTGGATGTGACAGGCGTCTCGGATATGGAGGGCATTACCCATGTAGCAGATAGCCGATATGTGATTGCGGATGAAAGTGATAACCGCTTAGTGTTAGTGACATTGGATGATGATGCGACAAGTGTCGATGTCACCAACGCGCCAAAGCTGAAATTAGGGCTTAATTTTACAAGCAATAAGAACTTCGAAGGTGTGTCTTGGGATGGTAACAATCACCGCCTGCTGGTCGTGAAAGAGCGTGATCCTAAATACATTTTATCGGTTGAAGGCTTTTTTGAAGCCAAAGCGGGTGAGTCGCTAGAGATCAAGCGTTTAGATCAGTACGATGCTGCGATTAAATGGTCATTAAGAGATTTGTCTTCAGTGACGTATCACGATGAAACGGACAGCCTAGTGCTGTTAAGTGATGAATCACGGCTGATTAAAGAATATGATGCACATGGTCATGCAGTCGGAGCGCTGGCTTTGTGGAAAGGGTTTCACGGTTTAAGCCAGCATGTGCCGCAAGCAGAGGGGATTGCCATAGGCCCAGATGGTAGTATCTACATTATGAGTGAGCCTAACCTGTTTTATGTGTTTAAGCATCGTCAGCCTTAATCAGTTTCAAGCCTAATACGCAGCCACTTTTCTAGCACAACGACCATATAAGCTTGCTCTGCTAATGTAACCTCGCGCCCTTGCGGTATCTGATGCCACTTCTGTAAGCAACCTCGGCAGCAGCAAGCCGTGGCGTGTTGCGCTACAAATACAGGATGGCCACGCATCGGCGTTTGTTTACCATCGTTACCAATCACCGCAGGCGCTAAACGTTTGCCGATAAAGTCTTCCGCATGATCAAGCACGGTGGATAAGCCTTTTTGCTGTAGATAGGCTAAGTCTTTATCACGCAGTTGAAAGCTGCTTCTGAACGTAGATTGAGCCAGTGCTGCAAATAGCGTATCCAGATCTTTCACGTTGTTTTATTTGACTCAATGCAATTGGTGCAAGTGTAATGTACGAAGTTTAGGTGCAAGCTTTGCCGTTGCCCCTACAACACCTAATGTCATGAGGCCACCAAAAATCACAGAGGGCACTAGTCCCATTAGGCGTGCGGCAACCCCTGATTCAAAAGCACCTAACTCATTAGATGAGCCGATGAAAATGCCATTAATGGCTGAAACGCGTCCACGCATGGCATCTGGTGTGGCAAGCTGCATAATGGTTTGTCGTGTGATGACAGAAACGCCATCAAACAGACCAGAAAGTAATAGAAAAACAGCCGCCATCCAAAAGCTAGTGCTTAAGCCAAACCCAATAATGCAAAGCCCAAATCCTGCAACCATCCCTAATAACCAGCGACCTGCGTTTAGGTTAATCGGGTGTCGAGTGAGCCAAAGCCCAGTGACGATAGCGCCTAGTGCAGGCGCCGCACGCAGAATGCCTAAGCTCTCAGGGCCCATGTGATAAACGTCATGAATAAATGCTGGCAGCATGGCAACTGCACCGCCAAATAACACAGCAAACATGTCTAGTGATAATGCACCTAATACGATTTGGTTGCTAAATACAAAGCGCAGACCCTGTGCAATGCTGGTAAATACAGGAATGCTCTCTGCTTTTGTAGGTTCTTTTAACTTAAGTAAAGCAATCGAGGTGGCAGCACCTAGGCATAGTGCAGTAGCAACGCTGTAAGCCAGTGCTTTACTACCAAACCCTACCAATAGGCCGCCAATGGCTGGGCCCAACACCAAGCCTATCTGAAAGGTAGAGGTGCCGATACCCGCAGCGCGTGCATACTGCTCACGGGGTAAAATGATGGCGAATAAAGTATTGTAACTAGGCGCAATAAAGGCACGAGCCACCCCGGTAAAAGCAATGGAGCCGTAAATCCAATAGGTGATATTACCATCTAGCCAACCTAGCGCTACTAAGGTGAGTGTAAGTGCATTAATGGTGAGCAACACCGCCGCTAAGCCTGCAAATAAGCGACGTGAGTAATAGTGATCAACGGCATGCCCAGCAAATAATGCAGAGGCGAAGTAAGGAATCACTTCGGCCAAACCTATTAACCCTAAAGACAATGGGTTATGTGTAATCTGATAAATATGCCAGCCTACCACTACCGCTAATATTTGGTACGCCAGTACGAGTTGAATACGAAATGCTAAAAGTTTGGCAAATGCAAATTGATGATATTTAAATAATTCCATGGGCGACATTATAAGTGCAAACGTCATATTGCTTTAACGCTTGTGATTTAGAATTGGCACTCAGGCGCCTATAAAAACATTTAATACTTGAATGTAAACGGATAGAATGCACGGGTTAGTGCAGTGAATAAGGTAGTAAGCAAGTTGAAAGATTTATCTGATCTTGCCGATGAGTCATCATTGACCTAGTGTGATTCTACCGATATAGATTAGGCGCACTAACCGCTAATTGAATGCATCAATCGTGATTGCTGCATTGCTATTCACCTACGCTTTTTTAGCAAAGACGGATAACCATTTGATGCGTTTATGACCCATAAAAATTCTTATCTCGAACTACTTAATCTATGCTTTGTGGCTTACCTATGCTTATTTATTAGCTTAAACAGCTACGCTGAAAATAATGCCAAGCCCACGATTCAAATATTCGTTACCGTCGATTGGGAAGGGTGGTCGCTCGATGATGAAAATATCGAAGTGATACAGGCTTTCCGCAAGCAATATCCACATATCCCGATGATGCAGTTGTTAAATCCAGTCTATTTGTTACGTCCAAGCACCGATGCGATAGTGGAAGCTGAAAAGATACGTTCCACTTTTTTACCTTCAGACAGCATGGGCTTGCATGTGCATGGCTGGAAATCTCTGCTTGACGCGTGTGATGTGCCATATCAAAACTCCCCCTCATTTGCAGCACAAAATGAAGTGTGTGAGGCGGGTGATTGTGGATATGCCGTGAGTTTGGAATATGCGTATTCAGCACAAGATTTAACGAAGTTAATTGGTTGTAGTGCTAATTTATTAGTGGAGCAGGGTTTTGCGCGCCCGCGCTACTTTCGGGCTGGTGGCTGGCAATTAGGGCCTAAATTAGCGAGTGCGCTGGAGGCGAATCAATTTGTGTTCGATAGCTCACGTACCGATGCTAACTTGCTGACGAGTAAGTGGGCGGAAAATAGCGGGCTGATGCAAATGGTTAAAGCCTTGCATCCCGAGGCCTCGGTGTTGGATGAGCCGTATCAGTTAACTGCCTCGGTGATGGAGTATCCCAATAATGGCAGCTTGGCTGATTACACCGACACGCAACAATTAGTCACGATATTTAAAACATTAATTGAACATAACAGGCGGGTGTTAGTGCTGGGCTTTCATCAAGAAACGGCTTTTTCTTATTTAAAACATTTGCAAGATGCCATTCCTTTATTTGAAAAAATTGCACAGGAGCAGGGCATTATTATTACATGGGTAAGCCACTCACCATAGATTATTTCGGTACTTGCCATAAATACCAGCTGGCAACCGTGCGGTAAGGGCTCCATGCTTGGCCAATTTCCACCATTTGTTTGCGTTTAGGCGCAACTTCCAGCTTTTTCAGCCGTTTGTAGCCCTCTACGATGCCAAAGTCATCTGCCGGCAGAATGTCCATGTGCGCCAAAGTAAACATCAGCATCATTTCCACCGTCCATTGACCAATGCCTTTAATGGTAGTGATTTGTTGAATTAAGGTTTCGTTGCTCATATTGTCAGCAAGTGCCTGTGTGGGGACTAAGCCAGTTAGGGCTGCATTGGCGATACCTTGGAGTGTCTCTACCTTTCTGCCAGAAAATCCCACCGCACGCAGTTCGTCAAATGTTGTGGCTATTAACTGTGACGGTAGCGGGAATTGTCCATAATGATTAATCAGTTTTTTGAGTATGGCATCACCGGCTTTGGTGCTGAGCTGTTGATACGCCACGGCGCGCACCAATGCCTCGTAAGGGTCACGCTCGCTTTTTGTTGTAAACTTACATGCACCTACTAGGTCTATCAATTGTGCCCAATCGCTGTCGATAGTGCGTAAAAAATCTTGTGCCTGCTGGTATGGGTTGTTCATATGATGATTATAAGCATCCGAATTTAATATTGTTCAATATTGATCAATATTCTGATTAAACAAACCAGACACATATGGATGGAGTGATTTAGCTTGGATTTGTTTGGCAACACAACGCCTATCGACACTGCACTTGCTGGCGTGAGCTTACTCAAGGGCTTTGCGCTTAAAGATGAAGCAGCTTTACTTGCAGATTTAGCAAGCGTCATTACGCAGGCGCCGTTTCGTCATATGATAACGCCGAATGGGTTTGCGATGTCGGTTGCAATGAGTAACTGCGGGGCGCTGGGTTGGGTGACTGATCGCCAAGGTTACCGTTATGCCAACTTAGATCCGCTTACACAAAAGCCCTGGCCTTCTATACCGGCTAGTTTCCTAGCCTTGTCACAAGCGGCTGCATTAGTGGCGGGCTACGCTGACTTTACCCCAGATGCTTGTTTGGTTAATCGCTATCAAACCGGTGCACGTATGGGTTTGCATCAAGATAAAAACGAACGTGATTTCACGCAACCTATCGTTTCGGTTTCTTTAGGCGTGCCTGCAACATTTCAGTTTGGTGGTTTAAAGCGTACGGATAAAGCCTTGAATGTTCCGCTTTATCATGGAGATGTGGTGGTGTGGGGCGGGGAAGCGCGTTTACGCTATCACGGCATACTGCCACTTAAGGCCAGTACGCACCCAGCTTTAGGGGACGTTCGAATCAATCTTACTTTCCGTAAAGCTGGGTAATGAGACAAGCCTTACAGTTTTAACGCAAGTTTAATGCGGCGATAGATTTGGCAAAGCTTAGAGCCATCTAACTGATAGTGTTTATGTAGCGGTTTTTTAACTTCCCAGCTTGCGCTCATGCCAGCTGGAAAAGTGACTAAATCACCTTTACCAAAGGTCACTGGCGTGCCACCAGTAGGCGTAATCACACATTCACCCTCTAAAATGTATGCAACCTCTTGCTCAGGAAATGTCCATGGGAAAACAGAAACTTCTTTCTCCCATGTCGGCCATTTGCTTACGTTCAAAGCTTCTAAACGTTGCTGACTTGGATTTTTTTCAACAGTGATTTGAGTCATGTGTATTCCTTTTAAAAAATGCATTTTATCCCATCAAGCACTAAAGCTGAAATGTTCTAATTAAGTGCTGACCAGCGTAAAGTAGTAAAATACGGTTTTTAGACCTGTGGAATATTAAGTGAAATATTATGCGTGTTAGTTTAGAACAGGCAATTGCCGAGCTTAAAAGCGGAGGGGTCGTGGCGATTCCTACCGAAACAGTCTATGGATTAGCCGCAGATGCGACCAACGATAGTGCACTTAAGAAAATATTCGAGATTAAACAACGCCCGGCAGACCACCCGTTGATTGTACATATTGGTGACATGAACCAAGTGAGTAATTGGGCAACGACGTTTCCCGAAGTTGCCGTTAATCTGGCAAAAGCCTTTTGGCCCGGCCCATTAACGTTGGTGTTACCTGCACAGCCCCATGTGTCACGCGTCGTGCGTGGTGATGAAGCAACCGTCGCGCTACGAGTGCCTAACCATCCGGTTGCGTTGGCATTGCTTACGCATGGTGGTTTAAGCGTTGCAGCACCTTCTGCCAATTTATTTACCCAGCTTAGCCCGACAACAGCCGCACATGTTGAAGCGGGATTGGGTGAATCAATTCCAGTGCTAGATGGCGGCGCCTGCAATGTGGGGATAGAGTCAACCATTGTGAGCGTCTCTGCCAATGGGCAATGGCAGTTGCTACGCCCGGGTATGATTAGTGAGGATGATATTGCTGAGGTAGCCACCGCTCATCATCAAGTGTCCTCTGCCGTGAGTGCAGATGCCCAACAGGCGCTACCTAAAGTGCCGGGTCAGCATGCATTGCACTATTCACCCCGCACGCCATTGCTGTTGTTTAAAGACAGGCAGGCACTGATTCAAGAAGGCGAAGCATTGCAAGCCGCGGGGTTGTCTTGTGCGGCGATGCTGATTGGCGATAGTAATGATAGCGAGCTAAACTGCCAATCGATCACGTTACCTAACTCGCCAGATAAGGCGGCTGAGCTGTTATATAGTAGCTTACATCACTTAGATGCGATGAAAGTCGACCGCTTATTGGTGGAGCTACCACCTGCTTTACCCGCATGGCTGGCGGTATTGGATAGATTAAGTCGCGCTGGATATCGATGATTTGTTGTATATTACGTATTGATTACAATTAAGCACGCATCTAATCGTCATCCGTTTAAGTGATTTGTCCGTACAATTTAGGTTCGAAATATGATTATTAAATTAAAGCAGTTTGTTTTAGCCTCTTTATTAGCAGTAGTGATTCCAGCCTGTAGTTCTATTGGTTTATCCAATCCCTTTCGGGGCGAGACGAGTGAGCAGTCGCCCTATCCCAAAGATGCTACTGAATACGTGTGTGATGGTAATAAACACTTTCATGTGCGCATACTGAACAACGGTAGCGATGCTTGGTTAATTTATCCAGATCATGAAGTGAACTTGCCAAAATCAAGCGATGATAATCGCCGTTATGCGAGTGGCGTGATTGCGCTAGTAATTAATGGAGATGCTACAACACTGAATGATGGTGAGAAAATAGCTTATCTTAATTGCAAGCCACAGCTAAAGAAATAATATATTCACAAAGTATTTAATCATGCTGTTTGATGATGTTTTTCTGTTGGTTTTATCACTAGTGCTTTAATTTATTGTTGATTCAATGGATTCTTAGCCTGAGTCCTTATTAAATTGTGATAGGATAATTTCAATCTAGCCTTATTGTCTCCTTATGCAAAAAAAGATTTCCACAATTTGGCGTTTCTTGTTGCCTGTGCTGATTTTGTTAGCTGTCGCACCTTTTGTGCTAACAGGGCAACAAGCTTCACAGCAATTAGACAATATTCATGCAGGCGCAAATGAGCAAGCGAAAACTCTAGTTCGTCTGTTGGATGTCACCGAAGAATTGGTCAGTGAGCAGGCTAATTCTGCCATGCGCTTATTAAAACAACGCAGTCAGGCGTTAGGTCAAGTACACATCGATGGCTTGATTCAACTTCAAGCCAAATCGTTACCCAATCTTAAAATGGGTGAGACTGAGATTACTGGTCATTTTGATCTGGTCGATAGTGTCAGTGATTTGTTTGGTGGTACTGCCACCATGTTTGTGCGGTCTGGTGATGGTTTTGTGCGTATTGCCACCAATGTTAAGCAAGATAATGGGGCGCGTGCCGTAGGAACGCTACTTAATCCTAAGGGTAAAGTGATTCACGCTTTATTAGCCGGTAAAGAATACCATGGCGTCGTTGATATCCTTGGTCAGCCTTATATTACAAGATACGACCCAGTGTTCGATGCAAGTGGCCGCGTGATTGGGGCTTACTATATTGGCTATAAAGTAGACATTAAGATACTGCGTGACACCGTAGAAAATATGCGCCAGCTCACTACTGGTTTTGCGGTAATCTTGGATGAAACCAATAATATTCGCTTTCTCTCATCCCATGTAAAACAGGCTAAAGTCGAGAGCTTGCTAGAGTCTAGGCCGGATAACTGGGAGTTTGTGACAGCGGGCGTGCCTAAATGGGGCTTTAATGTTGTGGTTGCCTACCCCCTCAGTGAAGCGCGAGCAGTGAGCTTAGCCAATGCATGGTTTGTTGTGTTTGCTGGCATATTGCTTGGTACCTTACTGATTGTCATTATCTTGTGGCAATTAAGACGTTTAATCTTGAACCCGATAGGGGGCGACCCAGCGCTTGCGATTGATGTGGTAAAACGCATCGCTGCTGGGGATTTAGCGCAAGATGGCCTAAATGCAAAGCCAGATACTTTAATGGCGAGTGTGTTGGAAATGCGGCAGAAGCTGCGCGAGTCCATCGATACGTTGCAGCAAAACTCAGAACGTATGCGTTTATCTGCAAGCGTGTTTGATCATGCGCATGATGGTATTTTTATTACGGATGCCAATGCAAACCTCGTTGAGGTCAATTATGCCTTTACTCAAATTACCGGATACCCAAGAGAAGACGCATTAGGTCGCGTGCCGCAAGCCTTAGGATTTGTTACTTACGATGATAGCCTGCTAGACCTGCTTTGGCTGCAAGCTGAAAGTAACAGTGAGTGGCGTGGTGAGACTTGGAATCGCCGCATGAACGGCGATGTTTATGCGGCGTGGCTTGATATATTCTGCGTGCGAGACGAAGCTAATCAGATTAAAAACTTTGTGGGCTTGTTCTCTGACATTACACAAGCGAAAGAACAGCAGCAAAACCTAGAGCGCATGGCGTACCATGATCCGCTGACGCAATTGCCCAATCGTGCTTTGCTATCCGATCGTTTGCAGCAAGCGCTTGCAAGGGCTGAACGTTCAGGTGAGTTGCTGGCGGTTTGCTGTCTAGATCTGGATGGATTTAAACCAGTGAATGACACCTTGGGGCATGAGGCTGGCGACTACCTGCTAGTTCAGCTGGCGGTGCGTATGAGTGCATGCTTGCGCGACAGCGATACCGTTGCGCGGCTGGGTGGTGATGAGTTTGCAGTACTGCTGTGCGGTTTGCAAAGTGTCGATGAATGTACGCAAACATTAGAGCGTTTACTCAGCGTGATTAAAACCCCATATAGCATTGGTGACAAGTCAGTCACGGTATCCTCTAGTATTGGTTACACTATTTTCCCTGATGACGGCTGTGAGCCAGATACGCTGCTGAGGCATGCAGACCACGCGATGTATCAGGCCAAGCTTAACGGTGGTAGTCGTGTGCAACAATTTGACTCACATCATGATCGTCAATTTAGAGGTTTGCGCCAAGACCGAGAGCGCGTAGAAGCGGCGTTACCGAATAATGAATTCCGCTTGTATTACCAACCTAAAGTCGATCTGCGCCAAGGCAAGGTGGTTGGGATGGAGGCTTTGATACGTTGGGAGCATCCTGAACTAGGCTTACGTTCACCAGCCACATTTTTACCTATCGTAGAAGATACTGATTTCTCTATTCTATTGGGCGAATGGGTAATCCGTGAGGCCTTAGGTCAAATTAGGGTCTGGCAAGCATCAGGTCTGGATTTCCAGGTCAGCGTGAATATCGCAGCAAGACATATTGTGCAATCTAACTTTACAGATCGCTTAATTTTGTTGTTAACCGAGTTCCCTGAAGTGAAAGCAGACCGAATCGAATTTGAAATTACAGAAACCGCTGCAATTGAAGATATTTCGGGTGTCGCTAATACCATTAATAGCTGTAAGCAATTAGGCGTGAGCTTTGCACTTGACGATTTTGGTGTAGGCTATTCTTCATTGACCTATCTACGCCGATTACCTGTCGAGACCATCAAAATCGACCAGTCATTTGTGCGCGACATGCTACAAGACGTTGACGATTTGGCCGTGGTTGCAGGTGTCATCAGCTTAAGCCGAGACTTTAAGCGGAAAGTGGTCGCTGAAGGCGTGGAAAACGCAGAACAAGGCGTTTGGTTGTTGCATATGGGTTGTTCTGTGGTGCAAGGTTATGGGGTTGCACGCCCAATGCCTGCGCACAATGTTCAGGGCTGGGTGGAAGCCTATCAACAAGACCCAAGCTGGACGCTAGGTTTAATTTAGATAGCTTTTTGCTGTAACACCTGTTGTGAAGTTTACTCAATTGTTGATTAACACTTGCTGACCATATGAAAAAGGCGTAAGTTAGTTATTCCAAGTTTAGACATAACATGGAGTCGGCCATGGATAATAAATACGGGTTAGGTAGTAGCAAGGTTGCAACAGAGCATCATCGCTTGCACCACAAAGTGACTGAAGAAGATGTTCCCCACTGTAAGGCATGTAAAAGTAGGCATTTAGTGTTAAGTCCGACCATGCACGATCATTGTTGTGCCGATTGCGGAGCATGGCAAAATGATGTGCCCGCTGGATACTCAACCGGCAGAAGTAGTGATTATTAAAAAGTACGCATTCTTACATCCCGTTTTACTCATACTTAGCGACTATTGTTGAATCTCCATATTCATATAGCTGGCATTCACTTTAATTCCTAATACGCCACAAATCTTTCGCCTTACTCTTGCATTGAAGTCAGGGTTATTTCGATAGCTTTTAAGGCCTTATGGCGGATATTGACAGCAATTGAAAAAAATTCTCTGATCTACGTCAATTTTCAGTAATTTATTGAAGAAAAAGCTCTATAATCTTGCCTACCAAAAAACCTTTCCATTAAACAACTCCAAAAGAGAAGATAAATGACTACGAAGAATGCTGATATTGGCCTAGTTGGCCTAGCTGTTATGGGCCAAAACTTGGCTCTGAATATTGCCGATCATGGCTACACCATTGCGGTTTATAACCGTGACCCAAAAAAAATGGTGAATTTCATTGAAGAATGCAAAAATAATGAACCTTCACATGCTAACGTTGTTGGCCATGCTGATTTAGCTTCATTTGTTTTAAGTATCAAACGCCCACGTAAAATTATTTTATTAGTTAAAGCTGGTAGCGCAACCGATGTGACTATCAACGCTTTATTACCATTCCTAGAGCAAGGCGACATCATCATTGATGGTGGTAACGCATTGTGGACAGATACAATCCGTCGCGAAAAAGAATTAGCGGCTAAAGGGATTGATTTCATCGGTTCTGGTGTTTCAGGCGGTGAGACAGGCGCACGTTTCGGTCCATCATTAATGCCATCAGGTACACGTAAAGCTTGGGCGAGTTTAGAGCCAATCTGGCGTGATATCGCTGCTAAAGTTGACCCAGTAACTGGCGAGCCTTTAGAAGGCGGTAAACCAGGTAAACCAGTAGAAGGCGGCTTCTCATGTGCTGAATACATTGGTCCTGACGGTGCTGGTCACTATGTAAAAATGGTGCACAACGGTATTGAATACATCGACATGCAATTGATTTGCGAAGCTTACTGGTTGATGAAAAACCTGTTAGGCATGCAAGCTGATGAAATCGGTAAAGTATTTGCTGAGTGGAATAAAGGCGAACTATCAAGCTTCTTGATTGAAATTACTGCTGATATCCTGCAACAAAAAGATCCAAAAGGCAAAGGCTTCTTGGTTGATCAAATCTTGGATACTGCTGGTCAAAAAGGTACAGGTCAATGGACAGCAGCAAATGCGCTTGAATTAGGCGCACCAGCTAACGCGATTGCAGCGGCGGTGTACGCACGTGCATTGTCTAGCTTAAAAGAAGAGCGTGTTGAAGCAAGCAAAATCTTGAAAGGCCCAGCAATCAAAGTTGAGTCTGACAAGAAAGCAATTATTGAAGCGATTAAGAATGCTTTATATTGCTCTAAAATTTGTGCATACGCACAAGGTTTCCAATTGATCGACAAAGCACAAGTGGCTTACAACTGGAAATTGAACTTCGGTGAAATTGCTCAAATCTGGCGCGGTGGTTGTATTATTCGTGCACGTTTCTTGCAAAAAATCACTGATGCTTATGCATTGAACTCACGTTTGAAAAACTTGATGTTAGACCCATACTTCACGCACGCGATGAACGAAGGTCAAGCAGGCTGGCGTAAAGTGATTGCTTTGGCAGTCACCAACGGTATTCCAGCACAAGGTTTTGCTGCAGCGATGGCTTATTACGATGGCTACCGCAGTGCAGATCTACCGGCAAACTTGTTGCAAGGTCAACGTGACTACTTCGGCGCACATACCTATGAGCGTAAAGATGAGCCACGTGGTCAGTTCTACCACTTGGATTGGCCTGAAGCTAGCCGTCCACAGTTAGAAGTGTAATATTTAAGTAGTCGATTTGAATAATAAAAAACCCGCTGATGGCGGGTTTTTTATTACCTGAACGCTATAATGCTGGAGGTTTCTTTCTTATACAGCAATTATAAGCAGTGTGTATAGGCGCTAGGAAGCTGTTGATTGTAAGTGGCGGACTGTTGTTATAGCTATTCCACCAAATAATCCGATGCTGTGTCCCATCTCACAAATTGTCATACCGACGAGACCGTGAGCCAGTGCTTGGCTTCCCCAATTTGCTAAGCCAGTAAACTGGCAAGCAAAGTGTGAAAGGTCTTCACCGCTCCACTAAGCACTAAAGTGCCAAGTGGAAGCGCGAAAAGTCGGTATCCAGAGTCTTTAAGTCACTGGATTCCGTGTCAGACCGTGAAGGTCTTCACCGTGTAATATACCAGCTTCAGCTGGTTATTCACACGCGAAAGCACGGAATGACTAGGTGGTAGTGAGATTGTTTGGTGATAGCTATAATGATTAGCAGAACTAATAAGAAAATAAGTTAAGTGCCAGTGTTTACTGGGCTGATATATAGAAAAATAAGGCTAGAAATTATCTATGGATTTACAAAGCATCATTGATCTCTTTTTGCATTTGGATAAGCATTTGGCGGCGGTGACAGCCGCTTGGGGGCTATGGATTTACGCACTGCTGTTTCTTATTATTTTTATAGAAACTGGCCTAGTGGCCATGCCTTTTTTACCTGGGGATTCTTTATTGTTTGTGGCGGGTGCCATCGCTGCGGTGGGTGGCATGAGTTTGCCTGCCTTAATGACATTACTGTCAATCGCAGCCATTGCTGGCGATGCGTTGAATTATTCAATTGGCAAGTGGACAGGCAACAAGGTTTTTGCTTGGGAAAATTCCCGATGGTTTAATAAAGATGCTTTTAATAAGGCGCATGCATTCTATGAGGAGTATGGGCCGATTACGATAGTGGTGGGACGGTTTTTGCCGTTTATCCGTACTTTTACCCCATTTGTAGCAGGCGTAGCGCAAATGACCTATCCGAAATTTGCTTTTTATAATGTGATTGGTGGTTTGATTTGGGTGTGTGGCTTAACCGGTATCGGCTTTTTGGTGGGGAATCACCCGTGGGTGAAAGCGAACTTCTCTTTAGTGGCGCTGGCGCTAATTGTTATTCCTAGCTTGCCTGCGGTTTGGGTGTTTCTCAAGCACATGTTGCAACCACGTGCTTGAGATGGGTGTTGCTTTATTTCTCTATACCTAATTTTCTAAAACTTATTTTCTACAGCTTATTTTTCTACAAAGGCACGCTCAATCACGTAGTCGCCTGGTTGACCTACGCGTGGTGAAACAACAAAGCCTCTTGAATCTAAAAGCTCTTCGGTGTCTTTTAACATTTGTGGACTACCGCAGATCATGGCTCTATCATTTGCTGGATCAAGTGGTGGCAATCCGATATCTTCAAATAACTTGCCTGAGTTAATCAAGTCAGTTAAGCGGCCTTGGTTACGGAATGGCTCTCGTGTCACGGTTGGGTAGTAAATCAGTTTGTTGCGAACTTCCTCACCAAAGAACTCATTGTTTGGTAGTTCTTTTTCGATAAAGTCAGCATAGGCAAGCTCGTTTACATTGCGCACACCGTGTATTAATACGACTTTTTCATAGTGGTCATATACTTCGATGTCTTGAATCAGGCTGATGAACGGTGCTAGACCGGTACCAGTAGAAAGCAGGTACAAGTTTTTGGCTGGTTTTAAATCGTGAATCACTAACGTGCCAGTTGGTTTTTTGCTGACCAATAAATCATCACCCACTTTTAGATGCTGCAATCTTGATGTGAGCGGGCCATTCGGTACGATGATGCTAAAGAACTCTAAATGCTCTTCATAGTTAGGGCTGGCAATACTGTATGCGCGGGTAAGCGGGCGGCCATCTACCTCTAGCCCGATCATCACAAACTGGCCATTTTCAAAACGTAGACCTGGGTCACGTGTTGTTTTAAAGCTAAAAAGATTGTCATTCCAGTGATGGACACTTAATACGCGTTCAGTTGAATATTTACTCATGGTTGAATTTTTCTTTAGTTTAATTTTTTTGAATAGCGGCAGTTAGCTCAGGAATAACTTCAAATAAGTCAGCAACAAGCCCATAGTCTGCCACCTGGAATATAGGTGCGTCTGGGTCTTGGTTGATGGCAACGACTATTTTACTATCTTTCATGCCGTAAGTATGTTGTGCTGCGCCTGATACGCCAACTGCGATATATAAGTCAGGTGCGACCGTTACGCCGGTTTGACCCACTTGGATGTCATTTGGTGCATAGCCTGCATCGACTGCTGCACGAGTTGCGCCAAGCGCTGCGCCAAGGCTGGCTGCCAATGGGGCGAGTACTTGTTCAAATGTTTCCGCGCTACCCAATGATCTGCCGCCGGAGATGACCACTTTTGCGGTACTTAAGGCAGGTCGGTCTGACAGTGTGCGTGTTTCAGAGATCCAACGTGTTTTTTGCTGTGGTGCAGGCGCCGGAACTACGGCTACCTCTGCAGTGTTGGTGATTACATCTGCCGCACTATAGTTGCTGCTGTGTACGGTAATCAGCTGTATGCGGTCAGTGCTTTGTATCGTCGTATGGATATTGCCAGCGTAGATGGCGCGTACATAGGTATTGTTCGCTTGAATTTCTAGTACATCAGAAATCATTGCGACATCCAGCAATGCAGCAGCGCGCGGTAAAATGTTGCGACTAAACGATGAGTGCGCCGCTAAGATGACTGTATATTCATTGGCGATATTGGCAATAATGTGTGCAATATCTTCAGCCAATGGGTGTGCTAAGTGGTCAGCTTTTACATGGATAACGCGAGCTACGCCAGCAATCAACGCAGCTTGTTGTGCAATGTTTGCGGCATCGTTGCCCGTCACTAATATTTCAACAGGAGCGTTCCAAAATTGGGCTGCTGTGACTGATTGGTAAACTGAAGCATTTAATGCCTCACCGTTATGTTCGGCTAAAATTAGGGTTTTCATAGTTGTATTCCTTCATGAGCACGCAGCTTTTCAAGTAACTCTTGTACGCTGCTCACCTTGATGCCTGATTTTCTCGCAGGCGGTTCTGATACTTTTAATAACTGCAGACGTGGCTGAGTGTCTACGCCAAGATCAGTGGCGCTGATGGTTTCAATCGATTTCTTTCTCGCCATCATTAAGTTTGGCAGTTTTACAAAACGAGGGTCATTTAAGCGCAAGTCTGCAGTAATCACTGCAGGCAGGTTAAACCCGATGGTTTCTGTGCCGCCGTCTACTTCACGTGTGGCGACTACTTCGTTGCCGTTAACGGTGATGGCTGAGGTAAAAGTCGCTTGTGGGTAGTCAAGCAATGCGGCTAGCATTTGCCCGGTTTGACCTGCGTCATCATCAATAGCTTGCTTGCCAAGTATTGTCAGCGCTGGTTGTTCGCGATCGACTAAAGATTTAAGCAGCTTGGCAACAGCCAATGGCTGCATATCTTGTTCAGTTTCAACTAATATAGCGCGGTCGGCTCCCATTGCTAAGCCATGTCTTAATACATCCTGATTAGCTGCACTACCTAATGAAACGATCACGACTTCTGAAGCGATGCCTTTTTCTTTTAGGCGTACCGCTTCTTCAATGGCGTTTTCATCAAATGGGTTGAGGCTCATCTTGACGCCATCAATATCTACATTTGAGCCATCTGGCTTAATGCGTACTTTAATGTTGTAATCTACTACACGCTTTATTGCGACCAATATTTTCATGACAATTTCCTCTGCAATTGCTGAGCATTTTACATTGGCATATAATATTTATAAAGTGGATTATAAAGATATTATATATCTGTGTTATAGATATGAGAGCGCATGAAATATACCTTAAGACAACTTGAGATTTTTGTTGCAATCAGTCGCACAGAGAGTGTGTCGCGTGCTGCTGGCGCATTGTCGTTATCGCAGTCTGCCACCAGTACCGCATTGAGTGAATTCGAGCGACAATTTGACCTACAGCTTTTTGACCGTGTAGGTAAAACGCTACGTATTAATGAGACTGGGCGGCAGTTATTGCCGAAAGCTGTAGAGCTATTAGACCGCGCTAATGAAATAGAAAACCAGTTGCGTGGGCATGCGGGGTTTGGCTATATGAAAATTGGCGCAACCCTTACTGTTGGTAACTACCTAGCCACCATACTTGTCGCAAAGTTCTTGCAGGAGCATCCTGAAAGCCGCATTCAACTGCAAGTGCATAACACTAGTACGGTGGTGCAGCAGGTTGCTAATCATGAGCTAGACTTAGGTATGATTGAAGGTGATTGCAATCATGCTGATATCGAGGTGCAGCAATGGGTGGCTGATGAGCTGGTGGTGTTTGCTGCGCCTAATCATCCATTGGCGGCGTTAAAGAAAATTACAATCGAGCAGCTGTTACAGGAGCAGTGGATTTTAAGAGAAAAAGGGTCTGGTACTCGCGCAACTTTTGATCGCGCTTTTCAGAACAATCATGCAAAATTACATATTAGGCTAGAATTAGAGCATACAGAGGCGATTAAGCGCGCAGTTGAGTCTGGGCTTGGTATCGGGTGTATATCGCGTTTGGCACTTAAAGATGCCTTTCGGCGCGGTAGTTTAGTGCCGCTGGCTACGCCTTCCCTAAATTTAGGCAGATATTTCTATTTTCTTTGGCATAAGCAGAAGTATCAGACAACCGGTATGCGTGAATTTATCGCTTTATGTAAAGCAATGGTAGTAGGCGCCACGCGCAGTGACCAAGTTAACTTGCCAGAAATACCTTAAAGGACGGTCTTTAAAATGACAGATGTGCAACGTGATGTGATGAATTATGATGTGTTGATTGTGGGCGCTGGACCGTCTGGTTTGGCTGCTGCCATTAAACTTAAGCAGCTAGCTAATGACCAAGGTAAGGACGTCAGTGTATGTGTGCTTGAAAAAGCCGCAGAGGTAGGCGCACACATTTTGTCGGGCGCGGTGATAGACCCGATTGCCTTGAATGAGCTTATTCCGGATTGGCAAGCACAAGGTGCACCGCTCAAGACTAATGTGAGTGACGATGAGTTCTTGATTTTAGGGCAAGCTAAATCTTGGTCAATTCCACATTGGTTGATGCCGCCTTTGATGAGTAATCAAGGTAACTATATCGCGAGCCTAGGGGATGTTTGCCGTTGGCTAGGTGAGCAGGCTGAGGGCTTGGGCGTTGAAATCTATGCTGGTTTTTCTGCACAAGAGATGCTTTATGATGAGCAGCAGAGAGTGGTGGGTGTCATCACGGGTGATATGGGGCGTGATGCGCAAGGTGCGGAAGCCGCACAGTTCACACAGGGCATTGAAATTAGAGCGCAATATACATTGGTGGCAGAAGGTACGCGTGGTTCATTAACACGAGCGTTGGAAAGCAAGTTTGACCTGCGTAAACAATCTTCACCGCAGAAATATGGTTTGGGTTTCAAAGAAGTGTGGCGCGTACCGGCTGAGCAGCACAAAGTGGGCTTGGTGCAACATAGCATTGGATGGCCATTGACTGCGGATACTGGCGGCGGCTCCTTTATTTATCATTATGGTGAGCAATTGGTTTCTATCGGGTTTGTGGTGCATTTAGATTATGCCAACCCGCACCTTTCTCCTTTTGATGAGTTCCAGCGTTTCAAGACGCATCCACAGATTAAAACCTTACTCAAAGGCGCTAAGCGTCTAAGTTATGGCGCAAGAGCCATTAGTGAGGGTGGCTTACAGTCTTTACCTGAGCTAGTGTTTCCTGGCGGTGCACTGATTGGTTGCAGTGCAGGTATGGTCAATGTGCCGCGTATCAAGGGTAGCCA
The DNA here is from genome assembly GCF_000744605.1 of Methylotenera sp. L2L1. Taxonomy (NCBI): domain Bacteria; kingdom Pseudomonadati; phylum Pseudomonadota; class Betaproteobacteria; order Nitrosomonadales; family Methylophilaceae; genus Methylotenera; species Methylotenera sp. L2L1. The sequence goes on from NZ_JQMG01000001.1 coordinate 997,756, forward strand.
TAATGCGATGAAATCTGGCATGTTGGCGGCTGAGGCTGTGTTTCAGGCATTAACGCAGGCAAGTGCGCAAGCTACACCATTATTGCAAAGCTATGCTGATGCGCTAAAGAACTCATGGGTTTGGAACGATTTAGACGCTGTGCGCAATGTGAAGCCATTGCTATCAAGGTTTGGCAGCTGGGGTGGCACACTGTTAGGTGGTATTGAAATGTGGCTAAGCGCTTTTCATGTTCGCTTACCATGGACTTTGGTACATCAGAAAGCTGACCATGATTGCACAAAACCAGCATCGGAAATGCCAGTAATCGACTATCCCAAACCAGATGGTATTTATAGCTTTGACCGACTCAATTCAATTAGCCTAAGCAATATTGCACATGATGCAAATCAGCCTTGCCATTTGACGCTGTTAGACAAAAACGTACCTATCAGTATTAATTTAGCAAACTTTGATGCGCCTGAGCAGCGTTATTGCCCGGCTGGCGTATATGAAATTGTTAAGCAGCACGATGCGAGCTATTTGCACATCAATGCTCAAAACTGCATTCACTGCAAAACATGCGATATTAAAGACCCAACTCAGAATATTGTTTGGGTACCGCCAGAGGGTGGAAGTGGCCCAACTTATGTGGGTATGTAGTGTGGGTATGTAGAATTGCGTAGGCATGTAGCACTTCACTGAAGCTGTCGTTTATCAATGAAAAAGCCGCTGTACTTAAAATACAGCGGCTTTTTATCACAGGCTAACCTTAATCCTTGAGATTAGCCTTAGCAATTAAGCAAGATCGAAACGGTCAAGGTTCATGACTTTGTTCCAGGCTTGCACAAAGTCACGCAAGAACGTTTGTTGTGCATCGGCCGCAGCATAGACCTCAGCAATGGCTCGGAGCTGAGAGTTTGAGCCGAAAACTAAATCGACCACTGTTCCGGTCCATTTGAGTTCGTTCGTTACTCGGTCGCGCCCCTCAAGCACATTTTCAGATGCATGAGATTTCTGCCACTTTGTTTTCATCTCCAACAGATTCATAAAGAAATCATTGCTCAATGCTTCTGGTCTGTTAGTTAATACGCCATGCTTGGATTTTCCGTGGTTTGCATTCAGCACACGCAAGCCCCCAATTAAAACAGTCATTTCAGGCGCTGTTAGCGTGAGTAATTGCGCTTTATCTAGCAATAACTCAGCACTTGCTTCTTTAACGCTACCTTTAATGTAGTTGCGGAAACCATCAGCAACAGGCTCAAGCACAGCAAATGAATCAGTGTCGGTTTGTGCTTGGCTTGCATCAGTGCGACCAGGCGTGAATGGCACATTTACTTCTTGACCTGCTTTTTTAGCCGCAGCTTCAATAGCAGCACAACCACCAAGTACAATCAGATCTGCAATAGAAACTTTTTTTCCATCTTTTTGTGCATCATTAAAGTCTTTCTGGATCGCTTCCAATGTCTGAATGACTACCGCGAGTTCTGTTGGCTGGTTTACTTCCCAGTCCTTTTGCGGTGCTAGGCGAATCCGGGCACCATTTGCACCACCACGTTTATCAGACCCGCGGAATGTCGATGCAGAGGCCCATGCAGTAGACACCAATTGAGAGACTGATAAGCCAGAAGCCATGATTTTTGCTTTTAACGCGGCAATGTCTTGCGCATTAATTAATGGATGATTGACTGCTGGTACAGGGTCCTGCCAAATAAGTGCCTCTGTTGGTACTAACGGGCCAAGGTAACGCGATACAGGGCCCATATCACGGTGCGTTAATTTAAACCACGCTCTAGCAAATGCATCAGCGAATGCTTGCGGATTTTCAAAGAAATGGCGAGATATTCGCTCATAAGACGGGTCCATTCTCATTGCCAAATCTGCAGTGGTCATGATGGGGGCGTGGCGTTTAGTTGGGTCGTGTGCATCTGGCACAGTGCCTGACGCAGATGCCTCTTTAGGCGTCCATTGGTGGGCACCAGCAGGGCTCTTAGTTAGCTGCCACTCATAGCCGAACAGATTCTCAAAATAATTGTTATCCCATTGGATTGGATTATTGGTCCATGCACCCTCTATGCCACTGGTGATGGCATGAACGCCTTTGCCGCTACCAAAACTATTTTTCCATCCAAACCCTTGCTCTTCGATATCTGCGGCCTCTGGTTCACGACCAACATGACTAGCATCACCAGCACCGTGACATTTACCAAAAGTATGTCCGCCAGCAACAAGCGCTACCGTTTCTTCATCATTCATCGCCATCCGTGCAAACGTTTCACGAATGTCGCGTGCAGAAGCGATTGGATCAGGATTGCCGTTCGGGCCTTCTGGGTTCACATAAATCAAGCCCATCTGGACAGCGCCTAGCGGATTATCTAGCTCACGATCGCCTTTGTAGCGCTCGTCGCCTAGCCATGTCGTTTCCGGACCCCAGTAGATATCTTCCTCAGGTTCCCAGATGTCCGGACGTCCTCCAGCAAAGCCAAAGGTCTTGAGTCCCATTGAATCTAAGGCAACGTTACCTGCAAGAATCATTAAGTCAGCCCAAGAAAGCTTGCGTCCGTACTTTTGTTTAATTGGCCAAAGTAGACGACGTGCTTTATCTAGGTTGCCATTGTCTGGCCAGCTATTGAGTGGTGCAAATCTTTGTGAGCCAGAACCAGCACCGCCACGACCGTCATGAATACGGTAAGTACCAGCGCCGTGCCATGCCATACGGATAAAGAACGGTCCATAATGACCATAGTCTGCAGGCCACCAATCCTGAGAGTCTGTCATCAGGGCGTGGAGGTCTTTGATGACGGCATCAAGATCTAGGCTTTTGAATGCTTCGGCATAATTGAACGCTTGACCCATAGGGTCTGATTTAGAAGAGTGCTGATGTAGTATTCTGAGATTTAATTGTTCTGGCCACCACTGACTATTGTTCGCACTTCCAGCGACTGTTGGTTTGGTTGCATTGCCCGAGAATGGGCATTTTGATTCAGCTGTCATTGTGTTCTCCTTTAATTGTTATAACTTTATGGACCTGTTTCAATATCTCCTCTGGCTGTCAGCCAATAAAGGGTTGATATTAAAAACTACTCACGGTCGTATGAAAATCAGGCGCATGCCACACTCGTTATTGGCTTAATGCGTATTGCGCAAATAACTCAATAAAGATTTCTTGCAACTCGTATAAATAGTTTTTCATTTCGGTCTCCATTCAGGTTGCTACTTCAGAATATTGGAAAAACAATTTAGTGTAGCAAGTCAGACCAGTGTATAGCGCGATTATTGATTTGTATAATTGAATGTTCAAATTTTATTGATATGCTAAACTTATCGATAATCAGTATTAGGATGACAAAAATGACATTAAGTGAGCTGCGTTTTGTGGTTGCTGTCGCAAAAGAGCGTAACTTCAGGCGTGCTGCTGAAAAGTGTTACGTCAGCCAGCCGGCATTGAGTTTGGCGATTAAAAAGCTAGAAGAGGACTTGGGCGTACAAATCTTTGAGCGTAGTAGATCTGATATTAATCCAACCCCTATTGGCGAAAAAATCATTGAGCAGGCGATTAAGGCAATAGAAGAGGTGAATTATATTCGGGAGCTTGCCAAGCAAGGTAACAACCAGTTAAGTGGTTCTTTCCGCTTGGGACTGATTTATTCTGTAGGGCCATACTTGCTACCAGAGATTATTCCAATCTTGCGCCAGAGTGCGCCTGATATGCCATTGGATATTGAAGAAAATTTAACGACACAATTAGAAACCCAACTTAAAAATGGTGTGATTGATGCGGCTGTGGTCGCACTACCTTTTGATGTGGCAGGCATTAATACTTTACCTTTATATGATGAGAAGTATGTGGTCATGGTGCCTGTTGGCCACCATTGGGCAAATCGTACATCAGTCAGTGCCGATGAACTTGCTGATGAAAATGTCTTGTTATTAAATAGCGGGCATTGTTATAGCCATCAAGTATTGCAGGCTTGTCCAGATTTATCCAGAAAAGGTCAGGTATTGCAAGGTAACTCACTGGAAACCATACGTAATATGGTGGCGTCTAATCTAGGTATCACAGTCTTACCGAGCAGTGCTGCTACTGATCGCTATTTAAATCCTTTGGTTAGGGTTATCCCGTTTTTAGCGCCAGTCCCTGTGCGTAGGGTGGCGCTTGCTTGGCGTAAAAGTTATGCAAGAGAGCTTGCTGTGGTGTGTGTGGCAGATGCGATTAAGGCGATTGCCTCGGATTGTCTGGAGATGATTGATTAGCAATATCGGCAGTGTATTTTAAAAAACTAGCTAGTAAGTCACGTAAAGCCGATATCCTGCAACACTGACATCCTGTGTGGTAATGGCAAGCTTCACTTTGATTTCTTTACCCGCACTAAACCCGGCTGCGATGTCTGTGTTCGGTGGTAAATACTCTGCCGGTTTAAATATACGTCTTAAAACAGCGCTGTCGCTCGTATCCGTCAGCGTTAGTTCTATATTTGGGTAGGCTTGTACAAAGCCAGCCTTGTTAAAGAGGCTGCTACTAAGGTGCATTACCCCTGTATGTTCAAGGTCTTCCTGCATATCTGAGTCGTCAATCACAATCCACTCAATCTGCTTGGGCAGCTCTATGCTGCACTTTAGGTGCTGGCATGCTTGCACTAGTTGCGGTTTGAGATTGGGGTAATAAATAGCGATGGTATTGCGTAAGAAATAGGCGCTTTGCCCAGCTGCGGCTAACACTAATAGCAGTGTGCCTAGCAAACAAAGCCAGCGGTGGCTTGTACTTTGCTTGCCATCTCGTTTTGCGTGTTTGGCTAGGTCATTAAAATCGTTAGATGGATGATGGGCGAAATTTAGTTTGCCAGCGTCGTGAGGTGGGTGTTCCGCTATGCTACTTGGGTCATGCGGTAGTTCAGCAAGTGCGCCGGTGTGCGCTGTGGTCGCTACGGTTTGCTCATTAGCTGGCGTAGCGTGACTCTCTGCTGATGCTGCGCTCGATTGAGCGGCCGCTGATGCGGCAGACTCTGGCTTAGGCTCTGGGCTATGCGTGCTTGGCGCAGCCTCTTCAAAACTCAGGTCAATTGTCGGCCAGCTAGATGGTGCATCGCTATTGGCAGGTGTTAATGTATCTGTGGCTACTTCCACAGCGCTAGGTGCTGGTGTTTCTGGGGTAGGGGTACTTGTAGGGACAAATTGCTCTTTGGCATTAAACACCTGCAGACATTGCCCGCAGCGTACTAAGCCATCATGCTGCTTGAGCTGATCTTCACTAACAAAGAATTGAGTTTGGCAGTTTGGGCAATGGGTTATGTCGCGCATTTTTTCGTGCCTGTGAGCAACACCCAAGCATCCATATGCTGTGGTGTGCCCATATCAAACCATTCAGAGTAAATGGCAGAAACAGCGGATTCTTGTTCACGTAAAATACCGGAAAGTGCAATCTTCCCACCGGCCTTGCAAGACTTCGCTAACGCTGGCGCCAGTACGCTCAGGGCGCTAGATAAAATATTGGCAACCACAATATCAAACTCTTTAGATTGATATTGGTTCGCATCGTAGAACTCAGCTTGTACTTGGTTTTGCTCAGCGTTGTATAGGCTAGATTGAATGGCTTGTGTGTCGATATCCGTACCCACCACTTCATTTGCCCCTAGCTTTTTAGCGGCAATTGCTAAAATACCAGATCCACAACCATAGTCGAGCACAGAGTTTCCTGTGTTCACAGTTTGGGCCAGCCAGCCTAAGCATAAGTGCGTGGTTGGGTGGCTTCCAGTGCCAAAGGCTAGGCCAGGGTCTAGCACGATATTGATTGCCTCTGGATTTGGCGATACATGCCACGTAGGCACAATCCACAGGTTTTCTGTAATCTTGATTGGGTCGAATTGCGACTGGGTTGCGCGCACCCAGTCTTGTTCTTGAATTGTTTCGGTGGTGTAGTTAAGTTGATTTAGCTTGGCGATTTGTTCTAGCGCTTGAATCACTGCAGTGACATCAACGCCTTCATCAAACAAAGCACTCACCAGATTTTGCTGCCAAATGCCTGGGGGCGGGTCGCCCGGCTCACCAAAAATCGGCTGTTCATCAATGGTCTCAGCATTTGCATCTTCAATAATGGCTGACAGTGCGCCTAGCTCCATGAGTGTATCGCTAATTAAATCAGCATTATTATCCTGTGCTTCAATTTTTAATGATACCCACGCCATACTCAACCTATCTAATGCTTAATCTATTTAAACTACTATATGCAAATACGCGTGTACCGCTTGTGCGGCAACGCGTATTTTCAGTGTTGCTTCAGAAATAACAATTATTTGTTATAAATACCAAGCTTTTGTTCTAGGTAGTGAATACTTGTACCACCTAAATGAAAAGCTGCATCTGCCATTAAATCAGCATGTAATGCAATGTTGGTGCTAATACCTTCAATCATCATTTCAGACAATGCAATGCGCATCCGTGCAATGGCTTGGTCTCGTGTATCACCGTAAGTAATTAACTTGCCAATCATTGAGTCGTAATGCGGTGGCACCGTGTAGCCTGCATACGCGTGCGTATCGATACGAACACCAGGGCCGCCAGGCATATGGAATTTAGTGATTTTGCCTGGAGAAGGTACAAAATTGTAAGGATCTTCTGCATTTAAACGACATTCAATCGCATGTCCGTGTAATTGAATATCTTTTTGACGGAATTTTAGTTTTTCGCCAGCCGCTACAAAAATCTGTTGTTGCACCAAATCAATACCAGTGATCATTTCTGTCACAGTATGTTCTACCTGCAAACGTGTGTTCATTTCAATGAAATAGAACTCACCATTTTCATATAAGAATTCAAAAGTACCTGCACCGCGATATTTGATTTTACGGCAGGCTTCAGCACAGCGTTCGCCAATTTTGTCGCGTAAGCGTGCATTCAGTAATGGCGCTGGCGCTTCTTCTAGAATTTTTTGATGACGACGCTGCATAGAGCAATCGCGCTCACCCAAGAAGACTGCATTGCCATGTTGGTCAGCTAACACTTGGATTTCAATATGGCGTGGTTTCTCAAGGTATTTTTCCATGTAAACCATCGGGTTGCTAAATGCTGCTTGTGCTTCAGCCTTGGTCATATTCACTGAAGTCAGTAATGCCGCTTCGGTATGCACTACGCGCATCCCACGACCACCGCCACCGCCAGCTGCTTTAATAATCACTGGATAGCCAATTTGTTTAGCGATTTTAATGATTTCGCTAGGGTCGTCTGGCAGTGCGCCTTCTGAACCAGGTACGCAAGGTACGCCAGCTTTACGCATTGCATCTTTCGCCGATACTTTATCACCCATCAGGCGGATAGTTTCAGCGCGTGGGCCAATAAATACAAAGCCGCTTTGCTCTACGCGTTCTGCAAAGTCCGCATTTTCTGATAAGAAGCCATAACCAGGGTGAATCGCCTGTGCGTCAGTGACTTCAGCAGCGCTGATGACTGCAGGAACATTTAAGTAGCTTTGGCCAGAGGGTGCTGGGCCGATACAGACTGACTCATCCGCTAATTTTACATATTTAGCTTCACGGTCAGCTTCGGAGTGCACGGCTACCGTTCTGATGCCGAGTTCGCGACATGCGCGTTGTACGCGTAACGCGATTTCGCCGCGATTGGCGATTAAAATTTTGTCAAACATTGCCATGAAAGTGAGATCCTAGTATTTAGGCCTTAGTAATTGATATCTTAAGTATTGATATAAGACCTAATTAATTAAGCAGTAATTTAATAAGCTAAAACGACTTAGCCGATAATAAACAGTGGTTCACCATATTCAATGGCTTGGCCGTTATCAACTAAGATTTTTTTGATGACGCCAGCTTTATCTGCTTCAATCTCGTTTAATAGCTTCATCGCTTCGATAATACATAGTGTGTCGCCTACAGCAACTGTGTCGCCTACCTCAACAAAAGATTTAGCATCTGGAGATGGTGAGCGGTAGAACGTACCTACCATTGGCGATTTAACCGCATGGCCTTCTTCGACAACTGGCGCTGCTTCAACTGCTACTGCAGGTACCGCTTGTGGTGCTGGCGCGTGTTGTTGTGGCATGTAATGGTTGTAATTTTGCGCAGGCATGCTGGCAGTGAAGTTGCGGCTGATACGTACTTTTTCGCCATCTTCTGTGAGTTCTAATTCTGAAATGCCTGATTCTTCTACTAGATCAATAAGCTTTTTAAGTTTACGTAAATCCATGATGACCCCTAACTAATTCGATATAAATTATTATTTTAAGAATGATTAATTTTTTCAATAGCGAAATCCAGTGCAAGCTCATAACCCTTTGCACCCAACCCGCTAATAATGCCAACAGCGATGTCTGTAAAATATGAATGATGACGAAATGATTCTCGTGCAAACACATTTGACAAGTGTACTTCTATAAATGGAACCTTAACTGCACTCAACGCATCACGCATTGCAACGGATGTGTGTGTGAATGCTGCCGGGTTGATAATGACAAAATCTACGCTTTTAGTCGCAATAGACTGAATTTTGTCGACAAGTTCAGCTTCTGCATTGCTTTGAAACGACTCTAATGCGATGTTGGCTGATTTTGCCTTGTTTGATAGTGTTTGATTGATGCTATCTAGTGTCGCGTTACCGTAATGCTGTGGTTCACGCAGACCTAATAGATTCAGGTTAGGGCCATGTAATACCAAAATGCTCTTAGTAGTCATGACGATTCACCTGTTTTAAACGATTTTTGCATAAATTACGATAATTCATAAACGCGAGTTTGCCGAAGTTAAAGGGTTTTGTCCAGCAACTTTAAAGAATTTAAGCGAATTTGCCTGAGTTAATTCCGTAAATCCCACATGCTGAGTATGGTTTGGATTTGTCTGTAAATACCTAACTTACATGTGTAGCTAGTGTAATTATGGCGATATTAAAGGCTTGATTGCCGCCTCAAGAATCGCTTTATTGATGCGCCCAAAGTGCGTATTCACAACTTTACCATCAGCATTAATGATGACCGTGTAAGGTAACACGCCCTTATCATTGCCTAATTGCTCACCTAGTAAACTGCCTGCTGTTTCAGATACAAAAATAGGGTAGTTTACAGGGTTGGTTTTTAAATAGTCAGCAACCAATGCTGGTTCATCAAGTGCGATACCTAAAACAATCACATTATTATTTTTAAAGGATTGTTGTAGCGCAATTAACTCTGGCATTTCTTCCTTGCATGGAGGGCACCATGTTGCCCAAAAATTAACCACTATAATTTTGTGTTGATATTGGCCAAGGTTTTGTACCTTTCCCGAGGTGTCAGGTAGGTTGGTAGCATATAGCGGTGCGCTACTAAGTTTGCTACTTGCGCTGAGCTCTGAGAAGAAGCGCAGTGCCAGTGCTATTGCTACTATTAGCAATATAAAAGAAAGTGGCTTTAGTATCTTAGCTAGCATTGGGTTCCTAGCATTGGATGGTTTCTGGCAGGCAGCTGCCGCGCTCATCTAGAATTTGCAGAAATGCATCCGCATTTTTATAACCCACTACTTTTAAGTGAGTTTCTTCGGCCGTCTTTGCATTAAAGAACAAGATGCCTGGCGGGCCAAAAATGTTGAATTTTTGCATTAAGGCTTTATCGTCTTCCGTATTATTAGTGACATCGACTTGCAATAGCAGTGTGTCTTTTAGCGCAGATTGGACGCGTGCGTCACTAAACGTAAATTGCTCCATTTCTTTGCATGCCACACACCAGTCCGCATAAAAGTCGAGCATGACGGGTTTTCCTTGTGCATTTTTAAGGGCATTGTCTAGCTCAGCGATGTTTTTGATGGGTTGGAAGTTCAAGTTGTTATGCTGTTGTTGAACATTAGATGCCGTAGCAATCAGTCCACTGAGCGGTTGTAACGGTGACTTCGCATTAGACAGTGCGCCAATCAGCATGGCCAAGCCGATGACAACCATCATCACCCCGATGCCTTTCCAAAACTTGAGTGCGGGTTTTGCATCAGTTGGTAGGCTATCCAGTGCATGCATGTAAATGGCGGGCACAATTAACAGTGCAGCCCACAGTGCTAGTTGTACTTGCATGGGAATCACGGGTGCAATTAGCCATATCGCTACTGCAAGCATGAGAACGCCAAATAAATTACGGACGGCGTTCATCCAGCTGCCCACTTTAGGCAAAAGCGTGCCGGCTGATGCACCAATCAGTAGTAGCGGGGTGCCCATGCCTACAGAGAGTGAGAATAAAGCAACGCCACCTAATAATACGTCATTGGTTTTGCTGATATAGAGTAAGGCGCCAGCTAACGGTGCAGCCACACATGGGCTGATGATAAGGGCTGATAGCACGCCCATAAGGAAATCACTAAAAAAGCGCCCGCCCTTGATGCGGCGGCTTAAGTTCATTAGGCCGTTTTCTATGCTGTTTGGTAGTTTGAGCTCGTAAAAGCCAAACATGGAGAGCGCCAGCAAGGCAAAGATAAATGCGCCAAATCCTAAGGCCCACGGGGTTTGCAGTGCACTACTAAGCATTTGTCCTGAGAGCCCGGCTGCAATGCCCGCAAGGGTGTAAGTGAGGCACATACCCAAGGTATAAGCGAGCGATAAGTTAAATGCATGTAGACGTGAAACATGTGCATTTTTGCCGATGATGATGGACGATAGAATCGGAATCATGGGAAATACGCATGGTGTGAATGCAAGCAGTAGACCTGCCGTAAAGAAGCCTAGAATAATCAGCCACCATTTGCCGCTTTTCAGTAAATTGGCAGCTTGGCTATCACTTTCTGAGGCATTATTGTTACTGGATGAGGTGTTGCTAGCTGTTGTCGCGGCTTGATTTAGGCTGGCGCTACCATCTGGCGTAATCGTAAAGTTTTTGTGTTGAGGCGCATAACATAGACCTTTTTCGCTACAGCCTTGATAGGTGATTTTAACGTCAATAAGTGTGCTGATTTTGTCTTTTAGCACTAGGGTGGCCGTAAAATCCTGATGGTAGACCTCCATTTCGCCAAAGTTAGGGTCATTCTTAATGTCTGCTTTTGGTAATTTTAATTCGAACGTTTGCGCCGGTGTGAACTCAAATTTGGTGCGTGTTTTATAAAGATAGTAGTTGGGCGCAACCGTGAAATTTGCATGAACCGTTTGTCCATCTTGCTTGATAGATACGCCAAAGGCGGCATCTGGTGATAAAAATTCATCTTCTGCAGATTCATCTGTGAATAAGTTTTTGATGCCACTGGTGACATTGCCTGCATTGCTGACAGAGGCAGATAATATAAAGAAGCTGAATAGCAAAAAATACGAAAATCTTTTAAACATTGTGTTCCTTAAGCAGATAATTGCGTAGTTACCCATTGTAAATATTGAGGTAAGCCACCATCTACGTTGATAGAGATTATTTCAGGAAGTTCATAAGGATGTGCTTTTATAATCGCTGCTTGAAGTGCATCATACTGTAATTGAGTTGTTTTAATAAGCATTGGTATTTCGTTTGTGCGTTCTACCTTGCCTTCCCACATGTATATGGATAGGCATGGACTTAAGATGTTGACGCACGCGGCTAATTTTTGCGTGACCAATGTTTCTGCCAACTGATTTGCAGTCGTAGCATCCGGTACGTTGGTGAGTACTAATAAAATATTTTCTGGATTCGACATTATTTTAGGATAGTAAGACATGCGTTTATTAATAGGTTTGATTTTACTCGCTTTTCCAATTGCTGAGATATGGCTATTGATTGAGCTCGGGCAAGAATATGGTTGGTGGCTGTTAGTTTACTTAGTCGGGATTGCTTTGTTAGGCTTACGACTAATTCAGGATGAAAAGTCATCATTTACTGGGCGTATGATGCAAAGTATGCGTACCGGTAATCATCCGATTAAGGCGATATTTGGCAGTGCACGTAATATTATTGCGGGTGTGCTACTGATATTGCCAGGTGTGATTACTGATATGATTGCAGTGATTTTGCTGCTGGTTCCGATTAAGAACAATCAGGCACCCAATGGGCAATCATCATACCAAGCAGGCCAAGCCGCCAATGATGATGTGATTGAAGGCGAGTTCCGCCGAGAAGATTAATTAAGACATATTTAAAAAATAAACAGAAATTACGACATGACCTATCAAATTACTATTCAGCCAAGTGGGCACACCTATCAAGCAAAAGCCTATGAGACGGTTCTAGAGTCAGCCATAGAAGCCGGTTTTAATATCCCTTATGGTTGCCGCAATGGTGCTTGTGGTAGCTGTAAAGGGACGGTGTTAAGTGGGGATGTGGATTATGGAGACTACGCCAGTAGCGCATTGACGGACGCTGATAAGGCCGCAGGTAAGGCTTTGTTCTGTTGTGCCAGACCGCTGACTGATTTGACGATAGAGTGCCGGGAAATCAATGCGGGGGTGATTCCGCCGCGCATTCTTCCTACGCGTGTAGAGCGCAAAGAGCAGTTGTCACATGACGTGATGGCTTTGTTTCTAAAACTGCCTAGCAGTGAGCGTTTGCAGTTTATGGCGGGGCAGTATGTTGAGTTTTTGCTGAAAGATGGTAAGCGTCGTGCTTTTTCATTGGCAAATGCGCCGCATGCGGATAGTTTATTAGAGATACATTTGCGTTTAATACCTGGCGGACAGTTTACCGAGTATGTGTTTAATGAAATGCCGGATAAAGCTATTTTGCGTATTGAAGCGCCATTTGGTAGCTTTTACTATAGAAGCGACTCAGAAAAGCCGATGGTGATGGTGGCTGGTGGTACTGGCTTTGCACCGATCAAAGCGATTATCGAGCACATGATACATAACGATATTAAACGCAAAGTGACTTTGTATTGGGGGGCTAGAGCCTTAGAAGATCTGTATATGCCGGCGCTTCCTCAAGCATGGGCTGAAGCGTACTCAAATATTGAGTTTATCCCTGTTTTATCAGATGCGTTGCCGGAAGATAATTGGCAGGGCCGTAGCGGTCTGGTGCATCAGGCCGTGTTGGATGACTTTAGTGATTTAAGCGATGTTGAAGTATATTGTTGTGGCGCACCCGCCATGGTGGAGGTTGCACACGCCAGCTTTGCGCAGGCTGGTCTACCGGAAGGGGCGTTCTATTCAGATGCTTTTAACTATGCGAAACCTGTGCCAAGCGCTACGGCTAGTGCTTAGGTGAACGAGTGTTTAGATAAGGTTGTGCTGGTTTTAGTGAAGTGCACGTAGAATAAAAGTTAAAGGCCACTTTAAAGTGGCCTTTAACTTTATAAAGCAGTGTTTTTCATAAACGGATGGTTAGCTTATTTGAAAAGTAACGCTTGCTTATTCTTTTCAGCAGCAAGTTTCTGAATCAGCGTTTCAAGGTCTGAGTTTTGAATCAGTTCCTGCGCTAGCTTTGCTGATACCTCCGCTTTTTCAAAATCTCCCTCTGCCAGCGCGTGCATGCCCTCTAGCAGCGCAGTGTTGCCGGCTTTTAGGCGCAGGGATTCTTTCTTACTCTTTCTAATCGCAGGCAAATGTCTTAAGAATCGTAAAAATCTGAGAAGGTGATGTAAACCAAAAACGCTCAGTACAAAGACAACTAAAAAGAAGTTAAAAGAGATTTGGATACGATAGGGTGAGCGAACAATCAGCACGTAGCCCTGATTGTTACTGGCTAACCATACGATTAGAATGATGCCGAATAAGGTTAAAGCCCACCAAAAAAATCTATTTTTAAGCATGGCTGGCTACTCGCTCTTCTCAAGCATCAGTTTGTAGCTACTCACGGCCGCTAAACTGTCGCTAAGTTGAGGAAGCTCTAAGCTGATGTTGTTGCTAGATAGCTTTTTCAGCAGCACTAATGCTTTAATCGTATCTGGATGCTTAGTGTCAAAATATTGATTAAGCCAAGTGTGCACCATGTTGAGGTCGGCCTTGTAAGTGCTTTCATCATGTTGCAACAAAGCAATTCGCGCAGTGAGTAGCCTGAGTTTTACATTCTCACGTAAATATAATGCGTGCTCTGCAGCAAGTAGCGGTGGCTCTGGTTTATCAATACGTTCTACAGTGACTAAGTTCTTAATGTCATCCCAGATAGCCCACCAGAACTTTTGCACGCCTTGTAGCGATTGAACAGGGGCTAGATGTTGACCAGCATTGACGTTAAGCGTCGGCTGGCGCTCGCTAATGAGCGGAATGGTGGTGCATAACTCAGACAGATAAGTGAGCTGTGTGCTCATTGCAATCATATCTATTTGCGGCAGATCACGTAAGGTTTCGATTTCTACTTGCAAGGTTTCGCGTAGTTGCACGGCTCTTGGTAAGTCAAGCGGTTGTAGCCTATGGTCAGCTGCTTCAAGCGCGAGTAGTGCTGATTTAACATTACCCGCCAGTTGCAGTTGTTGTTTTGCAATCGTTAACAGTTGCTCTACTTCTGCAACAGCAGTGGCTTCACGGTTTTCTGCTAGTTGTGTGTAAAGTGTTTGCAAGGCCTCTTGCTGATCGCGCGATTCTGCTAATTTTTGTTCTAAAATCACGGTGCGCGCATTGGCTTGAGTGCTGCGTTCTTCTGCCTGTTTTGCTAGTGCCAGACTTTGCTGGTTAAGCGTGTGGTATTCCTCTAATTTGAAGCTGAGTGACTTTTCAATCTCATTGAATCGATGGCGTGTATTCAGCCATTGCCATGCTAGCGTTAGAATAGCAATAATCACCAGTATCATGGAGCCAATCGCCAGTGTAGAAGGCTTTTGTTTACCTGCAAATTGAGTATCTGTTGAGTTAGTCATGATGTTTTACAAGTTGTGATAAACATTGCAGCATAGCTTCATCCCCCGGTGCTTTTGCGACTAGCACTTTTAAACCAAGCTGTTGTGGTTCTTCTGCGATTCTCTCATGATTTACGCATAATGTAACATGGCGTAACCACTCTGCATTTTTAGACATTTGTAACAAATGGCGCATGGCTTCACTGCTGGTCACAATGACTGCATCCAGTTTGTTTTGCCGCCATTGTGCCTCAAGTAGCTCCGCGCTCTGTTGCGGGTTAATACGGCGATAGCTTTCTGCAAAGTAGACATTGGCGCCTCTTGCCTTAAGCGTTTCTGCCATCAGTTCCCGGCCACCAACCCCACGAAAGATGGCGATGGTTTTTGCGGACACATCTTGCATCTCTGGCAGTGCAAGCAGTGTTTCGCTATCAAAACGAGTATGCGGCACCAATACATCATGGGCGCCATACAGGGCGAGTGTCTTGGCTGTTTGATGGCCAATGGCTGCGAACTTTAAATGATCAGGAATTTTGCCAAATCTTTTGATTAAAAGCGGCATGGCGTAATCAACCGCATTTGAACTGATAAAGATTGCCCAGTCTGTCGTGTTAATACGGTTCAGTTGCTGTTCAAACGCATGGTAATCATCTAACGCTGAGATGGCAATCAAGGGGAATGAGATTGCAGTCCCCCCATGCTGGGCAATAGCAAGGCTCAAGCTTGCTGCCTGATCGACTGGCCGAGTGACCGCAATCTGTAAGTTGCTAAGTAGATGGTCGGCACGCATGGGTAAGCCTACAGTAATGTGATTACCTAGTGTAATTACAGGGCCGCGAGAATCTTGTCTGCGCCTTTTGAGATCAGTTGATTGGCTAGCGTTTTGCCTAGTGCTTCAGCATTTGTTCTGCTACCTACAGCAGTCTCAACTAACATTTGTTTACCATCTACGCTCGCCACAAAGCCTGTAATGCGGATGCTATCTGCCTCACACACCGCGTAAGCGCCAAGCGGAACCGTGCAGCTGCCAGCCAGTGTGCGGCTCATACCGCGCTCAGCTTCCACACATACTTGTGTATCTGGATGGTTAAGTGGAGCGAGCACAGCGATCAAGTCTGGACGGTCTGCGCTGATTTCTATACCTAGTGCACCTTGACCCACCGCTGGAATGCTATGTTCAGGTGCGATGAATTGGCGAATCCTGTCACCAAGTTCCAACCTAATGAGGCCAGCAGCTGCCAGAATAATCGCTGCATACTGGCCTTCATCTAATTTACGCAGGCGTGTTTGTAGATTGCCGCGTAGTGACTCGATTTTAAGGTGAGGAAAGCGTGCTTGTAACTGACTTTGGCGACGTAAACTGGATGTGCCTACAACGCTGTTTGCCGGCAGGCTTTCCAATGAAGCATAGTCATTAGATACAAAAGCATCGCGTGGGTCTTCACGCTCACCGGTTGCTGCCAATATAAAACCTTCAGGTAGGTTCATCGGCACATCTTTCATGCTATGCACAGCCAAATCCGCACGACCGTCAGCCAGCGCAGTTTCCAACTCTTTCACAAATAAACCTTTACCACCTACTTTGGCTAAAGGCATATCTAAGATCTGATCGCCTGTCGTCGTCATGCCTAGAATGGAGACTTCTGTATCAGGGTAAATCAACTGCAAGCGGCTTTGAATATGGCGAGCCTGCCACATGGCAAGCGCGCTTTCACGCGAGGCAATAACGAGTTTTTTAGGGGCTGTGTGTTCGTATGAATTCTGCATGTTGTGATTTTAGCACAGGGCTTGCTAGCAAGCATTAAGCACCTAAACTTTCAGTTTAGTGTTTAAATGATGTTGATTTATCAGGTAAGCTTATGGCTTAACTAGGTTTTAGCCGAGGTTAAATTGCTTTAGCCAAGATTAAATTTAAATTTTTAGTGATGTTAAGGAGGTTAACATGCAATATCAATTTGAAGTGTTTATTGGGTCACTCAACCAGTTTTGGCTGCAGCTGGTTCATTTTGTACCGAAATTACTGGCAGTGGTCGTCATTCTCTTTTTCGGCTGGATTGTGGCGAAATTGGTAAGACTTGCCGTTAAGCGCTTATTGGAGCTCACGCAATTTGATCGGTTTGCGCAAAGATCAGGCCTAGAGGCTTTTATGAATAGCGGCAGTTTGCATGTCACCCTGAGTGGCATTATTAGCCAAGTGGTGTATTGGCTAGTGATTATTTTGTTCATTACAACGGGCGCCAGCACCTTAGGGCTTACTGAAGTGGCGAGCCTGTTACAGCAGTTAGCGGGCTATTTGCCTCGTATTATCTTGGCGATTCTTGTGATTATCTTTGGTACGCTATTGGCGCGCTTCGTGAACAAGTTGATGTTTGCATGGCTACATAGCATTAAATTTTCTGCTGCGCTGACAGTGAGCACCTCTGCTGAGTATGGTATTCAAATATTAGCAATATTTGTGGCTTTAGAGCAGTTGGGCATAGGCATGCAGTTGATTCACTCATTATTTGTGATTGTGTTTGGGGCGGTTTTCCTTGCATTGGCGTTGGCCTTTGGTTTGGGCGGCAAAGATTGGGCGGCAAAAACCATTGCAGAATTAGACGCTAATCGGAACAAAAATAAGTAAGTTTTGGCTGGTGTGGTTTAAACCGCACTAGTGCGGTTATTTTGTCACTATCATGCAGTTTTGGTGCTGTGGGCATGCAAAACTGCATGTCCTTAAAGCATATTTTGACGAATCAGGTGCTGCTGTCTGCGGCTAACTGTGATTGTTTCAGGCACGTGCTTGAGCAATGCGACCCATTGTTTCTCTGCATGTTCGTCTTGATTACGTTTCTCATAGCCCAAAATGTAGGCATTAGCGGCTAAGCAATTTCGGTGTAATCGTGTGAAAAGATTACTGAACTCTTGCTCTAGGTGAGCGAGTGATTCTTCTATTAAATATTCGCGCTCGGCGGTACGTACCGTAATGTATTTGAGCTCTGCGCGCAGGTATATCACATCGCTGATTGGTACCAATAAGATGCGGCCGCGCTCACTAATGCTTAGATGGCTGCGTTTAGGACTTAATGGCGCTAATGCTTCAAGTTGGTTTGGAAGTAGCACACGCGCTTTTTGTAATGCAGTCTGCAGGCGTTCTATGCGGATAGGTTTTAATAGATAATCCACAGCGTTCATATCAAATGCTTTTATTGCATAAGTGTCATAGGCGGTGGTAAAGATAACAGCTGGGGGTTTAGGCAGCTTTTGTAAGTGTTGTGCTGTCTCTATGCCGTCCATTTCTGGCATGCGGATGTCTAGCAATACAATATCTGTCGAGGTTTGCTCACTCTGTGAGCGATTAATAATGTCTAGCAGCTCTCTGCCGTTTTTTGCTTCGGCTACTACACGAATGTTTTCAATATCACCGAGTAAAGTCCGTAGCCGATTGCGCGCAGGGGCTTCATCATCAGCAATTAAAATATTGAGGTTAGCGTAATTAACCATTTGTCTTTTGTTGTTGATTAGGCAAAGTAATATGTACCTCGTATGTGTCGTTTATCTGTTTGCTTTTTAATGAGGCTTCAAGGTCAAAGTGCAGCGTGAGTCGTTCTTTGATATTCTTAAGCGCCATGTTGTTGCCATTATGATGCTTACTTTGTGCTGTATATGGGTTTTTTAGAATCAGGTGCACTTCATTTCTTTTGGTATATACCTGAACCGTAATCGTGCCACCACCAATTAATGGCTCTATGCCATGATATACCGCATTTTCAATGAGGGGCTGTAACAACAAGGGTGGGATGAGGATATCAGGCGGTACATCGTCAATCAGCCACTCTACGTTTAGTCTTTCATCTAAGCGTAGTTTCTCTAGTGCTAAATATTGACGGCAGAGAGCAAATTCCTGTGCAATGGGCACTAGTTCCCGATTTTCGGCCATTAATACTCGAAACAAGTCAGCCATGTCTTCCAGTGCAGTTTCTGCTTGTTTGGGTTGGTCGCGAATCAATGACAGCACAGCATTGAGGCTATTGAATAAGAAGTGTGGGCGAATGCGTGCTTGTAAGGCTTGTAGTCTAGCTTCGGTGATTGCGGGTGAGTAAGCGCGATGATGTAAGTTAAAGTAATACAGAATAATCGCACCTATTATCCATGCATAAACAAGCATACGCGGTAGTGACGGTAAATCGCTGAATATCCAGAACTGTGAAAAAAAACCATGCACAGCCGTTGTGCCTAGTGTGATGAGGATGAAAATAAAGGCGATGGCTTGGCGGTAAGATGTTTTATTTAGAAAGTTGTAGCAGCTATAAAGTAAAAACAGGCAAACAAGCAACGTGGGTTGGGCGAAGGTAGAAATGCTAGTGAGCTGATACAGAAATGTCTCGATGCCATCACTCAAAACAAAAGCACCTAACATTAACGCTGCGTTAGCGATAATAAGGATGCGTAGGGCAACACCCAAATTGCGTAAATTAGGCAGGCGGCTCGTTTTTCTCATCAGTTTTTTATCTGCATTTATGTAGTCTGGCGCAATCGCTTTTTCTTAAATGACTTTATTTTGCATTATACTAATGCATATAAGTAGTTTGTTATTAAGCATTTTTTAATGTTGAATAAAATTTGTACGACAATCGCAATTAAATTCCTTTTAGATGGAGAAAAAGCGGCGTAACCACTTCAGGTTAACGTTTAAGGTTAATGCAAAGGCTAACCCTTGCATTAACACTTTTACCACTAAAAGGCATAAAAAAAGTTAATACTAGATAGGCAAATAAAGTGACACAGAAAATAAGCGCGCTCAATAAAAAAGATACCAGTTGGTCTGGGCGTTTTAACGAGCCAGTGGCTGAGCTGGTAAAAAAATATACGGCATCTATTGGTTTCGATTATCGTTTAGCCTCTTATGATATTGAGGGCTCAATTGCCCACGCGCGTATGTTAAGTGCGCAGGGTATTATTTCTCAGGCAGATTTCAACGCGATAGAAGCTGGTTTAAATGAGATTCTTGAAGAAATCAATGCAGGCCAATTTGAATGGTCGCTCGATTTAGAAGATGTGCATCTTAATATAGAGAAGCGCTTAACCGATAAAATTGGCGATGCAGGTAAGCGCTTACATACAGGCAGAAGCCGTAACGATCAAGTGGCGACGGATGTAAGACTTTGGTTGCGGACTACTTGTCAGCAAGTGATTGCAGGTTTATTTAACTTGCAAACTAGTTTGCTTAATTTGGCTGAAGCTAATTTTGATACAGTGATGCCTGGTTTTACGCACTTGCAAGTAGCGCAACCGGTGACCTTTGGCCACCATCTCATGGCGTATTACGAAATGTTGAAACGCGATATCTCACGTTTTGAAGACTGTAGTAAACGTTTGAATATGTTGCCTTTAGGTGCGGCAGCCTTGGCTGGCACCAGCTACCCAATCGATCGCGAAAACGTTGCTGCCAGTTTGGGTTTTGCGGGTGTATGCGAAAACTCACTGGATGCAGTGTCAGACCGTGACTTTGCCATTGAATTTACCTTTGCCGCATCCACAGTGATGATGCATTTATCACGACTTTCAGAAGAGCTAATTCTATGGAGCTCGCCAAGATTCGCGTTTATTGATATTGCCGACCGTTTCTGTACCGGCTCATCGATTATGCCGCAGAAAAAGAACCCAGATGTACCAGAGTTGGTGCGTGGCAAAACTGGCCGTGTTTATGGGCATTTAACTGCGTTGTTGACCTTAATGAAGGGGCAGCCGCTTGCTTACAATAAAGACAACCAAGAAGATAAAGAGCCCTTGTTCGATACCGCTGATACGCTATTGGTGACACTGGAAATTTATGCAGACATGTTGCGTTTGCCGGTGCTGGAAAATGGCGTGGTGGTCAAAGCAGGTTTTACCGTAAATAAAGACAATATGCGTAAAGCGGCTAGCGAAGGTTTTGCCACTGCGACAGATTTAGCGGATTATCTCGTGAAAAAGGGCATGCCCTTTAGAGATGCGCATGAAGCGGTAGCCTTAGCTGTACGTTATGCAGTAGACCAAAAAGTGGATTTAAGTGATTTACCGTTAGCTAAACTGCAAGAGTTTGCTAAAGAAATCAGCGATGATGTTTATGCGGTGCTTACTCTGGATGGCTCACTGAACAGCCGTAACCATGTCGGTGGTACTGCGCCATCGCAGGTAAAAGCTGCTATCGCAAGAGCAAGAAAGTTACTTGAAAATCAGTAGGTGATATTTCTGTAGGCATATTTTTAGTGATATTTGCTTTGTATGCCCGTAGTTGATTGTTGGTTTTACTTAAAGCGAATCATGCTTAAAGTTAAGTCATGCTTAGAGTAAATCATGTAAGTTGAACTGTCGCTGTATGGCCTCAGCTTCAACTGCATTGGTTGCTTGAGACAGTAGCTTATCCGCCTTCACTGGGCCATAGTATTCACATAGTGCAATGTAGTTTAGATTAATGAGCTTCTGTAAGGTGGTTAATTCAAAATTACACGGGAACACTGTATTTCTGTTAATAAACCAGTCTTTGAGCTTGCGAGACTGCTCACTACTTAGTTTTAGGTGCGTTAAGTTTCTTAATATAAAGTCTATGATACTTTTCTCTGTGGCTTCGTCAACGGTCGTCCATAATGCGCTAGAAAGTGCGACAAATACTGAGTTTTTAGCATCCAGCACGACAGTGCTATCGTCTTTATCATCAGCCAGTGTCTGTTTGCCAACTTGAGAGCCAGGGTCGCTTAAGAGTAAGGCTTCGGGTGATTCGAGTGCAGTGATGAGCGCTCTTAAAATTTGCGTGCGTATTCTCCTTAATGCATCTGTGGTGCAGCAGCGTGTAACGAAGCTTGCTAAGGCATATGGCGGCTTCAATGAAAACTCGGTTTCCCACATGCCTAACGCCTGTGCCATCTCAGTAGCGTTCAAAAATGGTTTTAGGCCGGTGTAAATAGCACGGCGTCTTAATGTTAAATTCATGTCCATGCTTATAATTTCTGTAGGTGTTTTAGATTTTCAGCTTTATAAGCTGCATCGGGAGTAAATTCTGGGTATGCAACTTCACCGTGCTCGGTAATATCTAAACCACGTTGCTCATGCATAGTGCTAACACGTAAGCCAACGGTTACTTTAATTAAGCCATACATGATGAGTGCTGCAAAAAATACCCAAATAAAAGTAGCACTAATGCCAATCAGCTGCACAATGACTTGATCGCTGTTGAACATATTGCCTTTTAAAAACATACCGGCAGCTAACGTGCCCCATACGCCAGCAAAGCCATGTACTGAGATTGCGCCTACCACATCGTCAATTCTGAGCTTCTCTAGCAAGATGACACCTATCACAGAGATAATGCCGCCTATGAGGCCTGTCAGTACCGCATAGGGAACATCCATGGTGGCGCAACCTGCTGTAATGGCTACTAGCCCAGCGATGCTGCCGTTGACCGTGTTGCTAATCAAGATAGGCTTGCGCATCATGGCGCTAATGAGCACTGCGCCAACCGCGCCAGCTGCCCCAGATAGTTGCGTGTTAAGCACTATCAGCCCAATATTAGTGCTTACTGCCAATGTGCTGCCGGCATTAAAACCAAACCAGCCAAACCATAAGATAAAACCACCAAGACCAATCATGCCAATATTATGGCCAGGAATGCTATGTATCTTTCCGCTCTCGCTAAAGCGGCCTAAGCGAGGACCTAATAAAACAACGCCGGCTAGCGCACACCAACCACCTAGCGAGTGCACAACGGTTGACCCCGCAAAATCGATAAACCCCATTTGCTTTAACCAGCCTTGATCATTCCAGATCCAGCTACCCAATACAGGGTAAATGACGGCCGTAATGCCAGCTGCCCCAAGTAAATAGGCGAGGTAGTTAGTACGTTCGGCCATGGCGCCACTGACGATGGTGGCGGCGGTGGAGGCAAACATAATGTTAAAAAACAACAGGGTGAACTCCCAGTCATCTCCATAGCCTAACGCAAAGTGATCTGTGCCAAACCAGCCGGTAGTGTTACTGCCAAACATGAGCCCATAACCAACTAGCCAAAATATTAAAGAGCCTACACATAGGTCCATGTAGTTCTTCATCATGATATTGACAGTATTTTTAGAACGCGACATCCCGGTTTCTAGCATGGCAAACCCTGCCTGCATTAAAAATACCAGTGCGCCGGTTAATACAACCCAAGTGCTATTGATGGCGATTGTGGAGATGGTTTCATTGGCGAATGCGCTGGGTGAAATCAGTAAACCTAGGGCGAAGGTGGATGTAACTAAACAAAGATTTCTTTGCATAAAAGACCTATGAGATTAGCGAGGGTATTTGTTCTTGTTTGGATAGTTAGCAATATGCATGCCATTATTTAAGTGTAGTTTTGACAGGATAAGTAAGTGCAGCTTAGTGCGGTGGTGCACTTTGTTATTTTTAAGATTATTTTTTGAACAACTGAGCATCATCGTTGGTCTTTAAAGAATTAAATCATTTAATAAGAAGCGTGAAATAACAAGATGAATAAACTTTTACAGATTATCTACATCAGCCGTTCTACATTTAACTCTACTGACTCAACCAACAGAATTGAGCCAAACGTCGCAAGAATTCTGGCAAAGTCCAGAATAAATAACCGTAAGAATGGTTTGGTGGGTGTTTTATATTTTGGAGATGGTGTGTTCTTTCAATGTCTTGAGGGTGACGAGGAGGCAATCAATGTGCTAATGGATAAATTAGCGGCTGATTCACGACATCAAGATTTAAAAGTCATTTCTAGAAAATACATCAATCAACTCTCTTTTGCCGATTGGGCAATGAAGTTTGCACCGATAGATGCCAAGATAACGCGATTTATTAAGGAAAACGGGTTTGATCGGTTTAATCCTTATTTGTTTTCAGATGTAATTGTCAGCAAGTTTCTGAATGAATTATTTGATGCGAATGACCCGTCAACTTCCTTAGGCGAGTCATTGCTACCAAATGGTGGTGAGGGCGTAGCAGTGCAGTATTATGATAAAGGAAGAGCTAACTTAGCATTGATATGCTCTGCATTAGCGTTGGTGATTTCTGTATTGTCATTTTTGGCTACAAAGAACTTAATTTAGTACTTTACGCTCATCTTTAATTTGAGGTTAATCTGTAAAGGTTGGCGGATTTACATTCGGATGAGTGGATAGTTGCTTAGGATATTTTTAGACTAATCATCTAAAAACAGTTGTAATAGCTCGTTTAAATAGCGTTGACCTAGCAGCGTTGGTTTGATGTAGCCATCTTGAATAATCAGCAGTTTTTTAGCTTGCGCTTGTTTAATCGCTGGTTCCAGCGTCATGATGTTCAGGCCAGTGTGTTGCTGAAACAAATTCAGCGGTACGCCGTCAACGAGTCTGAGCGCGTTCATCATAAATTCAAAGCCTAGCGCATCTTGGCTAATGACAGACTCACGCTCCACTGCATTACCTTGAAGCGCTTGTTCCATGTAGGCCTTAGGGTGTTTGGGGCGAGTTTCTCTGGTGATTTTATCGTGGTAGCTTAATTTGCTGTGAGCGCCTGCACCGATGCCTAGATAGTCGCCAAACTGCCAGTAATTTAGATTGTGCCTAGCTTGGCTACCTTTTTTTGCAAAGGCGGATGTTTCGTAATGCTCATAGCCATGTTGTGCTAATAAGTTTTCAATCTCAATCTGCATTTCAGCGCTGGTGTCATCATCCGGCAGGTTCGGTGGCGTATGATAAAACGGCGTATTAGGCTCTAGTGTTAAATGATAAAAAGAAAGGTGGTCGGGGTTAAGCGCGACAGCCTGTTTTACATCAGCTAAAGCATCTTGCAAGGACTGGTTTGGTAAGCCATACATGATATCCAAATTAACGCGTTCAAAGGTAGCAAGTCCTAGCTGCGCGGCATGAATCGCTTGTTTGTCATCATGAATCCGCCCCAATGCTTTTAAATAATCAGCATTAAAGCTTTGTATGCCTAACGATAGCCGATTAACACCAGCTTGTTTATAACCCGCGAAGTTGGCAATATCTACTGTGCCAGGGTTAGCTTCTAGCGTGATTTCAGCGTCATAGTCCAAAGGTGTCAATGCGCGTACTTGGCTTAAAATGGTATCAATCGCCTCAGCTGAGAATAAGCTTGGTGTGCCGCCACCAAAGAATATGCTTTTGATTTTTCTGCCCCACACTTTTGGTGTGGCAAGCTCTAAGTCTTTGATAAGTGCTTCAACATAGGTACTTTCTGGAAGTTCGCCGTTTTTATGACGACTTTCATGTGAGTTAAAGTCACAATAAGGACATTTCTGCACGCACCAAGGGATATGGATGTATAAAGAGAGCGGTGGCGGGTTACTTAAGCCAGAAAGCGTGGCGGCACCCGCAAGTGGCGCGACGGTATTAATTAATTGAGGCTTGAACTCGCTAGCCGCTTTAATTTCAATAATCTTTTTAATGGAAAATCACCTTGAATGGAAACTTCTCTAAATAGAAGTTTCTCTTAAGTACAGCATTACTTTTTATAAGGGTTGATGAGCGCATCGACTAATTGATGTAGTGCATCACGCATTTGCTGCTCGGATACTTCCATCAATAAGCCATCTTCCAGCGCGTCTTGCGCAATCTGCTTGAGTTCATCAAAGTTTTCAGTCATCACTTTTACTTTTTCAGTGCATGAGACAACGCTATTATCATCCCGCACCCATTTAGGCCATGCTTGTTCCGGCTTAGTCATGACTGAGCCTTTCCAGCTTTTGTAGCAGTTTCACCATGGCGTGGCCACGGTGACTAATACGGCTTTTAATGTCTAAAGGTAGTTCTGCCACAGTTTTATCAGTCTTTGCATCTAAAAACAAAGGGTCGTAACCAAAGCCGTCCGTACCACGCAACTCATTGAGTATCTCGCCTATCCATTGGCCTTCTGCAATGATAGGCTCTGGGTCATGCTCGTGACGTACCAGTACCATCACACAGTAAAAATGCGCATGGCGATTGGTTTCGCCTTGTAATGCATCTAGTAATTTCAGGTTATTACGTGCGTCTTGGCTAAGCGTAGAAAGCGCGTCTGCTTCTGCGTATCTGGCTGAACGCACGCCTGGTATGCCGAGTAGTGCGTCCACGCATAGACCAGAATCATCCGCCAACGCTGGTAAGCCAGTATGTTTACTGGCATGTCTAGCTTTGGCTAAGGCATTTTCAATGAAGGTGCAAAATGGCTCCTCACACTCAGGCACATTAAGATTAGATTGCGGAATGATCTCAATCGCTAATGGGCTGAGTAAGTGCTGAATTTCGCGTAACTTGCCTTTGTTGCCAGTAGCAATCACAAGTTGATTAAAAGGAAGTGCCATGTGTTTAACCGAGTGCTTTGTTTTGTTCAATAATCAATTGTTGAATACCATGTGCTGCTAAATCCAGCATGGCATTCATCGCATCACGCTCAAAAGGCTCGCCCTCTGCTGTACCTTGAATCTCCACAAAACCACCTTTGCCAGTCATGACCACGTTCATGTCTGTATCGCAGTCAGAGTCTTCAATGTAGTCTAGGTCTAGTACTGGGGTGCCTTTATAAACACCTACTGAAATTGCAGCGACAGCATCTTTTAATGGTGATTCGCTGATTTTACCGTTTTTTAGCAAAAATGAAATTGCATCTTGTAGTGCGACGTAAGCGCCTGTGATGCTAGCCGTGCGAGTGCCGCCATCGGCCTGAATCACGTCACAGTCAATTTGAATGCTGCGCTCGCCCAGTTTTTCTAAATCGATAATCGCGCGTAAAGAGCGGCCAATCAGGCGTTGAATTTCTTGGGTGCGACCAGACTGCTTACCGCGTGCCGCTTCTCTATCCATGCGGCTGCCGGTGGAGCGTGGCAACATGCCATATTCTGCCGTGACCCAGCCTTGACCTTTGCCTTTTAAAAATCCGGGTACTTTTTCCTCGACACTGGCTGTACATAACACGTGCGTATCGCCAAACTTTACCAGTACAGAGCCTTCTGCGTGCTTGGTGTAATGGCGGATGATTTCAACGGGTCTGAGTTGGTTGCAAGCGCGCTGGCTTGGTCTAATATTATCTTGCATGATTTAAATCCTGAATTTCTAGTAGTGTATAAATGGTTAACCGCGTTTGGTTTTGCGCAGGGCTTGCTGAATCTCGGCGATGGTTCTTTCAATATCATCATCGGAGAGATCAAGGTTTTCCTTATTGTTCGGGCGTGTGATTGGATTCATGATGGTAGTGGTTGAACCCATTGGCATGGTGACGGTTGAAACTGCTAATTTGCTATGAAGTTTGTCGCCCCATTGCAAGCC
Source organism: Methylotenera sp. L2L1 (assembly GCF_000744605.1). Taxonomy (NCBI): domain Bacteria; kingdom Pseudomonadati; phylum Pseudomonadota; class Betaproteobacteria; order Nitrosomonadales; family Methylophilaceae; genus Methylotenera; species Methylotenera sp. L2L1. The sequence goes on from NZ_JQMG01000001.1 coordinate 1,024,677, forward strand.
AATTGCGCTCATGTTATCGCCTTGTTCTTGGCTAATCGCTTCTGTTTCATCCAGCAACTGTGTCAGATTGTCTGAAATTGAAGGGCCACTGAGCATGTGCTTGATTTGATCATCATTAATTGCTCCCCACACGCCATCGGTGCACAGTAGCACTGTATCGCCCTCTAGCAGCTCTTGTCTATCTGATAGCGTGATTTTTGGCGGCACATCACCACCTAGGCAGCTATAGACTTTATGTCGGTAAGGATGCGTAGACATATCGCTTTTATCAATCATGCCGCGATTATATAGCGACTGTACGACAGAGTGGTCTTCGGTACGATATAGTAAATGACCATCACGGAAATGGTAGAGCCGTGAGTCGCCCACATGGGCGCAATACAGCATGCCGCGCTGCACGATTGCCGCCACAATGGTGGTGCGCGGTGCTTCCAGCATCTCTCGCTCTTGCGTAATCTGGTCAATCATATCGTGCACTTGCTGAATATGGTCAGTTAAGAACTTGGCTGGGCTAGATAGTGAAGGCATGGCTAATCGTTGAAAAGCATCAGTCATAGTGGTCACTGCAAGCTGTGCCGCCACCTCGCCGTGGCGATAACCGCCCATGCCATCCGCTACCACCAATAGTAAGGCATCTTTGCTATACGAGTAAGCGAGCCGGTCTTGGTTATACGGCCGGGGGCCTTGGCGGCTATTCTGGAAAATTGTAAATTTCATTGTGATTTATTGCCGTTAAGCGATATCGATTTATTTAGAACATTCATCACTCTATGTACTATGCCAGCCTTTTTATCGGTCTTGGGCATGTTTTCCAGCAATGATTTTTGTAGTGAAAACACGCTTTGCGGGCGCTTAAGATAATCTAGGCTTAAGCATTTGTCGATGGTTTGCAGTAAGTCTTGCGAATAATGATCTTTACCTATTTTGACGGCGGGTACTAGCAAATCATTCTTGATGCGCTGGTTGGCAGCCAGTGGCGATGTACGAGTTAAGCATGAGTACATGGTGGCACCTATGCTGTAAATGTCACTCCAAGGCCCCAGCAGTTTTCTATCATAATATTGCTCAGGTGGTGCAAACCCTGGCGTATAGCTGGGCGAGACTTTAGCTTGGTTCTCACTGAGTGCCTGACGTGATGAGCCAAAGTCTAGTAGTACCGGTGAGCCATCTAAGCGAATATAGATGTTCGCAGGCTTGATATCCAAATGCAGCAGTTTTTGGGTATGCACCTCACGCAAGCCGTTCGATAGCTCGCTAAAAACACGTCGTATGAATTTTTCTGAAACTGGTTCGGATTGGCTAAGTATATATTCTTGCAATGATTTGCCGCGTTCGTACTGCATGACCATGTACACGGTTTCATTGGCGCGGAAAAAGTTAAGCACCCGCACGATGTTTTTATGTTCAATTTTCGCGAGCGCTAGGCCTTCATCAAAGAAACATTTCAGGCCGTGTCTGAATAAAGCAACGTCGTCTGCATTAGGTAGCACCGTTGCGCTATCTGCACGTATTGCGATAGACGTGGGTAAGTACTCTTTAATCGCGACAATGTTCTTTTCTTTATCGCGTGCTAAATAGACAAAGCTGAAGCCACCAGAGCTTAACACTTTGGTAATTTCGTAGTCATGCAAGTGATAGCCAGCCGTTAACGCTAAATTCGCTGATGTTAAATTCTTGGTAGAGGTCACTTTAAGTTGATTTCTTTAACGATATTTACCATTAAACCTGTATGCAGGTTGTGCGCAATCTTACATTTTAATGTTGGCTTGCTTTTTGTCCGTATTGACTACAGCAATATAGCGCGTAATGGACTGAAATTAAAGTTTTTTGATAGATTGTTTTGATTAAACATCAGTATTTAGCACATATAAATAACGGTGAGATTGCATTTTTTAGTGATAAATGACCAGTATTTGATACCATGGTGCCAATTTATTTTATTCATTGGAAAATCTTAATATGATTTTTAGCATGACGGGTTTTGCTGCATTAGAACAGCCGATAGAAAATGCCACGCTTTTATTAGAGTTACGGGCAGTGAATAGTCGTTATTTAGATATGCATTTCAAACTGGATGAAAGTCTTCGTAGCTTAGAGCCTACGATAAGAGAGCTTCTCTCTACGCATCTAAGCCGCGGCAAGCTGGAATGTAAGGTACATTTAATACAGCGTTCACAATCAAATCATGCACCTAAGCTTGATGAGCAATTAATGCAGCAATTGGCAACCTTGCAAGCAAGGACGCAAACACTATTCCCGGAAAGCCGCGCACTTAGTGTGGCAGACATTTTACGCTGGCCTGGTGTTGTGATGCATGATGAGTTAAGCCAAGCGTCATTGATAGAAGACGTAAAGCAGCTAGTCGAGCGTGGCTTGCAAGACTTGAACGCATCTCGTCAACGCGAAGGTGAAAAGTTAAAAGCGTTGATTTTAGACCGATTGCAACAAATTGAAGCCTTGGTTGCTAAGGTGAAGCCTTTGCTGCCTGAGCTGAACAAAGATTATCAGTTAAAGCTTGAAACTAAATTACATGAAACTTTAAAAACCATTGATCAAGACCGCATTGCTCAAGAGTTAGTACTGTTTGCGCAACGTATTGATGTGGATGAAGAGCTTAGCCGTTTAACTGCACATATTTCAGAAGTAAAACGTATTTTAAACAGCAATGTGCCTGCGGGTAAGCGTTTGGATTTCTTGATGCAAGAGCTGAACCGCGAGGCGAATACGCTAGGCTCAAAATCGGTGTCAGTACATACGACACAAGTGTCGATGGAGCTTAAAGTGCTGATAGAGCAAATGCGCGAACAGATTCAAAATATTGAGTAAAGTTTGAAAGCTGTGCGTTATAGCTATTTTTTCAAATAACCCAAGTAAAGTTTATATCCCAGTCTTTAATCTCACCCACGTCATTCCCGCGTAGGCGGGAATCCAGTCAAGGTGGCGGCTACGAATGGTGGTTTATTGTAAAAAGCTAGCATTCACACTAGCTAGATTCGCGCCTACGCGGGAATGGCGGAGAGTTTAGTGAAATAGCTATAGCTAAACGATTTTAGTTTAGCTTATGCAGGCAGAGTCTCTTTACATTAGCTGTTTTGCTACCAGTCTCACCTATTTAAGTTGATTAATTTCGTCACTTATCATTCCGCGTCTAAGCGTTGTTGTCTTAATTCATTATCAGTTTTTATAACAATCTCGCACATTTATATTGCGTAATCAGCGTGCGCGTTTTTTTCATGCACCTATTGTGGGCGGTATCGATTGTAAATCTCCAGTGTACTTTGTAACCATATGATTTATTTATATTAATTATCTGGTACGCACCTTGCTTAAGCCTTAACCATCAAGGGAAGGCTTACATCATGAAAAAATCACAACCGCAATTTTTTAATGAAATGCAACTGGACCTCGCTGCAAGTAGCGCAGATGGCGTTCGTGAGATTTATAAGGCTTATCATCAGTGGCTTAAAAATGTGCCACATCATCAGTTGAATAGTAAGCGCATGGAAGCTGAGTTGTTATTTCGCCGTGTGGGGATTACCTTCAATGTTTATGGTGAAAATGACGGCGCTGAGCGTTTGATTCCATTTGATGTGTTGCCGCGGATTTTGTCAGCAAAAGAGTGGCGTCATTTATCCGCTGGCTCTATTCAGCGGGTGCGAGCGCTGAATATGTTCTTGCACGACATCTATCATGATCAGGATATTATCAAGGCGGGCATTATGCCGCCGACCATTTTAGCGAATAGCCAATATCGCCCAGAAATGTTTGGTGTGGATGTGCCTAATCAAATTTATGCTCATATTGCGGGGGTTGATTTGGTGCGTACCAGTGAATCGCAGTTTTATGTGTTGGAAGACAATTTACGTACACCGTCGGGCGTGTCTTATATGTTAGAAGACCGCAAAATGATGATGCGCTTGTTTCCTGAGTTATTCCGTCAGTATCCTATAGCCCCCGTTGAGCACTATCCGCAAGTGTTGCTTAATAACCTGCGTGCCGTTGCACAGACCAATACACAAGAGCCAACCGTGGTGGTTTTATCGCCCGGGGCATACAACAGCGCTTATTTTGAGCATGCGTTTTTAGCGCAGCAGATGGGTATTGAGCTGGTAGAAGGACAAGACTTGTTTGTGCGTAACAATGCCGTGTATATGCGCACCACGGAGGGACCGCAACGTGTGGATGTGATTTATCGTCGCATTGATGACGATTATTTAGATCCCTTGGTGTTTAACTCAAACTCGATGCTGGGTGTGCCAGGGCTGCTTTCAGTGTATCGAAACGGCGGTGTGACACTGGCCAATGCCGTGGGTACTGGGGTTGCAGATGATAAATCGACCTATATTCATGTGCCCGCGATGATTCGATTCTATTTAGGTGAAGAGCCGCTACTTGAAAACGTGCCTACCTATGAGCTCAGCAAAGAGGATGACCTAGCTTACACCTTGGCGCACCTAGATGAGCTAGTGGTCAAAGAGGTACAAGGTTCTGGCGGTTACGGCATGTTGGTAGGTCCTGCAGCTAGCAAACAGGAGCTAGACGAGTTTCGCCTACGTATTGTTTCTAGCCCCGCCAGCTATATTGCACAGCCTACATTAGCACTCTCAACCTGCCCAACCTTGGTAGACGAGGGTATTGCGCCGCGACATGTAGACCTGCGGCCGTTTGTGCTTTCTGGAAAAACATGTACGTTGGTACCGGGTGCCTTGTGTCGTGTAGCGATGAAAGAAGGCTCTCTGGTGGTGAACTCATCGCAGGGTGGCGGCACCAAAGATACTTGGGTGCTGGAAGAGGAAGTTGAGGCGCCCAACAAGTCTAAAATCAACCAAGCAGAGGAAATGCTATGTTAAGCCGAACCGCAGATCATCTTTATTGGATGGCGCGTTACATTGAGCGCGCAGAGAACATGGCACGTGTGCTAGATGTCACCTATAACATGTCTTTAGTGCCCAATGCGGCAGAAAGTGAAGCGGCTTTGTGGCTACCTGCGCTAGAGATTTCTGGCAATGTAGAGGCATATGAGCGTGATTATTTTAACGAAACGCAGCAAGAATATGCGGCAGCAGGGGTGATTCATTATCTTGCGATGGATATGAATAATCCATCCAGTATTTACAGCTCATTGCGTAGTGCGAGGGAAAATGCGCGCGCAGTGCGGGTGGCGATGACTTCAGAAACATGGGAGAACATCAACTCATTGTGGTTAGAGTTTGGTCAGTTCTTTGGTCAAGATCTATCGCAAAGCGGTTTGAGTGAGTTTTGTGATTGGGTGAAAGCACGTTCACATTTATTTAGAGGGGTGTGTTTTGGCACGATGCTGCGTGATGATGCATTCAGCTTTGTGCGTTTAGGTACTTTTATTGAACGTGCTGACAACACCGCGCGTCTACTAGATGTGAAGTACCATTTATTGTTGCCAGAGCAGGAAGAGGTGGGTGGTGCGGTCGATTATTACGAATGGAGTGCAGTACTACGTTCAGTGTCTGCGTTTCAGGCGTATCAGAAAATATTCAGTGATACGATTGAGCCATGGCGGGTCGCTGAATTGTTAGTGCTCAGGCGCGATATGCCAAGGTCTTTGCATGCTTGCTTTGATGAAATAACTTCAATCTTAGAGCAGCTGTCCAGCTCGCGTGCCACCGAGTGCAGAAGGATGGCGGGTGAGCTACACGCCAAGTTACGCTTTGGTAAGATGCGAGATATCTTTCAGCATGGTCTGCATGAGTTTTTAAGTGAGTTTGTCACCGCAAACAATAAGCTGGGGGTCGAAGTGCATAAAACCTTTTTAAGCATTTCTTAACCCAATTTAGGCGCTCAACATGCTACTTAATATCGAACATCACACGCGTTATGCATATAGTGAAGACGTGAATTACACCATACAGGAGCTACGCTTAACGCCGCAACATGGTTTTGGTCAGCACGTCAGGCACTGGGAAATTAAGGTTAATGGTGAGTTGCAACCCTCAGAAGATGCTTACGGAAACACCACGCATACTTTGGTGGTAGATGAGCCACATACGGAAATACTGATCATAGCCATGGGGCAGGTTGAAACAGGGCTTGATGTCGTTTCGCAGCATTTAGCACTGCCTTTGCCTATCTATTTGCGCGAGACGCCCCTTACGCAAAGTAGTGAAGAGATGCTCATATTTGCCAAACAATACCAGCAAGCACATCGCCAAAATGATGCTTTAGAGGAAATGATGCATGCCTTATTGTCGCGGGTGCAATATATTAAAGGCGCGACACAAGTCACTACTTCCGCCATTGAGGCATTTGCTTTAGGCCAAGGCGTATGTCAGGATCATGCACATGTGTTTATTGCCTGCTGTCGAGCCATAGACCTACCAGCACGTTATGTCAGCGGATATTTGTTTACAGAAGATGGTAGCTTAATGCAAACCCATGCATGGGCTGACGTGTATGTCGCAGTTGACGGATGGCAAAGTTTCGATGTGTCTAACGGATGCCGCGCGGGTGAAACTCATGTACGTTTGGCAACAGGGCTAGATTACAGAAGTGCTAGCCCTGTCAGCGGTATGCGTTCAGGTGGAGGGGTTGAAGGTATGGCGTCTAGCGTTATCGTTAATCAAGCAGGTTTAGTTGCTAGTCAGCAGCGAAAGATAAATGCCGCTCAATTGTTAACGCAGGCGCAGTTAAGCAGGGAGGCACTCTCACAGGCTGCTTTGATAAAACAATCACAACATGCGCAACAACAGTAGTTTTTAGCTATAGTACTTAAATCAACGTACTTGAAATATAGCACTTAAAATATAGCACTTAAACCAAAGTGCTTAAACCAAAGTGACAAATGAAAGAACAGCCAACTGATGAAGAGCCCTGTGAAATCGCTAGCCTTTGAACGCCACGGTGACAAAGAGAACTCCACGTTTTTTGAAGAAAATCTGATTCGCTTGCTAGAAGAGCGCGATGCCTTAGGGTTAACCGCCATGATTCATGAAATCGATGCGCTCATGATTTCAGTCGACCCTGGCCATGCCGTTCAGTATATCGCTGAGTTGGCGCTAATGACGCCCTATCATTATTTGGTGACGCTAGAAAGCGAACAGCATTTAACGCATGTGTTGCGTATTGATTTAAATTCACCAGATATATTACTGCGCGAGGTAAAAGACCCTAGTATTCGCGATATTTTTAGAAGCTTGAATGAGGTTTACCCGATCGGTGCTAAAAGGCCGAATAGCCGTTATATGGGTGAAATCCTGCGGGTGACTGATTTACATGGCGTGGTTGATTTACAACAAGCGCGTGATTTCAGGTTCTTTAATCAAGATGACGTACGCAAGTTAGAGCTCCCGGGCAACCTTGCGGTGAGCAAGCCTTCACCCTATACCCATAATATTGTGGCCTATTTAGAAAGAGCACCTAATGAAACGCGCGTGTATGCATTAGGGTTAAGTGTCATTTCATCCGAGGCGCAGGCTGCCTATGAAAATGCCAAAACTTTGCAGCACAAACTGGGCATCAGCGACTTATTGCTGCCGCTGGATCATCTGGCAACGCGCGTCTATAGCCAGAATCGCGAGGTCGCCATTTTAGAATATCTGTCATGGTCAAGTTATTACTTCTGGGGTGCTTATAACATCAAAGACCAAAACTCATCGACCAACGTGACGAAAAGTACGCATGCCATACCTGAGTCTAAAAGCCCTGCAAAAGTGTTTACTGCTAACAATACCCCCTATTTTATTAATCATTTAGAGCACTTGCCATCCCCTACGGAAACTTTCGTGCGGAACTACGGCCCACGCTTGCACCATATGGCGATTGCAGTGAAAGATGGTGAGCGTAATGGAAAAGAGCATATCGATCTTGTCGTCAATGCGATTTCACAAAACGGTAAAGGCTTTTTGTTAGATGTGATTGGCTCCAAAGAGCAGGGGCTAAAGCAGATATTCTCGAATGCTTCCGAGCATTCTTCACTGATTATCGAATACGTGCAGCGTTATGACAGGTTTGATGGATTTTTTACTAAAGAGAACGTAGCCAAGCTTACTGAAGCGGCTGGTTTTATGTAGGTAATCGGTTTTTCTGTGTCGATAAATGCATAGTTAATGGCGGTTGAGCAACTCTAGATTATTGTTGTGAGCATGATGATTAGTGTGTTCGCTTAATTGATATTATTCATGCGGTGTACTGTAAACGAGTGTGCCTTACGCGGACTAACATACATCTCTTTTAATTTGTTATCAAATGGATTTTGACAGCCAATCTATTGCTTTCGGTTGACTGCTAGTAGCCCTGCAGTAAAGAAACTAATCAAAATCACACTCATCGAATGCCATGCTATTTCCGGAGCTATTGCATATAGCTCTCGACCTTTGATAAATGCTATTAAGTATTGCAAGCACAGCACTAGAAGAAAGAATGAAAAAATATACAGTGCTCCCATATACACGTGCCAGCGTGACCACACTTTCAATAATCTGCTGCTGATAAACACAATAATCATTACTAATGATGCATTGAGTAGCAAGCTAGGTATTGAGACTGCCAGTAACCACCAACTTTCTGCTATATTCCATGAGTTAAGTATGCCAAATATGGCCATATTCAATCGTTCGGTTTGAGCATTTGAAATCATTAATCTCATCAGTATGCTTCCTAAAATTGGAGCCGCCATTGCACAACTTGCAATGCCTGAAACCAAAAGACATCCCGTAAATTTATTGCGTTGCAAACTCACTTTTTCATCAAAAAAATGTTTGGCTAAATAGGCTGTAGCGTAATAAGTCAACGTGAAAATATATAAAACCGTAGATACATTGATTATCAAAAATAAATTGTCCAAGCTACAACAGCCACCCACTGACATTGCCAATAGCGTAAAGATGGTTATCAATAAACTGTAGGTGGCAATAAAGAAAAAGCAATATTGCACCCAAGTCTTTCTAAACCAAGCTCCGATAATGGCGAATGACAAAAGGCAAATGATCATTACAGTCGAAAAATACTGCATTGCCGTTTGCTCTTTTAAAAATCCTTTTGTGGCATAGGCAATTAATGCTAATGAAATTGCAATAATGATGAGTGATTGGTGTTTTTGATTCTGAATCATGTTTTCATCCCAAAACGCTGGACACGCCAAACGCAATTAAAAATAAACACAGCCATGCGGCAATTGTTTTACGTATGTCTTTCTCATATCCAATATTTGTATAAAATAGATGCCCATAAAGCACCGTAAATCTAGATATGCCCAGTGCGAATCCTGTAATAACTGGTATCACAACAATTATTAGCAATATTAAATCTATCGGAACTTGATCAAACAGCCGATTGCGCCGAATTATGCGAATCCCAGCCCCTGATAATAAGGCTATGATTATAAAAACTGGGAAACCAAAAGCAATCGGTGCAAGAATTGCGGTAAGCAACCTGTCAATAAAGCTAGGATAATCCTCAGCACTTTTTTCAACGTTATCAAATAATTTCATATTGCTTTTACCCTTTATTTGCGACAGCGCCTTGTAAAGCGCACTCCTATACAGTTCACCTTGCGAGGGTTTACTGAAGCGGCTAGTTTTATGTAAGCATTCTTTATTGTTACGATACAAATTGTATTTTATACATGCTTAATAATGTTTAGGCATGTATTTCTTCGTTACAGTTTTTTGGCGAGTGTAGACGCAAAATGGTATGATTGTCGTTCTTCCAAATTAAACAAAAAATATGACTTATTGTGTCGGTTTATTGCTGAAACAAGGATTAGTGTTGGCTTCTGATACGCGAACTAATGCAGGCGTGGATCAAGTGGCTTCTACGCCTAAGATGCATATTTTTGAGCTTAAAAACGAGCGCGTGATTGTATTGCTAACGGCGGGTAATCTGGCAATTACCCAGTCTGTGGTGAATGCGCTGAGGGCGCGAATCGAGAAAAATGAAGCTGCTAGTAAGCACTTACATAATGTCGATAGTTTGTTTGATGCGGCAGGGTTGGTGGGTGCTGAATTGAGGACAGCTTTTGAGCGCGATGGTGAGCACTTTAAAAATCATAATATTGAGTTTAATGCCAGCATTTTAGTTGGCGGCCAAATTAAAGGCGAAAAGCCACGGTTGTTCAATGTGTACGCTGCGGGTAACTTTATTGAGTCCACACAAGAAACGCCATATTTTCAGATTGGTGAAACTAAGTACGGTAAACCGATTATCGATCGTGTAGTAGAGCAAAACAGCGACATCATGGATACGGTTAAATGTGTGCTGATTTCTTTTGATTCCACGATTCGCAGTAATGTGTCTGTGGCAGCGCCAATTGATTTGCTGATTTACCGGGTGGATAGCTTACATGCGGATTGCCAGCAGCGCATTACAGAAACCGACCCATATTACGTACAAATTCGCCAAGGCTGGTCTGATGGATTGCGTGCAGTATTTAGCGCATTACCAAGCCCAGATTGGTGTTAATCTAGCTTGCTAGATTATTTTAATAATCAGAACATACGCTAAGAGAGCTTTAACCGAATGACTCCAGGTAATCTTTATATCATCACCGCGGCATCAGGCGCAGGTAAAACTAGCCTGATTAAGGCATTGCTGGCCGAAGATGCGCATTTGAAACTATCCATTTCGCACACAACGCGCAAACCGCGCCCGGGCGAGCAAGATGGCGTAGATTATCACTTTGTAGATGATGCTGCGTTTTTGCAGATGTTAAGCGAAGCAAAGTTCTTAGAAAGCGCAGAAGTACACGGCGCGCGTTACGGTACCTCGCAGTCTGCGGTGGATGCGCCATTGCAGGCAGGCCATGATGTGATTTTGGAGATTGATTGGCAGGGCGCTGCACAAGTTCGCCGTTTATTTCCAGATGCTATCAGTATATTTGTGCTGCCGCCTTCCATCGAGACGCTGGAGCAGCGCTTGAATAGCCGAGGTCAAGACAGTCAAGAGACGATCTCTAAACGCGTTGCGGCTGCACGTGCTGAAATGCGCCATGTGAGCGAGTTCGATTATGTTACAATTAACAACTATTTTGACGTAGCGTTGCAGGACATTCGCGCTATTATCCGCGCACAGCGCTTAGTAGCCACTGCACAATTGCAACGTTATGCCAGTTTAATTCAAGCGCTCACTTAAATTGCGTTTGCCTAGTCTGTTAGTTGTTTAGTCTTTTAGTAATTAATTTTGTTTATCATTAGGAAATATCATCATGGCACGTATCACGGTAGATGACTGTTTAGAAAAAATCCCAAATCGCTTCCAATTAACTTTAGTGGCTGCTTATCGTGCCCGTCAATTGCACAATGGTGCAGAGCCGCAAGTTAACGTGCAAAACACACGCGACAAAACAACCGTAATCGCGTTACGTGAAATTGCAGCAGGCAAAATTGGTGTGGAAATTTTAGCGCGCGGACATGCTTAATCTGCTTGGCCTTGGCATTTATTAATTTTTCATACAAGTAGTGAAACTGACATGCCAAAAACCGCAAACAATCTTAAAGCGGAATTATCAAAGTTAACATCGGCTCCCTTGCTGCCTGCGGACAGCGAGGACTCGGCCTTAAGCATACGTCTTCAACAGTATTTAAAACCTCAAGATATCGAACAAGTATGGGATGGCTATCGCTATGCCTTTACCGCCCACGATGGGGTAGTCCGTAAAACCGGCGAGCCTTATATCACGCACCCTGTCTCTGTCGCTTGTATTTTAGCGGACCTGCACATGGATGTGCCTACCATTCTTGCTGCACTATTACATGATGTAGTAGAAGATACCGCTATTACCACGCTCGACATCAAAGAGAGGTTCGGTCAGCAGGTGGCTGAGCTAGTGGATGGTGTCACTAAGCTTGATAAGATTGAGTTTCAAAGCGCTAGTCAGGCGCAGGCTGAGAATTTCCGCAAAATGTTATTAGCGATGTCGCAAGATGTTCGCGTGATTTTAGTGAAGTTGGCAGATCGTTTGCATAATATGCAAACACTGGAAGCGATGCGACCAGAAAAGCAGAGAATCATCGCGAAAGAAACGCTAGATATCTACGCCCCGATTGCCAACCGGCTGGGCCTGAATGAAGTCTACCAAGCGCTAGAAGATTTAAGCTTTAAATACCTTTACCCCATGCGCTATAACGCAATTTCTAAAGCGATTATGGCCGCGCGCGGTAATCGTAAAGAAGTCATTTCTAAAATATTAGAATCAATCAAACAGCAGTTACTTAGCTTCAATATTGAAGCGGAAGTGTCTGGCCGCGAAAAGCATCTTTACAGTGTGTATCGAAAGATGACGAGCAAGGCAACGCCTTTCTCACAAGTGTATGATATTTATGGGTTTAGAATCGTTGTCAAAGATTTATCTAGCTGCTATTTGGCTTTAGGTGCGCTACATGGCTTGTATAAGCCGATTCCTAGCAAATTTAAGGACTATATCGCCATCCCTAAAGCGAACGGTTATCAATCGTTGCACACGACTTTATTTGGCCCTTTTGGTACGCCAATTGAGGTGCAGATTCGCAGTGCCGACATGCATAATATTGCAGATGCAGGTGTTGCCGCACACTGGCTTTACAAGGCAAGTGATGCACAGCTCACCGCGTTGCAACAGCAGACCCACCAGTGGTTACAGCGCTTGCTGGATATTCAAAGCGAGAGCATAGATTCACTAGATTTCCTTGAACATCTTAAAGTTGATTTGTTCCCGGATGAGGTCTATGTATTTACGCCTAAGGGCTCGATTTTGGCCTTACCTAAACGGGCGACTGCCGTTGATTTTGCTTACGCAGTGCATTCGGATATCGGCAATAGCTGCGTTGCGGTTCGAATTAATCACGACCTTGCACCATTACGTACAGAGCTGCATAACGGTGATCATGTTGAAATCATTACTGGGTCGTTAGCCAAACCTAATCCGGCGTGGCTCAATTACGTTGTCACTGGGCGTGCACGTGCGCACATTCGCCACTACTTGAAGTCGCAGCAGTCTACTGAATCTGCGCATTTAGGTGAGCGTATGCTTAATCAGGCATTGCGCGCTTTGCATGTTGATCCTAACCAGATTTCAGAAGATCATTGGCAAAAGTTGATTCGTGACTACGGCGTTAAGAAAAAAGCAGAAATACTGTCTGACATCGGCCTTGGCAAGCGTCAGAACGTCATGGTGGCACACCAGTTGGTGGCGATGACAGATGACCATGCAGAGAAGCATACCAAGCTGCCAGCTGCCTCATTGGACACCATCACGATTCGTGGCACTGAAGGCATGGCGGTGCAATTTGCGCCTTGTTGCAGACCGATCCCTGGAGACCCGATTTTAGGCTTTATCAATAAAGATAAGGGCTTAGTGATTCATACGCATGATTGTCCTAGTGTACGTAAGTTTAAATTAGACCCAGATAAATGGCTGGATGTTGAATGGGAGCCTGAAAGCTCAAGGCTATTCAAAACGAATTTGAACTTAACCGTGGCAAATCAGCCTGGTATGTTGGCGCAAATTGCTTCAGGTATTGCGGACGCGGGCTCTAATATTGATAACGTCAGTGTTGAAGAGGCTGACGGTAGTGCATATGCTAATTTATACTTTACCGTGCAGGTAAAAAACCGATTGCATCTAGCCGAGCTTATGCGTGGCCTGCGTAAGATTCCTGATGTGGTGCGTATTAATCGCACCAAGGGTAATGTTGCCGGTAATGGCAAAAATTCGAATGCAAAAGCAAGCGCACAGTAGTTGCTACGCATTATTTTTTTAACAAAGAGTGGTTTATTAAATGACAGCTAATACAAAACAAATTATTCAAACACAAGGTGCACCAGCGGCAATTGGTACCTATTCTCAAGCGGTAAAAGTAGGTAATACCGTTTATATGTCTGGCCAAATCGGCCTAGATCCAGAAACCATGCAAATGGTGGATAGTATTGAAGCACAAATTCACCGCGTATTTCAAAACCTAAAAGCAGTGGCTGAGGCTGCGGGTGGTAGTTTGGCTGATGTAGTTAAACTGAATATTTTTCTGACAGACTTATCTCACTTTGCTTTAGTGAACACTATTATGGCTGAATACTTTAGCCAGCCTTACCCAGCACGTGCTGCGGTTGGTGTTGCTTCATTACCACGCGCAGCGCTGGTTGAGGCTGACGCGGTGATGGTGGTTTAATTTCTCAGACTTGCCAAGGATAAATGCGATTGACGCCTATCTTAATGTCTATATTAGGTAGGCGTGATATGAGGTTTACGCATGTGTTTATTCTTGGCTAGCATCATTCAATGTGACACAGCTTAGTCAAATCAAAGCATTCAGCAAGCCCTTAGTTGCCAATTTGGCTAAGCTTGGTATCGCTAATTTGCAGGGCTTATTGTTACATTTGCCACTGCGCTATATTGATGAAACGCATGTAACAGCCATTCGTGATTTGCACATGGGCGAATCCGCGCAGGTGGAGGGGGAGATTGTTCATGCGGAAGTTACCTATAAGCCTCGTAAGGCACTCATTGCCAAATTAGAAGACGCAAGTGGCCAGCTCACTTTGCGTTTTTTACATTTCTATCCCAGCCAAATCAACGCACTTAAAGTCGGTGCGAAAGTCCGTGTTTATGGTGAGGTGCGCAACGGCTTTTTTGGTTATGAAATGGTGCACCCTACCTGTAAGGCTGTGGGTGAAAAATCTGTGGTTGCTGAAACCCTAACACCAGTTTATCCAACAGTTGCAGGGCTTGGCCAGGCAAGTTTGCGTAAGGCGATACGCATTGCGTTGCAGCAGGCTGATATGCATGAAACTTTACCTGCACAAGTGTACGCAACTTTAGACTTGCCAAGCTTTAAGGCCAGTCTCATCGCGTTGCATCACCCAAGCCCGGATGTCAATCTGCGCGCTTTAGATAATAAGACCACAGCACATTGGCGGCGCTTGGCTTTTGATGAGTTGTTGGCGCAGCAGTTATCCATGCGCAAACATTATGCACGGCGGCGGAGTGTAAGTGCTCCGCAATTTAAGCCATCTAAGCAACTGGTGTCTGCGTTACTGAAAAGCTTGCCATTTGCTTTAACCGGCGCACAGCAAAAAGTCGCATTAGAAATCGAGCGTGATTTAACGCAAGCACACCCTATGCAGCGCTTGTTGCAGGGGGATGTTGGGAGCGGCAAAACGATAGTAGCGTGCATGGCCGCACTGCAATGCATGGAAAATGGCTGGCAAGTTGCATTAATGGCGCCCACAGAGATATTGGCGGAGCAGCATTATCGCAAGATGCTAAGTTGGCTTATGCCGTTAAATATCAAGATTGCGTGGCTCACCGGTAGTCAAAATAAGAAAGATCGCGAAGCGGCGCTTGAGTCTATTGCCAACGGTGATGCAAGGCTAGTTGTCGGCACGCATGCCTTATTCCAAGAGGCGGTGCGCTTTAAAAATCTAGGCTTAGCAATTATTGATGAGCAGCACCGATTTGGCGTGCACCAACGCTTGGCGCTACGCCAAAAAGGCCAGCCAGAGCCGCATCAGCTCATGATGTCTGCCACACCAATTCCGCGAACCTTATCGATGAGCTACTACGCCGATCTTGATGTATCCGTGATTGATGAATTGCCACCTGGGCGCTCGCCTATCGTCACGAAAATAGTTTCCGATGCTAGGCGTGACGAAATCTTGCAGCGTGTGCGTGAGGCGTGTTTGCAAGGCAATCAGGCCTATTGGGTATGCCCATTGATTGAAGAGTCTGAAGCGTTGCAGTTGGCAACCGCCAATGACACGTATGCGCTGATGCAAGATGAGTTCCCTGAATTGAAAGTTGGCCTAGTGCATGGCCGCATGAAGCCATCAGAAAAGCAGGCGGTCATGGCTGAATTCAGCGCAGGACATTTACAGCTTCTGGTTGCCACAACTGTAATTGAAGTTGGTGTGGATGTTCCCAATGCCAGCTTGATGGTGATTGAGCATGCGGAGCGCATGGGCTTGTCGCAATTGCATCAATTACGTGGGCGTGTGGGTAGGGGTTCTGCAAAAAGCACGTGTATCTTGTTGTACCAAAATAAGCTGTCCGATACTGCGCGTGCAAGACTAAAAGTGATTTATGAAAGCAATGATGGTTTTGTGATTGCACAGGCTGATTTGCAGATTCGCGGCCCTGGTGAGCTATTGGGCGTACGTCAAAGTGGTGTGCCGATGTTGAAAATTGCTGATTTAGAACGCGATGTGGATTTGCTGGAAACCGCAAAAACAATGGCAGATACATTGCTTAAAAACTATCCTACAGAAGTAGAGCAGCATTTAGAACGCTGGATGAGCAGTGCTGGTGAGTTGGTGAAGGTGTAACTGCATGACAATTGAATCTATTAACAACATGCGATAATTTTAGAAGTGAAAAATCGTAAACATAACTCTCAAGCCCGTTATCGTTGGTTAGTAAAGCCACTACTAAGTCATGCATATCGTCCGTGGCTGATTAATAACCAATCATTAACCGCTAGGCTACAGCAGCGTTACTCAGACTTTTATGTCGTGCCGTTAGCCGTTAACTTTCTCAAGCCTATCCGTGACGAAGCGGCACCACTCAATTTATCGGCAGATAAAATCGTATTGGTTCGCGATGTATTATTGTATGGTGGACAAAGTCCTATGGTGTTTGCACATAGCATCCTGCCCAGAAAAAGCTTGCGTGGTGTGTGGCATGATCTAGGTAAGTTAGGCAATAAGCCGCTTGGCGCAACTTTATTTGCTAATCCCAAAGTAAAGCGCACAGCGTTAAGTTATAAGAAACTATCGCCAAATCATGTGCTATATCAGCATGCAATTCAACATTTGGCAGATAAGCCAGCAAGCCTGTGGGCGCGACGCTCGGTGTTCAGTCTGAACTGCGCTACTATTATGGTCACTGAAGTTTTTCTTCCCAATATCATTTGCTCATGAATACACCCAACATCGTCAAAAAGATAAACAGTTATGAACGCCTGATGCGTTTAGATAAGCCAATTGGCATTTTGCTGTTACTTTGGCCTACGTTATGGGCGTTGTTGATTGCCAGCGCGGGTAAGCCTGATTGGATTATCGTATTGATATTTGTCACTGGTACTGTATTAATGCGTAGCGCTGGCTGTGTGATGAACGATATTGCAGATAGTCAATATGATGGCTTGGTTGAGCGCACTAAAAATCGCCCATTACCCAATAAAGAAGTGACTAAGAAAGAGGCGTATGGCTTAGCGTTAGGGTTAAGTATTGCCGCATTTGGATTGGTCTGCTTATTGAACACGTTAACGATACAGTTATCTGTGCTGGCATTGTTCTTAGCACTGACCTACCCACTAACGAAGCGGTTTTTTGTGATGCCACAAGCTTATTTGGGCGTCGCTTTTGGTTTTGGCATCCCGATGGCATTTGCTGCGATTGGTAATAGTGTGCCTATCGTTGCGTGGTTACTTTTGTTAGCTAATGTGTTTTGGGCGATTGCATACGACACTGAATATGCAATGGTGGATAGGGAAGATGATCTGAAAATAGGGATTAAATCTTCCGCCATCACTTTTGGGCGCTTTGATGTTGTCGCCATTATGCTGTGCTATGGCGCTACGTTGCTGTTACTTGGCATTGTGGGCTATCAATTAAAGCTATCGTTCGCTTATTACACTGGTTTGGCTCTTGCCGGCGCTGTTGCGGTTTATCACTTTTATCTCATTAGAGACCGTATGAGGACAAAATGCTTCCAAGCGTTTTTGGGTAATAATTGGTTTGGTCTGTTTGTATTCTACGGGCTGCTGGCACATTACTTAATCAACGCTTATTGAAGCCTAGCGCGAACAATAATTGCTGGCGTCGGCGTTGTTAAGAGTCTAACTTTGGTAAATCCCATTCAATAATGTTGGAGTCCTTGCCGTTTTTAGGTGTTGGCTTATCCTTAATTTTTGTTGCCGTGCTATCTTCAGACGTAGTTTCTTCAGGATAGACATTCAATGGGAAGTGTAGCTCCTCTGTCGTCTCATGAGGCTCTGCACTCTTCTCTAGAAGTGGTTGGCTCATGTCTTGGGTAGGCTGCGGGCTGTTTGCATCATCGTTCAAGGTTGGCACTTCAACTTCAATGTGGTCATCAAAATCTACCAGCATATCTACATCATAGGATGGCACTTTTTGAAAAGCAGAATTCTCAAACTGCGAATTAGCCTCTTCTTTAGTCAGCTTATTTGGCTTCACCTGCTCAGGCGTATCAAGGAAAGACGCAACGGTGAAGTCTTCATCTGTGATTGCACTATTGTTTGGTTTTTCTGTGGTTTCAGTTGGTAAAGCTTGTTCAAGTAATAAGTCGTCGCCAAAAGCCGCTTCATTAAATGCTAAGTTATCTAAATTGGTACGGGCTGGGCTATCGTCATTAGGTGTTGTTGAAGCAGTTCGGTATAGCGTGCGTTGACTAGTAGAAACGCCAGTGTTTAGCAACTCAGCGATTCTTTTGAGGAAGAATAACTCCTCAAAATTGTTTGCCGAGAACCCTTCAGCCGGTTGTGCATATTGGTCGTAAATCAAATCATTTAAGAACTTAACCGCAAACGGTGAGCCCCAAACGCCTTCGAGTCTGGCAACGATATTTGAAAAGTCTTCAATCGAAGAGTGGTCTTCATTTTTAGCTTCAGAGTAGCTTGGTACCCTGATGTTAAAGTATTTATTGGCATCAGCCGTGGCAGTTTCATATTCAGTTTCTGAGCCTTCAGCTGCAATCAGTGACAGTAACTTAAGCCAAATCTTTGGAGACTCCATCGGAAAGTCATTCAAGTGATTCTGCAATAACTGAATCGCCAGTAATGGGCGTTCATGCTCTATAAAAACATCCGCATTGTCAATGATGCTGTCATGATCATCGTTTACATGCTCAGTAAATGATAGTGTGCCGGTTTTGGTGGGCTCTACTTTACCATGGCCACCATCCGCTTGCTCATCAAGAAACGATGCTGAGAAGCTGTTATTCCTAGTAGGTTTGTTATCAGCGGCTGGGGTCGTGACAGAGAATGCCGGTTCATCGTCACCGTCGTCTGTATCCTCGGTATCAAGCCAGTTTAGCTCCTGTTTAATTAAGCGTCTGGCAATAAAAGTGCGGCGTAGCCACTCAAGTGCAGCTATCAGTATAGCGCCACCAGCTACGATGAGAAGGTAATCTAGCCAGCTGAATTGTTTACTCTCTAACTCTTTTTTAGCAAGTATTGCTTCATTTCTTAATTGGCTGTTTTGCGCTTGCAGGCTGACAATCTGTTTCTCTAAGTGTGTTAGTCGGTTTGTCATGACGGTTACTTCATCCATCATTTCAGCATTATCAACAGCTGCAATAGGGGGGGCACGGTTTAAGTCAATTTGCGTCTCAAATTTGAGGCCTAGATTTGCTTGTCCGCCCAATGTGTCTGGTGTCTGGCTGCCACCAGAAATGCTTAGGTATGGTTTGCTTGAGGTGCTCGGTTTGATGGGAGTTACACGATCACTATTGTCCGTCGCAGGTGTTGCGGATGCTGCTGGTGTTTGCTTGGCAGAACTCTGCTGTTTGCCTACATAGGCTTCCATTATTTTTTGATCAGCAATGTTTGCATTCGCATTAGTAGATAAGTTTGATTGACGTTTTTTTGATTTCCGCTTTACTTTGGTCTGCGGTTTGCTCGTCGTATTGTTAGCAGAGACGGCCTCTGTCGTGTGATTAGTAGTGCTGAGAGTGTTGGTTTTGTGGCTGGCGTCAGGCGACTGATTGTTAATATCGTCCGCTTGGTTGGTGGTGCTTGTGGTGTTGGGCATGTCACCGCGGTGAGCTGCTGGGTCTAGTAATAAAACGTAATCACGGTTGAGCTGAGGTTCGCAATTGTATGAAACACGTAACCCTAAAATCGGTTCAGTAATCACTGTTTGTGTTGTAATAGTGAGTTGGTAGCCGTCTTTATATGGCGTTAATGTTGAAAATGCTTTTCTAAAAGCAGGTGTTTCATTTGTGTCAGTAATCGTAAAGCAATTAGAATCTGGTGATTTTTCGACGTCAGTGACATTTAATTTAACAATCAGAGACTCACCCAAATATGATTTAAGCGTAGCGTCCCCAAAGCTGAGTGCAAAGCTCGCATTGGCGTAGAAGGCTAAAATAAGGGGTATAAATAGTCTCAAAATATGTTTGTTTTCAAATTGTTATACTAAATTTTGATTGCATTGTTAATCTGGTCTGTTAGAATCTTGTTCTTGCTTGCTTATATGGTAAAACCATTGTGAATCAATGCTACTTTACCATAAATGAAAAGCACAATTCATGCCAGTAGGTATTGGTATGAATAACAAATAAATATATGGATGTTATTTGTTTGATATAGTGCTTAAAGTATATGGTTACAAGTTGGTAATAAACTTAAAAATATTAAGTGAACAGTATAATACTGTTTGACAAAACATATTTCTTTAGCATAAAATCCGCCTCTTAATTTTTTTAGCTCACAGTATTGGTAACACAATGAAAACCTTTTCAGCAAAATCACACGAAGTGAAGCGCGATTGGTTTGTGGTTGATGCCACAGACCTAGTGCTAGGCCGTCTAGCTAGCGCAGTTGCACACCGTTTACGCGGCAAACATAAAACAATTTATACGCCTCACGTTGATACAGGTGATTATATAGTTGTTATTAATGCCGACAAATTAAAAGTAACTGGTAATAAAGCAGATGGTAAGCTTTACCATCGCCACTCTGGTTACCCAGGCGGTATCAGCACAACAACATTCTCTAAAATGCAAGATCGTTTCCCAGGTCGCGCTTTAGAAAAAGCGGTTAAAGGCATGTTGCCTAAAGGTCCTTTAGGCTATGCAATGATCAAAAAAATGAAGGTTTATGCAGGTAGTGAGCATGACCACGCGGCACAACAACCGCAACCATTGACCATCTAAGGATAAAAAATGATCGGTAAATACAATTATGGTACGGGCCGCCGCAAAAGTTCTGTAGCGCGCGTATTCTTAAAATCAGGTAAAGGCAACATCATTGTTAATGACAAGCCAGTTGATGAGTACTTCTCACGCGTGACATCACGCATGATTTTGCGTCAACCTTTAGAGTTAACAAACAACACAGCTAGCTTCGACATCATGGTTAACGTAATCGGTGGCGGTGAGTCTGGTCAAGCTGGTGCGGTTCGTCACGGTATTACACGTGCTTTGATCGATTTTGATGCTACATTGAAAAGTGCATTGTCACATGCTGGTTTCGTAACACGTGATGCACGTGAAGTTGAGCGTAAAAAAGTTGGTCTACGCAAAGCGCGTCGTCGTAAACAATTCTCTAAACGCTAATACGTTAAACGCTATTTGGCGGTTGGATTTGAAAAAGGTCGCTTTGGCGGCCTTTTTTATTGGATGAAAAAGATAGAGCGCTTATAATCAGAACACTTGGTAAATTAATTAAAGAAAATGGCATCTAAGAAAATTAAAATCGGTATTGTAGGCGGCACTGGATACACGGGGGTTGAGTTGTTGCGCCTACTGGCAATGCACCCACACGCAGAGTTGACGGTGATTACCTCACGTGGCGAAGCTGGGCTACCAGTTGCTGATATGTTTCCTAGTTTACGCGGCTATGTTGATTTAGCATTTTCTGATCCTGCTACCGCAAACTTAAGCGCATGTGATGTGGTGTTCTTTGCGACACCACATGGGGTTGCGATGAGTCAGGCGCAGGCGCTGTTGGATGCTAACGTTAAAGTCATTGATCTTGCAGCAGATTTTCGTTTGCAAGATACGGGTGTTTTTGAAAAGTGGTACAAAATGCCACATAGCTGTCCAGATGTTTTACGTGACGCTGTTTACGGCATACCAGAGCTTTATCGTGAAAATATTAAGTCAGCTAAGGTTATTGGTAACCCTGGATGCTATCCAACGACAGTGTTGCTAGGGTTAGCACCGTTGCTGGAGCAAGGCTATATTGATTTTTCAGCACCGATTGTCGCTGATGCTAAGTCAGGGGTTTCTGGCGCAGGTAGAAAAGCTGAAGTGGCTACGCTGTTTGCGGAAGCCAGTGATAGTATGAAAGCATATGGTGTGGCTGGGCACCGTCATCACCCAGAGATTCATGCGCAACTGACACAATTAGCGAATGCAGATGTTCAGTTTATTTTTGTGCCGCATTTGATACCAATGATACGTGGCATGCTTTCAACAATTTACGTTAAACTGACTGATGTTGCTAACACTGTAGATTTGCAAGCCTTGTATGAGCAACGTTATCAACATGAGCGTTTTGTAGATGTGATGCCAGCAGGTGCTTTGCCAGAAACGCGCTCAGTACGTGGTTCCAACCAATTACGTATTGCATTGCATAAACAGCAAACGACGGGTTACTTAACCTTAGTGGTGGTACAGGATAATTTGGTAAAAGGAGCTGCTGGGCAGGCTGTGCAAAATATGAATATCATGTTTGATTTTGATGAGCGCAGCGGTTTAGAAGTTTTACCGTTGCTGCCTTGATCAAATGAAGCCAGTTCGCCGTAGAATACGTCGTCACTTTGGATTAACTGCTAAACAAGTTGCAGTGAGGTCTAAGCGCCCGTGGTATTTTCAGCTAGGTGCTACGTTTCTATTTATGGGTGTCGGCTATTTAATTGCTTATTGGCAGTTTGCGACTGGCAGCGAGAGTTTACGGCAGACTGTGCTTGATAATCAGGCTTTAAATACAAAGGTGATCCAAGTAGAACGGCAGTTACAAATTGAACAGGCAGCACAGAGTGTTTTAACTAAAGAGCTGCGTGAGGTTCAAGATGAAAATATTCATATTAAAGAGGATTTAGCTTTTTATAAAAATATGATGAACGGTAAAAGATAATAGCTATTATCTTTATATTGTTGTCCCATGAGTAGTTGTGGTCTGTAAGTAAGCTACCAAAGTTTAGAGGATTTAAGATGTTTTTTAAAAAAAGTAATCGCGTTCAAAATACGATAGACACTTTGATTGGCGTGGGTACACGTGTTGAAGGCAACATTCATTTTTCAGGCGGTTTGCGCATTGATGGTACAGTCATCGGTGCTGTTGCTGAACCTAATGACCAGCCAAGTACACTAATACTTAGTGAGCTAGGTCGCATAGAGGGGGCAATCACTGCTTCAAAAGTGGTGATTAACGGTGCTGTGATTGGCCCAGTGAAGGCTGCACAATTTATAGAGCTGCAAACTAAAGCGCGTGTGACGGGCGATGTTTATTACAATACCCTTGAGATGCATACAGGCGCGGTGATAGAGGGAAAGTTAGTTTATTTGGACGATAAAGCAGAATAAAGTAAAGCTTATAGGCATTTACTATTGAAATTCATTGCATTAGGTCGCATATTAGTAAAAAGATATTTAATTGAAATTTTAGGAGTACACCATGAGTACAGTTGCAGAAGTTCAGGAATTAGACATTCCTTCACCTTTAGTATTTACCGATAATGCGGCTAAAAAGGTAAAAGAGTTAATTGAAGAAGAAGGTTCGCCAGATCTTAAGTTACGTGTTTTTGTGAGCGGCGGCGGTTGTTCAGGTTTTCAATACGGCTTTACGTTTGAAGAAGAAGTGAACGACGATGATACGCAGGTGCAAAAAGACAGCGTGACATTGTTAATTGATCCGATGAGCTTACAGTATTTGATGGGCGCAGAGATTGATTACCAAGATAGCTTACAGGGCTCACAATTCGTGATTCGTAACCCAAATGCGCAAACTACTTGCGGTTGTGGCTCATCTTTTTCTGCTTAAGATTCAGTTAAACGCAAATTTACACGCTCGTGTTAACTTGGATGCTTGGAGATATAAGCATCCGGCTAATCGAGCGTGTTTGCTTATCTAAAGCACTAAAGCCTTATTTACAGTAAGCAAAGTGATGCTATTTTTCGTTCGTAGTGTAAGTATGAAGCGTAAGTAAAATCTGTGCTGAATAATATCAGCCTCATAGCAATATATAATAATTAAGCATTATCATTGATGCTAAGAGCATCTCAATCCCACCAACTTTGGTTCTTCAGGTATGAGAATTTAATCGCGCATGATATTTTTGATTGATCATTTGCAATGATTGAAAGTGCATACTTGCCAACCTTGTTGCCCTTAGCGCTTTTTGTTGCATTTTCTGGGGTCGCTCTTCCGTTAATTGTTGAACAGCACGGGAGAAAATCAACCGCTATTGCCGCTGGTGCTGTCATGGCAATATGTCTAGGATTACTTGCGCCACTTTTTCCTATCGCAATGAGTGGGCAGTCCGTCATTGCCCATTTTGATTGGCTACCGAATGTTGGCCTGAACCTCTCATTCCGCCTTGATGGCTTGGGCATGCTATTCTCCATGCTAATCCTAGGTATTGGCATGTTAGTCGTTTTGTATGCCCACTATTATTTACCGAGTGATGACAAGTTAGGACGCTTTTACGCATTATTGCTGCTGTTTATGTCAGCAATGTTAGGCATCGTACTTTCAGAAAACCTACTCATGATGGTGGTGTTTTGGGAAGTGACCAGCCTTTCATCTTTTCTATTGATTGCTTATAAATCTGCATCACATGAATCTAGAATTGCTGCGCGGATGGCGTTGGTGGTTACCGGTGTAGGTGGATTGGCCTTGTTTGCTGGCGTTTTGCTTCTAGGCAAAGTTGCCGGTAGCTATGAGCTGACAGATGTCATTGTAGCGGTAGCCCAAATAAAATCAGACCCGTTATACCCCACGATTCTTACCTTGGTGTTACTAGGTGCCTTTACTAAATCGGCACAATTTCCATTTCAGTTTTGGTTGCCAAATGCAATGGTAGCCCCTACGCCTGTTTCTGCCTATCTACACTCGGCGACGATGGTTAAAGCTGGCGTATTCTTACTCGCACGATTTTACCCTGTACTCTCAGGTACTGATGCTTGGTTATTTAGCGTGAGTACAGTCGGTGGCATTACGCTGGTTTACGGTGCTTATCTGGCGATGTATCGTAATGACTTTAAAGGTTTATTGGCTTACTCAACGATTAGTCATCTTGGTTTAATTACCTTGCTCTTTGGATTAAGTACACCGATGTCAGTGGTTGCAGCGGTGTTCCATATTATCAATCACGCAATATTTAAAGCATCGCTGTTTATGGCTGCCGGCATTATTGACCATGAATGTGGCTCTCGGGACATGCGGCGTGTTAATGGTTTGTTTAAGCTGATGCCGATTACGGCAACGTTAGCGATGCTCGCAGCTGGCTCTATGGCCGGCGTGCCATTACTGAATGGATTTTTAAGCAAAGAGATGTTCTTCACTGAGTCTATCGTGTTTCATGGGTTTGGAGGCTCACCTTGGATTTTGCCAATATTTGCCACCATCGCTGGTGTTTTAGCGGTCGCCTATTCAGCACGTTTTATTCATGATGTGTTCTTCAATGGTCAGCCTGTTGATTTGCCCCGCCAGCCTCATGAGCCTCCACGCTGGATGCGTGTGCCGATGGAAATACTGGTTGTATTATGTTTGCTTGTCGGTATCTTTCCTGCTTGGTCTGTAGGTGCTTTGCTGGCCGCTGCCGCCGGAGCTAGCTTGCAATCAGCCTTGCCAGTTTACGATTTAAAAATTTGGCATGGATTTAACCTCGCATTCCTGATGAGTCTGATAGCATTAGCTGGTGGTGTTGGTCTATATATGATGCGCAGTACCTTGGTACATTGGAATAACCAACTACCAACGCTTAGTAGCCGTATGCTTTTTGAGCGAGCCTATCAAGGGTTAGCAGCATATGCAGAAAATATTATGTTAACAATTGATAATGGATCATTGCAGCGCTACATCGCGGTGTTCTTTGTATTTGTATTGGTTTATGGCAGTTGGGCATTTATTAGCGGTGGTCGTCTAGACAATACAGTATCTACCATGCCATTAGATATTGCCAGTGTAATCGCCTTATCTGCATTAGTATTGGGAGCGCTAGGTGCAACATTTATGCACCATCGTCGTTTGTTAAGCATTATTCTGATTGGTGTCGTGGGCTTGGTCGTGGTCTTGGTTTTTGTGCGTTTCTCTGCCCCAGATTTAGCATTGACTCAACTTTCAATAGAGGTCGTCACCACGGTGCTGATGCTGCTTGCGCTGCATTATTTGCCGCAATCTACACCGAGAGAGTCATCTCGTATCCGTGTAGGTAGAGATGTCCTGCTGGCTTTGGCGATTGGTTTGGGGATGGCGTTTGTAAGTTTTGAGCTGTTGACCAGTTCGTTTAGTACAATTTCTGACTTCTATCTTCAGCAGTCAGTCCCGGGCGGTGGTGGAAGTAATGTGGTGAATGTCATCCTCGTCGATTTCCGCGGTTTTGATACATTGGGTGAGATTACGGTGCTGGCAATGGCGGCGCTAGGTACGCATGCTTTGTTAAATCAATTGCGTCTGTTACAGCCAATGCATGATAGTGCTGGCCGTTTATGGGCAGCCGATGCGCATCCTTTATTTTTGAAAATGTTAATGCGTCCATTATTGCCGTTAGCATTAGCGGTAGCCGTTTATCTCTTTTTGAGAGGGCACCATATGCCTGGCGGCGGTTTTGTCGCTGGCCTAGTCACCGGCGTTGCATTGATTTTGCAATCTTTGGCTGGCGGTTTTTCATTCGCAGAAGATAGGTTGCCGAAATCATACTCACCTATCTTAGGGCTTGGGCTGGCGTTGGCTGCAGGCGTGGGCTTGCTAAGCTGGTTTTTTGTTCGCCCTTTTCTTACCAGTGCGCATGGGCATATTGAAATCCCACTGGTTGGCGACATAGCGTTAGCCTCAGTGATTATTTTTGATTTGGGTGTTTATTTGGTCGTCGTGGCGACGGTTCTGTTGATACTGACTGAGTTGGGGCGAATAAATGTTCGAGGGGGGAGCGTCTGATGGAGGCGATATTGGCTAGCGCAATAGGCTTACTGTTCGGCTGCGGCGTTTATCTCATGTTACGCGCACGTACGTTTCCGGTTATTCTTGGCCTGACACTCATTTCTTACGCCGTTAATTTATTTCTTTTTGCCAGCGGCAGGCTGGTGATGAATGCACCGCCAATCATCCGTGCTGATATCACGCGTTATACCGATCCGATACCTCAGGCATTGGTATTGACTGCGATTGTGATTGGCTTCGGCATGACGGCCTACATTGTGACACTGGCGTTGCGCGGATTGTCCGAGTCAGGCGATGATCATATCGACATGATAGAAAAAACAGTTGATTCCTTACCTAGCCATATACAAAAACATCAGCCATGAATCACAGCCCAATTTTACCTATATTAGTGCCATTCATCGCTAGCATCGTGCTATTGGTGATGAGCGCCTGTAAGCTCAGCTGGCAGCGGAGCGTGGGCGCATTGGCAGCTATGCTATTGTTGGCAGTTTCCGTTAATTTGTTACTGCTTGCAGACCAACCTGCGCCGCTTGTTTATGCATTGGGTGACTGGCCGGCGCCTTTTGGGATTGTGCTGGTGGCCGATAGGTTGGCTGCTTTGGCAGTCACCACCACGGCAGTGCTTTCTGCAGCAGTATTACTTTATGCGAGTGCTGGTTTTGATGGCAAAGGACGGCATTTCCATGCGGTGTTTCAATTGCAGTTGGTTGGCATTAATGGTGCATTCTTAACGGGCGATGTTTTCAACCTGTTTGTTTTTTTTGAGGTCATGTTGCTTGCCTCTTATATTCTATTGGCACATGGTAGTGGTCTAAATAAAAGTCGTGCGGGCTTTGCTTATGTCACGCTCAATCTAGCAGGCTCTGCGGTTTTTTTAGTAGCACTAGGGTTGATTTATGGCACACTAGGTACGCTGAATCTAGCTGATATTGCGATGCAGCTTAAAACTGTACCTGCGACAGAAGCCTCGCTGGTTAGGCTTGCTGGTGCATTGTTGATGACGGTGTTTTTGCTTAAAGCGGCGGTGTTGCCACTTTCCTTTTGGCTGCCTCATGCCTACGGTGCGGCAGGTGTGCCAGTCGCTGCTCTGTTTGCGATGATGACTAAAGTTGGTGTTGTCGCTATTCTGCATGTGCAGATGATCGCCTTTAATGCCGCACCAGTGATGCATGGCTTGCTAGATGGCTGGTTAATTGTCGCGGCATTAGCAACGATAGCATTTGCTACATTAGGCGTATTAAGTGCAAAAAGCCTACAGTCCTTGGTTGCGTGGCTTATATTGGGTTCTGCAGGACTATTGTTGATTGCGCCGTCTTTAAATGATGAGGTGGTAACGGCTGCAGGCCTTTACTACTTAGTGCAGTCAGCTGTTGTCGGCGCAGCATTCTTTATGATGGCTGGGCTGATTAGTAATGCGCGTGGTCGAGTTGGCGACACATTTGTTGCTACAGGGTGGGTATCTGACAATAAGCTCAAGCTTGGGTATTTCATACTTGCTGCAACAGTGGCTGGCTTGCCACCATTTTCAGGATTCATTGGCAAACTCATGGTACTTTTTGCCGTGAAGGAAGGCTCAATGATGCCGGCAATATGGGCGGTGGTACTGGTAGCAAGCCTCATCACAACAGTCGCGCTGGCTAAAGCCGGTAGTCGTTTGTTTTGGGAAATGCCAAATGACATGGCACTTACCCCGCAAGTAGTGTCACCCCAAAATAGCATGTGTCAGTATGCGGCGACTTTTGGTTTAATTGCCGTATCCTTGCTGTTAGTTATCTTTGCGCGACCTTTGTCTGATTTTACGCAACGAGCAGCAGAGCAATTGCATATGCCAGAACACTACATTAAGGCAGTCATTCCTCACCATGCTGATATTCAAAGAGGAGCCAGGCCATGAGTCGCTTGTTGCCGCATCCAGCACTATCAGTGATGATATTTATGGTATGGATTGCACTCAATAACGCTTCTTCTAGCGCACATTTTATTTTGGCGCTCATTTTAGCCATTATCCTGCCAGTATTAACACAGCGATTTTGGCCAGAGCGTTCAGAGACAATAAAGTTATTACCTGCTATCCATCTTTTTGGCATAGTACTTTGGGATATTTTGATTGCCAGTATTGATGTGGCAAAATTGGTACTTGGTCCGCTAGATAGAATCAAACCGGCCTTCGTAGAGGTTCCGTTAGATATGCAGGATCCGTTTGTTGGCACTTTGCTCGCCAGCATTGTCTCGTTAACACCAGGGACAGTTTCGATTGATATTGACCGTTCGCGTTGGGTGCTACAATTACATGCGCTTAATGTAGAGGATGCCGATGCTTTGATTCAGTCCATTAAGTCGCGCTATGAGCAGCCGTTAAAGGAGATATTCTCATGCTAAATACCGTGATACCCATCGCATTTTTGATGATTGGATTAGCGATGATGCTTAGCTTGTATCGCATGGTAATTGGGCCAGATATGACGGACCGTGTGCTTGCGTTAGATACGCTATACATTAATACCATTGCACTGCTAGTGCTGATTGGTATCTACATGAATAATAGTGCTTACTTTGAGTCCGCGCTGCTGATAGCTATCATGGGCTTTGTGGGGACGGTGGCTTTTTCCAAATACATGTTACGTGGGAACATCATCGAATGAGTATTTGGGTGGAGTGCCTTATTTCATTTCTGATCTTGGTCGGAGCCAGCTTTACCTTGCTAGGGTCAATTGGCTTGGCGAGGTTGCCAGATTTTTTTATGCGTGTGCATGGGCCAACTAAAACCACTACGCTAGGTGTAGGCACGATGGTCGTGGCATCGGCTATCTATTTTAGTGTGACAGGTGATGGCATTAGCTTGCGTGAAATAATCGCCACGGTATTTCTATTTATTACTGCGCCAGTAAGTGCGCACTTGCTCACAAAAGCAGCACTGCATGTCGCAGGCAAGTAGGGTTAAGTTGTTAGGGAGATGGTGCCGGAGTGTCAAACTAGATTGGTGGTTAAACACTTAACCTAGATTAGCGCTAATGGAGGTAATCTCTGAATCAAGAAGAACCAAGGCTTGATCAAACAAGACCGTGCCTTGGTTGTGTTGTATCACTATCGTTTATTTAGCTCAACAAACGATCTTTTTTCTGATCCGGTGTAAAGTTGGCGCGGTCTGCCAATTTTGGCTTCAGGGTCTGAATGCATTTCAGACCATTGTGCAATCCAGCCCGCTGTTCTGGCAAGCGCAAAGATGGCGGTAAACATGCTGTTTGGAATGCCCATCGCACGCATCACAATGCCGCTGTAAAAGTCTACGTTAGGGTAGAGCTTACGTGACACAAAGTATTCATCTTCTAGTGCAATTTTTTCTAGCGCTAATGCCAGTTTGAACATCGGGTCGTTATTTAAACCAAGTACATCTAACACCTCATGGCAGGTTTTTCTCATGATAGCGGCTCTTGGGTCCATGTTGCGATACACACGATGGCCAAATCCCATGAGCCTGAAGCTATCTGATTTATCTTTTGCACGGTTAATAAACTCACCGATGCGTGAAACATCACCAATTTCTTCAAGCATATTCAGCGTGGCTTCGTTTGCACCGCCATGTGCAGGACCCCAAAGCGATGCAATACCTGCTGAAATACAAGCAAATGGATTCGCACCACTAGAGCCAACTAGACGTACTGTTGATGTTGATGCATTTTGCTCGTGGTCTGCATGTAGGATCAAAATCCGCTCAAATGCTTTTGCTAATACAGGGTTAGGTACGTACTGCTCACATGGCGTGGCAAACATCATGTACATAAAGTTTTCCGCATAATTCAGATGGTTTTGCGGGTACATAAATGGTTGGCCAATATTGTACTTATAGCTCCAAGCCGCAATCGTTGGCACTTTTGCTAATAAACGGTGTGCAGAGATCTCACGATGCTTTGGATTCAGAATATCCATCGAGTCAAAATAGAATGCCGAGAGCGAGCCAACTACGCCAACCATGACCGCCATTGGGTGTGCATCACGTCTGAATCCGCGGAAAATATTACTGAGTTGGTCATGCAGCATGGTGCTGCCGGTAATCGTGTCAGTAAATTGCTTCTTTTCTGTCACGTTTGGTAGTTCGCCATGCATTAGCAAGTAGGCAACTTCTAAGTAGTCACAGTGTTCAGCCAGCTCTTCAATCGGATAGCCACGGTGGTACAGCAGGCCTTGCTCTCCATCAATAAATGTAATGTTGGAGTTACATGCAGCGGTAGACATAAAACCAGGGTCGTAAGTGTATACCCCATGTTTGCCTAAGGAGCGGATATCAATCACATCATTACCCAATGTTCCTGAGAGCATTGGTAATTCAATTGGAGATTTGCCATTGTCAAAGCTGAGTGTCGCTGTACTTGTATTGTTTTTCATGGTGTTTTTGCAGTTCTAATCATCATTGACTGTGATTATACTTTATCAAAGCGGGCAGATGAACGATAAAAACTTACTATGCTTGGTAAATCGCACCTAAAATACGTAAGCCTTTTGCGCCAGTGACTTCTGGTAGGTTAGCACTTTCTTGAGATAGGCACTTTTTCGCCAGCCATGCGAAGGCAATTGCCTCAACCCAGTCAACGCCCATACCTAGCTTATCCGTCGACTCTAAGCGTACTTGCCCCATGAGCGACTGTAGGTCGCTAGCCAATAGTTTGTTTTTAGCGCCACCACCACAAAGGTATATCTCGTCTATCTCTCTGCAGTACTGGTTTATGGCATTCGCAATAGAGAGTGCACTTAATGCAACCAGTGTGCGCGCAACATCATTGGGTGCGTATTGTTGCGTGGTTAACCAATGGTTCAGCCATGCGTCGTTAAATAAATCCCGCCCCGTGCTTTTTGGCGGTGGCGCCGAGAAATAAGGTTCGCTTAACATGGCATCCAGCAATGGCTCTATGATCCTGCCAGTGCTAGACCATTGGCCATCAGCATCGTAGTCTAAGCCTAGGTGTTGTTTAATCCATGCATCCAGTAGCATGTTGCCCGGGCCTGAATCAAAGCCGAATATCGCGCCACTACTGCTCAGGTAGGTAATGTTCGCAATGCCGCCTATATTGATAATCGCACGATTATGCTTTTTGTGAGCAAAAACATCTTGATGAAACGCAGGTACTAAGGGTGCGCCTTGACCGCCAGCGGCAATGTCTCTACTTCTGAAGTCACTTATCACGGTAATCCCCGTGAGTTCACTTAGCAATGCGGCATTCCCAATTTGCATGGTAAAGCCTAGCTCTGGGCGGTGTCTGATGGTTTGTCCATGGCAGCCAATTGCGGTGACAGACTTGGCATCAATTTTTGCTGCCGACAATAACTCATTGACTGCTGTCGCATACAAACGAGCAAGTGTGTTGCCGATTAGCGCAGTTGTTTCTAATTCGTTATCTGTGGGATGTTGTAGGGCGAGGATTTGTGCACGCAATGTTGGCGAGTAAGCAACAAAATGCGTTTTAAGTAGCTGAGGGTGTTGCAAATGGTTGAATGTTACCAATGCAACATCAACACCATCAAGGCTAGTGCCCGACATCAACCCGATGAAAAGCTGGCTAGCCATGATGATATCTAATTTTAGATATTTATTCTAAAGCGGCAATATTGCTCGTGCCTAGCAATCTAAGCTGAGCCGTCATGCGGCTGCTGATAGCTTCAAATTGAGCCTTATTGCCACCTTGTATCGCATTGGTTTTTGGTAACGCCACTTTCATTGGGTCTTGATGCTTACCGTTGATTAAGAACTCATAATGCAAATGTGGTCCCGTTGCTACGCCAGACATTCCCACAAAGCCAATCATTTGACCTTGGGTGATTTTTGATCCGCGACGTAGTTCTGGTGCAAAGCGTGAAAGATGCCCGTAAACTGTACTTACGCCATTCGCATGTTTAAGGATGATGACATTACCGTAACCGCCTTTGGTGCCTACAAAATCAACAACAGCATCAGCGGAGGCCTTGATGCGTGTGCCAGTTGGCGCTGCAAAGTCTACTCCTTTGTGGGCGCGCATTCTTTGCAGAACCGGATGAAAGCGCGCTACGCTAAAGCCAGAGCTTACGCGGCTGAACTCTAAAGGTGAGCGTAAAAATGATTTATGAATACTCTTACCTTCTGGTGTGTAGTATTGCATTTGGTTGTTGCTATCGCGGAAACCAACAGCGCGATAAACTTTGCCATCGTTCACAAACTCAGCGGCTAACACTTCACCTGCTTTAATTAACTCGCCCTGATCATAACTACCTTCGTAAATGACATTGAATCGATCGCCACGGCGTAAATCGGTATGAAAGTTAATCTCACTTTCAAAAATATCTGCCAGTTGGATGGCAATATGGTCTGGAATGTTGGCAGCATCGGTTGCACCAAACAATGAGCTATTAATCTTTGCGGATTTTAATACTGGGCGAACTTCTAAAACGCGGTCATCTTGATGGGCTTCGTAACCATCAGCAGTTTTCGAAACCGTTAAAAACTGATCGGCGCTGATTTGATATTCAAAATGAAACAGATTGCCATCGGCATCGGTTTCCGATTTTACTTGGCGGCCAGGGATGATAGAGCGTGCAATTTCGCTAGCAACGCTATCCGAGCGAATAAATTCAATCGCATCGCGATTGCGAATATTTAATCTGGCTAAAACGCTCTGTAATGTGTCGTCTCTACGTACGTAATCTTTATACCAAAACTTTTCAGCTAAACTGACCTCATCATTTAATGCTTGCTCTAGCGTCGGTAAGCTTACCTCTTCAACCACCATAGACGTAGCGATATTTGTGGTTAAAGTTTGAGGCGCAATACCAAAAGCGGTGTAGATACCAAATAATGGTAAGCAGGAAATCGCTAATATCCAGCGCAACTTAAATTTGCGCGCTGAAAGGCGCTGCAACTTACGTTCAGCTTTATTGGCGTTTTGCGTTAAAATAGAATCTTGGGTTGATTGGTGATGATTGGGCTCGTTGATATACACGGGCTAACCTTTACTTAATTATTTCAGCTCTTGATACTAACAGAAAATTAAGTTTATACAAATAAACTAGCGGTAAAAAATAATAGAGTTTAAGGACGTTAAAACGTGAATATTGAAATCAGCCAACAGCTCGCAGTCATCAAACGCGGAGCAGATGAACTGTTAATCGAAGCCGAGTTGGTCGAGAAGCTTAAAAAAGGCCAGCCGTTAAGAGTTAAAGCGGGTTTTGACCCGACGGCGCCAGACTTACATCTTGGGCATACTGTGCTTATTAATAAGCTTCGTCAGTTGCAAGAGCTCGGGCATCAAGTGCTGTTCCTGATTGGCGACTTCACTGGAATGATCGGTGATCCAACAGGTAAAAGCGCAACGCGCCCACCATTAACGGCTGAGCAGGTGCAGGAAAACGCAAAGTCATACACTGCACAAGTGTTTAAGATTCTGAAGCCAGAGCAAACTGAAGTTGTGTTTAATTCTAAATGGCTCACTGAGCTTGGTGCTGCCGGCATGCTTAAATTGGCTGCCAGTCACACCGTTGCACGTATGTTGGAGCGTGACGACTTTTCTAAGCGCTTTAAAGGTAACCAGCCAATCGCAATTCATGAGTTCCTTTATCCTTTATTACAAGGCTATGACTCTGTTGCGTTAAATGCTGACCTTGAGTTGGGTGGTACAGACCAGAAATTTAACCTATTGATGGGACGTGAGCTGCAGAAGCAAGCAGGGCAGAGTCCGCAGTGCGTGCTTACCATGCCATTATTGGAAGGCTTGGATGGTGTTAATAAAATGTCTAAATCTTTAGGTAACTATATAGGTATCGCAGAAGCGCCGGAAATCATCTTTGCCAAAATCATGTCAATCTCCGATGAGCTAATGTGGCGTTATATAGAGTTGCTTTCGTTTGAGTCATTGGAAACCATTGCGCAGTGGAAGGTTGATGTGGCGGCAGGTGCAAATCCTAGAGACATTAAGGTTCAATTTGCACAAGAAATAGTTACACGCTTCCATAGTAAAGAAGATGCTGACAAAGCATTGCTGGATTTCCAGACGCGTTCAAAAGGCGGTATTCCAGATGATGTGCCAGAAGTGACGGTGACTATTGATGCTGAGCAAGTAGGTATTGCACAGTTGCTTAAATTAGCTGGTTTGGTTGTTAGCACCTCAGAAGCGTTCCGTGCTATTGAGCAGGGTGGTGTTAAGTTGGGGGGTGAAAAGGTGTCTGATAAAGCCTTTGTGTTGAATAAAGGCAGTACCGTTGTCGCCCAGGTTGGCAAGCGTAAGTTTGCAAATGTAACAATTTTGTAACGTGCTAGGTTTGGGGTTGACTGGATTGTTTGGCCCTGTAAAATGCGCGCCTTCGCTAACGAGGCACTGTTAACGACAAGTAGCAAAAAGCAGGAAGTAAAAGTAATAAAAAGTGCCGCAAAAACTACATTCAATATTAATTAGATTTATTTCAAAATTAGGGGTTGACCAGAATTAAAACCTCTGTAGAATGCGCACCTCGCTGACGAAACACTGTTAGCGAAAAAGCAGTAGATAGTAGAAGGCGCAGTAAAAAGTACGGTTAATTTTAATGAGTAAATATTACAAAATTAAGGTTGACGAGCGGTAAAAGCTCTGTATAATGCGCACCTCGTTAACGCAAAGCGTAACGACGGAAACAAAAAGTTCTTTAACAATATAACAACTGATAAGTGTGGGTGCTTGTGAATAAAGCAGCTGACTTAATCGCAACTAACTTGTTTTAGTGTTTACATTAAAATTTAACTTAGTTGATTGGTATTAAGATCAGACTCAGAAAAACAAGTGCTTACACTTAAATTTATGACAAGATTGTAGTAATACAAACCTTGACAATGAATTTGAGTCATTACTTAATTATCTTAAGTAATAAAGCAAAAGCGAAATAACCACCTCGCAAGAGGAAAAAGTAATAGTCAGAAATTAAACTGAAGAGTTTGATCCTGGCTCAGATTGAACGCTGGCGGAATGCTTTACACATGCAAGTCGAACGATGATTTCTAGCTTGCTAGAATGATTAGTGGCGAACGGGTGAGTAATGTATCGGAACGTATCCAATAATGGGGGATAACTAATCGAAAGGTTGGCTAATACCGCATACGCCCTACGGGGGAAAGCAGGGGATCTTCGGACCTTGCGTTAATGGAGCGGCCGATATCTGATTAGCTAGTTGGTGAGGTAAAAGCTCACCAAGGCGACGATCAGTAGCTGGTCTGAGAGGACGACCAGCCACACTGGAACTGAGACACGGTCCAGACTCCTACGGGAGGCAGCAGTGGGGAATTTTGGACAATGGGCGAAAGCCTGATCCAGCCATTCCGCGTGAGTGAAGAAGGCCTTCGGGTTGTAAAGCTCTTTCGCAAGGGAAGAAACGATGCAGTCCAATAAACTGTGTTAATGACGGTACCTTGATAAGAAGCACCGGCTAACTACGTGCCAGCAGCCGCGGTAATACGTAGGGTGCAAGCGTTAATCGGAATTACTGGGCGTAAAGCGTGCGCAGGCGGTTTTGTAAGTCAGATGTGAAATCCCCGAGCTCAACTTGGGAACTGCGTTTGAAACTACAAGACTAGAATATGTCAGAGGGGGGTAGAATTCCACGTGTAGCAGTGAAATGCGTAGAGATGTGGAGGAATACCAATGGCGAAGGCAGCCCCCTGGGATAATATTGACGCTCATGCACGAAAGCGTGGGGAGCAAACAGGATTAGATACCCTGGTAGTCCACGCCCTAAACGATGTCTACTAGTTGTTGGTGGAGTAAAATCCATGAGTAACGCAGCTAACGCGTGAAGTAGACCGCCTGGGGAGTACGGTCGCAAGATTAAAACTCAAAGGAATTGACGGGGGCCCGCACAAGCGGTGGATTATGTGGATTAATTCGATGCAACGCGAAAAACCTTACCTGGCCTTGACATGTAACGAACTTTCCAGAGATGGATTGGTGCTCGAAAGAGAACGTTAACACAGGTGCTGCATGGCTGTCGTCAGCTCGTGTCGTGAGATGTTGGGTTAAGTCCCGCAACGAGCGCAACCCTTGCCATTAATTGCCATCATTTAGTTGGGCACTTTAATGGGACTGCCGGTGACAAACCGGAGGAAGGTGGGGATGACGTCAAGTCCTCATGGCCCTTATGGCCAGGGCTTCACACGTAATACAATGGTCGGTACAGAGGGTTGCCAAGCCGCGAGGTGGAGCCAATCCCAGAAAGCCGATCGTAGTCCGGATTGTAGTCTGCAACTCGACTACATGAAGTCGGAATCGCTAGTAATCGCGGATCAGCATGTCGCGGTGAATACGTTCCCGGGCCTTGTACACACCGCCCGTCACACCATGGGAGTGGGTTTTACCAGAAGTAGTTAGTCTAACCGCAAGGAGGACGATTACCACGGTAGTATTCATGACTGGGGTGAAGTCGTAACAAGGTAGCCGTATCGGAAGGTGCGGCTGGATCACCTCCTTTCTAGAGACGTCTTTACTTTGCAAGCATTCACACTTATCAGTTGTTAGTAGTCAGCAGCATCAATGATTGACCAAACATTGGCGGAAACGCTAGTAAACCTTGAGGGTCTGTAGCTCAGCTGGTTAGAGCACCGTCTTGATAAGGCGGGGGTCGATGGTTCGAGTCCATCCAGACCCACCAGATTCACCTGAAAATGGGGGATTAGCTCAGCTGGGAGAGCACCTGCTTTGCAAGCAGGGGGTCAACGGTTCGATCCCGTTATCCTCCACCAATATTTTATTCAATAAAATATAAACGGTAGCATTGATGTTGTGAGTAAGAAATTAGAAGTAAGTGTTCATGATGAATCTTTACTTCTAGTTTTTAACTAGACTGTTCTTTAACAAAATGGAAGAAGTAAAGTGAGTACACATTATTGTGATGATATGTGTGTATTCAAAATGGGTAGTAATTGATTGCAAAATCGAAACATTTTGCTTCTGCTCAGTTTCAAGAATGAAAGTTCTTAAGCTTATTAAATTAAGCAAAACAAGCGAAGTAAGATAAACCAGTCATTATTCTATAACCTTGGAATAATGACAAAGTTGCTTTAGAAACACCTATGACGGATGTCTCATGCATCATGAGATCTGAATTTAAAAAGGGTTCAGGTTTTAACGTTATAGGATCAAGCGAATAAGTGCATATGGTGGATGCCTTGGCGATTACAGGCGATGAAGGACGTGATAGCCTGCGTAAAGTTTCGGGGAGCTGGCAAATAAGCTTTGATCCGGAAATGTCCGAATGGGGAAACCCACCCGCAAGGGTAACCGCTCCTGAATATATAGGGAGATGGTGGCAAACCGAGTGAACTGAAACATCTAAGTAGCTCGAGGAAAAGAAATCAACCGAGATTCCGTAAGTAGTGGCGAGCGAACATGGAATAGCCTGTTATTTTTAGCACATGCGATAGTAGAACGGAATGGAAAGTCCGGCCATAGAGGGTGATAGCCCCTTATACGAAATCCCGTGTGTGGAACTAGGGTAACGACAAGTAGGGCGGGGCACGAGAAACCTTGTCTGAACATGGGGGGACCATCCTCCAAGGCTAAATACTCGTAATCGACCGATAGTGAACCAGTACCGTGAGGGAAAGGCGAAAAGAACCCCGGGAGGGGAGTGAAATAGATCCTGAAACCGTATGCATACAAACAGTGGGAGCGGACTTGTTCCGTGACTGCGTACCTTTTGTATAATGGGTCAGCGACTTACATTCAGTAGCAAGCTTAACCGATAGGGGAGGCGTAGCGAAAGCGAGTCCGAATAGGGCGTCTAGTTGCTGGGTGTAGACCCGAAACCAAGTGATCTATCCATGGCCAGGATGAAGGTGCCGTAACAGGTACTGGAGGTCCGAACCCACAAATGTTGAAAAATTTGGGGATGAGCTGTGGATAGGGGTGAAAGGCTAAACAAACTTGGAAATAGCTGGTTCTCTCCGAAAACTATTTAGGTAGTGCCTCGTATATCATTCTCGGGGGTAGAGCACTGTTATGGCTAGGGGGTTCATAAGAACTTACCAAACCATTGCAAACTCCGAATACTGAGAAATGCAATTACGGGAGACAGACCATGGGTGCTAACGTCCGTGGTCAAGAGGGAAACAACCCAGACCGACAGCTAAGGTCCCAAATGACGTGCTAAGTGGAAAACGAAGTGGGAAGGCATAGACAGCCAGGATGTTGGCTTAGAAGCAGCCATCATTTAAAGAAAGCGTAATAGCTCACTGGTCGAGTCGTCCTGCGCGGAAGATGTAACGGGGCTAAGCACGTAACCGAAGCTTCGGATGCTACATTCTTCGGAATGTATGCATGGTAGGAGAGCGTTCTGTAGGCCTGCGAAGGTGTTCTGTGAGGAATGCTGGAGGTATCAGAAGTGCGAATGCTGACATGAGTAGCGATAAAGGGAGTGAAAAGCTCCCTCGCCGAAAACCCAAGGTTTCCTGCGCAACGTTCATCGGCGCAGGGTGAGTCGGCCCCTAAGGTGAGGCAGAGATGCGTAGCTGATGGGAAACAGGTTAATATTCCTGTACCTGTATACAATGCGATGTGGGGACGGAGAAGGTTAGGTCAGCCGGGTGTTGGATGTCCCGGTTCAAGCGTGTAGGCAGATTCTTTAGGCAAATCCGGAGAGTCAATGCTGAGGCGTGATAACGAGCGTACTTGTACGTGAAGTGATTGATACCATGCTTCCAAGAAAAGCCACTAAGCTTCAGTTGTATAGAGACCGTACCGCAAACCGACACAGGTGGGTAGGATGAGAATTCTAAGGCGCTTGAGAGAACCCGGGAGAAGGAACTCGGCAAATTAGCACCGTAACTTCGGGAGAAGGTGCGCCCCGGTAGGTTGTAGAGATTTACTCTCGAAGGCCGATGGGGTTGCAGTGAAAAGGTGGCTGCGACTGTTTAATAAAAACACAGCACTCTGCAAACACGAAAGTGGACGTATAGGGTGTGACGCCTGCCCGGTGCTGGAAGATTAAATGATGGGGTGCAAGCTCTTGATTGAAGTCCCAGTAAACGGCGGCCGTAACTATAACGGTCCTAAGGTAGCGAAATTCCTTGTCGGGTAAGTTCCGACCCGCACGAATGGCGTAACGATGGCCACACTGTCTCCTCTCGGGACTCAGCGAAGTTGAAATGTTTGTGAAGATGCAATCTACCCGCGGCTAGACGGAAAGACCCCATGAACCTTTACTGTAGCTTTACATTGGACTTTGACAAGATTTGTGTAGGATAGGTGGGAGACTATGAAGCGGCGTCGCTAGATGTCGTGGAGTCAACCTTGAAATACCACCCTGATGTTGTTGAGGTTCTAACCTAGGTCCGTAATCCGGACTGGGGACCGTGTATGGTGGGCAGTTTGACTGGGGCGGTCTCCTCCCAAAGAGTAACGGAGGAGTGCGAAGGTAACCTAGGTACGGTCGGAAATCGTACTGATAGTGCAATGGCATAAGGTTGCTTGACTGCGAGACGGACAGGTCGAGCAGGTGCGAAAGCAGGTCATAGTGATCCGGTGGTTCTGTATGGAAGGGCCATCGCTCAACGGATAAAAGGTACTCTGGGGATAACAGGCTGATTCCTCCCAAGAGTTCATATCGACGGGGGAGTTTGGCACCTCGATGTCGGCTCATCACATCCTGGGGCTGTAGCCGGTCCCAAGGGTATGGCTGTTCGCCATTTAAAGTGGTACGTGAGCTGGGTTTAAAACGTCGTGAGACAGTTTGGTCCCTATCTGCCGTGGGCGTTGGAAATTTGAAGGGACCTGCTCCTAGTACGAGAGGACCGGAGTGGACAGATCTCTGGTGGACCGGTTATCACGCCAGTGGTATAGCCGGGTAGCTAAATCTGGAAGAGATAAACGCTGAAAGCATCTAAGCGTGAAACTCGCCTTGAGATGAGATTTCCCTGGGGGTTTAACCCCCCTAAAGAGTCGTTCGAGACCAGGACGTTGATAGGACGGATGTGGAAGCGCAGTAATGCGTTAAGCTGACCGTTACTAATTGCTCGTGAGGCTTGATCCTATAACCTTAAAACTTGAACATGTTCGAGTCTATGGTTGTACTAAAGTAAGATAATGTAATCAATACCCCTATTTAAACCGAAGTGAACACTTCGATGACTTTACTTCTTCCAATTTGTTACAGACGCCTCATGAAAATGAGACGGCAACACAGCATAATCGCTTGTGTGTTTGAAGGTTAAACATGCGAGACACCAGTTATGCTTGGCGGCCATAGCGGTTTGGAACCACCCCTTCCCATCTCGAACAGGGCCGTGAAACGAACCAGCGCCAATGATAGTATGCTCCTTGCATGCGAAAGTAGGTCACTGCCAAGCTATTTATATCAAACGCCCCGTCATAAAAATGACGGGGCGTTCCTATTTGTGTGAGACCTTGATTTTCAAATGTAACAATTATGTAACAGATTGAAATTAGGGGTTGACCAGAATTAAAACCTCTGTAGAATGCGCACCTCGCTGACGAAACACTGTTAGCGAAAAAGCAGTAGATAGTAGAAGGCGCAGTAAAAAGTACGGTTAATTTTAATGAGTAAATATTACAAAATTAAGGTTGACGAGCGGTAAAAGCTCTGTATAATGCGCACCTCGTTAACGCAAAGCGTAACGACGGAAACAAAAAGTTCTTTAACAATATAACAACTGATAAGTGTGGGTGCTTGTGAATAAAGCAGCTGACTTAATCGCAACTAACTTGTTTTAGTGTTTACATTAAAATTTAACTTAGTTGATTGGTATTAAGATCAGACTCAGAAAAACAAGTGCTTACACTTAAATTTATGACAAGATTGTAGTAATACAAACCTTGACAATGAATTTGAGTCATTACTTAATTATCTTAAGTAATAAAGCAAAAGCGAAATAACCACCTCGCAAGAGGAAAAAGTAATAGTCAGAAATTAAACTGAAGAGTTTGATCCTGGCTCAGATTGAACGCTGGCGGAATGCTTTACACATGCAAGTCGAACGATGATTTCTAGCTTGCTAGAATGATTAGTGGCGAACGGGTGAGTAATGTATCGGAACGTATCCAATAATGGGGGATAACTAATCGAAAGGTTGGCTAATACCGCATACGCCCTACGGGGGAAAGCAGGGGATCTTCGGACCTTGCGTTAATGGAGCGGCCGATATCTGATTAGCTAGTTGGTGAGGTAAAAGCTCACCAAGGCGACGATCAGTAGCTGGTCTGAGAGGACGACCAGCCACAC
Source organism: Methylotenera sp. L2L1 (assembly GCF_000744605.1). NCBI lineage: Bacteria > Pseudomonadati > Pseudomonadota > Betaproteobacteria > Nitrosomonadales > Methylophilaceae > Methylotenera > Methylotenera sp. L2L1. The sequence goes on from NZ_JQMG01000001.1 coordinate 1,066,688, forward strand.
TGGAACTGAGACACGGTCCAGACTCCTACGGGAGGCAGCAGTGGGGAATTTTGGACAATGGGCGAAAGCCTGATCCAGCCATTCCGCGTGAGTGAAGAAGGCCTTCGGGTTGTAAAGCTCTTTCGCAAGGGAAGAAACGATGCAGTCCAATAAACTGTGTTAATGACGGTACCTTGATAAGAAGCACCGGCTAACTACGTGCCAGCAGCCGCGGTAATACGTAGGGTGCAAGCGTTAATCGGAATTACTGGGCGTAAAGCGTGCGCAGGCGGTTTTGTAAGTCAGATGTGAAATCCCCGAGCTCAACTTGGGAACTGCGTTTGAAACTACAAGACTAGAATATGTCAGAGGGGGGTAGAATTCCACGTGTAGCAGTGAAATGCGTAGAGATGTGGAGGAATACCAATGGCGAAGGCAGCCCCCTGGGATAATATTGACGCTCATGCACGAAAGCGTGGGGAGCAAACAGGATTAGATACCCTGGTAGTCCACGCCCTAAACGATGTCTACTAGTTGTTGGTGGAGTAAAATCCATGAGTAACGCAGCTAACGCGTGAAGTAGACCGCCTGGGGAGTACGGTCGCAAGATTAAAACTCAAAGGAATTGACGGGGGCCCGCACAAGCGGTGGATTATGTGGATTAATTCGATGCAACGCGAAAAACCTTACCTGGCCTTGACATGTAACGAACTTTCCAGAGATGGATTGGTGCTCGAAAGAGAACGTTAACACAGGTGCTGCATGGCTGTCGTCAGCTCGTGTCGTGAGATGTTGGGTTAAGTCCCGCAACGAGCGCAACCCTTGCCATTAATTGCCATCATTTAGTTGGGCACTTTAATGGGACTGCCGGTGACAAACCGGAGGAAGGTGGGGATGACGTCAAGTCCTCATGGCCCTTATGGCCAGGGCTTCACACGTAATACAATGGTCGGTACAGAGGGTTGCCAAGCCGCGAGGTGGAGCCAATCCCAGAAAGCCGATCGTAGTCCGGATTGTAGTCTGCAACTCGACTACATGAAGTCGGAATCGCTAGTAATCGCGGATCAGCATGTCGCGGTGAATACGTTCCCGGGCCTTGTACACACCGCCCGTCACACCATGGGAGTGGGTTTTACCAGAAGTAGTTAGTCTAACCGCAAGGAGGACGATTACCACGGTAGTATTCATGACTGGGGTGAAGTCGTAACAAGGTAGCCGTATCGGAAGGTGCGGCTGGATCACCTCCTTTCTAGAGACGTCTTTACTTTGCAAGCATTCACACTTATCAGTTGTTAGTAGTCAGCAGCATCAATGATTGACCAAACATTGGCGGAAACGCTAGTAAACCTTGAGGGTCTGTAGCTCAGCTGGTTAGAGCACCGTCTTGATAAGGCGGGGGTCGATGGTTCGAGTCCATCCAGACCCACCAGATTCACCTGAAAATGGGGGATTAGCTCAGCTGGGAGAGCACCTGCTTTGCAAGCAGGGGGTCAACGGTTCGATCCCGTTATCCTCCACCAATATTTTATTCAATAAAATATAAACGGTAGCATTGATGTTGTGAGTAAGAAATTAGAAGTAAGTGTTCATGATGAATCTTTACTTCTAGTTTTTAACTAGACTGTTCTTTAACAAAATGGAAGAAGTAAAGTGAGTACACATTATTGTGATGATATGTGTGTATTCAAAATGGGTAGTAATTGATTGCAAAATCGAAACATTTTGCTTCTGCTCAGTTTCAAGAATGAAAGTTCTTAAGCTTATTAAATTAAGCAAAACAAGCGAAGTAAGATAAACCAGTCATTATTCTATAACCTTGGAATAATGACAAAGTTGCTTTAGAAACACCTATGACGGATGTCTCATGCATCATGAGATCTGAATTTAAAAAGGGTTCAGGTTTTAACGTTATAGGATCAAGCGAATAAGTGCATATGGTGGATGCCTTGGCGATTACAGGCGATGAAGGACGTGATAGCCTGCGTAAAGTTTCGGGGAGCTGGCAAATAAGCTTTGATCCGGAAATGTCCGAATGGGGAAACCCACCCGCAAGGGTAACCGCTCCTGAATATATAGGGAGATGGTGGCAAACCGAGTGAACTGAAACATCTAAGTAGCTCGAGGAAAAGAAATCAACCGAGATTCCGTAAGTAGTGGCGAGCGAACATGGAATAGCCTGTTATTTTTAGCACATGCGATAGTAGAACGGAATGGAAAGTCCGGCCATAGAGGGTGATAGCCCCTTATACGAAATCCCGTGTGTGGAACTAGGGTAACGACAAGTAGGGCGGGGCACGAGAAACCTTGTCTGAACATGGGGGGACCATCCTCCAAGGCTAAATACTCGTAATCGACCGATAGTGAACCAGTACCGTGAGGGAAAGGCGAAAAGAACCCCGGGAGGGGAGTGAAATAGATCCTGAAACCGTATGCATACAAACAGTGGGAGCGGACTTGTTCCGTGACTGCGTACCTTTTGTATAATGGGTCAGCGACTTACATTCAGTAGCAAGCTTAACCGATAGGGGAGGCGTAGCGAAAGCGAGTCCGAATAGGGCGTCTAGTTGCTGGGTGTAGACCCGAAACCAAGTGATCTATCCATGGCCAGGATGAAGGTGCCGTAACAGGTACTGGAGGTCCGAACCCACAAATGTTGAAAAATTTGGGGATGAGCTGTGGATAGGGGTGAAAGGCTAAACAAACTTGGAAATAGCTGGTTCTCTCCGAAAACTATTTAGGTAGTGCCTCGTATATCATTCTCGGGGGTAGAGCACTGTTATGGCTAGGGGGTTCATAAGAACTTACCAAACCATTGCAAACTCCGAATACTGAGAAATGCAATTACGGGAGACAGACCATGGGTGCTAACGTCCGTGGTCAAGAGGGAAACAACCCAGACCGACAGCTAAGGTCCCAAATGACGTGCTAAGTGGAAAACGAAGTGGGAAGGCATAGACAGCCAGGATGTTGGCTTAGAAGCAGCCATCATTTAAAGAAAGCGTAATAGCTCACTGGTCGAGTCGTCCTGCGCGGAAGATGTAACGGGGCTAAGCACGTAACCGAAGCTTCGGATGCTACATTCTTCGGAATGTATGCATGGTAGGAGAGCGTTCTGTAGGCCTGCGAAGGTGTTCTGTGAGGAATGCTGGAGGTATCAGAAGTGCGAATGCTGACATGAGTAGCGATAAAGGGAGTGAAAAGCTCCCTCGCCGAAAACCCAAGGTTTCCTGCGCAACGTTCATCGGCGCAGGGTGAGTCGGCCCCTAAGGTGAGGCAGAGATGCGTAGCTGATGGGAAACAGGTTAATATTCCTGTACCTGTATACAATGCGATGTGGGGACGGAGAAGGTTAGGTCAGCCGGGTGTTGGATGTCCCGGTTCAAGCGTGTAGGCAGATTCTTTAGGCAAATCCGGAGAGTCAATGCTGAGGCGTGATAACGAGCGTACTTGTACGTGAAGTGATTGATACCATGCTTCCAAGAAAAGCCACTAAGCTTCAGTTGTATAGAGACCGTACCGCAAACCGACACAGGTGGGTAGGATGAGAATTCTAAGGCGCTTGAGAGAACCCGGGAGAAGGAACTCGGCAAATTAGCACCGTAACTTCGGGAGAAGGTGCGCCCCGGTAGGTTGTAGAGATTTACTCTCGAAGGCCGATGGGGTTGCAGTGAAAAGGTGGCTGCGACTGTTTAATAAAAACACAGCACTCTGCAAACACGAAAGTGGACGTATAGGGTGTGACGCCTGCCCGGTGCTGGAAGATTAAATGATGGGGTGCAAGCTCTTGATTGAAGTCCCAGTAAACGGCGGCCGTAACTATAACGGTCCTAAGGTAGCGAAATTCCTTGTCGGGTAAGTTCCGACCCGCACGAATGGCGTAACGATGGCCACACTGTCTCCTCTCGGGACTCAGCGAAGTTGAAATGTTTGTGAAGATGCAATCTACCCGCGGCTAGACGGAAAGACCCCATGAACCTTTACTGTAGCTTTACATTGGACTTTGACAAGATTTGTGTAGGATAGGTGGGAGACTATGAAGCGGCGTCGCTAGATGTCGTGGAGTCAACCTTGAAATACCACCCTGATGTTGTTGAGGTTCTAACCTAGGTCCGTAATCCGGACTGGGGACCGTGTATGGTGGGCAGTTTGACTGGGGCGGTCTCCTCCCAAAGAGTAACGGAGGAGTGCGAAGGTAACCTAGGTACGGTCGGAAATCGTACTGATAGTGCAATGGCATAAGGTTGCTTGACTGCGAGACGGACAGGTCGAGCAGGTGCGAAAGCAGGTCATAGTGATCCGGTGGTTCTGTATGGAAGGGCCATCGCTCAACGGATAAAAGGTACTCTGGGGATAACAGGCTGATTCCTCCCAAGAGTTCATATCGACGGGGGAGTTTGGCACCTCGATGTCGGCTCATCACATCCTGGGGCTGTAGCCGGTCCCAAGGGTATGGCTGTTCGCCATTTAAAGTGGTACGTGAGCTGGGTTTAAAACGTCGTGAGACAGTTTGGTCCCTATCTGCCGTGGGCGTTGGAAATTTGAAGGGACCTGCTCCTAGTACGAGAGGACCGGAGTGGACAGATCTCTGGTGGACCGGTTATCACGCCAGTGGTATAGCCGGGTAGCTAAATCTGGAAGAGATAAACGCTGAAAGCATCTAAGCGTGAAACTCGCCTTGAGATGAGATTTCCCTGGGGGTTTAACCCCCCTAAAGAGTCGTTCGAGACCAGGACGTTGATAGGACGGATGTGGAAGCGCAGTAATGCGTTAAGCTGACCGTTACTAATTGCTCGTGAGGCTTGATCCTATAACCTTAAAACTTGAACATGTTCGAGTCTATGGTTGTACTAAAGTAAGATAATGTAATCAATACCCCTATTTAAACCGAAGTGAACACTTCGATGACTTTACTTCTTCCAATTTGTTACAGACGCCTCATGAAAATGAGACGGCAACACAGCATAATCGCTTGTGTGTTTGAAGGTTAAACATGCGAGACACCAGTTATGCTTGGCGGCCATAGCGGTTTGGAACCACCCCTTCCCATCTCGAACAGGGCCGTGAAACGAACCAGCGCCAATGATAGTATGCTCCTTGCATGCGAAAGTAGGTCACTGCCAAGCTATTTATACCAAAAAACCCCATTACGCATGTAGTGGGGTTTTTTTATGTCCGTCAAATCAGTGACTCATCGCGGCTTGATCGGAGTCGGCTAAGTCTCTATTTCTCATCATATTTTCTTCCATTCGTATGGATTAGCTCAATCCAAACTGCAGCAAAGGGCTATACGCCTGTTCTTTTCATTTTTAAGTACAGATTGTGCTTTATCCGATGGTATGTGCTCATATTGTTGGTATGTTAATATCCTGTAAAGCTAGTATAAGTTTAGGACACAGCATGTCCTTAATGGTTACAACAAACGGTTCTTTAGCAGCATATTTGGAGTGATGAGTTGGATCACGTTTGTTGTTCTTGCATATTGGATCTTAAATGAGCATTTCTGACGAATATCTTGACGCTGATAGCGCGGTTTACAAAACGTTGCTGGAGTCGACTAAAGCGATTCCTTGGAAGATAAACTGGAGCACTTTGCAGTTTTCTTATATTGGCCCTCAAATTGAGGCTTTATTAGGCTGGTCTCCTGATAGCTGGCTAACTGTAGAGGATTGGGCGTCGAGAATGCATCCTGAGGACAGGGCTTGGGTTGTAGATTTTTGTGTGGCGCAATCTAAAGCAGGGACTGATCATGAGGCGGATTACCGCGCTTTAACTAAAGACGGTGAATATATTTGGATTCGCGATGTTGTACATGTCGTGCGCAAAGAAGATGGTGAGGTAGATTCACTCATTGGGTTTATGTTCGATATCACTGAAAGAAAAGACACGGAGCAGAAGCTGATTGAGCTGCAAAAGCAGTTGGAAGAACTCTCATTCAAAGATGGATTGACTGGCGTCTTTAATCGGCGCATGTTTGATTCTGTGATGGAGGTGGAATGGGGCAATGCTAAGCGTAACCGCCAGCCACTTTCATTGATTATGCTAGATATTGATTATTTTAAGCAATACAACGATTACTATGGGCATATTCAAGGGGATGAGTGCTTGAAGCATGTGGCAAAAGTGCTGAGTGGTGTTGCAACAAGGTCACGAGATTTCTTTGCTAGGTATGGTGGTGAAGAGTTTATATTAGTCTTGCCAGAAACAGATGAAGCGGCAGCGATTAAGATAGCGGAGCGATGTCGTAATGTTATTTTTAAAGCACAGATCGCACACGAAAAATCTTTGGTTAGTCAGCTACTGACGGTTAGTATTGGCATTAGTACGGTTATTCCCACACATAGCGATGAGGCTATCAAGTTCATCGCTAAGGTGGATAGACAGTTGTATGTAGCTAAAGAAAAGGGAAGAAATTGTATTGCCTAAAGATTTGGGCTCTTCCTCATGTTTTAAATGACTTACGCTAAAAACACACGTACATTTCTTGGGTAAATATATACATGTTGCGCTTCTACTAGCGCTAGCTCACGGAAGCGCTCTTGTGTGAGTTCTGCTTCGATTACTTCTGTATGGTCAGCGCGCTCTAGCTCTACTTTAACCAGTGGGCCAACTGCATTTACATAGCGTACAATTGCTTCAAAGCCGACACGATCTTCCTTAGGTGCATTGTAGATTTCAATGTCGTGAGGGCGAACAAAGGCTAATGCCGGCGAATTTTGCGTATCATGATGCGAGTCTAACTTTAGATTGACGCCAGCAATGTTTGCAGCACCTTCGTGTATTTGGCTATCGAACTGATTCACGTTACCTAAAAATTGATATACAAATGGTGACACAGGTTTGTCGTAGACTTCTTGTGGCGTACCGATTTGTTCAATTTTACCTTTATTGATGACGACAACCCGGTCGGCTACTTCTAGTGCCTCTTCTTGGTCATGTGTCACGAAAATACTGGTGATGTGCAGTTCATCATGTAGGCGGCGTAACCAGCGACGCAATTCTTTACGTACTTTTGCATCAAGTGCACCAAATGGTTCATCCAGCAGTAAGACTTTAGGTTCAACTGCTAAAGCGCGAGCGAGTGCGATGCGTTGACGCTGACCACCTGATAATTGTGGTGGGTAACGATCCGCAAGCCAATCTAATTGCACAAGTGCTAAGAGTTCGTGCACGCGGCGTTTAATTTCTGCATCTGATGGGCGAGTATGCTTAGGCCGCACACGTAAGCCAAATGCCACATTCTCAAAGACAGTCATGTGGCGGAATAATGCATAGTGTTGAAATACAAAACCGACTTCACGCTCACGCACCTGACGCTCTGTTGCATCGTTACCATAAAATAAGATATTGCCTGAGTCTGGTGTTTCTAAGCCTGCAATGATGCGTAGTAATGTTGTTTTACCGCAACCTGACGGGCCTAGCAATGCAACTAACTCGCCGCTAGGTACGTCTAGGCTCACATCATTCAGTACGCTAAACTGGCCAAAATTCTTTCTAATATTACGTATTTCTATACTCATGGTTGTGTTCCAATATGATGATAGTGCGATAGCTCGCGATTAAACATGGTCCTTAAGCAGCTTCGTTATTGCTCGCATTGCGTGCAACTTGCCACTCGACAAAAGTTTTGAGTGCCAACGTGACTAACGCTAGTAAGGCAAGTAATGAGGCAACAGCAAATGCAGCTGCATAGTTATATTCGTTGTATAAAATCTCTACATGCAGTGGCAGGGTGTTAGTCATGCCGCGAATGTGTCCAGAGACGACCGAAACAGCACCAAACTCGCCCATTGCGCGTGCGTTGGTAAGAATCACCCCGTATAACAAGCCCCACTTCACATTCGGTAGCGTAATGCGCCATAGAATCTGCCAGCCGGAAGCACCTAATACCAGCCCTGCTTCTTCTTCATCTTTTCCCTGAGCTTGCATCAATGGAATTAACTCTCTAGCGACAAATGGAAAAGTAACAAATATCGTAGCCAAGACGATGCCTGGTATCGCAAAGATGACTTTAATGTCGTTATCGACTAGTGCTGAGCCAAACCAGCCCTGTAGCCCAAAAATTAGCACATAAATTAAGCCGGCAATCACTGGTGATACCGCAAACGGTAAGTCAATTAAAGTGATAAGAATGCTTTTGCCTTTAAATTCGAACTTGGCAATGGCCCATGCAGCGGCAACACCAAATACCAGATTTAGCGGAACTGCGATAAGTGCTGCAATAAAGGTGAGTTTAACTGCAGACAATGCATCAGGATCGATTAATGCCGTAATGTAGGTATCAAAGCCTTTGCGCAAAGCCTCAGTAAACACCGCTGCTAACGGCACAAATAGAAATAAGGCTAAAAAACTTAGGGCAATGGTGGTTAATGCATAGCGTATCCATATCGGCTCAGAGGTAGCGCGACTTCGCGCTACTTTGCTGTGATAGCTGCTATATTGTGATGGTGTGATACCTGACATAAATGACCTAATATAAATTTATTGGGAATGTGAAATAGCTTACCGTGCTGCAATGCGCTGACGATTTGACCACCATTGCAAACCGTTAATCGCGAATAACAGCAGGAATGAAATCACCAACATGACTACGGCAACTGCTGTAGCACCAGCATAGTCGTATTGCTCTAGTTTTGTAATGATGATGAGTGGCGTGATTTCAGACACCATGGGCATATTGCCTGCGATAAATATCACTGAACCATACTCACCAATCGCACGCGCAAAAGCTAATGCAAAACCGGTCAGCAGAGCAGGCCAGATTGCTGGGAATATGATTTTGCTAAAGGTCTGCCAGCGATTCGCCCCTAAGCTAGCTGCGGCCTCTTCTGTTTCGGCTTCTAGGTCTTCTAGTACAGGTTGTACCGTGCGCACAACAAACGGTAAGCCAATAAAGGTAAGGGCAACAATTACGCCGATTGGTGTGAAGGCGACTTTGATGCCTAATGGTTCTAACCATGACCCAATCCAGCCGTTACCAGAATAAACGGCTGTTAACGCAATGCCTGCTACTGCAGTAGGTAAGGCAAAGGGTAAATCCACTAACGCATCTATAAATTTTTTACCTGAGAATGGATAGCGAACTAATACCCATGCTGTCAGTAAACCGAATACAGCATTGATGATGGCAGCGATAAATGATGCCCCAAACGTTAGCTTGTAAGATGCCACTACGCGTGGCGCAGTAATGACCTCCCAAAACTCTGGTATGGATAACTCTGTCGTCTTAATAAAGGCAGCCGATAATGGAATAAGTACAATCAGGCTTAAATAAAATATCGTAAAGCCGAGTGATAAATTAAAGCCTGGTAGGATGTTTTTTTGTTTAGCCATAGTCTTCTAAATCTGTTGTAAGCGCGTGATAATGTAACCGATAGCTAAATAACAATTAAATAATATTTTGTTATTTTTATATAATTAAATGGTATTTAATTATGTGTTAGGTAGTCGATACGTGGCGTGTTTATGCAGCCTTGTTGAGTGAGGCTAGCTTGTTAAGTGCCAATGATGGTTGAAGTGCCTTGGCGTTGACGGGTCTTGCTAAGAAGTAGCCTTGAACGAATAATCCGCCTGATTCAATTGCAATATCAAGCTGCGCTTGTGTTTCAATGCCCGTGACGATGGCTTGTGCGCCACTTTCTTTAATTAAGTTAATTAAGCCTGGCAGTATTTTCTGTACGCGGTGGTTGCCTTCGGCTTGCTGAATGATGCTTAAGTCTAACTTAACAAAATCAGGAGATAGTTTCCAGAGGCGATCAATGTGGGACTTTTTACCGCCAAAGCCGTCAATAGCAATTCGATATGCTCTATCACGATAGTTGTCGATGGCTTCTGACAGCTGTTTGTCTTGTTCAATTTCACTTTCTTTGATTTCAATGACGACCCGGTGAGTAGGGACCGAATTGGCATGTAATATGCGCTCGAATACTTTGCCGTGCGTATTCACTGAAACTAGCAGTTTAGGGTGAACGTTCAGAAACAGTAACCCGTTCTCTGCATAAATTTGTTTAAAGTTAAGTACATGTAATGTTCGGGCAACACGGTCAAACTGTACTAGTTTTCCTGTTTGCTCGGCATAAGTGAAGGCGAACTCTGGCGTGCTTGTCAGTTCGCCTCCAAGTGATGGGCGTAATAATGCTTCGTGACCGATTAAGTCGCCTGCTGCTATGTCATAAATAGGTTGAAATGCAGTGTTTAATTGAACGCCTAAAAACGTACTGTTAAATTCACCGGTTGATTGCTCAACTAAGCCATAGTCATCTAAATCTAAAAACAGAGACTCTTTTAGTTGCAATCTTAATTGCTCAATCGGTGAAGTTGCGTTGGTTGGTGCTGTCATTTTTATATCCTTTTAAAACATTAAAGCAGGCGAGCTGGTGGTTACTTTTGGTAAATCTGATCAAATGTACCGCCATCAGAGAAGTGCGTTTTTTGGGCTTTTTGCCAGCCGCCAAATACATCATCAATCTTGATTAAGTTGACTTTAGGAAATTGCTTCTCATATTTAGCAGCGACAGATGCTAGTGTCGGGCGGTAGTAGTTTTTAGCGGCAATCTCTTGACCCTCTTCGCTATATAAATACTCTAAATAAGCTTGTGCCACTGTGCGTGTTTTGCGCTTATCAACAGTTTTGTCGATAATGGTGACAGGTGGCTCAGCCAAAATAGATAAAGATGGGATGACAATTTCAAACTTGTCTGGACCAAGTTCTTTTTGCGCTAAGAATGCTTCATTTTCCCAAGAGATAAATACATCGCCAATGCCGCGCTCTACAAAGGTCGTGGTAGATCCACGTGCGCCACTATCAAGTACCGGTACGTTTTTAAAGAGTTTTCCTACAAACTCGCGTGCCTTTGCATCGTCATTGTTGTTTTGCTTAAGTGCATAGGCATACGCCGCTAAATAATTCCAACGTGCACCGCCAGATGTTTTAGGGTTAGGGGTAATCACTGAAACACCTGGTTTAATCAAATCATTCCAGTCTTTAATGTTTTTAGGATTACCTTTGCGCACCAATAACACAATGGTAGAGCTATACGGTGAGCTATTGTGCGTTAAGCGTTTTTGCCAATCCTTAGGGATAAGCTTAGCTTTGGCGCTAATCTCATCAATATCGTAAGACAGAGCGAGCGTTACCACATCGGCAGGAAGTCCATCAATCACAGCCCGCGCTTGTTTACCTGAACCGCCGTGGGATTGTTTGATGGTGACGTTATCGCCAGTTTTAGCTTTCCAGTAGCTTGCAAATGCTTTGTTGTAATCAACATAAAGCTCGCGGGTTGGATCGTAAGATACGTTTAATAAAGCGATATCTGCAGCCCAGCTGGCTAGCGGCACAAACAGCGCGCTAATCAACAAGGCTTTCTTTAAGTGTTTAAATGTTTGCATGGTATTTTCTTTCTAGTTTTCTAATGATTAAAAGCCTAATACGGTTAACTCGGTGTAGAAGAAATCGGATGAGTCATTACGATTAGCCTCACCTGCAACTTTGCGAGCATTCTCTTTTACGAAATCGCCACCCCAAAAATGTGCGTAGCCAATGTTCAGTGACGCATATTGGTTGATTGGGAAGCGCACACGTAAGTCAACTTCTTTACCTAAATCGTTGCCACTAGCACCAGTTCTGTCACGAAGGTTGTTACCAGCTTGCCAGCGATCAGATGAATCATCCAAACGGTACCAGCTGAAGCTCGTGTCCACTTTAACGTTCTCTAGGAAAGACACTTTCGGCTCAAACTCCAAGTGCAACTTAGGTGTTCTGATGTTTTCCATCTGGATATAGTCATTGTTAGACCAAGGGCGGGCGAAGCCGAATAAACGTTCAAAGCGCTGGCTGTCAGTACGGTCTGTGCCTGTCGCTGGAGTGCTATCACCAGTCGCTACGCCATAGTAAGCACTTACCCTAGGCTTCCAAGAATTTTTAAAGGTGTATCCCACTTCGGCACCATATGAGTAAGCCTCGTGGTCTACATTGATGCTACCCAATATGTTACTCAAGAAGCGATCTTGGTTGCCCCATTGTTTAACGTAGCTAGTGTCGTAGTCCCAGCCAGAATTAAAAGCACCATAAGCGCGTAAGCCAGCGGTGTGAATCTTACGGTCGATTTGAGCCGAGCTGAGTGTTGCGCCTGTTAGCTCTTGGCCGTTAGAATTGTATTTAACCTTGTTACCGTCTTGCTTCAGCAAAAAGTAGTAAGGTTGCAAAGTGACATATTCAGACCAGCCGCGCCAGTCACCGATAACACCATAAAAATCTTGTGAGTGATCTACTTCATCTAGGCTGCGGGTAAAGCGCTGCACTGGCTTAACGGCAAACGCTTCTAATTGCCAATCATTCTTCTTTTCGCCAATGTTGGCACGTACGCCTTGGAACGTGTTAGTTGTGTTGCGCCATTCGTTACGTGCGATCAAGCGACGATCCAGTGACTCCCAAGCCAAGCGGCCGCCACGAACCCAGAATGGGCGATTATTGCCTAGGTCATCTTTGCCAAAAATGGACTCTTTGAAATGCAACTCAAGATAACCTTGTAAAATATCGGCTTGATTCACATCGCGTGTATCGTAGCTACGAGAGTAGTCGCCATGGTTGCGGCGAGAGTCTTGCACTTCAACAGCAAAACGCAACGGATCCAAAATCTCTTTCACACCAACATAAGCGCGTGTACGCAATAGCAATGGATCATCGACATTTTCATCGGCGCGACGAAAATCGTTATCACGATGTTCATAACGCGCACGGTATTCCAAACCTAAATCTAACCAGTTCACATCATTGAAAGCATCGTAATCCTTCAACCAAGTTTTATTGGCTTGTTTAACGTAACGTGGCGGCTCTGATTCTTTTTGCGTTCCGTAACTTCTACGTTCTACGTAATAGCCGTTTGTGGCTTTTGCAGCCGCTTTTGCTTCTGCAGCGATTTCATTTAAACGTGCTTTTACTTTCGCTTGTTGCTCTAAGTCTTCAACACTACTCGCTGCTTGCTGAGTGTTTTCAGCAAGTTTGATTTCAGCTTCATTAGCGTATGCAAAACTACCGCTAAGAAATAGGCCGCTTATTAGTAAAGGCTTTGCTAGCTTTTTACTCAATGAAAGATTACTTTTAGTTTGCATGATGTTCCTTTTATTTCAATGCTAAGTAGGGTTGCGCTTTGGTTGTCCAGTACAAGCCTAATGAATTATTATTTAAGTCGCTTCACTGTTGATTGTGTTCAGTGCAGTAGACGTATTTCCTTTGTGTAAGCTTGGCTTGCCTTGACTAAAGCGTTGCCTTTCTCTTTTCTCAATCTGTGTCACGCGGCCTTCATGTACGATGATCTCAACTGAGCCAAATCCAGTGCCATGCTTAAGATTTTCAACAGTACGTAAAATCTCTTGAGTAACATTTTGTGTGATTAGCTTGCTTGTCATATTGGCTGTTAATGTTGAATAAGTAAGAAAGTACGCACTATAAATAAACTATTTAATAATTAAAAATAATTATTTTGAATAAATTTATAACTAAAAAGAATATAAGCGGGTAATTTATGTAAAAAGCGTTAAAAGCAAACTTTATTAACTGTAGTGTTTCCAATTCATTGAATTGATTGGTATAATGCGGATGAATTTTTTGATGGGCTTTGTGCCCATTTTTTGTTTCTGCAATCTGCGTATTCATGTTCAGATTGTGCGGTGAGAGTAAAGGGTGGAGTTTATGCAAGATTTGCAAACGTTAATAGAAAAGTCGGTAAGTCAGTTAGGCTATGAGCTTGTTGATTTGGAGATTTCCAATCGTGGCAAATTATTGCGCGTGTTTATTGATAAACAAAATCCTGTTGATATGAAAGATAGCGTAAATATTGACGATTGCGTGCTGGTAAGCAACCAATTAGGTAATTTGCTAGCGGTTGAGCATGAAATTGATTATGACCGCTTGGAAGTGTCGTCACCAGGCATAGATCGCGTGCTGAAGAAAGAATCTGACTACCTACGGTTTGTTGGTGAACGTGTATCTATTAAGTTGCGCGTTGGTGTGAAAGATGAAGGACCTAATGCAACAGAGACTACCTTGCCTAGAAAGACCTTTTTAGGATTGATTCAAGGCGTTGAAGATGGGCACTTGATGCTTGATTTTGAGGGTGCAATCTACAAAATGGCGCTTAGTAATATTGATAAAGCACGGTTAAATCCAGTGTTTTAAATGCAAGTGTTTGTAGTGTAAGAATTTAATAAATAAGGCAGTTAACCTGCAATATATAGTCGGAGATTGAAAATGAGTCGTGAAATTTTATTGTTGGTAGATGCCTTGGCGCATGAAAAAAACGTTGATAAAAACGTCATATTTACCGCGTTGGAGCTGGCTTTGGCTTCGGCTACAAAGAAAAAACATCACGATGATGCCGATGTGCGCGTTGCAATTGATCGTGAGTCTGGCGAGTATCAAACATTTAGACGCTGGCAGTATGTTGATTACGACTTGCTCGAAAACTCGGCCTATCAAATCGATGAGGAAGATGACCGCTCAAAAGGCTTAACGATTGGCGATTATTACGAAGAGCCTTTAGAAAACCTTGAGTTTGGCCGTATTGGAGCACAAGCTGCTAAGCAAGTGATTTTGCAAAAAGTACGTGAGGCTGAGCGCGAGCAAATCTTGCAAGACTTCTTGGCGCGTGATGAAAAGCTGGTGACTGGTGTAATCAAGCGTATGGAAAAAGGCAATGCGATTATTGAAGTGGGTCGCATTGAGTCATTGTTGCCGCGTGAGCAAATGATTCCAAAAGAGAACTTACGTGTTGGTGACCGTGTGCGTGCGTATTTGCTACGCATAGAGCGCAGTGGTCGTGGTCCTCAGTTGATCTTATCTAGAGTCACGCCAGAGTTCTTAGTGCGCTTGTTTGAGTTGGAAGTGCCTGAGATTGAAGAAGGTTTATTGGAAATTCGTTCAGCAGCACGTGATCCTGGTTTGCGTTCTAAAATTGCAGTGAAGAGCAATGATCAGCGTTTGGATCCAGTTGGTACCTGTGTTGGTATGCGCGGTTCACGCGTGCAAGCGGTGACTGGTGAGTTAGCTGGCGAGCGTGTGGATATCGTTTTATGGAGCATGGAGCCAGCGCAATTTGTCATTAACGCAATGTCACCAGCTGAAGTATCTAGCATCGTTGTGGATGAAGATGCACATAGCATGGATGTTGTGGTGGAAGAAGAGCAATTGGCATTAGCGATTGGTCGCAATGGTCAAAATGTGCGCTTAGCATCAGAGTTAACAGGTTGGACGCTCAATATCTTGACGGTTGACCAAGCTGCACAGAAAAATCAAGAAGAGTATGCTGGTGTTAGTCAATTGTTCATGGAAAAGTTGGACGTGGACGAAGAGGTGGCTGAAATTCTAGTGCAAGAAGGCTTTAGTACTTTGGAAGAAATCGCTTATGTTCCATTGGCTGAAATGAATCAAATTGAAGCTTTTGATGAAGATACGGTAGAAGAATTACGTAAACGTGCTCGTGCAGCATTGTTGACAGAGGCTATCGCTAAAGAAGAAAAAGTGGAAGAAGCTGCTGAAGACTTGTTGACGTTAGAAGGTATGGATGATGCGACTGCACATCAATTAGCGGCAAAAGGTATTTCAACGATGGATGATTTGGCTGAACTGGCGATTGATGAGTTGGTTGAGTTGACGAATATGGACGAAGAGCGAGCAAAGGCACTCATTATGACTGCACGCGCACCTTGGTTTAAGTGATATTGGGTTTAAATAACATTCAAATGTAGAGCTTTGTGGGTATCGGTCAATGAACGTTGACCGAACTGAGGCTAAGTAATAATGAGTAGTAATGCTAGGCAATAAAGCTTAGAAAAAAGAATACTGGAGCAACAAGATGGCACAAACAACCGTAGAACAATTTGCTGGCGAATTAAAGCTGCCAACGGCATTGTTATTAGAACAGCTTAAAAGTGCTGGCGTGCATAAAACAAGCGCAGATGATGAGCTAAGTGAACATGACAAATCGGCATTGCTGGATCATTTGCGTAAAGAGCACGGTACGCTTGCTCCTAAAAATAAAATTACGCTCACCCGTAAATCAAACACAGAAATCAAAAAAACCGACAACACCGGTAAAGCACGCACGATTCAAGTAGAAGTTCGTAAAAAACGTGTGATAGAACAGCGTGAAGATGCTGACATGGCTGAAGATGAAATTGTGGAAGACGTTGTTGCTGAAACCATTGCAGACGTGGTTGAGCCGGTTGATGTGCCTGAAGAGGTAATCGCGCCAGTGGTCGAAGAGCCATTGCCTGTGGAGGTCGTTGAGCCTGAAGTGGTTGAAGCTGTGGTTGTTCCGGAGCCTGAAGTTGTCGCGCCAGTAGCAATCGAAGCGCCTGTTGAACCGGTGGTTGAGCCTGAAAAAGTTGTCGTTAGACAGCAAACCATTAGTCGTAAAGATTTGCTTGGTGCAGAAGAGATTGCGCTGCGTGAACAAGAGGCTAAGCGCCATGCTACGTTGTTAGCATTGCAAGCAGAAGATAAGCGCAAAAAAGAAGAGTTAGCACAACGTCGTTTAGACGAAGAAGCTAGAAAACTGGCAGAAGCTGAAGCGGCTAAAGTAAAAGCAGCTAAGCTTTCAGAAGGTACATTGCATAAGCCTGTCGCCAAAGAAGGTGCTGAAAAACCAGGTGCAAAAGATGCGAAAAAAGGCAAAGGTAACAATAAAGAGTGGACTGATGCTGAGAACAAGAAGCGTGGATTAAAAACACGTGGGGATGTTGCAGGTGGTAAAGCTGGCTGGCGTGCGCCTAAAGGTAAGGGCGGCAATAAGCATCATGATGATGATCAGCAGCATGCCTTTACAGCGCCAACCGAGCCGTTGGTATATGAAGTATTAGTGCCGGAAACGATTACTGTGGCTGACTTGGCGCACAAAATGTCAGTGAAGTCAGGCGAAGTGATTAAGACTTTGATGGGCATGGGCATGATGGTAACCATCAACCAAGTGCTGGACCAAGAAACCGCGATTATTATTGTGGAAGAAATGGGTCATAAAGCCCAAGCTGCAGCACCGAATGATCCTGATGCGTTTATCGAAGAAGCTGAACATGCTGAAGCTGTCATGGAAACACGTCCACCTGTTGTTACTGTGATGGGTCACGTAGACCACGGTAAAACTTCATTGTTGGATTACATCCGCCGTAGCCGTGTGGCAACGGGTGAGGCTGGTGGTATTACGCAGCACATTGGCGCTTACCACGTAGAAACACCGCGCGGAATGGTGACATTCTTAGATACTCCAGGCCATGAAGCGTTTACTGCGATGCGTGCGCGTGGTGCTAAAGCGACCGACATCGTGATTCTGGTTGTTTCAGCAGATGATGGCGTGATGCCGCAGACGATTGAGGCGATTCACCATGCTAAAGCAGCGGGTGTGCCGATTGTTGTTGCGATCAATAAAATTGATAAGCCAGATGCAGATCCTGAGCGCGTAAAAATGGAGTTGGTGAGCCAAGAAGTTGTACCAGAAGACTTTGGTGGTGACGTCATGTTCCGTCCAGTTTCAGCGAAAACTGGTCAAGGTATTGATGACTTGCTAGAAGCTGTGCTGTTGCAGGCTGAAGTGTTAGAGTTACAAGCGCCTAAAAATACCCCAGCAAAAGGTTTGGTGATTGAAGGCCGTCTAGATAAAGGTCGCGGTTCAGTGGCAACGATTCTAGTGCAGTCAGGTACGTTGAAACGTGGCGACATGATCTTAGCCGGCACTACGTTTGGTAAAGTGCGTGCGATGTTGGACGAAACTGGTAAAGATATTCAAGAGGCAGGCCCATCTATGCCAGTGGAAATTCTAGGCTTGTCTGATGTGCCTAGCGCGGGTGAAGAAGTGATCGTGTTGAATGACGAGCGTAAAGCACGTGAAATTGCATTGTTCCGTCAAGGTAAATACCGCGATGTGAAGCTTGCTAAACAGCAAGCGGCAAAACTGGAAAACATGTTCGAACAAATGGAATCAGGCGAAGTGCAAACACTTGGTTTGATTATCAAGTCGGACGTACAGGGTTCATACGAAGCATTGGCGACAAGTTTGCAAAAACTATCTACCAGCGAAGTGAAAGTGAATATTATTCATACCGGTGTTGGTGCAATCAGCGAGTCAGATGTGAACTTGGCAGCAGCTTCTAAAGCAGTGTTGATTGGTTTCAGTGTGCGTGCCGACTCTGGCGCACGTAAATTGATTGATACTTTAGGTGTGGATGTACGTTACTACAACATTATTTATGAAGCAGTAGACGAAATCAAAGCAGCGCTTGGCGGCATGTTGGCACCAGAGCAAAAAGAGAGCATGATTGGTACAGTAGAAGTACGTGAAGTGTTCCGTATTTCTAAAATTGGTGCGATTGCTGGTTGCTATGTACAAGACGGTATGATTAAACGTAACTCTAAAGTACGCATCTTGCGTAATAACGTGATCGTGCATACTGGTGAGTTGGATTCACTAAAACGCTTTAAAGATGATGTTAAAGAAGTTAAAAACAACTTTGAATGCGGTCTGTCATTAAAAGGCTACAACGATATTGAGGTTGGTGATATCTTAGAAGTGTATGAAATGGTAGAAGTAGCGCGTACCTTATAGTTAACAGTAAATGCCTATGACCTTTATGTGTTGTAGGCATGCGATTGTTGTAGTGTAAAGATTACACAATCTGCATATATTTAGGTTGTATCTGGTTGTGCTTAACTATGTTGACGCTTAGTTTTGGCGTTGATGTGGGCTCTATGGGTGATGAGGTTAGATAGCTAATATCTAGATGGCTCAAGATTTAAGTGACCAAGGTTTAAGAGAGTAAGTTCAGCGTTATTTAGGATTAGAATGGCAAAAGATTTTTCACGTAGTCACCGTGTGGCTGAGCAAATGCAACGAGAAATCGCAGATTTGTTAATGTTCGAAATTAAAGACCCGCGCGTGGGCATGGTCACGGTGACTGCTGTTGAAGTCACTGGCGATATGGCGCATGCTAAGATTTTTTACAGCGCCGCCAAAGCGAGTGAAAGCATGCAGCAAGGGCTTGAAAAGTCAGCAGGTTTTCTACGTACGCAGTTAGCAAAACGTATGCTATTACGCACAGTGCCACAATTGCATTTTGTTTACGATGCATCGATTGATAATGGCATGATGATGTCTAAATTAATTGATGAGGCGATCGCTTCAGATAAAAATAAGTCTTAATTCTCAGAAGTTACCTTCCTTTGCAATTCAAAAGAGTCAAAAAAAATATTAACGGTATTCTGTTATTAGATAAACCCTTAGGTTTTTCTTCTAACCAAGCGCTGCAAAGAGTTAAGTGGTTGCTACAGGCGGCCAAAGCCGGCCACACTGGCACTTTAGATCCATTGGCAACAGGCTTATTGCCACTCTGCTTTGGCGAGGCAACTAAATTTGCTCATTATCTAACCGATGCAGATAAAACCTATCACGCTACCATGAAGTTAGGCATTACAACGGCTACTGGCGATGCTGAAGGCGCAGTGCTCAACACCTTTCCTGTCAATGTCACTCGCGATCAGTTTAGTGAAGCTTGCCGCAAGTTTGTTGGCCTTATCAATCAAATCCCACCCATGTACTCAGCTTTAAAGCACGAGGGTAAAGCGCTGTATGAATATGCGCGTGAAGGTGTGGAAATTGAACGTAAGGTGCGTACGGTCACTATCCATGCCATTAAAGTGCTTAGTTTTGCGGGTGATGTCGCTGAAATTGAAGTAACCTGTACTAAAGGCACGTATATTCGCACCCTCGCCGAAGATATAGGCGCACATTTGGGCTGTGGCGCACATCTAATTGGTTTGCGTAGAACTGCCACTGCGAATTATGTGATTGCTGAAACCATTACTTTAGAGGCATTTGAAGCGCTGGGTAGTGAGGAGCGATTGGCTAAATTAGCGCCGCCTGAAACAGCGGTGGATTATTTGCCATCTGTGATACTCGATGCTGATAGTGCTTTTTATTTAATGCAAGGTCAGGCAGTGTGGCGGAGTGGCAATATACCAGCAGGCTTGTTGCGCCTGTATGATGAGCGGAGTGTGTTTTTAGGCCTGGGTGAGCAACAAAGTGACGGAAAGATTGCACCTAAGCGATTGATGCAGCAAGTAAATAATTAAAGGCTATTTGCTAAAATAACTTGTTAAGCAGTAAAGTTGTCACTATAATGCACGGTTCATGTAAATGAATGCATGAGTGGGTTGGTTTCTAAAACAGATTCTAGGCTACTTTTGTATTGACGCAAAACATCTAAATTAGGAAAAAGTTATGGCAATTACAGCACAAGACACCGCGAAAATCGTTGCAGAATATCAACGCGCACCAAATGATACAGCAAGCCCAGAAGTGCAAGTTGCACTTTTAACTAGCCGTATCACATACCTAACAGAGCATTTCAAATCTAACAAAAAAGATAACCACTCACGTCGTGGTTTGTTAGCTTTGGTTAGCCAACGTCGTAGCCTGTTAGACTATCTAAAACGTAAAGACTCTAGCCGTTATCAAACATTGATTCAACGTTTAGGTCTGCGTAAGTAACAGTTATAAAAGTGCTTAGCTTTTTGGCTTCACTTATATAATTGCTGTAAAAAGCCGATAGCATCAATATGCGTCGGCTTTTTTTATTGTTAGATTGTTATTGGGTAGTGAATAACAGTCTGTTGAAAAAGGAAAATAAATGTTTAATAAAGTTACTAAAAGTATTCAATACGGCGCGCACACGCTAACCCTTGAAACTGGTGAAATCTCACGTCAGGCAGATGCTGCAGTGATGGTGAGCTACGGTGATACGGTAGTGTTAGTGGCAGTTACCAGCAAGCGTGAAGTTAAAGCAGGTCAAGACTTCTTTCCATTGACTGTAGATTACATGGAAAAAACCTATGCTGCGGGTAAAATCCCAGGTGGTTTTTTCAAACGTGAAGGCCGTCCTTCAGAAAAAGAAACACTGACTAGCCGCTTGATCGACCGTCCATTACGCCCGCTGTTCCCAGAAGCGTTTTATAACGAAGTGCAAGTGGTGGCAACTGTGTTGTCATCAGATCCAGAAATCGATGCAGATATTCCTGCAATTATCGGTGCATCAGCAGCAATGTCATTGTCAGGTATTCCATATTACGGTCCACTAGGTGCGGCACGTGTTGGTTATATCAATGAAGAATACGTATTGAACCCGACTAAAGTGCAATTAGAAGAAACCGAGCTTGATTTGGTGGTTGCTGCTACTGAAACTGCTGTAATGATGGTTGAGTCTGAAGCTAAAGAGCTTTCAGAAGAAGTGATGCTGGGCGCGGTTGTTTATGGTCATGAGCAAATGCAAGCTGTGATTAAAATGATTGGCGAATTAACAGCTGAGGCTGGTAAAGATGCTTGGGACTGGGTTGCTCCAGAGCCAGATACTGCATTGATTGAAAAAGTAGCTAGCTTAGCTGCTGCTGATATTAATGCTGCATTCCAAATTAAAGCGAAGGGCGCACGCTCAGCTAAATTAGATGAAATCACCAGCCGTGTATTAGGTGAGTTGATTACTGAAGAAACTTCAACCTCTGAAGCTAACAAAATTAAAAACGAAATCTTTAATTTAGAAGCTAAAACTGTACGTAGCCAAATTCTAAATGGCGAGCCACGTATTGATGGTCGTGATACACGTACTGTGCGTCCTATCAGTATCCGTACTGGCGTGTTGCCACGTACACATGGTTCAGCACTGTTTACACGTGGTGAAACACAGGCGTTAGTAGTGGCTACATTAGGTACTGGCCGCGATGAGCAAACCATTGATGCATTGCAAGGCGAATACAATGACCGCTTTATGCTGCATTACAACATGCCTCCATACGCAACTGGTGAAACTGGTCGCGTAGGTACACCAAAACGTCGTGAAATCGGTCATGGCCGTTTAGCTAAACGTGCTTTGGTGGCTGCATTACCAGCTAAAGAGGATTTTGATTACACGATGCGTGTGGTTTCTGAGATTACAGAATCTAACGGTTCAAGCTCAATGGCTTCTGTATGTGGTGGCTGTTTAGCATTGATGGATGCTGGCGTACCAATGAAAAATCACGTTGCAGGTATTGCAATGGGCTTGATCAAAGAAGGTAACCGTGTTGCTGTGTTGACTGACATCTTGGGTGATGAAGATCACCTGGGTGATATGGACTTTAAAGTAGCTGGTACAGAAGATGGTATCACTGCCTTGCAAATGGACATCAAAATCACAGGTATCACTGCACAAATCATGCAAGTGGCTTTAGCCCAGGCTAAAGAAGGCCGTGCGCATATCTTGGGTATTATGAAACAAGCGGTGAGTGGTGCTAGTGCTGAAATGTCACAATTTGCACCGCGCATTATCACGATGAAAATCAACCCTGAAAAAATCCGTGATGTGATCGGTAAGGGTGGTGCGGTGATTCGTGCTTTAACTGAAGAAACTGGCACAACGATTGATATCGAAGATGACGGTACTGTGAAAATTGCATGCACTAGCTCTGAGCAAGGTGCTGAAGCGCAACGCCGTATCGCAGAAATCACTGCTGAAGTTGAAGTGGGTCAAACCTATGAAGGTACTGTGATCAAGTTACTTGATTTCGGTGCAATCGTTACTTTGATTCCAGGTAAAGATGGCTTGCTACATATTTCACAAATTGCACATCAACGTGTAAATGCAGTTGCTGACTTCTTGAAAGAAGGCGATGTAGTGAAGGTGAAAGTGGTTGAGGCTGATGAAAAAGGTCGTGTACGTCTAAGCATGAAAGCTTTGATTGATCCGCCAGTTGCAGAAGCAAAAGCTGAAACAGAAGCTGACGAGTAATATTAAAACGTCATCGCTTGCTAGATAACAAAAAGCCCGCTTATGCGGGCTTTTTGTTATCAAATGATTTAGAGCATATTTAAGTTGATTGAATAAGAAAGCTTAAATGCGTTAAACGGTAAGTTTGAGTGCTTACTTAGCGACTTGGCGTTCTCTAAGCTCGTCTAAAGTTTTGCAATCGATACATAGGGTGGCGGTAGGGCGTGCTTCTAAGCGTTTTAAGCCAATCTCAATACCGCAACCTTCGCAGTAACCGTACTCATCGTGCTCGATGTTGCGTAAGGTTTCGTCAATTTTCTTGATGAGTTTACGCTCGCGGTCGCGGTTGCGTAATTCAAGCGTCATATCAGACTCTTGGCTGGCTCTATCGTTAGGGTCAGCAAACATCGTCACTTCATCTTGCATCGTGTGTACGGTGCGATCAAGCTCTTGGCTTAGCTCAGATTTCCAGTCATTTAAAATTGAACGAAAATGCGCTAGCTGAGTTTTGCTCATGTATTCTTCATCAGGCTTCGGCTGATAAGGCGTGAACTGCTTACTAATTACATCTGCCATAATAATTACCCAAATACAAAAAAGTTAAAAATATTGAAAACTGCACTAGCTAAACTGCTAGTTCTAAAATTAGCGCATGAGTGTACACTGATTAACGGTTTGATGCAAAACCGTAATTTACATACCTCTATCTAATTGATTTAATACGATTAAATAATGGCGTCTTGTTCGCTAAGCTCTAGCGAAAGTAGCGTGTTCTCCATTAGGGTGGCAACAGTCATTGGACCCACGCCGCCAGGTACTGGGGTAATCCAGCCTGCCCGCTCTTTTGCTATGTTGAAATCAACATCGCCACAGATGCGACCATCTTCTAAACGGTTGATGCCAATGTCAACCACGATGGCGCCAGGCTTAATCCACTCACCTTTGATTAAGCCAGCTTTGCCGGCTGCGGCAACGATTAAGTCGGCATTTGCGACAATTTTCCCTAGGTCTTTGGTGTGGCGATGGCAGCTAGTCACGGTGCAGCCTGCTAGCAGTAGCTCTAAGCCCATTGGTCGACCCACGTGGTTCGACACCCCAACTACAACAGCATCTAAGCCCATGAGGTTGATGTTGGTTGCCTCAAGTAGTTTGATTACACCAAATGGCGTGCATGAGCGTAACGTAGGCTGGCGTACAGCTAAGCGCCCGATGTTGTATGGATGGAATCCATCTACGTCTTTATTCGGGCTAATGCATTCAATGACGTGTTCCTCTTTGATTTGCGGCGGCAGTGGTGACTGCACCAGAATGCCATCTATCGTGTTGTCTTGGTTGAGCTGCGCGATTAAAGCAAGTAACTCTTGCTCAGTAGTTGATGTCGGTAAGTTATAGGCAACGGAGCGAATGCCAACCTTTTCACAGGCTAGGCGTTTGTTGCGCACATAGATAGCAGAGGCAGGGTCTTCACCTAGTAAGATAACCGCAAGCCCTGGGGCTCGTTTGTTGGCTAGCAGGCGTTGGTTGATTCTTTCTTTGATTGAGTCTAATAAATTGTCGGCAATCGCTTTGCCATTGATAATTTGAGCAGTCATTGGGTGTCAGAATCTAAAAATTCAATTAATTTGTAAAATAAAACGTCATTTTAGCATATAGCGATTGACCTTAATCTTAGTTTTGGTTATATTACTGCCTCTTCGGCGTGTAGCGTAGCCTGGTAGCGCGCCTGCTTTGGGAGCAGGATGTCGGGAGTTCGAATCTCTCCACGCCGACCAAAATTTTTGGGTGTTAAAAGTAAGTTTTTCTTTTAACACCCAAATTAAAAGTCAGCCCGAAAAGTATAGTATTTTATGTTGTAGATGACATAAAGTCTTGTAACCAAAATCTGCCCGTAGCTCAACCGGATAGAGCACCAGCCTTCTAAGCTGGGGGTTACAGGTTCGATTCCTGTCGGGCAGGCCATAAAAATTTAAAGTCTCTATGGTGGCTGTAGCTCAGTTGGTAGAGTCCAGGATTGTGATTCCTGTTGTCGTGGGTTCGAGCCCCATCAGCCACCCCATATTTAATAAGCCTCACAGCGATGTGAGGCTTATTTCTTTCTGCTTTACCTTTCCGCTAAGTAAAATTACTCTTGATTAACTTAATTCTATTAAGATAGTATCAAGTGCATACTAAAGTATTGCTCGGCATCTAAGTGAATTTGTACTGGCAGTTATCGCAACCAATCATTAAATTTAATGTGGGGTTCAGAAGATCATGCTAATTGAAGACATTGAGAATAAAGATCGTTTTCTTTTTATATTTGAATGGCTGATGGCCATCATGTCGAGATATCTGTGCCCGATGCCGTTCGGTTTGGTTCATATTGATCACGGCGATAAAAATGAGCTTGGTAATGCTTATGGTGCAAAAGAGGCCGCTGAGCAGCTTGTCACAATGACAAGCCATCTTAAAAAAACCTTTAGGAATACGGATCTGGTTGCTAGGATAGGCAGTGACTTTTGGATTATTGTGCCGTATACGCCAGCCACCGAGAAAGTTCAGGATAAGGTAAGAAACATCATTCAGGACTCTGAGCATGGTGGTTTGAAAGCGGTTGTACAAAATGCGTCGATTTTTAGTTTCCCAAGTGATGATAAAGAATTAAATCAGAAGCTTAGAGAGTTAAGTGGCACCGAGTTCTTGGCCCATCTGAAAAAACACCGGGATACCTTATCTAGTCAAATGCTGGCATTAGATTAAAGTCAGAAAGCTGAGTTGTTGATTTAGCCGGGCTAACTGTTGTTGAATGTTTGTGTTCATGTTTTTTTATGATCATCAATAATTGTTCGTTGCGAACAGTTGGTTAAAACAGTTCGATGATTGTTTTAAATGACGAGTGTATTTGTTTGATGGGTTTCACTTCGATTTTGACCCATGGATTTCGCCCCATGTTACACGCTGGTGAAAGTATTGATACATCAAACTATTCAGGCTATAGTGGCGTTGGTTACAGTTGTTATCTAATTTAAAAAAAGGGTTTGTTAATGGCAGCACTACGTCCTGTATTGATGATTATTGATGATGACCCGCTAATCACTGATACCTTACATTTTGTGTTGAGTAAATATTTTGAAGTATGCGTGGCTGAGTCGTACACGCAATTGAAGAGTTTGCTTCAGCAGTTAGATGCCCCTCCCGCTTTGGCTTTGGTTGACTTAGGGTTGCCGCCTACTCCACATACACCAGAAGAAGGCTTTAAAGTGATTAGCGCACTGCTAACACATTCACCTACTATTAAAATTCATGTACTTTCGGGCCAAAGTGATGACGTCAATGTGAAGCATGCGCTGACATTAGGGGCAGTAGACTTTATTGCGAAGCCTTGTGATGTAGAAAAGCTTAAAGACATGTTGTTGAATGCGCTCAAGGTTCAAGACGTTGAGTTGAATGAAATGCGGGTGGAGCAAGAGCATGGTGGCTTGCTTGGCAATAGCCTACCCATTCAGGCGCTACGTATGCAGATTAGGCAGTTCGCAGACTCTCCATTTCCTGTGCTGATTGAAGGAGAGTCTGGTAGCGGTAAAGAGTTGGTGGCGAGCAGCTTTCATTTTGCAAGTCAGCGTTTGTTATATCCTTATTTATCTGTTAATTGTGCTGCGGTTTCGCCATTGTTGGCAGAATCTATCTTGTTTGGGCACGCAAAAGGCGCGTTTACTGGCGCAGTGGCCGCACATGCTGGCTATTTTGAGGATGCGGGTGAAGGGACTTTATTTTTAGATGAAATTGGTGAATTGCCCTTAGAGCTGCAGGCTAAGCTTTTGCGCGTGCTGGAAAATGGTGAGTATCAGCGTATTGGTGAAACGCAAACGCGTAAAAGTCGCGCGCGCATCGTGGCTGCCACTAACCGGGATTTAAGAGCAGAAGTGCGTGCCGGTAAGTTTAGGTCGGACTTATATCACCGTTTGAGTGTGTTTACGGTGCATGTGCCGCCGCTACGTGAGTTGACGGATGATAAGCATTTGTTGCGTGAACATTTTATTGAGTTTTATACCAAGCAAATCGACAAGACACCATTTAAGCTTGAGACTAAAGCCGAGGTGCGGTGGCTTGATTATGATTTTCCGGGCAATGTGCGTGAGTTGAGAAATATTGTGATACGGTTAATTGCCAAATACTCTGGTAAGACCGTTAAAGAAAGTGAGTTGATTGCCGAGTTTGATTTAAGTGAGCAAGCATCAACCACTGATACGTTTAATTTTAACGATGACGCGAGCATGACGGCGCAAGCGCAAAAACACCTGCAGCGCCAAGTGAATGTCAGTTTGGATGCGGTGCTTAAGTCTTGGGAGCGTGCTTATATTGATGCAGCAATGAAGATGACGCATGGCAACTTGAGTCAGGCTGCTAAATTGCTAAGTGTGAATCGTACAACGCTGTATAGTCGTATGAATACGCAAGATGAATAATCGTTACTACTGATCCTCTCTAGGAAATTACTTGTATTATCCACACTTTGGTTTGCAGCAGCCCCCGTTTAAGATTACACCAAACACAGATTTTTTCTTTTCTGGTGGTAATCGAGGGGCAATACTTGATGCTTTAGTGTATGCCATTGCTAATGGTGAAGGCATTATCAAAGTGGTTGGTGAGGTAGGTAGCGGCAAAACAATGTTGTGCCGGATGTTGCAAACGATACTTCCTGAAAGAATTGAGAGCATCTATCTTGCGAACCCAAGTGTAGCGCCTGAAGATGTGTTGCATGCGATTGCTTTTGAGCTACAACTGCAATTACCTAAAGATGCCGATAGATTAAAGGTGATGCAAGCATTGCAAGACCATCTGTTGAGTCGCCATGCAGAAGGTCGCCAAGTGGTGATCTTTGTTGAAGAAGCACAAGGCATGCCGTTGGCAACGCTGGAAGAGATTCGCTTGTTGTCCAACTTGGAAACTAAGCAAGATAAGCTGCTACAGATTGTGTTATTTGGTCAGCCAGAGCTGGATGAAAATTTAAATCAGGATCAAATTCGCCAGCTACGCGAGCGCATTACGCATCGCTTTAATTTGGGGCCATTACAAACCAAAGATGTGGGTGAGTATTTAATTTTTAGACTCCGTGCAGCAGGTTATCATGGTCCACATTTGTTTACGGATGCATCAATTAAAAAGCTATCACATGCCGCACAGGGCCTCGTGAGACGCGTTAATATCTTAGCGGATAAGGCGTTGCTGGCAGCGTTTGCTGATAATGTCTATCAGGTAACTCCTAAGCACATTAAGGCCGCTATCCAAGACAGTGAGTTTGCAGAAAGTGCTTATGGACAGCGGTTTGGCCGATATAAGCAATTTGTAACTTGGTTTATAGGCTTGCTTGTTATTTTAAGTGCTATATCAATCGCAGTGATGTTATGGCAGCAATCGACTGCTCAGAAAGCAAGTGTTAATGTGACGGTACAGCAAACTCAGCCTGCTATAGCTAAGTTATCCGCAACTAAGCCCAGCATGCCTCAGGTGGTAAAGCAATCCGCAGTTGCTGTTACCAACACGCAAATGGGTGTCAATGATTTGTCCGCGTTGGCTAATGCTAGTACGCCAGCGGTTTTGAAGGAGACGGTAATTGCTAGCGATAAATCTGATGCTACAGAAAGCAAAAGCAGCGCAGGCTTGGTGAATCAGCGTTTGGATGCGATGAGTAAGTTATTGCAGAGTGCAAAGCCCGGTGCGGTGTTGCTACAAATTAAATCGGTACCTAACGCGTTACCGATGGGTGCAGAGGGCGAAGAGCATCAGTTAACAATGGAGCTTGAGCGTTTAAGTCAGCAAGTGGAGGTAGACAATATCTACCTATATCGTATGCACCAAAAAGATGGTTTGTATACAGTGGTCTTGTATGGTGTGTATGAGCAGAGGGTGGACGCACTAGCCGCCTTAAAAAGCTTGCCGCCGTATGTTAAAAATAGTCGGCCATATTTGAGGACGTTGGCTGGTATTAGTAAAGATATGGCGCTAGCTCCTGAAGTGATAGTGCCATAATTTCTATATTAGCTAGTGATGGCTTAATTTAATGGCGTTTACTAAGGTTGATAGCAGTCTGAGCATGTGGAATTTAATACAAGCTGTGTTTAAAATGGACTTTTGTATGTTACCTAATCAATAACCTTGATTTATCGTTGTAACTAATTGTTGCTATTTGTATTTTTGCGGTATCATGCAACTAGATGCATAGCGAATAGATAAAGTTGCAGAATTAGGGGTAACCAAGCCGTGATGAATAATAAAACAGTATTAGCAATGCTGAGTATGATCTTGGTTTTGTGTATGACAGCGTGCTCGCATCAATCTAAAGTTCAGCCATCAAAGGGGCATATTGATGGACAAAATACTTCAACACCTTCTGTAATAACAAAACCAGCTACATCTTCATCGGCTATTCCTAAGCCGGTCACTAACAGTCCTTATCTGCCGCCACCTACTCCTAAAGCTAAAGAGCCTGTTTACAGCATTGTTGTGTACGACACACCAGTGAAAGAGGTGTTGTTTGCGATAGCAAGAGACAGCAAGCTTAATGTTGATATTCACCCTGCCATTCAAGGGCGTGTGACTTTAAATGCCGTAGACCAAACCTTGCCGGCAATTCTAGAGCGCTTATCTAAACAGGTTGATTTGACTTATAACGTTAAGGGTAATGTGCTGACGATTACGCCAGATCAACCAGTATTAAGAACTTATAAAGTGGATTATGTGAATATGTCGCGTGATGCTGCTGGTTTTATCGGGGTGGATGGTCAAATTTCCAGTACTGGTCAGAGCTCTAATGCGGGCGGCGGTACAACAAGTAATACGTCAGGCACGGGCGCGAATAA
Organism: Methylotenera sp. L2L1; assembly: GCF_000744605.1. NCBI lineage: Bacteria > Pseudomonadati > Pseudomonadota > Betaproteobacteria > Nitrosomonadales > Methylophilaceae > Methylotenera > Methylotenera sp. L2L1. The sequence continues at coordinate 1,096,285 of NZ_JQMG01000001.1, forward strand.
TAGTTCTCGTACTACGGTTAAAAGTGAATCCAATAATCACTTTTGGGAAACCTTGGAAAAAAATATCACCGCATTGTTGGCAGAGAGTGATAAAGAAATCATTATTGGTAGATTAGAGGCAGATAAGCAATCGGCACGCCTTGATAATCAAGGCGGTAAAGAGGGGGCGGTGGGTGCCGCTGGAGTGAGTGCGCAAAAAACTGAGGCTAATGTAAAAACGGATGCACAACAGGCTTTTACTGAGTACAAAACCTTGTTTGCTGCCAATGTCATTTCTAACCGTGAAGCTGGTGTTATCAGTGTGCGTGGCACCAACAAGCAACATGAGCGAGTCCAGGAGTTTCTGGATAAGGTGCTTGTTAGTGCTAAGCGCCAGGTGTTGATTGAAGCTACCATTGTTGAAGTGAGGCTTAGTGATAGCTTTCAGGCTGGTATTGATTGGAGCAGGCTAAATAACAGTGCGACTAATAGTGGTTTTCAGTTTAGGCAGCAATTGGGTGCACAAACTAACAGCATTAGCGCTACAGGGAATACCTTCACTACGACGGCGAATGCATTTGGGGTGGCTACTAATGGGGGATTTGTTGCTGGATATCTCAATCCAATCAGCAAAATAGGTAATATTGCAGCATCTATTAACTTACTTGAGCAGTTTGGATCAACTAAAGTGTTGTCTAGCCCTAAATTGATGGTGCTTAATAATCAAACGGCAGTATTAAAAGTGGTTGATAATTTGGTTTACTTTACGGTGCAGTCGCAGCAGTCACAGGGTTCTGTAGGGGGGGGGCATATTGTCGACTGTGACAACCACGCCTAATACTGTGCCTGTTGGTGTCGTGATGAGTGTTACCCCTCAAATTAATGATTTGAGTAATGTGAATATTAATATCAGACCAACTGTTTCAAGGGTGTTGGGGTTCAAAAAAGACCCAAATCCTAATTTAACGATTGAAAGTTTGGTGCCTGAAATACAAGTGCGCGAAATGGAGTCGATGTTGCAGATTCTGAGCGGTAACACAGCCGTGCTTGGTGGTTTAATGCAAGATGATGTGCTGACGAATACTGATAAAGTGCCGGGCCTATCAAAGGTGCCTGGTGTCGGGAAAGTATTTACTGGGCAGAATGATGCAAACCGCAAAACCGAGTTGGTTATTTTCCTACGGCCGACAGTGATTGTTAACGCCAGCCTAGAAAGTGATGAGTTGGCCTCTTATAAACAGTATCTGCCTTCGCAGCAACTGGGAAATACATTAGACGCCGAGAGTGAAAGGTAATTAGCAAATGAGTTTGCTAATTAAAGCACTGGCTACCGCCGAGAAAGATAAGCAGAAAGCTAAAGGCGCTGAGCAGACGCAGTCTTTGACGTCGGATGCATTGACTTTAGCGCCATTTGACTCTCCATCACCGGTGGGTATGAATGAGGCTCTATCGACCGATAGTACGGTGTCGTTTGCGTCAAGTGCAGATGATGGCGCTTTTAATGACACAGGCTTATCTCTCGCTGAAGAGGCTGGCTTGATTAGTCCTGATGTTAAATTAAAAGAGGATGTCACTACTAAGCCTAATGTTCCGCCAACCAACAGCGTAACTAAGCAAAAAAGCAAAGCAGATGCTTTTAATGAGGCGGCGATGGCAAGCGTTGCTAGTTTAAAAGCACAGGGTAGTGCTACAAAAGAAGGGCGTCAACAAGCCGCGGCTAGTGTGTTTGTTGCTAATCAGGCAGTAAAAGCTTCCAGTTCACGCTCTGCACTTATATTAATAGGTGTCGCTGGTGCTTTAATGATTTTGTTGGGATTACAAGGCTATCAGTATTTACAACCACTATTTGCTGATGAAGTGGTGGTGGTAAAGCCAGTCGCACCGGTCACCCCAGTCGTTCATGTTGAAACGATAGAAGCTAGTGTAGCACCAGATTCAGTATTGCCAAGCGAGTTAGGTGAAGAAGCCAGCATGACTGAGCAGGCTATTCATGAGATTGACGTGAATGCGAGTGAAGCTGGCAGACAGCATCAAGCTAATAATGAAGCGGTAAAGCCTGAGTTAGATAAACCTACGTCAGGTGCAAAAGTAAACTCCCAGGTATTTGGTGGTGAGTTGGCAACTGATGAGTTGCGTGTGCCACCTCAGAAGACCGCTGCTGTTAGTGCGCGTAAGCAGGTGAAAGCCGATGAAGGTAATCAGCGCGATAATCAAGCGTCTGAGCAGAAAGAGTCCATCAAGCTTGTGAGCAAAACACCTGTTGCAGGGGTAGACCCAACCTTACTAGCGGCTTATGAGGCATTTAACCGCGGAGATGACAGCACGGCGCAGCAAAAGTATCGTCAAGTGCTACAAAAAGATGTAAGAAATGTTGATGCTCTGCTGGGGATGGCAGCAATCGCGCAGCGCCAAGATAGAAATATGGATGCGATTGGTTGGTATCGCAAGGTCACAGAAATCGAACCTAGAAATACTATCGCGCAATCTGCGATGGCGGATTTGGAAGTGAATGCTGATGGTGTAGGGGCGGAGAGTAAAATTAAAAGTATGTTGGCACGCCAGCCTGAGGCAGCTAATTTACATGCAGCTTTAGGTAACTTATATGCCGCACAGAACCAATGGGCCTCTGCACAATCTGCCTATTTCAATGCAAGTCAGTATGCACCGATTAGTGCAGACTATGCATTTAACTTGGCGATTAGCTTAGAGCATTTAGGTAAGCCAAAGTTGGCGTTAGTGCAATATCAGCGAGCACTTGAATTGCTGAATATAACGGGCGCAACAAGTCCGGACCGAGCCCAGTTAGTGGCAAGGATTCGTGCATTGCAGTGATTATCTTTTCTACAGCGGTGTGTTGTTTGGTGTATTGCAGCACAAGTGAGTTATTTAAGATAAATGTAGTGCCGACCAGATAAATGAAAAAATAATAATGAACATCAATAAACAGGCTAAATTTAATGGCTGAACAGCGGCGTAAAATTCGTTTAGGCGAGCTGATGGTGCAACAGGGCTTAATCAGCCAAGACCAGCTACGCATTGCGCTGATAGAGCAAGAGCATAACGACTTGCCATTAGGGCGTCAGCTCGTTCGTCTAGGGTTTGTGACTGAGGCGATGGTGCGTGATACGGTTGCGCATACCATTGGGACGGATAGTATTGATTTGTCTACGGTGGTGGCTGATCTTGAGGCACTGCAAATGGTGCCGCAAGACTTTTCGCGTCGATATCATTTGTTGCCCGTAGCTTATGATGCGATAGCCAGAACCATGGTGGTCGCCATGGCTGATATGTTCAATGTGGTTGCGCTAGATCAGTTGCGAGCCATGTTGGGTGGGCAGATTCAATTAAAACCCGTGTTGGCAGCAGAAGCGCAGCTTGAAGAAGTCATCGATCAGTTTTATGGGTATGAGTTATCTGTAGATGGCATTTTGCGGGAAATTGAAACAGGTGAAATTGATTATCAGAGTTTAAGTGTTGACGATAATGAATATACGCAACCTGTGGTGCGATTAGTGGGCGCATTGTTGATGGACGCTGTGAAGCGTGGTGCGTCAGATATCCACTTTGAGCCAGAACAGGCATTTTTACGTATACGTTATAGAATCGATGGCGTATTACAGCAAATTAGAAGTTTGCATAAAAGCTACTGGGGTGGTTTAGCTGTTCGACTAAAGGTAGTGAGTGGGCTTGATATTGCCGAAACAAGGGCGCCACAAGATGGCCGCCTGAACATGAACTTATGTGGACGCCCTATCGATTTTCGGGTGTCGACGCATCCAACCATCCATGGCGAAAATATTGTCTTGCGTGTGTTAGATCGTGAAAAGTCGATTATCCCGATGGAACGTATGGGGCTGCGTCCAGAGACCTTAGATGAGTTGCAGTTGATGATGACTCGCCCTGAGGGCATTTTGATTGTAACTGGTCCAACAGGTAGTGGTAAGACAACCACGTTGTATTCATTGCTCACGCATCAGAATACTGAGTCGGTTAATATCATGACGCTGGAAGACCCTGTGGAGTATCCAGTCACCATGATGCGCCAGACCTCTGTAGCCGAGGTGAATAAGGTAGATTTTGCGAATGGTATTCGATCTATTATGCGGCAAGACCCCGATATTATTTTAGTGGGTGAAATTCGTGATGCTGATACCGCCATGATGGCGTTTCGCGCGGCGATGACTGGGCACCAAGTATTCAGTACGTTACATACCAACTCTGCATTAGGGGCTTTTCCACGCTTAACCGATATTGGCATCTTGCCTGACATTATGGCAGGTAACATTATTGGTGTTGTGGCGCAGCGCTTGGTGCGGGTGTTGTGTCCGCATTGTAAAGAAAAGTATAAGCCAGATGATCTTGAGCAGAAGATTTTGCAGCTTAAGCCTAATGATAAAACGCAAATTTACAAACCAAAAGGTTGTAAACATTGCAACCAAACTGGGTATAGAGGGCGAATGGCCATTATCGAGTTGCTACGCATCGATAGTGATTTGGATGCGCTGATTTCTCGTCGCGCTCACTTAGATGAACTGAAAAAAGTTGCGCTAGATAAAGGGTTTGTGACCTTGGCGGAAGATGGCGTGCGACGGATTCTAGAAGGGTATACCAGTGTGACTGAGGTGATGCGGGTGATCGACTTAACTAGCAGGATTAGTACATAATTTATGCCATCATTTAGCTATAAAGCCGTTGATAAATTGGGCCGCATCGCCATGGGGCAAGTGGATGCGCTAAATGAGGTGGATCTTGAAATTCGCCTTGAGCGTATGGGGCTGGATTTAATTACGTTTCGATTAGCTGCAAGGTCGACTAGTTTATTTAACCGTAATAAAGTCAGCAATCAGGACTTGGTAATGTTTTGCTTTCAGCTAGAGCAGCTTTCCAGCGCAGGTGTGCCCCTGCTGGAGTGTTTGAACGACTTGAGTGAGAGTAGCAATAATCCTTATTTCCAAAAAGTATTAGGAGCCATAAGTGCCGAGGTAGAGGGCGGTAAGATGCTATCTCAAGCGCTTGCCGAGCATCCCGCCGTGTTTAGTGATGTGTTTGTGAGCTTGATTGATGCGGGTGAGCGTACAGGGCAGTTACCAGTGGTATTGAATAACCTGTTTAATACGATACGCTGGCAAGATGAGCTAATGTCACAGACTAAAAAGCTATTAGCTTACCCAGCCTTTGTTGCGGTGGTTGTGTCGTTAGCGGTCGTGTTTTTAATGATTTATGTTGTGCCACAAATGGTGTCTTTTTTGCGCAATATGGGGCAAGAACTGCCGCTTAATACGCAGATCCTGATCGCTATGTCTAACGCGTTTGTTAACTATTGGTGGTTGATCCTAGGCTTGCCCGTGGCTGCAGTTGTCATGATGGCAGCCGCTATTCGTTCAAACCCAGCAGCACGTTATCGCTTTGATTTGTTTAAATTAAATATCCCTGTTACCGGGCCAATTTTACATAAAATCATCATGGCACGTTTTGCCCGTTACTTTGCTTTGATGTATCAAACGGGTATTCCTATTTTAGATGCGATTAAAATATGTGAAAACATCGTGGGCAATCGAGTCGTGGCAGACGCACTTACGCGGGTGCATACCCAGATTAATGCTGGGGATGCGATGAGTGAGAGTTTTCGCAATGCCGGCTTGTTTCCACAGCTTGTAGTCCGGATGATTAAAGTGGGAGAGAGCACCGGCGCCTTGGATAAATCGCTACTTAACATTAGCTATTTTTATGACCGTGATGTGAACGATGCCATGCAAAAAATGTTGAAAATGATAGAGCCTGCACTTACTGTGTTGTTAGGTGGCATTCTTGCATTCATTATGTTCTCAGTATTGGGCCCTGTGTATGACTCATTTAGTAAGCTTAAAATTTAAGTGATTTGATATAAAAGCATGATATTCGCCAACCCCAAAAAACTAGTGTTATGTGCGACGGCCAACCAGCTGTTGGTTGGTGTTTGGCATGCGGGCAAGCTGCACGGTAGCCAAACTTTTGAGAACGACGAAGCGGGGCATCAGGCATTTGCAGCATTTTTGCAGCAATATTCATCAAGTCCAGTGTATTTAATTGCAGATGCAGTAGAAGAAGACTTTAGGCTAGAGAGTTTGCCGCACACCTCAGGCAGCACAAAACATGAGCTGGTGACTCGCAAGTTAAATCAACATTATCGCGGGTTGGATTACCGAACTGCACACTTTGTTGATCGAGACAAAGACAAACGCAAAGACGATAACTTTTTGTTTGTGGCTATCAGTAAAGATGACTTTTTGCAGGCTTGGGTTGCCATCATCAAGGCACAGGAATCGCAGTTGGTGGGCGTTTACTTACTTCCAATGCTAAGCCTGGTATTGATGAAGCAGTTGAAGCTAACGGCACCTCATCTTTTGTTCTGCGAAAAACTTTCTTCAGGGCTCCGGCAGACTTATTTTCATCATGGGTGTTTGCGCATGAGCCGGCTAGTGCCTAATGTGCCAGAAGCCTCTGGGCAAATCGGCTATTTCTATCTGGTTGAAATTGAAAAAACGCGTCTTTACTTAATGAGTCAGCGTTATATTTCGCGCGACACGCCCCTCAATCTAGCGTTAGTTAGTGCTAATGGGACGACGCAGCAAATTAGCCAAGGCATCAGCCAAGAACAAGGCTTGAACTGTGTAGATGTGAATCTCAGCAATCTAGCAAAAACATTGGGCTTGCCAGCTAAGTTGCTTCAAGAAAAACCAGAGTTAATGCATATGCAATTACTGGCAAATGGACACTTTGTTGATAACCTAGCGCCAGACTGGCTCACCAAGTCTTTTCAGTTTAATAAATTAAAACAGGGGTTAGCCATTGGCACTGCCTTGATTGGGTTTTTTGGGTTAGTCGCTGCTGGGTGGATGTTCAAGGAGGGGCTGGATCAGAAAACAGCCTTTGAGCAAGCGCAGCAAGACACTTTGATTCAGCAGCACCGATATGACGAAGCAGCAAAAGATTTCCCGGTTACTCAGATTAGTGCGAACGATTTAAAAGTGGCGGTGGAGCTAGATAAAAGCATCGCCAGCTTTCCAAAGTCGCCAAGGCGCATGATGCAGGTCATCAGCGCGGCGCTAGACCCGACTGCCAAGGGCTCACTAGATGAGGTGCAGGTGGATAGGTTGCACTGGGTGCTTACCAATGACACAAATGTCAATGATCTGGATAAGTTTACGCAATTGCCTAGCGCAGCTAGCGGAGAGCAAGCGATTACCAATATGGCCCCGCCGGCAGACCCTACTAAACTAATGGAAGTAGCTTTTTTGACGGCACAGATATCAGGGTTCACGGGAGATTATCGCCGTGCACTAAACAGCCTTAATCAGTTTGTTGCTAACATTAAGGCAGATGCTAGGGTGGCAGAAGTGGTTGTGTTACAAGAGCCTGTGAACGTGAGCTCATTTGTTAGCTTGCAGGGAAGTACCACAGACGAACAGTCCGCACAAAAGCAACCTGCATTTTTTAAATTAAAAATAGTACTTAAACCTGCTCAAGATGAGATAGTCAGTGCGGCTGAGGCGCAACCATCATGAAGCTAGAGCAGAAAGACTGGAAAAAACTTCAAATACCGCTAGCTGTATTAGGTGCGGTTATTGTCGTTGTGGTGGCGTGTATTGTGTTTGCACAACAATATGGTACCGAACAGGAGCAAGCCCTACTCACACAGCAAAATCAATTAAATGCAGCTCGTCAGCGTTATCAGTCATCTGGGTTAGAAAAAGAGATCATCACCGAGTATTTGCCGCAATACCAAGCGCTGATTAACAAAGGCTTTGTGGGTGAAGAGCGCCGTATCGAATGGGTGGAAAGTTTAAGAGCGCAGCACAAAAGCCATAAATTATTTGGCATCAAATACAGTATTAAACAACAGGAAAAATATACCCCTGCCTTTGCAACAAACCTAGGTGGGTTTGCATTAAATCGATCCATCATGCAGTTTGAGCTGGATATGTTACATGAGGGCGATTTGTTGCAACTGACGGAATCTTTAAGTGGGGCTAATGCCGCAGCCCTGATATTGAGAGACTGCGAAATTACCAGGTTGAGTGAAGGTGGTGCTTTAAGTGCGCAGTTAATAGCAAACCTACACGCACAATGTGAGCTAGATTGGCTTACCTTGCGCGAGCCTGCGCCAATTCAAGCGGTAGTGGGGCCATCGTCATGATGAACTTACTTATTAAAGTGATTATCTTTAGTCTATTAAGTGTTGGATTCAATGCAATACAAGCCGCACCAAATGATGATTTTGGGCGGTTATTTAGTAGGCCTGCTGACCGTGAGCGGCTTGATAAGCTTAGACAAAGTCAGCAGTTAAAAGTAGTGACTACTCAAGAAAATGAGCCATCTGAAAGCGATGCTGATAATGCCTCTGTCGAAATTACTGGCCCAATTACCATGCAAGGTTACGTGAAGCGCAGCGATGGGGTTAAAGGTACGCTTTGGATTAATAACCAAGCCGTGCAAGAAGATGGTGCTGTCGATAATGTGCAAATTGGGCGAATTAACCGCCGAGGCTTTTCAAGCAAAGCCGCAAGTACAGAGGGTGTTGATGTACAGGCCAGCGGTAAAAAGATACGGCTAAAAGCGGGGCAGATGTATGAGCCTGAAACTAGCCAAATCAAAGAGCTACAAGTGGTGGAAAAGGCAAAAAGACTTAGTTTGCAAGAGGTTGGAGTCGCTGAGCATAATCAGCTATCTATAGGAAATCCTAATAATAGCACTGAATATAATAAGCAATGAATTGTAAAACCACACACTCATTTAATATAAAAGCACCTAGTTCTTTTCAACGGGGTGCAGCACTACTTTTAATGGCTTTTATATTAGGTTTAGGTGCAGTTGCCTATATGTTCAAAGCATTTGATGCGGCTAATTTGCAGGCTAAGCAAGTTGTGAAGACTAATCTTGCGTTGAATGAAGCTAAAACAGCGTTAATGGCTTGGGCTGTGAGTCATCCCCAGGTGCCAGGAATGATGCCTTTTCCTGATAGGGCTGGAGGTGGGGGCTATGATGGTAAAAGTGACTGTTATACAGGTACTTTTGATTATAAGTTTCTTATTGGGCAACTCCCCATATTGGGACAAACAAACCCCTGTGTTGATCCTCAGGTAGGGTTGGGTGGAGATTGGCGTGATGCACAAGGCAATAGGCTTTGGTATGCTGTTTCGCGTAATCTGGTGCGTGAATATCAAGCGCCTTCATTTAACCCGATTATCAGCCCTGCATTACTGACTAAAACAACTGACTGGATAACGGTTTTAGACCGTAATGGAAATCTGATTTCAGATCGGGTAGCTGCCGTAATTATTGCACCAGGCGCACCTTTGGGTAACCAAGATAGATCTAGTGTTCTGCCACCCCCAACACCCGAACAGTATTTAGACCGAATCGTAAGAGCTTCTGACTCTCAGCCATTTAAAAACTATGGATATCCATCTAACGTGTTTGATGACAATCAATTCATTATGGGCGAGGATGAACGTAACGTTAGTGACAGTGATAATACCTTTCAAAAGCCATATTATTTTAATGATAAATTGGTTTACATCACTATTGATGAGCTTATGTATGGTGTCGAAAAGCGAGCGCTGCAAGAAGCTAAAAGCACACTAAACGATTACTACCAAACAAAAGGATATTATCCTTTTGCTGCTGGGTTTGGTTCCGTTGCAAATCCGAACCAGTGTACAAAAGGAAACCTTAGAGGTTTGTTACCTGTAGTAGCATCTTCAGAACATGTTTGTAGCTGCACATCTACTAGAGCTTGTAATTGTAATTTTAGTGTGGTGAGTAATATTGCATTTACTCGTACAAATGGAAACTTTGTAGCCACAGGATCTGCCGCCAATGCACCAACTGGGGCATGCTTAGTTGCCGCAAGCGACCGAAAAACTTGCACCTGCACTGGTGAAGGGAGTTGTAAACGAGCGAGCGGGGCTGTGCAGTTTAGCTGTAATGCATGTGGTAGTTGTTCTGCTACAGTGGCTGGTATTAACAGATTTAGCACAACAGGCTCATTTTCAGTTTCAACAGGCGGGTGTTCAAATACCACTAACCAAGCAACTTGTTCGAATAATACAAGTGGTACGTTTACATTGGCTGCCTGTGATGCAAGTCAAGTAATCACATCTTTACCCGCAGCGGGTGGGCAGCTCCCTGCTTGGTACTTACAAAACGAGTGGCAAAAATATATTACTTACGCGGTTTCTAGCAATTGCGTTAGTGGGTCCACTTGTTCGAGCTCGACTTCACCCCCTAAGATTACAGTTGGAGTTAATAATAAGGTTGGTGCTTTGGTTGCAACTTCGCTTGCAAACCCTAATGGTTTTTGTGATATTTCAAGCTACTTAAGTGCGGCAGAAAATACAAATGTTATTGTGAGTAATGGTTGGCAAGATTATGTCTACAGTCACACTCAGCTAAAAACATCTACAAACACGGATCAAGTTGTGGTGGTATCTCCATGAGTAATTTTAATATGCAATTAGAAGTTGATACTAGGCAGCAAGGTTTCAGCTTGGTTGAAATGGCGATAGTCATTGTCATTTTAGGTTTTGTTATTGGCGCACTCTTGCTTCCGTTGCAAGTACAACGCAATCAGCTTGCGCAATCACAAACTGAAAACACACTTGAATTAGCTAACAGAGCATTGCTCGGTTATGCGCAGGCAAATGGTAGGTTACCTTGTCCTGCAACAAATAATGGGACAAGTATATTTCCTGACGACAGCTCAAATGCAAATCCATTAGCAGGCGGGCAGTGTGATAAGCAATTAGGATTCTTGCCTGCAGCAACGTTAGGTTTAGAACCAACGGATCTAGAGGGTTATCTTGTTGATGCATGGGGTAATCGTATTATGTATGCGGTTGCGCAAAGTAGTACAACAAGTACACCAACAAATACAGCAACACCAGACTTTACAACGAATAATGCGACGGATGGCCTTGCTATTGTAGGTATGGGAAATTTAATCCCAGAACTTAGGATTTGTAGTAGTTCAACGGGGATTACCACATTGGCTTGTTCAGGAGCCTCTCCAGAGACAAATTATTTGATTAATAATGCAGTGGCAGTTATTTACTCTATAGGGTCCACAGGATCTGAGGTGGCAGGAGGCGCTGATGAAAGTGCAAATCCAATTTTGCCTACAACACTTAAAAAAGTATTCGTAAGCCACGAACCTAGAAGTGCGGATGACCCTAACGGCGAATTTGACCATATCGTCACTTGGATTTCTCCTTATGTTCTCTATAATGCCATGATCGAAGCAGGACAATTGCATTAATTTATGAATGACCACCAACTTCTCCGTTATAGCCGCCATATTTTATTACCGCAGATTGAATATGAAGGGCAAGATAAACTAGTACATAGCCACGCATTAATCGTGGGTGCAGGTGGCTTAGGCTCACCAGTGGCCTTATATTTGGCGGCAGCGGGTGTGGGCACACTCACCATCTGTGATTTCGATGTGGTGGATTTAACTAATTTACAGCGTCAAATTGTACACACCACAAGCGCTGTGGGTGTGAATAAAGCGGTGTCAGCACAAAGAACACTGTTAGCCATTAATCCAGAAGTCACGGTGAATACAGTTTGTGAAAGGTCATCTGAGGCTGATTTTGAGAAGCTGATTGCACAGGCGGATGTCGTCATTGATTGTAGTGATAATTTTGCGACGCGCTATCTGTTGAACCGCCTTTGTGTGCAGCTGAAAAAACCGTTGGTGTCTGGTGCTGCCATTGGTTTTGAGGGGCAGGTCACGGTATATGACATGCGCTCGGATGCCAGCCCATGCTATCACTGCCTGTTTCCAGACAATGGTGAAGACAGTGATTTGCGTTGTGCAACGAATGGCGTGTTTGCACCACTAGTGGGCATGATCGGCACTTGCCAAGCGGCCGAGGCGCTGAAAATCCTTATGGGTATTGGGGATAGCCTGCAGGGCAGGCTGTTGCTACTGGATGCGCTCGCTATGGAGTGGCGGACAATCAAGCTAAGTAAAGACCCAGCTTGTACTGTATGTAGTGTTTAATGTTCCTTCCTTTTGTAGAGGGAAGGAAACGGAAGATCTGTTGATTAAAAGCTATTTACTTGCCACCTACCAAGCTTTTAACAGCACCTACCAAGTCGCCAGGCATGACAACAATTTTGCTGTTTTCAGATGACGAAATTTTTTGTAGTGCCGTAATGTAGCGGTCGCCCAATAGGAACATTGCTGACGCGTTATTTTCTTGCACGGCTTCTGTAATAAACTTAATGGATTCTGCAGATGCTTTTGCCGCCACCATCTGTGCTTCAGCATCTTTACGTGCGGCTTCTAAGCGTGCTTCAGCATTTAAAATAAGTGATTGTTTTGCGCCTTCTGCCTCGGTCACTACCGCAACTCTTTCGCGCTCTGCTGCGGCTTGGCGTTCCATTGCGTCCTGCATATTAGGCGAAGGTTTGATGTCTTGAATCTCTACAGACTTAACTGTTAAGCCCCAGTCTAATGCTTCATCTGCTATAGCGATTTTTAGCTCAGACTTAATACGGTCACGTGAGGTGAGTGCTTGGTTTAAATCCATGCCGCCAATGATGGAGCGTAAACTGGTTTGCACCATGTTGCGCATCGCTTCACGGAAGTTCTCAATGCCATACACTGCGCGTTCAATATTGCTAACTTTAATAAAAGCCACTGCATTAGCAAGAATCACGGCGTTATCACGTGTAATCACTTCCTGTTCAGGCACATCTAAAATAATGTCTTTGGTGGTTACTTTGTAGCTGACAGCGTCAAAAATAGGGATGATCACTCTTAGGCCCGGGACTAAAATCTGGTGAAACTTACCAAATCTTTCCACCACCCATTCTTCACCCTGTGGCACGATACGTACACCTTTGATGATTGCAATGATGACTGCAAGTACTAGAAAAATTGATATTATTTCCATGATAGTTATCCTATTAAAATTAAGCTGAGTAATTAATTTGCTTGCACTCTAAGTGTGTTGCCTTCAACCGCTACTACTTTTGCATTTTTACCTGATTCGATAGTCTCGTTTGATACGGCAACCCATTCTTTGCTACCCATTAGGCCTTGCGTAAAACGAATTTTGCCATTTTGGGATGCACTGCTAGTTTCAATCATTGTGCCAATGCGGCCGATTTCCTCGCCTTGTGCTTGTCCAACGCGTGAATGGGTTTCGATTTTCTTGCAGTTGAGTTTCCAAATGGCTAATGAGCCTAATGAGAGTGCGGCATACATCACTAATTGAATGCCGATGGAAAGGCTTGGAAACAACCACAGTGCAAATGCAACAAATAAGCCTGCAATGCCAAACCATAATACATAAAAGGTTCCAGTTGCCATTTCAACGGCAAGCAGTATCAGACCAAGCGCGCCCCAAATCCATGCTGATTCTATCATTTGATATCCTGCTAAAAAGGGTTATAGATTGATAATCGTAAACATCGGTGATTATTATTGCATGATATTTCAATATTTTTTAATATTAAATTTTGCATAAAAGGAGTACCCTTTTGGGTGGTATGTAGTACCTCCTTAACCTTGTAGGAAATACATCGATGGGCTCTGCACAAAAACTTAATATCCCTAGTGATCGGGTAGAAAGGTTGCATTATATTCGGCGCATCTTCTCTGCGGCTAAAGGCCCGGACCTTGCCGTGGAGTGGTCTGGCGGTAGAGCGAGTGGGCTAAGGAAGCTCAATGCTGTTGATGCTACGCTATATGGCCGTAATCGTAACTTTATCAATGGTGCGGTCACGCATTTGTCACCGTATTTACGTCATGGTTGCCTGACGCTCAATGAAGTATTTGCCTTTGTGAAAAAGAAGTTTGGTGCACAAGGCGAAAAGCTCATGATGGAGTTAGCTTGGCGCGATTATTGGCGGCAAGTTTGGCTTTATGAAGGTAATGCAATCTTTAGTGAAATGGAGCCACCTAAAGTAGATATTCAGTACCAGCCACTTAGCGATGCCGTTAAACAAGCGAACACGGGCTTGCCTTGCATGGATGGCTTTGTGAAAGAGTTGCTTGACAATGGTTACGTGCATAACCATGCCCGCATGTGGTTTGCCAGTTATGTTGTGCATCATCTTAAAATAGACTGGCGTGAGGCGGCTGATTGGTTTGAAGCACATTTGTTGGATGGTGATTTTGCAAGTAACCATTTGTCCTGGCAATGGGTTGCCTCTACCTTTAGCTCTAAACCTTATTACTTCAATAAAGAAAACTTGGAGCGCTATACCGGTGGAAAGTATTGCGCGACATGTACAGTGCAATGCCCGTTTGATGCCAGTTACGAGGCATTGAGTGCACGCTTATTTACGCCATCAGTCGCTTCGAGCACCAAGCAATACCCACTTAAATCACTACCAATGAAAGCAGCCCATGACTTTCAGGCGAATGCTATTTTTGTGCATGATGAGATGCTGTCAGCGCATAACGAGTTGATGGGTAAGCCATATCCTAAAATCTTTGTGTTTGACCCTGTGCTCTGCGGCCACTGGTCGCTTAATCGTTTGCAGTTTGTGGCGGACTGTGTGAATGAGATGATGAATGTTGAGGTATGGGTTGGCGATACGCATGAAGTGCTGATGCGTAAGGGTGTTGGGCAAGTGCTCACACAGGATACGCCAAACTTAAGAATCAGAGAGATTTTAGCGCCATTTGCACCGAGATGGCAGCCTGTGCAAAAGTTAGTCAATGTGAGAATTAGTGAAAGACGATTAAAGCGGTTCTCTCGATACTGGGAAAAAGTCAACCCGTTATTAATGGCAGATATTTAATATCCCAACAGTCAGTGATACTATCCCTCATCATGTAGGCCATATAAATAAAAATAAGGGGATACGATGTTAACGTGGATAGTGATTGCTGTAGTGGTGTTGTATTTTGTGATTACGTATAACAGCTTGGTCAGTGTTAAAAATAACGTTGAAAAAGCATGGTCCAATATCAATGTGTTGCTAAAGCAGCGGCACGATGAGTTGCCTAAGCTGATTGATACTTGTAAGCAGTATATGCAGCATGAGCAGGCAACGCTTGAGAAAGTCATTCAGGCACGCACCCAAGTCAATGACGCGCGCGACCATCACGATGTTGCGGCATTGGGGCAGGCAGAGAGTGCGCTGCGCGTTGGTTTGGGTGGCCTTTTTGCGGTGGCTGAAAATTATCCTGAGCTTAAATCGAACCAAAACTTTCTCATGTTACAAACCCGTATCACCGGGCTTGAAAATCAAATTGCGGATCGGCGCGAGTTTTATAACGATAGCGTTTACATTAACAATGTCCGTGTTCAGCAGTTTCCAGATTTAATTGTGGCGAGACTATTTGGTTTTGTAAAAGAACAGCTACTTAAGTTCTCCTCGGCCGAATTGACAGATGTTGAGGTTGGTCAGCGCTTTAATGCAAAGCTATAGGTAGTGTGTGCAGTTTCGTAGTTATTATTTAAATCCGCTAGCGTTATGTGTTTGTATTGGTCTAGTACTGGCGGGTGTATATTTAGATTATCACGACCGTCAGGCTCACCAGCTCCCCATGTTGTTTGGGTTAAGTGCGTTGGTGGCTATATTTGCCTGGGCATTTAACTACAAACGGCTGCTTGCGATATCTGAAGTGCCCATCTCAACGATTGCATCGGCTGCCCAAGGTTATGTTGAGTTATTCGGAAAATCCAAACATATAACCCCTATGCGCAGCCCGATACAAGGTGTGCCTTGTGTTTGGTTTCGGTTGTGGGTGTACGCGCGTGATAGCAATTACATGTGGCGTTTAGAGGATTACCAAGTTAGCGAGCAGGTATTTGAGCTGCATGATGAGTCTGGCGTGTGTGTGGTTGACCCGAAAGGTGCTGATGTTTACGCAGCTAGTCGCCATGTCATTACACAAAATGGGCATCGCTATATTGAAGATGTGTTGTTTGCGGATAAGTCTATTTATGTGTTGGGTGATTTAGACACCAGTACGCAAGCCCATACCGAGGCCGAAATCAACCGCGAGGTTGGCAAGCTACTTTCGCAATGGAAGCAATCTAAATCCAGACTTTTACTGCGATTTGACCTCAACCGAGATGGTGAGATCGATATGCATGAGTGGGCGCTAGCGCGTGAGCAGGCTAGTTCTGAAATAAAGCTTAAACAGGCGCAATTACTAAAGGGCGAGCGGCATCTAATTGCAAAACCTAAAAATCAACGCTTATTTGTGATCTCTGGCATCACGCCACAGGCACTCAGGCAGCGTTACGGTCATTGGTCAATTGTGCACTTTTCAATATTTCTTGTGGCTATTTTACTTTCTTTTCTCGCAAGCTATCTGGCGCTATAACAGCAGGTTTGCCCTGTGATAAAATGTCAGGTTATGACAACTGACAACACCCCACAAAAGATGCAAGAAAATAAAGAGTTAGCAAAATCATTCGACCCGAAAACCATTGAAAGTAAATGGTATGAATTCTGGGAGGGGAAGGGCTACTATGCGGCTGGTTTAGATACTGCTAAGCAAGATAACTTCTGTATTTTATTGCCTCCACCAAACGTGACAGGCACGCTCCACATGGGGCACGGCTTTAACCAGACGTTAATGGATGCATTAACCCGTTATCACCGCATGCGCGGTGATAATACTTTGTGGCAGCCAGGCACTGACCATGCCGGTATTGCTACCCAAATCGTGGTGGAACGCCAATTAGATGCACAAGGCGTATCGCGCCATGACTTAGGGCGTGAAAAATTTCTTGAAAAAGTGTGGGAATGGAAAGAATACTCAGGCGGTACCATCACTAAACAAATGCGCCGCTTAGGCACCTCCCCGGACTGGAGTCGTGAGCGCTTCACCATGGATGAAGGCCTCAACATAACAGTCACAAAGACGTTTGTGCAGCTTTATAACGAAGGCCTGATTTACCGCGGCAAGCGTCTGGTGAACTGGGATGTGAAGCTAGGCACTGCGGTATCTGACTTAGAAGTGGTGCAGGAAGAAGAAGACGGCTTTATGTGGCACATCAACTATCCGCTTGTAGATGGTTCAGGCATGTTGACTGTTGCAACCACACGTCCAGAAACTATGCTGGGTGACGTAGCGGTGATGGTGCATCCGGAAGATGCGCGTTATAAACACTTGATTGGTAAAACTGTACAGTTGCCATTATGCAACCGTGAAATTCCGATTATTGCCGATGACTATGTAGATTTAGAATTCGGTACCGGTGTAGTGAAAGTGACGCCTGCGCATGACTTTAACGACAATATGGTCGGCCAACGTCAGGGCTTGGATAAAATTGCTATTCTTAATTTACAAGGCTTTGTGCCAGCAGCAGCTGAAGTGTGGGCGGCAGACGGCTCTAGCAAGCAAGCTATTGAGATGCCAGCCAACCTGATTGGGTTGGAGCGTTTTGCTGCACGTAAACAGGTGGTAGCAGACTTAGAAGCGCAAGGCTACTTGGTCAAGGCAGAGAAACATAAACTAAAAGTACCGCGTGGCGACCGTACCAATGTGGTGATTGAGCCTATGCTTACCGACCAATGGTTCGTTGCCATGAGCAAGCCTGCGGCTGATGGTAAATCGATTACGCAAAAAGCATTGGACGTTGTTGCCAGTGGCGAAATCAAGTTCTATCCTGAAAACTGGGTAAACACTTATAATCAATGGTTAAATAACATTCAAGACTGGTGTATTTCTCGCCAGTTATGGTGGGGGCATCAAATCCCGGCTTGGTATTCTGATGACGGCAAAGTCTATGTGGCGCATGATGAAGCAGAAGCCAAAGCACTTGCGGCAAAAGATGGCTATACAGGCAACTTAAAACGCGACGATGATGTGCTAGATACATGGTACTCATCAGCATTATGGCCATTCTCAACCTTAGACTGGACTGGTGACGAAGCGCAAGATGCTGCCAATGTTGCTTTACAGCAGTACTTGCCATCCTCAGTGTTGGTGACAGGTTTCGATATTATTTTCTTCTGGGTAGCGCGTATGGTGATGATGACCACGCATATCACTGGCAAGATTCCGTTCAAGCATGTGTATGTACACGGCTTGATTCGCGATGCTGAAGGCCAGAAGATGAGTAAATCTAAAGGCAACGTGTTAGACCCAATCGATTTGATTGACGGTATTGGTCTGGATGAGCTGATTAAAAAACGCACCACCGGTTTGATGAATCCAAAAGATGCCGAGAAAATCGAGAAGCGCACACGTAAGGAGTTTCCAGAAGGTATTAACGCCTATGGTACCGATGCGCTGCGATTCACCTTTGCCGCATTAGCCAGCCCAGGCCGTGACATTAAGTTTGATTTACAACGCTGTGATGGCTACCGTAACTTCTGCAATAAATTGTGGAATGCAACGCGTTTCGTGCTGATGAATACAGAAGGTCAGGACAATGGCTTTGGCCTTGGTAGTTGCGTAGAAGGCGGTCGTGTGTTCTCATCAGCTGACCGTTGGATTGTGAGCATATTGCAACGCACAGAAGCTGAGGTTGAGCGCGCGTTTGAAGACTACCGTTTCGATTTGGCCGCAAAAGCGATTTATGAGTTTGTGTGGGATGAATACTGCGATTGGTATTTAGAGCTAGCCAAAGTACAGATACAAAATGGCAATGAGGCAGAAAAAATCGGCACACGTCGTACTTTGTTACGTGTATTGGAAACCATCTTGCGCTTAGCGCACCCTATCATGCCATTTATTACCGAAGAGATTTGGCAAACAATTGCGCCGATGACAGAAAAACATGGCGCCAGCATTATGTTGGAAACTTATCCAAAAGCGCAGGCGGATAAATTGGACGAAGCCTCAGAGGCTTGGGTGGCGCAGCTGAAACAAGCTGTTGATGCATGCCGTAGTCTACGTGGCGAAATGGGTATTTCCCCAGCCGCGCGGGTGCCACTGTTTGCTGCGGGTGATGCAGAAGCATTAGCTGCCTACGCACCTTACCTAAAAGCATTAGCTAAGCTGGAAGATGTAGCGATTGTTGCTGAGTTGCCAGAAGCTGATGCGCCGGTGATGTTGGTGAATGATTTTAAACTGATGCTTAAAGTTGAGATTGATGTCGCGGCGGAGAAAGAGCGTCTAAGTAAAGAAATCGCACGCTTAGAAAACGAAATCAACAAAGCAAACGCAAAACTCAATAACGAAAGTTTTGTGGCAAGAGCGCCGGTTGCGGTGGTAGAGCAAGAGAAAGCACGTGTGGCTGACTTTAGTGCAAACCTAGATAAGTTGGTCAGTCAGTTGGCAAAGCTTAAGTAACTTTAGGCTTTAGGTCACAAGTCGTAAAAATAGCTAGCCCATGGGCTAGCTATTTTTTTTGATACTGCTGGTGTCGCTGCATGATTCGTATTTAGGTGAAACTCAAACTATCACCTAAACTAACATTCATTAGCTCGCACGTTTTTTAATATAAAACGTAAATGCGGTTTCGTCTTCTTCTAATAATAAAAGCTCATGTCCTGTTTGTACGCAAAAGGCATTAAAGTCTTTCACTGAGCCTGGGTCGGTAGAGATTATTTTTAATACTTGAGACGCAGCCATGTCGCTTAACCCCTTTTTGCAACGCAAAATTGGCAAAGGGCAATTTAAGCCTGTTGCATCGACTACTTTGTCAAAATCCATGTTAGTTTTCCTGTGTTGCTTGGATAGTGTTTTTATTTAGATGGTGTGTTGATTTGAACAAACGGATAGCCCGCTCTAGCCCAAGCTAATACGCCACCAGCTAAGTTATATACATGCTTACAGCCCTTACTTGCCGCAAAGGCTGCCGCGTGAGCAGAGCGCACGCCACTGTGGCAGTAAAATACAACGCTGTCTGCTTTGGTGAGTGACTCATACTGCACTGGCAGCATCGCGAGTGGGATGTGTATTGCATTTTGAATCACACCACGTGCCACTTCGTCGTCATTGCGTACATCCACTAATAACAGAGATTGTGTGGTCAGCATGACCGATAAGTCATGGGCGTCGATTTCGTTGTATGTGCTCATTAAATAAACCTGAAGTAACTAATAAATAAGAGGGAGCCAAAAATAATCCTTTGTTTGCGATTAATTGTCAGCAACACTAGACACAACTGGCATGTCACACAAACTGATTTTCTTATGACTACCATATGGTAATACAAAAAATAACTTATAAAGTACAAAGCTTAAATATTATTGAATAAATCATAATATGCATACAAAGCAGAACTTAAGGTTTTAAAAAACAAGATTTTAATATTTGGAATTATAGGTACCTAATTTTACAAAATGATACAAACTGCGTTATGCTCTAGCTGCTTGTTATTTTCGTAGAAAATAGGGGGAAGTATGGCAATACCAAAAAAGGTAGTAGATCGCATAGTCAATAATCTAAAGCGCTTTCAAACCATACTTGCTGAGGCGAAGAATAGAGATATTAGCGAGTCTGATACAGTAGTAATATTGGCTGATATGCTTGCTGAGCTACTTGGGTATAAAAAGTATACTGAAATTACAACTGAGTTTGCAATACGTGGAACCTATGTAGATTTGGCTGTTAAGGTAGGTGAAGATGTTAGATTTTTGCTTGAAGCAAAAGCCATTAACGTGGAGCTTAAAGATAACCATATTAAACAAGCTATTGATTATGGTGCGAATCATGGTATTGAATGGGTTGTATTAACTAATGGTGCTGTTTGGCAAGTCTATAAAATTTACTTTAAACAACCAATAGATAAATCACTTATCTTTGAAGTTGATTTAATAAAAACGTCCCCCAAAAACCAGCAACTGATTGAATGCTTTGGTACGCTAAGTCGAGAAGGATTTACACAAAGTTCTATGACAGCTTTCTTTCAGCAGCAACAGGCAACTAGTAAGTTTTCTTTAGCAGCACTACTTACAACAGATAATATGCTTTTGGCGCTGAAAAAAGAGTTGAAAAAAATCAGTCCAACCTTAAAGGTTGAAGATGAGTTTTTACGTAATGCGATACAAAATGATGTACTAAAGCGTGAGTTAGTTGACAGTGATGAGGCAAGGGCAGCAGCGGATGCAATTAAGAAGGCCGCAAAGCAGTCAGCAAAGCTGAAGTCCAAAGTGTCAGACCAATAGAGTTCTGTGATCTGCTTGCTCTTGTTTGCTATCCACGCAAGTGACTTTCAAACACCATCAATCTCTTAGCAATTGACAGACTTAGCCACAATTAGTTTTTAGACTACGAAAAATAGCGCCCAATAGGCGCTATTTTTACGTGCGGAATTGGTGAGGGTGTTAGAAAGAAAAGTCCCACTGCGCCCAAACTCTAGTTTCATCATCTTTTTCTAGCTTAATCGGGTCTTCTACACTGAGCCGGCTTAGTTGCAAGCTTAGTTTGTTGAAGTGACCTTCCAAAAAGTAGTTAATCACAGCACTTAGTTCGGTCTGCTTATCATGGTCACGGTCAGTATCCATGTCTACAAAAGCGTATCGCCCAGCTAGCTCAAGGTTTTCCGGGATAAAAGCTATTTGACGATGTGGGAAATAGCCCGCTTGAACAAAGCCACCAAGTAATTTTGTTTCTTCATCGTTATTGAGAGTGTCTTTAATTCTTTTCGCATGCAATTCATGCAAGAAAGAAAAGCCATTCCATTTGAAATGCACTTCTTCCATCATTTGGCTGATTTCGTATTGGCCAGACTTTGCGCCACCATCAGCAAAAGCTTTAGAGGGATCTCTATACCTATTTTTAGTTGGCGTAATCAAATCCGTTAGGTTTCTACAGCTCCTGCTATCTGTTTCAAAGGCTGTACATTTGCTTCGATTTGAATTGGCTGCCACAGAGATGTTTAATGCGGGTTGCTCATGACGCTCGATATCAGATTGGCTAAACTTCATTTCGCCACCCAGTGCATTCCACTGCAATCTGCCAGAGTACATGATGTTGCCATCGTCATTATTTCTCTCACCTACGCCTAGCCCTGTAAATGCACCAGCATAGTAAATCATGTCATACCAAGCACCTGGAAACAAATTCCCTTTCACTTCAATACCTTGTTGACGGTCAACCGTGAAGATGTCATTAACAATAGAGCGGTTAACAAATTGTTGGCTACCAGATGAAGTAATCCGTTCATTATTGTAAGAGACCTTGCCGCGGCCAACTCGTACTTGAGCCCATTTGTATTTGTCTACAGTTAAGTTCAAATCTCTCAGTACAGGTTGAGACCAATCGTATTGCAGGTAATATTTTAACCAAGGGACGTATGCATGCCCATTAAGCTTGGTGCGCGCCCGACGAATCATGAATGACTTTTCGTCTTTATCTAAGTCCGCCAGTGTGCGCGGGTCGCCATCAAACGGCTCTGCAAAGCGTGCTTGTACTCTATTTTGAATTGCGAGTGAGAACTTATCATCATCCGTTCTAAACTCGAAACCATTTTTCCCGTAGCTGAGATTAGCTGGGGTGTAGCCCTTTTTCTCTTTTGGTTGGGCTGGTGTTATGGCAACGTCATCGCTCAAATCTGTATTTGTCGAATCTGCATCTAAGCTATTGCTTACTTTTGTGGTGGGCGCCTGCTTATCTGCTTGAGTGCGTTGTTTTGATTTAAGCTCTGCTTCAATTTCTGCTTTTAGCGTTGCCTTTAATTGGTCGATCTCTTCTTTTTTCTCAAAAGACCCTAATTTGACGCGATTGTCACCTGGTGCAGCGTAAATCTGTTGCGTATTAGTGTCGACATACAAATCTAAAGCGAATGCAGGGTTGAACCATGATGCACTCATCATAGCTAGCAAGGCAATTGGCATTCTGGTTATATTCATGTAATCACCATAAAAGTTGTTGTTAAAGAAGTTGTCAAAAGTTGTTGATGGCATTCTAAAGAGAGAGGCTAAGGCGCCTATATGCGTCTGCTCGATGCAGTTGATTAAAACTGCTCGCACAATATCAACTAAAGGGGCTGCGTTACTTTGAGTTTTGTTTGATAAGTGCGCCTAATATTACAATATTATGACAGTAATGTGACAAATCCAAGTGCAAGAACATACTTAAGATTAAGTTGGGTTGGGCGTGATGTTGAAATGCGGCCAGCATTAAGTCGCAAATATGCGGTTTTCAATTGGAATGAAGCAATCAAGCCTATATTAAGAGTTGGCATGATTAAATAAACGTGTTGCAAGGTGGGGCTGTTAATAATATTTAGCGATTAACCTCATGTAAGCTTATTGCTCAAAACTTCTACGATTAGCCGTTTGATATATCCGCCAGTGACTTACACGCGCTATCCCCATCGCACCCACAAAGTTATCCACACAAATTGTGGATGTGGCTTTGTCTGGGCTATTGCTTTATTTAGCACTTATTTGAGTGCATCATGAGCTGTCACTGCAAAGAAAAAGCCACACATTAGCGTGGGCTTTAAAAGTACTGTCATTTGCAATCACGCAAAAAATGGACGAGCGCTAATTTATTTCAAGTTTTTTGAGTGATTTTGCATCATAAGGATTTCCAACGATGATTGGGTAGTCTTTAAACTTATTAGAGACAATACTCTTTGCTTGATCAAAGCCCTTGTAAGTTATTCCCATCAATTGAGACCAAGTGTAAATAAAGTCTGCATTGCTATATTGCCTATCCAAAGTCGCAGAGTTTTTAAGTAGGTCGTTGGTAAACCAGTCTTTAGACGACCAAGTGATAAATGGAACGGCGTACATAGGCAAGGTTGGTGAATATTCGTTTCTGCCTTGAAACTCATGATTGTTAGAGTCGTAAACATCATCACCATGATCGGAGAAGTAAGTAAGCATACTGTGCTGATTGGTTGATTTTAATCTTTGAATCAGGTCGTACACAATACTGTCGTTATAACGAACTGCATTGTCATATTCATTAATCTTTTGGATTTTATCTTCAGACAGCCCAGCGTATAAATTTTTGCTATCTTTAAAATAATCAAACGATTTAGGGTAGCGGTATTTGTAAGACATATGTGTGCCGATTAAATGCACAATAATTAACTTCTTCTCGGCATTATCTTTGAGTGTCTCACTGAATGGCTCAAGTACTTTTTCATCAAAACTATAGGAATTCTGCGCGCGGGCATTATTGAGCCATATTTGCTTATCTGTTTGTTTTGCAAATGTAGTTAAGATGGTATTTCTTGCCGTTAATGTTTGCTGATTACTAATCCAGAATGTTTTGTAGCCGGCTTGTTTCATCATTGCAATTAATGTGGGCTTAGTTTTATATAAATCAGGATTTGTTTGGTCAGCAAAGCTTAGTACCTGTTCTAGGCTTTCTATGGTGTTAGGTCTTGAAGCATAAACGTGCTTAAACACAGATAGCTCGTCCTTGATTGCGCTAAGCTTTGGGTTGGTATCCCGATGGTAGCCATACAGGCCAAAATGCAAGCGTGTTGATGATTCACCAATCACAATCACTACCGTAGTAGGCGATGGTTTTTTAAGTTCTGAAAAGTTATCTAAAGGTGGTGTTTGGTTGAATTTCA
The DNA here is from genome assembly GCF_000744605.1 of Methylotenera sp. L2L1. Classification (NCBI taxonomy): domain Bacteria; kingdom Pseudomonadati; phylum Pseudomonadota; class Betaproteobacteria; order Nitrosomonadales; family Methylophilaceae; genus Methylotenera; species Methylotenera sp. L2L1. The sequence goes on from NZ_JQMG01000001.1 coordinate 1,120,716, forward strand.
TTAAGAATGATTCAACCTCTTTTAACTCTCTTTGATAGTTTGAGTAACCTAAAATCAGCTGCCATGGCGGAGCCGATACTAGGTGTTTGTTTAAATTTTTGTAAGCAACACTGGCCTTGCCAACCATCACCGCTTTTTTAATCGGATGCGCGATAAATAGCATCAATATGATGAGTGCAAAAACGTAACCTTTTTTATTTGATATCGCTAAATGATTAGGGATTCTCTTCCATATGAATATAGGAATAATCGAGAAAATGATGAATTTAAATAAAATTGGGAATGTAAAGTAGTTCAGAAGATATTCTGATGATTCGGCCTTATTGGATTCAAAAATAATAAAAATCAAACTTTGTGAAAGCTCTTGTTTATAAATTAGAAAATATCCGAAAGCAGGCAACGCAAACAACCAAATAGCAACCCCCAGAATGGCACTCACTTTTTTGGTATGTTTTGGCAGTAAGAGTATCGGAATCAGCCAGAACACAGCAGTTAGGGTCGTGTCTTTTAATCCCTCAAAAGAAGTAATACCAAAAGTGGAGAGTAAAAGCTGAGTGGTACTGGTTAAGTACCAAAAAAGTAGATATGTCCAAGCAACATGAGGCCAAATAGAGGCTTTTGGATTTGTTGTATTCAAAAGAGGTTTGCTTTCTAAGTGTGATTGAAGTTGTCGTCGAAAAACATTCTTCACACTGATCGCAATTTACGTACCATATTTATATTTGTTATAAAATTACAATAGAATCAAAAGGATATAATTTTTTTAATTAGAATTTTGTCAAATGGGGATTTGATAATCTGCAAAACATGCAGATAACACCATACAAAACTTGCGGACTGATGGTGGTGATGTAGTGCTAGAAGGAATTTGAAGTGTTACAACATAGAAACTAAGAAACGTCTATCAATGCAGATGAAGTCCAGAGATATCTCAAGAGGCCTTAGTTGCAATGGCTTGGTCTTGATCGCTCGTAAATGGATGGAGTTGAAAAGCTGAGCACAATTCAGAAATCTTATGGAAATTACTTGTGCACTTTATAGTTTAATTATACTTTTCCTTCAATCACATTTTGATTGTGTGACCATATTTCTAATTACCCGTTATAATTTTATATATGATCATAAAACCAACAGCAGTTTCACTATTTACAGGATGTGGCGGCTCAGATGCTGGCGTCATTAAAGCGGGCTTCAACGTCTTAATGGCAAATGACATCATTCCATACGCCAAAGATACTTATGTGGCAAATCATCCAGAAACACACTATATCCTAGGGTCTGTCGCAGATATTGAAGCTTTTCCAAAATCCGACCTACTTGTAGGATGTTATCCATGTCAAGGTTTTTCACAGGGAGGGCTGCGTAAAGCAGATAGCACTATTAACTATCTGTATCTAGAGTTCGCGAGGGCACTAAATGCAATCAAGCCCAAAGCTTTCATTGTGGAAAATGTGTCTGGTATGGTGCGATCAAATTACAAGCACTTATTAGATCATCAATTGAAAATATTTTCTGATGCAGGGTATGATGTTAAATACAAGGTATTAAATGCAGCTCACTATGGCGTTGCACAAGAGCGTAAAAGAATTTTTATAGTTGGCATACGTAGTGATTTCGGGCTAACTTACCAATTCCCAGAAATTACTCATGGTCCAGACCTAGATGCATACGTAACTATTAAAGATGCAATTGGTGACCTTCCGCTGTGGCCCGAAGGCGAGTTTTACGACTACGATTTTCACTGGTATTACATGTCTAGAGATCGCAGAAGAGATTGGTCAGAACCTTCAAAGACTATTGTTAGTAATCCAAGGCACATGCCTCTGCATCCTGTTAGTCCAATAATGACTAAACTTGGTGATGATAAGTGGGCTTTTACTACAGAAGATAAGGCAAGACGCTTTAGTTATCGTGAAGCTGCTCGCTTGCAAGGCTTTTCAAAAGATTTTATATTTCCTGAAACACTAAATTCAAGCTTAAGCATGAAATACAAGGTAGTTGGTAACGCTGTTCCGCCTCCATTATTTGAGGCTGTAGCAAAGGCGCTGCCTGCGATTTGGGATTAAGTTTTAAAAATGTCAGTTGAATTCGCTAAAAATAAAGTCAACTATAGATGTAGTCAATTGTCTCCTGAACACATGGCATGGCAGGTAGGCTTGCAAACAAATTGTATTGCTCTAATAGTCTAGTCATCCTTAGTCGATCAACAATAATTGCTTGACCAATATCGCTTTCTGCCGCCCATCCATCATCTGTATGACGGAGATCTAGTGGTAAAAAGTAATAAGTTGCCCATGGATGCATTACGGGTAAGTGAGAGTAGTGTTTCGCGGGTGATGCTTCTAGCTGTTTAAATGTCCATTCATCTTTAGAGCAACCACATTGAGCAAAAGATATAGGCATGCCTGGTCTATTGTCCGTCATCGGATGCCAAGCAATTAAGTCTATTCCACCATCGCCTCTGTCATTAGTTCTGAAATCACGAGCTTTGAAATTTGGAGTACATCTTAAATCTTTAGCAATAGCCTGCATTTTGTCATATAAAGTACCTATGTAAGGAGCCTCTGGGCCCCCATTCGCCCAGGTAGCCCGAATCTCGCTTCCTTCAGGCATCAATTTACTAAACACTTGAAAACAAGTTAACTCAAATAAGCGTGCGAAATCACCTTGCCTAGCACTCTCAATGTTTCTCATACAGGAAGCTATTAGTAAGGTTATGTACGCTAGCTGCTTTTGACTTGCATCAAAATTGCAGACTATTGTGTCTCCATCATCGCTTACTTCAAAAGGATAGCTATCATCAAATTCAATTTGACGTATAAAGGCGAAGTCAGCTAATTGTTTCCATCGGGTCTCTACATTGAATCCATGACCGGTCAAATCCCTGTGTCGATGCTCAATACCTGCTAAGTCACCTCTAGAAAAACACTTATCAGGGTGAATTAGCGCTCTGAGTTCAACAAAGTCAGTCCAAATAAAAGAATCAGCGCCTTTAGGAGGGGTATCTAACCTTGTGAGCATATCAATCTTCTAATTTATCGCGGATAACGTTACGAATAGACTTAACATCCTCAAAAAGCTTTTCCGCCAATGCTTGATGGCTTGTTGTTAAAGGTGAGATTTTGAGTATCATACTCCACACAACCTTCACATTTTTAATTGCTGAATCTAATGCGTTTTCAAGTGAGGCTTGCGGCCCCTCGGTGTACAGATATGCCTCAGCAAGATTACCTGTTTCCATTAAAACAGTCCTAGCGTCATCGCTTGCCACCACAGCGGCTAATTCATCCAGCTTACGTGTTTCTCCAAGTATTGTCTGACCTTGTTGATCTTTAATAAACATCCAGGCATAAGCAAATTTAAGATTTTCTTCTACAAGCCCCGCTATTTCTATATCAGTGCTGCCTTGAAGTCCAAGCCATTCATGTATTTTTTTATAACCTAATGCAGTAGTTATATATGTGAATTCGATATCTTTTGGCTCTAAATTCAATCCAAAAAACTTTGAATCTTCTGCGCGAAGGTAGATTGCTAAGCCCGTTAACAACTGACCCACATATCCAGGTTTGCTACCAATATCCTTTGCTAGGGCTTTCAATTGTTTTTGTTGCTCTACACCGTTGTAAAATTCATCTCGGAGTTGGGCTAGATATTTAGCTTTAGAGAGTGAATCCCATTCTTTAATGCCAGTAATATGGCGATAGCCAAGGTATCTGAGTATTTCTTTACGCGTTTTATAAACTAAACAAGGAAGTTCAAAAGGTGGTTTTTCAATAGCTTCAGTAATAATGGTAGCTATACTTGTTTTTCTTCTTGTAGGAGGAAGAACTTGCCCATTCAAAAGTTTTACAGCGGCTAAACGTCTGTTACCTTCTATTACTGTATATCGACCACTCTGTTCTTTGATAACAAGTAATGGTTCGCCAGGGAAGTAACCTTTTTGACCAATTGAGAGCATTAGATCCTGAGCGCCTTCGTCATCTAGCATTTCCTCAATAACGGCATCCTCAGATTGGGACTTATTAAGGCGATAGAAGCGAGGATTTTCAGGATCAAAATCAATCTCTTCTGTTTTTATCATTACTACTTCTACATTGGCCATTGCTATTCCTATATCAATAAAGATTTAGCTAACGCTAATTATGCAATATTTATAGCTAGCCTTCGACATTTAAATTCAGTTAAGTGCTTAATTAGCTCAGAAAACAAAAAAGCCCACTTAAAAGTGAGCTTAATTTAGATGGTGGCCGGGGCCAGAATCGAACTGGCGACACGCGGATTTTCAACTTTAAAAATCATCATTAATATATTGTTTTAGGCCCGTCCTCACTCACTTAGGCTCGCTAAATCGTGACAAAATTGTCACGTTATTTCAAAAGGATTAAGCATTTTGTTCTAATTTTCCCATATATGTTGGTATGAGGGTTTCGCTGAAGCCTGATACAAAGCACATGGACAATATGAAATACAATCCATTTTTTGCCTCTGCAAAAGAAGTGAATATAATCCCAGACTTCATCAGTATATATGTTGCAATAGCCGCAATTATTGATATAACAAGACGTTCAGCACCATAAACCGAATACATCCAATAACTGATTGCCCTCTGGGCAATTACATCTTTTGTTTTATAGGATATTGATAAAAAGCCACCTAGACTCCCAAATGCTATTACATACAAAATAATTGGAACTTCTATATTGTGAGTTAGTAGCTCCGAGTTTCGGAAAATGTAAGTTAATATCGCAAAAATGCTTAATATCAAGGTTAATAGAAATGCCCCTGCTAAATAGCATAATCTTCCAATTACCTTATGCTTATAATCTTCATTCGCATCTGACTCGATCTTACCAAATAATGTTTTTGAATCTTCAATATCACCTAATATAGCACGTGATAATGCCGCAGCCATTCTGTGCTGAAATGATGAGTCAGCACCTGTTTTGTAAAGCACGGATTTTATACGATCAAAAGCGTCTTTCACTTGTTGAAAGTTACGTACTGCTGTTAGATCATCCTCTATCTTTGTATAAATCCTCACCTTAAGTGACTCAATCTTTGGAAGATCTCCTACTTCATAAATTACATACTCGTCTCCGCTTGCGAATACCTTGGTGATTGTATTTCCAAGACCATCTTTAGCTCCAATAATATGAGATGCTAAATCTTTTACTTGCCTATCTAGGTATGTTTGGGATTTCGTTGTTTTCTCGTTGTCTTCTAAGGGATGCATCTTATTTCCTATAATACGTTTTATAGTTCAACAGTATATTAGTGGGTAGCCCATATTTTTATAATTCATTATGGCTACGTCATAATAAATAAGTTTTTCAAAAACAAAAAGCTGTTACTTCAGAGTTTGCGCTATCATTACTTTTAATCATAAATAACAATAAGAATCACATCAGGATGATAAAAAGCTCATGAAAAAGCTTACACGATGGCGTAGAGAGTTTGACGTAAAAATTGGGTTACAACACAGGCAAGGAAAAACTAGGCTAAATAAAAAATCTAATAATTACAATAAGGTAAGTGGTTCAGGTTTAAATAAATGGATTGATAAGTACATAAGTGATGGATTGCTGAGCGCATTCGTTAAAGGCCACAAAGTAACAATTGTTTTGCCGGAGCGATTAAATTTTAATAATGATCTTGAGTCAACAGCACTTCACTTTAATGCAATTCGAAAGTTGACTCAAAATAAAATTGTGCCTCACAAAGTCTATAAGCTTGGCATGGTGAATTTTGATTATTTGAAGTCTATATCAACATCAGCATCATTGGTATTAACAGCTGAACTTTCAAAATGGGATGACGCAATTAGGAACAGACTAAGACCCAGCATAGCCAATTGGGATCCAGAAATCCTTATAAGCTTTCGTGATCTTGGATTCTTTGAGCTTTTTAGAACAAAACCAGTTAATTTTGATAAATTAAAAAATGAAACTACACAAAATAGACATATCGTAAAATACATTAAAGGTCGGTGCGGTGATGATCAAAAGACAAGAATATTAAAGACCAGTATTACAGACATTATTGGAGACGAAATCAATAAATGGATGTTTTTACATAGTGGATTGTCGGAAGCCATAGTTAATGTATCTCATCATGCTTATCCTAAAGAACAGGGTTACTCTGAAGGGGACAAAAATTGGTATTTAACAGCGTCATTCGACAATTCAAATAATGAATTAAAAGTAGTATTTTATGACCAAGGTATAGGAATACCTAAATCTCTACCAGCATCAAAATTTAAAGAAAAATTACTTGAGTATTTATCAACTTTTCCTATTCTTGAAAGAAAGAGGGATGAAACTCTTTTGAAGGCTGCTGTCCAGCTTGATAGAACTAGTACAGATGAACCTGATCGAGGTAAGGGGCTGCAAGATCTTCTTGAGTTCACACGCCAAAGGCGAGACGGGTCTTTATCAATTCTAAGCTTGAAGGGATTGTTTGAGTTGGAAATTAAAGATGGTTCAGAGTCGGTAAGGACTTCGCGTTTTGATAATCCTGTTAGCGGCACTTTAATCATATGGACTGTGATTGTATAAATAAAATTATAGGACAATAAAATGAAAATATTAAATATAGGAAAAGACTTTTCTTCTGATCCTATCGGAAGGTTTAGGTCTGATGGTAACCGTAGTGGTGAGACTTTTAGAGAAGACTTTCTGAAGCCAGCATTAGATAGTCTTGAACCAAATGAGAAGCTTGAAATTATTATCGATGATGAAGTTGAAAGCTATGGCTCATCATTCTTGTCTGAGGGTTTCGCTGGTTTAGTAAAATATGGTTTTATTACAGCAGAAGAATTTCATAGAAAAATTGAAATTAAATATACGAATGAGGACTTTGAGTTTTTTAAAAGTAAGATAATTGAATACGTGAATACGGCAAAATATAATTCAAAAACTTATGTACCAACAAAATCATAATGGCATATATATGTTCTGAAAAATCAGATTTGTCATCAGATATTTACGAATTTTTTTACTTTATGCCAACAAGTAATGGTTGCCAAGTTTTGGCTGATACTATTAAGGAAAATCTACTTGTAAATGAAAAGTTACGTGACTCAATAGAGTTGCTGAATTTAAGTCTTGTGCAATATCAAAATAGCATAAAATGGTTTACACCATATGTGCCTATATTTGCAGTTCTATTGGGATCTTTTGCTGCATACTCATTCACTAGGTATCACTGGGCGCATGCTGAAAAAAAGAAAAAAGAAGCTGAGTCATTTAACAAAATATCCAATTTGATTTCTGAGATTGAAGAGATAGCAGTAGAGTATTGGACAAAAGATCACAGTCAGGAAGATATAAAAAATGAAGTGAAACTTAAATCAAAATTTAAACTACTTACTCGCTATGTAAAATATGTAGAAGAGAAGCGTGAGCCAAAGCTGATGCAACTTTCTCGATATTTGAAAATTGTAAATGTAAAGCAAGGCTCGATTAAAAAAGAACTAGAACAGTTTAACTCAAAACTATACGACTTAACTACAGGAGATGAGTTTGAATCCATTCATAGAGAGGCAGCGAAAAGTACAGCTAGCCGAGTTTCATTTTTATGTGCAGAAATGAAGGGGACCTTATTGGTCTTTTGTTAAATACTTATGAATCTCGGTAAGTTATCTTCTGCCGATCTGTTAAAACTTATTATTTTAATTCCTACGTATGAAGGAATTATAAAAGATGGTCAGGTTTCGATTCGTGAAAAAAGAGACAAAATTTTCACCACTCAATCTGAGTCAGCATCGTGGCATCATTTGTATGAGTTATCTTACCCTGAGCACTTGGCTCGATTTGTTGTTGTCTTTGGATTAGCTGATAAGGTTAAAGAAATGGCTGCTTCAGACAATCCACCTCAAGCAGGTATTGCTGCATTACAGGATGCATTTGAATCTGAGGATGGGTTTGATTTTGAGCTGGACGAAGAGTCACGTTTGGCATTGCCTTTGCTGCTTGGCGTGACGCACTCTATAAACCTAAATTTTAAGTCGCTCCTCACTTTTGGCCTTTACATAAATGAGCTAGTTGCTATTGCCCGAAAAGGCGGTGCAGAAGGTGATAAAGCTTTATTTAATGCAATAAAAATTGATCCTACGGTTATTGGTTGCCAGTCCATTTCAAGGCGCGTCAGTCAGGCTATTCTCGAGGATGATCAAGGCTTCATTAAGAAGCTTAAAAAAGCTTTTCAAGGTAAATTCACCAAACGCGAAAATCGTGTGTATCAGTTACAACGTTTAATTATGCAAGTTTTACTTGAAATAAACACTCCTTCATTAAGTGCAGAGGATTTATATAAGCTATTTGTTGAGCAATTAAAGATAGCCTCTAAAGATCGTGATTCTGATATAGGTGACGTTGCTAATAACCTTCGCCAGTTTGCGTATCAGTTTATGAAACAAAAACCTGTTAGTTAAAAGTACCCTAATTTCACTAGCAAAGTCATCGAGCACTAATCCCTAAAGTTCATTCCATTCCAGATCGCCAAATCGGCTTGCTGGTAAATTCCAAAGGAATGGATATGACAAAGCCAGATACACAACACAACCAAACTGCTTCACGGGATGCCGCCCACACACGCGTCAGCGTGGAGGACGGAGACCGTGAAGCAGTAGCGGTGCCTAGTAACACAGCTACTAATAACAGCATTAACCAACATGAAGTTAAGTTTTTAAGATGGGGGATTGATAGTTTATATCTGTCTTATCAAGGTAACTTACACCCAGAAGTTCATGAGCAACTGATTCAGTTAAAGAAACAAGCACAATCCGACAATCCCCAAGAGCAAGCTAAAGCACAACTCAAACTAGGTGATCATCTATTTGAGGTCAAAGACAAAGGCACTTCCATGTTTAGTTATGTACTGGAAGATAACGCCTTTCGTATTCAGTTATCACGCCCGAATAAAGCTGTGCCAATGGCCTATGTAAAGCTTTCTAGTGAATATCTAACCCATCTATCCCCTAAAGATGCAGAACATCGCCTATCAACGATACTGTCACAACTAGGTGCATTAGAATCAACCGCAAACGTCAGTCGTGTTGATATGTTTGTCGATTTTGTTTCACATCAGGATATGGAGTCATGGCATCGTGAAGCATGGATCACACACGCTGAGTCTATCAATGCCTACTCTATTGATGGTCACTTCACTGGCTGGGCGATTGGTTTAGGTGGTGTCATTGCTGGTCGTCTTTATGACAAGCTATTTGAGATTGATAAAAGTAAGAAGTTTTATCTAATTCCATTATGGGAACTAGCTCACTGGCAACAAGGTGAACCGATCTGGCGTTTAGAGTTTGAATTTAAGCGTCAATTTCTAGTACAGAAGAATTTATCTAAACTCACTGAGGTATTAGCTAATCTTAACGGTTTATGGTCATACGCCACAACAGAATGGTTAAAGCTGTCTATTCCTAATCATATTGATCAAACACGATCACGCTGGCCCATCCATCCGTTATGGGCTGCCCTCTCCTCGCTAGATTGGGAAACCAACGGAGGCGCATTACAACCCCGCTTTAACACCACACGCGCACCCAATAAAGAAGCTGCCTTAGATCGTGCTTTTAGTGCATTAACCACATGGATGGCTGCTGAAGGTTACACCGACTATGAGTTAGCGATTCATCCCTTCTTTGAAGACTTAGGGCATCACATTAATAACCAATCGATGAATAAAGGCACTACCTTTGAAGCACTCATTAAAGAAAAAGTGGGTTTAAAGGCCAAAGCCTTTAATACGATAGATATCAATGCTGAGATCAACGAAGCCTATATCGATGAAGAAGTGCGCGCGATGCGTGAAGCTTATAACAAAGCCTCTAACGGTGAATAACAATGAAAGATAACGATCTGCCTTTGCCTGCTGTACGTTGTCTTTCTAAAGACGAGGCTGCGTGTTACCTAGGAATAGGTGTCACGCTTCTGAGTGAACTGGATATTCCAGCGGTGAAGTTTGGTCGCCGTCTGGTGTATGACAAAGTTGACTTGGATCTTTGGTTGGAGGAATATAAGCAGCGAGGGCGGGCCGGAGAGGAGTTTATATGGCCCGTGAAACCGGAATCTACAAGAGAGGTGATTCGCCCTATTGGTGGATCAATGCAACACTCTCAAACGGCAAAAGAGTACGCCAGAGTTCTGGGACTGAAGACCGAGCGCAAGCCGAAGCGTATTTAGCTAAATTAAAGCTAGATTCGTATAAGGAAGTGAATTTTGGTATTAAGCCCCATCGCTCATGGAAAGAAGCTGTTGTTCGGTATCTCGAAATTAAAGCAACGCTCAAAAGCTATCGTGACGTAAAGCGCATATGTTGTAATTTGCATCCTTATTTAGGTGACTTGATGCTAAACCAGATCAACGGTGACGTGGTTTGGTCTGTGATTCAAGGTGAGTTTAAAAAAGGAAACAAACCAGCAACCGTGAATCGTTACTTAGCGACATTACGTAGTTTATTGCGGATGGCTCGTGATGAATGGCAGTGGATAGATCATATCCCTAAAATTCGTTTGTTATCGGGTGAGGTGGAGCGTGATCGATGGTTGACTAGAGATGAGGCAGATAAGCTAATCGCTGTTTGTCCTGATCATCTGGCAGCTGTTGTGAAGTTTGCTTTAGCGACGGGGTGCCGCGCTCGGGAAATTCTGGGTTTGGAATGGAGTAGGGTGGATTTAAACAGACACACTGCTTGGTTAAACCAAACTAAGAATGGTACACCGAGAGGGGTTCCATTAAATAGAAGTGCTGTTGCTGTTCTTCAGGAGCAAGTTGGAAAGCATTCAAAATTTTGTTTTACTTACAACGGTGAGCCGATTCGTTACAACATTACGAACTCTGCGTGGATTACAGCGTTAAAGAAAGCAGAGTTAGAAGACTTTAGATTTCATGACTTGCGTCACACTTGGGCTTCTTGGCATCGTCAAGCTGGCACCAGTTGTGATGAACTGAAAGAACTAGGAGGTTGGAAAACGCGGTCAATGGTTGATCGATACGCTAAGTTTGCTACTGAACATCTGGCAAATGCGGCAAGTCGGATTGATTTTTTGGCTTCAGATAACGTGATTAAATTGTCACGTTTTAGTCACGTTCACCAAATGAAAAAGGGATTAGCAAAAGCTAACCCCTTATAAATTCTGGTGGCCGGGGCCAGAATCGAACTGGCGACACGCGGATTTTCAATCCGCTGCTCTACCGACTGAGCTACCCGGCCTTCCTTACTACTACTTACAAACTTCGGTTTAATGTTTGCAAGCCGCGCATTATAGCAACTAAATAATGAACTGACAAAAATTATTTTCAATTTATGCATATTTATTTTTAATGCTAAAGTTTGTTCAGAGTGGTGGTGTTATCTCGGTTGCTCTCATGTAAAATCTTTCTCTATGAATTTAAACAAAAAATTACCAAATATAGGGTTACCAAATATCCAATCATTAGATCAGTCATTGAAGGCTGCGCTTGTTGATAAAATTAATCATAAGACCAAACCATTAGGTGCTTTAGGGCAGTTGGAGGCGATTGCGTTACAGGTAGGCTTGATTCAACAAACCTTAGCGCCGCAACTTTCTAACCCTACCTTATTGGTGTTTGCTGGTGATCATGGCATTGTAAACGCAGGCGTTAGCCCTTATCCGCAAGCTGTGACTGCGCAGATGGTGCTTAATTTCTTGCACGGTGGCGCTGCGATTAATGTGTTTGCACGGCAGAATAATATGCAGTTGCGGGTGATTGATGCTGGCGTTAATTATGAGTTTGATGCCAACACCGATTTAATTCACGCAAAAGTGGGAGCTGGTACTGCTAATTTCTTGCAGGCGCCCGCTATGACCGCTGCACAATGCCAGCAAGCGCTGGAAACAGGCGCTTCTTTGGCAAAGCAGGAAGCATTGGCTGGGTGCAATGTGTTTGGCTTTGGCGAGATGGGGATTGGTAATACATCATCTGCTAGTTGTTTGATGAGTGTGTTGTGTGGAATCTCTATTGACGAGTGTGTTGGCCGCGGGACGGGGTTAGACGATGCCGGTTTGGCACAAAAGCTGTCTATTCTTAGGCGGGCCATAGAATTTCATCATGTCAGTGGTGAAAACATCCTGGATGTGCTGGCAACATTTGGTGGCTATGAAATCGCGATGATGGCTGGCGCGATGTTAGGTGCCGCTGAGCAACATTCTGTACTATTGATTGATGGGTTTATTGCGACATCGGCACTATTAGTAGCCTCTCAATTGCAACCTAATATTTTGCAGTATTGTGTATTCACGCATTGCTCTGGCGAGGCTGGACATCGCCGTTTGTTGGCACATCTTGAAGCAACGCCTTTACTAGATATCGGTTTGCGTTTGGGCGAGGGCACGGGTGCTGCCTTGGTTTATCCTTTATTGCAGGCTGCGGTTAATTTTATGAATGAAATGGCCTCGTTCGAAAGTGCTGGTGTGAGCACTAAAGATACTCCGTGATTAGGGATGCACTGTGATTAGGACACTTCATGATTAACTTCTTGCGTAACGAGCGACGCTATATGTTGCTGGCGGTTGGCTTTTTTACGCGTATTCCCGTGCCGGTGTTTGGTGATTTTCACGTTGAAGATTTAAATCGGTCAGCTAAGTATCTGCCATTAGTGGGGATTTTTGTCGGCATGATTGGTGCGGGTGCTTTTGTGCTTAGCAGTAAGGTGTTGCCACAAAATATTGCAGTATTGATTAGCATGGCGATGACGATTTATATCACCGGTGCGTTTCATGAGGATGGCTTAGCCGATAGCGCGGATGGTTTAGGGGGCGGTTGGGATAAAGAGCGCATTGTGGCGATTATGCAAGATTCGCGCCTTGGCACTTATGGTGCTGTTGCTTTGTTCTTTACGCTGTTTGCAAAATACCAGCTATTAAATGCCTTACCTGCCTATTTTTTACCGTTTATCTTAGTAGTGGGGCACTCGCTTAGCCGTTTGTGTGCGTTGCTTGTGATGGCGGATTTAAACTATGTAAAAGATGAGGGTAAAGCGAAGCCGCTTGCCACTAAAGTGCCAGTTGGGGATTTATGCATTGCGGTGCTATTTGGTACGCTGCCTATCCCATTGTTTTATTGGAACTTTTCTCCGGTCATGTTGAATGTGAATGACTGGTTGTGGCTAGCGGCTTGTTGCTTAACGCCAGTTGCGCTTGCTTGGATTTGGTGGCGTAACAAAATTAAACTTTGGCTTGGCGGCTATACTGGTGATTGTTTAGGCGCAATGCAGCAAATGACCGAGTTAGCATTTTATTTAGGCTTGCTCGTTTGGGCTCAGCAATTATGAATTTACATTTGATTCGGCATACATCCCTTAATATTCCATCAGGCGTTTGCTATGGGCAGAGTGATGTGGATGTTTCGGCCAACTTTGAAACAGAGTGCAGTGCCTTACTATCAAAGTTGGATGGTATTCAGTTTGATGCGGTCTATGCGAGCCCATTGCAGCGTTGTACTAAGTTAGCGCGAGCGCTTAATTTAGGTGAAATGCAGGTTGATGATAGGCTAAAAGAGTTACATTTCGGTGACTGGGAAATGCAGCCTTGGGATAGCATACCGCGCGATGTATTTGATGTTTGGGCGCATGATTATGCGCATTTGTCACCACCCAATGGTGAAAGCTTCACCCAGCTATATAACAGAACCAAAACGTTCACAGAGGAAGTGAGTAATCGCTTACCCGGGAGAAATGTCGCAGTTGTGACGCATGGCGGTGTGATACGCGCGATGTTGGCGGATGCGTTGAATATGCCGTTAAAGGGTTTGTTTAGGTTGGTGATTGATCACGCAAGTGTCACGCAAATAACCTTGAGTGACGCTGTGCCTAGAATCCATTTTGTTAATCGCTAATTGTTGGCCGACATAGAGTGTTTGCTGTCATAGTTAGCCATGTCGAAATCTTTAGGCGGCTACAGTGATTGAAGCGCGCTTTCTAATTGCTGCCAGCCCTTGTCATGCGGTAAGCCAAACCTAAGTGCGGGCTGTTCTTTAAATAACCTGACCCAAATACCTTTAGCTGCCAATCTTTCTTGTAGCGCTTGGGCTTGCGCTGTCATCACGTATTGAAACAAAGCAGTGCCCGCAGTTGGCGTTAAGCCGTATTGGCTTAGTAATGCTGCTAAACGTAGGCTACTGCCTCTTAAGATGTTGCGGGTGTTTTCTTGCCAGGCTTTATCTTGCAATGCTTGCTTTGCAATGAATCTGCTAGGTCCTGTTAATGTCCATGGGCCTAGTGTTTCCTGTAGTTTTTTTAGTTGCCCATCTGCGGCGAGCATAAACCCAACTCTGGCGCCAGCTAGCCCAAAGAACTTACCAAGTGACCGCAACACAAACAAGCCTTCTAAGTGTGAGTGCTGTGCGATGCTGTGTTCTGGCGTTGCATCCATGAACGCTTCATCCACAACTAACCAGCCGCCGCGGCTGGCAAGCTTCGTATGTAAGTGGAGTAGATCTGGCGCGGAAAATTGTTTGCCCGTCGGGTTATTTGGATTGCAAAGCAAAACCACGTCAGCTTTGTTTAGCGTTTGCTCGTCATTTAAATCATTAAAACTTAGTACCTGATGTCCGCAGCGTTGCCACGCATGGGCGTGCTCTTGATACATGGGCTTGAGCATAGCAATCGTGCCTAAAGACCTAAGGTTGGGCAGGGCTTGCAAAGCAGCTTGCGAGCCGCTGGTGGGCAGTAAGGATTGGCAGCCGTAATAGTTGGCGGCGATGTTAATCAATCCATCTTCGTCATTGGGTAGTTGCTGCCATAGGCTGGGCGTCATCTCTGGGATTGGATAGTGGTTGGGATTAATGCCTGTCGATAGATCCAGCCAGTTTTCTAGTGGAATTCCATACCGCGTTATCGCAGCGCTTAAGTTGCCGCCATGTTCAAGCAAGGTAATGGCTTCCTGTAAAGTTGATGAGTATTGAACCCAGCATGATCGCGATACACCAGAGTACGATGCTACGCCTGACGAGTTTGACCGCATTTAAAATATGCTGAGGGTTGGCTAATGTTCCCATCCCTAATGTAGGGCGTTGTTTGGCTGCCCCGTGATACACCGCATTGCCACCAAGCTTCACTTGTAGTGCGCCAGCGCCTGCTGACATCACAGGCCCGGCATTAGGGCTGTACCAAGTACTGGCTTGGGTAAGCCAACATTTTAATGCACTTTTGGTATGCCCGCATAAGGCGTAGCTTAGCGCAGTGAGGCGTGCTGGTATTAAGTTCAATAGATCATCTAAACGAGCGGCTGCCCAGCCAAAGTATAAAAAGCGTGGGGTTCTATAACCCCACATGGCATCTAGGGTGTTGGCTAACCTAAAAACCACTGCGCCAGTACCGCCAAATAATACAAACCAGAAAATCGCGCCAAATATTGCGTCATTACCATTTTCCAGCACTGATTCCACCGTGGCGGTAGCGACTTCCGTTTCGTTAAGCTGCGAAGTATCGCGGCTGACAATCATACTAATTGCATGGCGAGCTTGCGTGAGGTTTTGCTCAGATAGCGGTTTGAACACTGCTTTTGCATGCAGGGTGAGGCTTTGAGCGCCGATGGCGAAATAAAGCAGGGTGACATCAGCGACCCATGCTACTACGGCTCCCACAAATGCATTGAGTGTTACTAGATAGCTTATTGTGGCAAAAGGTAACAGTAGCAATAGCCAAGCCAATAAACCGATAACTCGGGCATTGCGAGGCAGCATGTTTTTGTTGTAAGCACGTTCAACAGTGTGTGCAAGCCAACCAAAGCCAACCAGTGGATGCCAGCGTTTAGGCTCTCCTAGCAGTGCATCTAATAATACAGCCGCAATCACCGCGAGGGCTGTGCTATAGGTATTTATGGGATAATAATCAAATGACATTTAAATCACTTATGGTTCAGGGAACGACATCAGATGCCGGTAAAAGTACGCTGGTTGCAGCGATATGCCGTGTATTGTATCGCAGAGGTGTGCGTGTTGCCCCATTCAAGCCGCAAAATATGGCGTTAAATTCAGCGGTGACAGTGGATGGCGGTGAAATCGGGCGAGCACAAGCGGTGCAGGCACAAGCTTGTGGTTTAGCACCACATACCGATATGAACCCTGTATTGCTTAAACCTAACTCGGATACTGGTTGCCAGGTGATTGTGCACGGTAAGGTTGCATGCAACTTGGAAGCAATGGGCTACCACGCTTATAAGCCGACAGCCATGCGCGCCGTACTAGCTTCTTGGGAGCGCTTAAAGTTGCAATACGAGTGTGTGGTGGTGGAAGGTGCTGGCAGCCCGGCCGAGATTAACCTGCGTGACCGTGATATTGCCAATATGGGCTTTGCAGAGGCGGTAGACTGCCCAGTGATTTTAATTGCAGACATTGACCGCGGCGGCGTGTTTGCACATATAGTTGGTACCATGGCCTTGCTTTCTGAAAGCGAGCGCGCACGCGTGATAGGCTTTGTCATAAACCGCTTTCGTGGTGATGTTGCATTATTACAGCCTGGGCTGGACTGGCTTACGCAGGAAACAGGTAAACCGGTATTAGGCGTGCTGCCCTATCTGCATGGTTTGCATATCGAGGCCGAGGATTCAGTGCCGAAGCAACAGCAGTCGAGCGATACAACTGCTGGCAAGCGAATAAAAGTAGTAGTCCCCGTGATTCCCCATATCAGTAACCACACCGATTTTGACGCACTGCGGTTACACCCTCAGGTAGATTTCCAGTTTGTTAAAGTGAGCGAAGAAATACCGGCTGCGGACCTGATGATATTGCCTGGCAGTAAGAATGTAAGAGGCGACCTTGAGTTTCTACGAGCTAATGGCTGGGAGCAAGCGCTCACTCGTCATTTGCGCTATGGCGGCAAGGTATTAGGCATTTGTGGTGGTTTTCAGATGCTGGGACGACATATCCATGACCCTTATGCCATAGAAGGTGATGCGGGTTCTAGTGAGGGTTTAGGCTGGCTAGACATGGAAACCACGTTAGAGCAGACCAAACAGCTGAAGCAGGTTAGCGGGCATTTGGCGTTTGCCGATGCGCAAGTGGCTGGCTACGAAATCCATATGGGGGTGACAACAGGCGCAGCTCTCAACACGCCAGCACTCTCTCTTGAAAATCGCCCAGAGGGAGCAGTTTCGCAAGATAATCAAATTGCCGGTACCTATCTGCATGGGCTGTTTGACCACAAAGAAGCATGCGCAGCTTGGTTGGCATGGGCTGGACTGCAGACTGAGCCGAACTTTGATTATGAGCAGCTTAAAAACGACGAGCTAAACCGTTTGGCCGATTGCGTAGAGCAGCATTTAGATTGGGATGTGCTCGGGTTACCAATTAACCCAAGCCTGTCAGCTTAGGTTTTTGACGTGGTTGTTCTTCTAAACGCGTACTGATTAGATGCCATTAGCCACTTGGTTAATTCTGCTTCGTGTCAGTTAAGCGTAATCTGTTTTGCACCTGCGTTTATAACACCTTAACTGTTTGTCCTAGGCACTCTACAACTTGGCCTGAGCGTATCTTCGCAGTGCGCCTGGTTTCAATCTGGCCATCTACTTGCACGATGCCGTCACTCACCATCACTTTGCCTTGGCCGCCGCTATTGGCAATGCCTGCAAGTTTTAGTAGGTTACAAAGTTCTATATATTCACCTTGTAGTTCAAAAGTCGTGATTTCCATATTCATCCTTTAAATAGTTAGCCTTTTAGGGTAAGTGGCAGGCCTGCAGCAATAAAGCTGACTTTATTTACACACTGCGCCACTGCTTGGTTGAGGCGGCCTTGCTCGTCTTGAAACTGACGGTTAATTTCACCTAGAGGCACTATGCCCATGCCCACCTCGTTGCTGACCAATAATACAGTCCCTTCCAGCTTAGGCAGAACTTCTAGTAGCCTGCTGCGCTCATGTTGCCAGTCTAAATTATCTGGCCGGTCACAGTCCGGGCATATGCATTGCGCCAGCCAAAGAGTGAGGCAATCTACAATAATGCAGGTATCTGCTTTGGCATGCGTTTGCAGCGCCTCCGCTAGGTTAAATGACTGCTCTAGGGTTGCCCAATGCGCAGGGCGGCGAGTCTTGTGCTGGTCAACACGTGCGCCGAATTCTTTATCGTACACTTGTGCTGTGGCAATGTAAGTGACCGGCTGGCCAGATGCCAACGCCAGTTTCTCTGCAAAAGCGCTTTTGCCTGAGCGTGCGCCGCCTAAAATAAGATGTGTAGCCATATGGTTTCTCTAAGTTCGTTTAATTGCTGTGTGCCAAGGCCCATTGCTGGATAATGGCCTGCACCTGCTGTAACCCGTGGGTAATCAGTGATGGCCCGGGCTGCAGGATATCTGCCGATTTAATTTCAAATACCAAGCCATTTTTTACCGCAGGGATGGTTTGCCAGCCCTCTCTGGCAATGACTTGCTCGGGCTGAAATTTCTTACCGCACCATGAGCCGATGATAATGTCAGGCTGGCGCTCGATCACTCGGGCTGACTGTACTGTTCTGTCTTTCGCACTGTGAAACTGCGATAGCTCAGGAAAGCAATCTTTCCCGCCGGCGATTTCAATCAACTCGGCTGCCCATTTGATACTGCAAATCATGGGCTCGTTCCATTCTTCAAAATACACAACGGGTTTTGCTGACAATTGAGATGCGGTATCTTTTGCCTGCTGTATTTTGTGCTCTAGTTCTGCAATCAGTTTAAACGCCTTATCCGAAGCGCCAACTAGGCTGCCAACGGTGGCAATCATGTTCAGCATTTGTGCAATAGAGCGCTGGTTAAAGATATGCACTTCTACCCCAGCACGAATCAGCGATGCGGCGATATCCGCCTGCAGGTTGGAGAAGCCAATCACTAAATCAGGTTTGAGCTCCAAGATTTTATCAATCTTGGCACTGGTAAATGCGGCGATTTTTGGCTTTTCCTTACGCGCAATGGCGGGGCGGGTGGTAAAGCCGGAAATACCGACAATACGGTCTTGCTCACCTAGAAGATACAGCACCTCTGTGGGCTCGGTGGTCAGGCATACGATACGCTGCGGATACCTCATTCTGTACTTTTCCACTGGTTTTCCATCACCATATCGGCCAACGGTTTGGCTTGTTTCCAGCCGGTTTCTATCAGCATCGGTTCTTTGTAAAACGAGCTGACGTGGCCGAGGCATAAAATGGCTACTGGTTTGGCTCCGCTCGGTATATTAAGCAATGCGCCTAGCGCCACGGGGTCAAAAATAGACACCCAGCCCATACCTAGCCCTTCTGCGCGCGATGCCAGCCACATGTTCTGTATCGCACAGCTCACGGAGGCAATGTCCATCTCCGGCAAGGTTCTGCGGCCAAAGATGTGTTCTTCCCGTTTATCGCATAAAGTCACGACGATAAGCTCGCCGCACTCTAATATTCCTTCTACTTTCAAACGCAGAAACTCAGCCATGCGTGTGGTGTCTTCATGCTCACCTATGGCTTGTGCCGTATGGATGCGCTCTTGATCTACCAGCTGATGAATTTGCTGGCGCGTATTGATATCGGTAATCCTAATAAAGCGCCACGGCTGCATCAAGCCCACGCTGGGGGCGTGATGGGCTGCGTGTAAAATCTTGGTGAGTATTTCTGGGGCGACCGGCGTTGGCAGAAAGTGGCGCATATCGCGGCGCTCTGCAATCACGCGATAAATCGCCTCTTTATCTTGCTCTGGGTAACTAAAATCTTGCATTAAGGCTTACCTTTTGATCCTTTGTCAGCTTCCGCTGTGGATTCAATCAAAAACAATTTGCCCGTTTTCGGGTCACGATACACTTGACCGATGGCATCATAGCCACTGCCAGCGCTTTGTTCACCTTTGGCCGGGGCGTCAATTTCCCTGCCCTTATTGACTTCCTGCGGGCGGGTGAGGGTAGATTGCTGGCCGGCACTGAGTGCAGCTAATAAGCCACAGGCAAATACCAGCATCACATCCACCAAGTTCACTAGGCTGGCACGCGGGTCTTCGTCTTCGTGATTGAAACGACCATTTAAACGACTGTCTAGGCTGCGCTTTTTCTGCATGATGATGTTAGGGCTGAATAGTCTATGTGATTTATTGTGCTGATGATGTTGATTGTGTTTCCAGGGACACTAGTACATCTTCATACCAGCGGCGGCGACATTTGCCTATCACCAAACCAATGATGCCAGCCAGCAAACCTAGTACCGTGGCATCAAATGCGGTGGTGACCGCTTGTGCAAGTAACGATGGGTTGCCTTGGCCCAATGCGGCAAGCCCTGGCCCTAACGGGATAATTGTTGCCATTAGACCAAGCATGGGCGGTATGCGCGCTAAAAAGTCTGCACGTTCCAGACGTTTGCGCGCTATCCTCAGCACCGCTTGCTCGCCAGCCTTGCGTAATTGCTTGAGCCCAAATAAACGCTCACCAATAGCTAAGCCGGCTTCTAATACGGCAATGACTACTGCCGCGATTAAGACGATAATCACTGGTTCTAACAGCCAAGTAATGGCGCTATGCAGGGAGTTTAAGTTAATAGACATATGATGGGTCTTCCATAGTAATCTTAATTGCTAGTTATCTTGATGGTTTTATGTAGTAGGCTTGCGGGTGCCAAACCAAAGCCCTAGCGCAAAAATAGGCAACAGTAACAGTATCCAGATGAGATTGTCTTTGACCGTCTCTACGGTCAGCTCATAAGCGCGGACTGCTTTGTTGATAGGCTTTTCTGGCTTGGCTTTGGCCGCGCTGGTTGGTGACTGCTTCGCAGCCATCTGTTTGCTAGCCTTGTTAGGGGCTACTTGAGGGGCATCATGCTGTGCGGTTTGTGTTGGGCTTTGTAAAGCTTCGCTAACGGATTGCGGCTTGTCGTAACCACGCGCCTTGGCCAGTACCCGCGCCAGTCCAGCTTTGTCTTCTGCATTTAGGTGTTGGCTCATCCATGCCCACATCGGGTGGTTAGGGGCAGTATGGCCGCTACCGGGTAAGCCATTTTTGATGACTAACTTGGCCAGCGTTTGTGAGAGTTGCTGCGCACTAGCCGTATCTGGCTTCCAGAAACCTTTTTGTGCCGCCACTAGCATTAGTGCGACCATGCTGGCTTTAACTTGGGCGTTGTGTCCTTGCTCTAAAAATTGATTCAGGCCTAGTTTTAAGTCGTCATCAATATACACGCGTTTCACTTCGTTCCACGCCCAGTCTTTAATAATATCCGGGCGCGTCACTTGCCAGCCCCATAAGTTTTCCATAAATGCCTGATTCATGGTGCGTGCGCCAGCATAGCCGTGGCCCATAAGTGGCTTAATCCACGATGGGTTTAAATAACGCCCGCGCAGTTCCATCAGCAATGCCGTTTCCAGCGGCTCATCCGTGAAGCCCTTGTGGTCTGCATGGTTTAGGATACGTGCCTGTGGCTTGTTGCCAGTGATGGTTTCAATCGCTAGGGATAAACCGCCCAGGTAGTCAAAAGCATCGTTGTTATCCATGAGGCCGTATAAATTAGATGCGCGGCCGTGGTAGGTGGTGCCAATATTGTGTAATGAGGTATCAAACGCTTCGTGTGCAGGTTCACCCTGTGCATCTACACCGTAGGCATGCCCCATGCGTTGCAAATAGGCGCGGCCAACTTCGTTGCGGCTTTGCCATGCGCCTGAGCGTTCGGCTAAGCTGTTCACACCGGCACCATAGGCGCCTGGTGCATCACCAAAGATACGCCAGGCTGCCTCACGTCCAGCTTGCTCTGCTGGCATGCCTTGCGCTAACAGTGCTTGCGTACGTTTTACCCAATGCATGGCCACGCCGTTGCTCGCCATGGATTCATTGCCACGGGGACTGTTTGCGAGTGGTTTTAAGGCTGAATCTAGCGCGCTCGCTAAGTCTGGGTTGGTTTGCAATATGCTTTTTGCCGATGCGGCCAATGCCATTCTGCCGCCAATATCAATCCATTGCATCAGGTTAGGGTAAAGGTCGCGGAACAGGCCGGAAGTGGTGACGATAACGTCATAGCGCTTGGTATCTGATTCTGGCGATTGTACTAGCTGCATTTTTTGCACAATGCCGCGTGAGTTCCACTCTGGCGTAATGCCCATTAGCGATAAAATAAAGCTCACCATCACGCCTTCATCGCGTACGGCATCCGATGCCCATAAAATAACGCCTTCACTTTTAGTAATATCGTCACGGTTACGCACGTTGTCCGCCATGTTGTAGCCTAGCTGAAAGCCAAGCGGCGTCGGTAACACGTCACCATCCAGCGCATGGAAGTTACGCCCTGTCGGCAGCGCTTCAGGTGAGCGTAGCGGATCATTGCCCTTACCCGGCTCAATAAAGCCGCCCTCTAAGCCATGCAGCAGCGCTTGCATTTCCAGTTTGGGCGAGTCGATTAAATTGTCGCGTATCTGAGCGCTAATATTGTCAGTCTTATTGGGTGCCATCGAATCCAGCATTAGTTGCAATGAGGCATCAGACCACGGGCGACCAAACACATGTAAGCCGTGCGGCATGAATTTCTCTTGAAGTTTGGTCAGGTAGTGTCCGACCTCATGCGCTAATAAATCGTCGTCTGCCTGCTCAAAATTGATGCCGCGCACTTTTAGTACATCTGCCATGCTGGACTCCAGCTCGGCGCGCAGTTCCAGTGTTTCTACCAGGCGACGTATTTCTTTGGCAGATGCAATCCGCATGGTGTCCGAGCTGGAAGACTCGTAGCTCTCCACTACCTGACGCAGGGTGAGCAGGCGGTCGTACAGCGTGGTGGCGGTCAGTGGCGGGGTTAAGTGGTCTATCATCACCGCCAGTGCGCGCCGTTTGGCCTGTGTACCTTCACCTACGCCATCCACAATATAGGGGTACAGTCCGGGTAAGTCGCCCGCAATAATTCGCGAGTAATCCTCTGCAGATAACCCCACGGCTTTGCCTGGTAAAAACTCGTAAGTGGAGTGTCGGCCCAGATGCACCAGCACATCGGCTTTAAAGCTATCTTTAAGCCAGTGATAAAAACCTAAATATTGATGCGGCGGCGGGATGGTGGTGTTGGCATGCAGTAGCTCTTCGTCTACTTCCCAGCCACGCGGTGGCTGTGGCCCAATGAAAATATTGCCAAACTGTATGCCGGGAAATACCATTTTTTTGTTAACAACCATGACCTTGCCCGGCGTTTGTCCCCAGCCACGCAAGCCCTCAATATTTAAATTGGCTATGCGTGTTTTCAAGGCATCCATTGCCGCGCAGGGGCTGTGTTGGCTCAAGCAAACCTCATAGCCGTCATTGAGTTCTGCCAATAGCTTAATGGCTTCACTACGCTTTGGGTGATCAACGCCCTCCACTAAGTGATGTAGTTCGCGCATAGATTTAGTGAGGCGGTTATGGGCAATGGCTAGCTCGCCGGCGGCTTGTGCTGCCACAATCTCTGCATGTAGGCGCCCTAGCGGGCCTTGCACCATTTCACCCTTTACCACGGCCGGTAGGGTATTGAACCACTGTGCATAACTCGCGTTATCCATGGTGGCCACCTTGGGCAGCATGTTGCTCAGCTCTTCGTTGTTTTCAGGCAGGTTCACGCCTTTATCCTGCATTAAATCTAACAGCGCCTCGTGTGTGGCCGGTAGCTCGCCTGTCTGGTAGCCGGCCGCTTGCATGCTGTGCAAAATATCAAATAAAGACTGTGGCACATCCAAGTTGTCGGCACCGATGTTATGGCGTCCGGGTGGATGGTTATAGTAAATAATTGCGACGCGTTTTTCTGCATTAGCCTTGCGCTGCAGGGCCTGCCAGTTTGTCACACGGCTAACCAGTGAGTTAATTTCCGTGGGTAGCAACTCAGGCAAGCGCAGCTCTACTCCGGTCAGTTTATCAATGCTTGGGGTGCCCGTTGCGGCCACCACCATAGGCTGGCTGCTGCCTTGTACCTCTGGCATCGCCACACGATATTGTATGGAGTTGGTAGGCAGGCCATCTTCAGATAGCTGCCAGGCAGTCGCACTGCGGTCGGTGAGTCGAATCGCCTTAAATACCGGCACGTCTAATTTCTTGATGAGTGTGGTGACCGATTCTCGACCTTCAGCCGCTCCCACCACAAAGTCTTGCAATACCACTAACCCGCTTAGTTTGGCTGGAGCCAGCATGGATGGTAGTTTTTCTATGGCTTGCTTGGATGCATCACCCCATTTAGCCATAACCGCAACGCAATTGGTGCCTTGTTGTTGGGCTTGCGCGCAAATTGCGTCTGCCACCTGCGGGTCGCTGGTGCTTAAATCCAGCACCGCTAATGTCGTTTTAAGGTTGTGCTTGGCGGGCGATGGAAATACTACATGATTCGCCGCTAACTCTTTACCATTAACGCGCAGGCGAATCGGAGGCATGGGCTTGGCGCTAGGTAATGGCGTACTGTTTTTTGCAGACTGGGCACTTAATAAATACACCATAAATGCGGCCAAGTTTTCCTGACCGCCAGCTTGCCAAACGTCGCTGAGAGCCAGCCACTTTGCCGCAGCTGCGTGTTTTTGTGCAGAGGCTACAAGCGCATCTGGCGTTTTTTCCTGGGTTTGTGTCAGTGCTTTTGCTTCAGAAAAATCACTGACCTCACTTTTGTTAAAGCGGCTTCTGAGTGAAAGTGCGCTATCGCCATTAAATGCCATGAACGTAGCCGGCTGCATTTTTGCAGACTCAGACTTGAGCGTATCAAGTGCTCGCTGCAGCTGCGCAGATGATTCTGCATACTGGGCTACGGCAAATACTGCATCTGCCTCTTGTAACCAGCGCTTTAATGTACGGCTGTCTGCCGCCATCAGCTGCGATTGTGAGCGTAAGATAATGTGGTCGCCACTGCGTGCGGCAAGGGCGTTTTTCGCTGCTTCAGCAGCGGCGGGTGCGGTTCTGTCAGTGACAATGCCAAGTAATGTCGCACTATGCGCCGTGCCTGTAAAGAGGCTCAATAGCAAAATGCTGATACTGATTAATCTAGGTTTGATTAAAGGCATTTGGCTTACCTTACTGTAAAAAGCTGTGCGGCTAAATTGGGGTTAGAGGCAAAGTAAAAATGCAAAAAGCTCGCGATAATCGAACCATGCTGGTAAATATTCTCAACTTTACCAAAGCGGGTCTTAGCGGTGGCGATAGGCGTTAGTTCTGTTGTAAAACTACCGTAGTGAAAAGTATGTGCGCCCAGCTCATCATTCAGTAATGTGACTTTTAGTGAACCTAGCCCCTGTAGGCGGTCTTCTATTTTGCTCACACCTGATAGCAAGTCAAAGCAAGGTTCATCATTTAAGCAGGTAGATAATGCCATCATGCCGCCGCATTCGGCCAGTATCGGTTTGTTCGCATCAAAGGCTGCCTGTAGGGCATTTTTCATGGCTAAATTGGTGCTGATTTTGTTTAGGTGCAGCTCAGGGTAGCCGCCGGGCAGCCAGTAGGCGTCGGCTTCTGGCAATATGTGGTCATCTAATGGCGAGAAAAACCGCAGCGATGCTCCCATGTCTTGCAAACAGTCTAAGTTGGCCTGATAAATAAAGCAGAATGCTTCATCCCTTGCGATGGCGATTGTTTTGCCAGCAAGGAGTTTAGGTGGCGGTAGTGTGCTTGGCACACTAAATGTGACTGTAGGCGGGCGCGATAAATCTTGTGCAAGTGCACTGGCTGCATCCTCAATTTTCTGCTCCAGGTCACTGATTTCGCCTGCACGGAATAAGCCAAGATGCCGCTCCGGTAAGCTCAATGCTGCGTTTTTTTGTAATGCGCCAAACCAGTTGATGTGTGGTGGTAGTGAGTCGTGCAGCAATTTTCCATGCCCCACGCTCCCAGTTTTATTCGCAACGACGCCTGCCGATTTTAGCTTAGGGTAGTGTGATAGCAAACCGTTGGCTAGCGCACCAAACGTTTGTGCCATGCCACTGGCATCTATTGTCAGTAATACAGGTAAGTTAAATCGAACTGCAATATCTGCGCTTGAGGGGGAGCCGTCATACAGACCCATCACGCCCTCGACGATAATCAAATCAGCATCTTGTGCCGCGCGATAGAGTTGCGCTTCCGCATCGCTTTCGCCACACATCGTAAAATCTAGGTTGTATACAGGGCGCCCCGTGGCAACTTCTAAAATCATCGGGTCTAAGAAGTCAGGGCCGCATTTAAATGCTTGAACGCGTAAACCCTGATTGCGCCATGCACGTGCCAGCGCCGCTGTAATAAAGGTTTTTCCTTGCCCAGATGCTGGGGCTGAAATGAGTACAGCGCTGCAGGTAGTCATAGCTGTTCTTTAAAGGTCTATGCCTGGCTGGGCCTTGATGCCAGCACGCCATGCATGTTTAATGTCCATAATCTCGCTGACGGTATCCGCCATCTCGGTGAGCGCTGCTGGAGCGCCTCTGCCAGTCACCACCACATGTTGCATCGCAGGTCGCGCTGCAATATCTGCTAATATTTGGGGCAGATCAAGATACCCATATTTCATGGTGTAGGTGAGTTCATCCAGAATCACCAGTTTAATGTCAGGGTCGCGCAACATGCGTTGCGCAATGGCCCATCCTGCTTGTGCAGTTTTTGTATCGCGTTCTCTATCTTGTGTATTCCAGGTGAAGCCTTCACCCAGTACATGCCACTCTACGTTGGCCTGGCCACGAAAAAAGGCTTCTTCACCAGTATCACTGCGTCCTTTGATAAACTGCGCTACGCCCACTTTCATGCCGTACCCCAAAGCGCGCGCCATCATGCCAAACGCAGATGAACTTTTGCCTTTACCATTGCCTGTGAGTACTAATAACAAGCCTTTTTCTTGGTTTGCTTGTTCAATCGCAGCATCAATCACTGCTTTTTTACGCACCATACGTGAGGTATGGCGCGTGTTTTTATCATCAGATGACATTTAAATTATGCTTTAGCGCGACTTACACCGCTAGCTAATGCAAAAGCAATGTGTACTACCGCTGCAACTGCTAACCAGAAGCCTAGGTTTTCAAATTGGTTAGGTGCGTATTTCACTAAACGCGCACCAAATTCAGCAATGGTTGGGTCAGCATAGCGGCCACCAAAGAAGTAGAAACCACCGCTAGAGAACAACTCACCTACCGCACCGGCAATCGTAGCACTCGCCACTAAAGGTAAAATTGCCTTGGTGCTAAAGCTATAGCGTTTTGCAAACCAGCGACCAGCTAACCACATCACACCATAAGCCGGTAATAAAAAGCCATACGCAGGTGTCACGCAGAAGTTGCTAACGCCTTGGAACGTCACTGAATAAAGGTCTAACCCCACACATAGGGCTAATAACGCTGCAAATGCTAAGGCTGGGCTTAGATATAAACCAGCAAGAAAAAATACAGCATAAGAAGCGCTAGGCAAGCTATTGATAGAAGCAAAGTGATGGCCGCGCGTCACAAAAATAAGTGTAGCAAGCGCAACACCTATAAGAATTTGTTGTGTTTTAGAAAGTGTTAGCATGATAGGTGCAGCCTCCGGTTGAGTCATTTTAAAAATACAATTAAATAGAACACGATTTTAGCGTAAATGCGTTTTTCTTGGGCGAGTTTTCACTCACCCAAGGATTGTTGCAATGACTACTGCATGTTATAGCGCAAACCTACAAACAAGTTGCTGCCTGCTGTGTTGTAAGGCACAGAAGTTGCTGTGTTGCCAGTGTAAGAAAGAATATAGTTTTTATCGAACACGTTATTTGCACGCGCTTCCAGCTTCCATTCAGGTGAGAGCTTATAGTTGGCACTTAAGTTAACCAACATATAACCTCTCATTGGTTTTGTGTTGGTGGAGTTGTTGTAGCGTGTTGATGCTCCGATAACTTCAGAGCCCCACTGTAAATTTCCCCATGTGTGTAGTAAGCTGAGTGCGCCATAGCGATTACCGCGCCTATCTAATAACTGATCGTTTTCACTGATATTTGCTGACTTTTCAATTCTTGGTGATTGCGTTGTAAAGTTACCAGCCAGTGTTAGGTTGTCGGTGATGTGCCAATTTCCGTCAAAAGTAACGCCCTGTATGTTTACCTGATTCACATTCTTCACAGGGTCGCCATTGACGATTAAGTTTTCAATGTCATTATAAAAAGCTGTCATGCCAGCCGAAAATTGACGAACCTCATAGCGAACAGAAGCTTCGCGATTGCGTGATTTCTCTGGGTCTAAATTTGGGTTCCCAGAGAAGCCTGTAATTCTTGGGTAATACAGTTGGTTAAACGTTGGCGCTTTAAATGCTTTGCCATAACTTGCTGTTACGCGCCATTCAGGCGTAATGCGAAAGCCGTAGCCGGCACCACCCGTAGTGTAATTGCCAAACTGAGTATTGTGGTCTTCACGTACTGATAATTGCAATGAGTGCTTGTTGTAATTAAGTAAATAGCCAGCCATAAAACCATCATTGTTGCGTTCTTTTTTAAACTTTACTTTAGGTCCCGGATCGCTATCAACATCCTGTTCCAAACGGTCATACAGCAGGGTTAACATCCCTACTGGTAATTTCAAATCATTCTGCCAGGTCAGTTGCTTTTGTTCAGTGCGATAGTTTGTAACACCACTAGGGTTGTAGGAAGAAAGTGCTATGTTAGTCACTGGGCGTGCATGGCTGTCTGAATCATCGATACCCATCCCTAATTTGAACGTGCTATGCCATGCATCGGTAAATTGATTTTTGCTGGTAAACGCATAGCTTTGCAGCGTCTGGTTACCATAGTTGTTATAACCGCTATCGTAATGATTACGGCCCTTACTTTCAAAATACTGCAGTCCCCAAGAGTGGCCTTCTTTTAATTCAAGCTCTAAAAAGCCAGAGGTGCTTAAATTGTGATAACCGTCATTATCATCATCCTCACCTGTACGAATACGTTTGGCAGAAAAGCTATCCGTATCCATGCTGCTGATATTGACACCATATTTAAGTGCTTTGAAGCCACCATTGATGCCAAACTCTGCTGTTTTTGTGTTGAAGTAACCTAACCCAACTGCGGCATTGATCAATGGCTTTTCAGATGAGTTTTTGCGGGTAAATATCTGAATCACGCCACCAATCGCATCTGCGCCATAAAGACTTGAAGCGGGGCCGCGCAAAATTTCTATTCTCTCAATTTGAGCCAATGGAATATTTTCATAGGCAGTCGTGCCTGATGTCGCGGAGTTGATACGTAAGCCATCCACTAATACCACGACGTGTTGATCGTTTGTGCCTCGTAGGTAAACACTGCTAGAGGTGCCTGCGCCACCGTTAGCGTTAATTTGCACACCTGGCTGCATACGCAAAACATCAGTCACAGAGCCTGCCCCCATGCGTTCAATTTCTTGGCGCTCAATCACTGTGACGTCGCCGATGACGTTTTCACGGGCTTGTGATGTTCTGGATGCTGTGACAACAACTTCGTCTAAGTTGATGCTTTCTGTAGCAGATGTGGTGTGATAAAACGCAAGGCTGATCAGCCCTGCGATGACTTTCTTGTTCATTCGATTTCCTTTTGTGACATGCGACCCCGCATGCAACTGTGAAAAAGGAAATACTGGAGAGTTTAAAGCATCGAAACGAAAGGCAACTGCATCAAGGTGATTGGCCTATGCAGTACGTTCTGATAAACCGTCACCCCGCGGTATTCCCAACTAATTGTCGCGAGGCCGGTCTCCGGGCTTGTGAGGTCTATGTTTTACACCTTCCCAAATATGCGCCATAAAATAGCGCTGTTCAGTGGTCTATTGTAAAACAGAATGATTTGGAATCATGCTCACTTACCGTTGCGGGGGCAGCGTAGGCATTGCAATACTTTAATAAAATATTAGCGCACCTATTTCCCAGTTTCACCTTGTTCGTTTAATCACAAACTCGGCACCTATCAACAGCGACAATTATAGCGCTTAAAGATTCAAAGGAGATAATTATCCTGGACAATTTTTTTTACAATGTGTTGTAATACTTTTAAAAATCACTGTTAAGTATTGACTACAATCAATTTTTTCAATTATAGTGAGTGTATGGACGCAGACTTATCAGCACTGGAACAAAAACTGTTGCAATTAATCGCACTGTATAACGAGTTGCGTGATGAAAACGCGCGTCTACGTGTTGACCTAGGCACGATGGAATCTGATACAGCGCTGTTAAAAGCTAATATGGCAAAAGCTAGTGAGCGTATCGAAGCGTTAATGCAAAGCCTGCCTTGAGTTTCAATAAATGATGATTGTTGAGTAAAAGCTAATGAGTGAAATTAAAGGCGTTGATGTCAATATCATGGGGCGTGACTTTACTGTGTCGTGCACGGATGAAGAGCGCCCTGGTTTACTGAATGCCGTTAATTATTTAGATAAGAAAATGCGTGATATCCGAGACAGTGGTAAGGTCATCGGGGTTGAACGTATTGCCATTATGACAGCGCTTAATTTGTCATACGAGCTGTTAAATAGTAAAAGCGGTGATGTGAATATTGGAGATATCAAGCGTAGAATCTTAATGATGCAAGATCAAATTGATCAAGCTTGTGAGAAGTAATATATATTTAAATAGGTAATAGAATTTTCTGGTAAGTAGAGTAAAATCAATTCAATCGTTTTATTGTTAAAGATAAAACGTCAGGTTATACAGTTTGTTCTCTGCGGCGTGGTTTAGGCTAATAATTCCTTGAACTAGTTTATAGCATCGGTTTTAGTCATTCGAGTTGTTGTGTGCGCGCCCTAATAGGTGTTCTTTTAGAGCACTTGTGGCGGGTGTACCTAATGCGCTCTAGGCTGTTACCACTTGAGCCTTTTTGGTTCAGGATGCTGGCTTAGGCTATGTCCGTGGAGAACTCCCTAATGCTTAAGGGTGGGTGTGGCGCGTACTTTTTATCACCAATTATCTTAATGCGTGATATTTCAAATCAGCCAGACTAACAATCTCCAAGCACTTTTCATGGCAAGCCTCTAAAATCACCGGCGGTGCAAATCCAGCCTCTGATGCTTCTAGCCAACGGCTTGCACATAAACACCAGCGATCTCCAGCCGTTAGGCCTGCAAAGCCATATTCAGGGCGTGGTGTGCTTAAATCATTTCCTCTTGATATTGAAAATGCTAAGAACTCTTCAGTCATTTGTGCACACACTGTGTGGCTGCCAAGGTCTTCAGCGCCAGTTTCGCAGCAGCCTGAGCGAGTAAAACCTGTGATTGGATCTAAGCTACAAGTTTGTAATGCGGTACCAATTACGTTTTTTTGTTGTGGTTTTGTCATTGTAAGATTTATTCAATTGGATTGGATATAGATTATCATAGACAATCATTTTTGACAGGAAAACGTAATGCGATATTGGTTAATGAAGTCTGAGCCATCTGATGTTTCAATTGACGATCTAGCTGGCTTTGAAAATCAAACAGTCGATTGGTATGGTGTGCGTAATTATCAGGCGCGCAATTTTATGCGTGATCAGATGCAGGTTGGCGATGGCGTACTGTTCTATCATTCCAATTGTGATGAACCTGGTATCGCTGGAATTGCTGAAGTTGCTACCCTTGCCTATCCTGATCGCTTGCAGTTTATAGAAGGGCATAAATACTTTGACCCTAAAGCCACGCCAGAAAGCCCGCGCTGGTTTAATGTGGATGTGAAGTTAGTGCGTAAGACGCGCTTGTTAAGTTTGAAAGAGATGCGAGATACGCCAGCGCTAGAAAATTTGCGTATCTTACAGCGTGGTAATCGTTTATCAATTACTCCTGTAGACCCAAGAGACTGGGCTTTTATTATCGAAAAGCTGACATAAAAAAAGCTCCTATCACGGATAGGAGCTTTTTATTGAAACACTGTTTTTTATATCACCAGACTAGTTGGCAACTTTATTTCCATTTCTATTTTTTATCGAGGCTACCCATTGATTTTGGATAGGTCACGATGCCCCAAGGCATATCTTTCACTTCGATTTGCTTAGTAACTTCCAGTTTTTCAGCATCAATGACGAAAACGGCGTCTGATTTACCACATGCCAACAAGATTTGTTTGTCATCAGGCGTGAAAGTGAAATGCCAGCAACGGTTACCAGTTGGGATATCTTTCACTTTTTCATAAGTCTTAGCATCAAATACCTGCAATGCTTTTTGTTTATTAGTTGCGACAAAAATACGCTCGCCTTTTGTATCGTAAGCAATGCCATAAGGGGTTTCGCCAGTATCGACAGTGCGTACAAAGTTAAAGTCCTTATCTAGCACCATGAACTTGTTGCCGTACTCTAATGTTGCAAGATAAGTATTGCCATCAGGAGAGACTTTGATGCCGCGTGGACGGTCACCGTGTTCATGGGTATGAATGGTTTTAACCAAGCTGCCATCTTCAATATTGTGCACTGTCACTGTGTTGTCAGCTTCGTTGGTAATGACAAGATTCTTGCCATCAGCTGAAAATTCAATGCCTTCGGTTTCAGGGCCGCCAGTGATTTCACGTACTTTTTCACCTTTAGTTAAATCGACGACAGCGATTTTAGCGGGGATTTTCTCTTCATCATCATCGTCATCCTCTTCTTCTGCCGGTTTTTGGCCTGGTTTTGGTGGTGGGCCACCAACTGCGCTAGGTTCTGATGAAATGTATGCATAGTTGCCACTAATGCGAACGAACTCAGGGTTTTTGCCTACTGGAATTTGTTGTAAGACCTCGCCTGTAGAGGTATCAATGACGGAAATGCTTTCGTTCTCACGAGTCGCTACAATCAGTTTTTTACCATCATCGGTCACACCAAGGCCACGTGGAGACACTGCCTTAACGTCAAACTCTTTAATCACTTGCATAGTTGCAAGGTCAATCACACTTACACCTGCATCTTGACGTGTCACATACGCAACGCTATTAGTAGCAGGCTTTTCTTCTGCAATAGGCTGTACTTCATTGGTGGGTTCTTTGCTGCAGCCGTTAATGCCTGCCATTAGCGCCAGTAAAACTAAACTAATACGTGTTCTGCTAAATGTGGGTGTAAATTTCATACGCTCTCTCCAAATTGATTTCTGATAATGACATGCTGATCTTTTTATTAAGTAAGACCTTAACTAGGTAAAGCAAGCAAAAACTATACTAGTAAGTATAATCAATTAAAAACAAAAGGTTAAATGCTGAGAAGAGGTGGATTGGTTAATATCAGCCAATGGCTATGGTTGATATTAACCAATATTGCTCACCATGATGCGTATGGTGTTATTAGCCTAAAAATAATTTATAAGCAGGATTTTGCGTTTCTTCCCAGTACGGATAGCCTAGGTTATTTAGGAAATCAGAAAACTCAGATAGTTCATTTGGCGGTACTTGCATTCCAACTAATACGCGGCCAAAGTCTGCGCCATGGTTGCGGTAATGAAATAGACTAATGTTCCAATCATGCCCCATCGTATCTAGAAACTTCATTAGTGCGCCAGGTTTTTCCGGAAATTCAAACCTGAATACAACCTCGTGTTCGGCTTGAGGCGCATGGCCGCCAACCAAGTGTCGTAAATGTAGTTTAGCGACTTCATTTTCTGACAAATCAAGTGCTGGTAAGCCGTGCGCTACTAAGTCTTTCACCAGCGTTGCTGATTCTGCCGGGTCGTTTACTGCCACACCGACAAAAATGTGTGCTTCTTTCTGGTCAGAGTAGCGATAATTAAACTCAGTGATATTACGGTTGCCAAGTAAGTGGCAGAACGCTTTAAATGCACCAGGCTTTTCTGGAATGGTCACAGCCAGTACCGCTTCACGCTTTTCACCTAGTTCCGCACGCTCTGCAATAAAGCGTAGGCGGTCAAAGTTCATATTGGCGCCAGAAGCAATGCCAATCAGTGTTTTGCCTTCTAATTTTTCTCGTGCAGCATAGGCTTTCAGTCCTGCTGTGGCAAGTGCGCCTGCTGGCTCTAAAATGCTGCGCGTGTCTTCAAACACATCTTTGATTGCTGCACAAATCGCATCGTTATCAACCACAATCATTTCATCAACATACTGTTGGCATAGTGCAAAGGTATGTTCACCCACTTGTTTGACTGCAGCGCCATCGGCAAATAGGCCGACTTGATCCAGCATGACACGCTGGCCTTTGTGCAAGGACTCAGTCATTGCTTCGGCATCGCGTGCTTCCACGCCGATGATCTTAATTTCGGGGCGAACCGCTTTGACATAGGCAGCAATACCGGCCAATAACCCACCGCCACCAACACAGCAAAAGATTGCTTCAATTGGTTCAGGGTGTGCTTCTAAAATTTCCATCGCAATCGTGCCCTGACCAGCAATGACATCAGGATCGTCATATGGGTGCACAAATGTGAGGTTTTCAGACTTTTCTAGCTCCAGCGCGTGCACATAGGCATCTGAATAACTGTCACCAAATAATACTACTTCAGCACCGCGGCTTTTAACGGCATTGATCTTAATGAGTGGCGTAGTTGTCGGCATTACAATCACAGCGCGGCAACCTAGTTTTTGCGCTGATAGCGCTACCCCTTGCGCATGGTTTCCTGCACTCGCCGCAATCACGCCTGAGTCTAATGCTGCTTTTGGCAGATTTGCCATTTTGTTATAGGCACCGCGCAGCTTGAACGAAAAGACTGGCTGCATATCTTCACGTTTGAGCAATACGCGGTTGTGAATGCGTGCAGATAAGTTTGGCTGAAAGTCTAATGGCGTGTTTTTAGCCACGTCGTAAACGCGTGAGTTTCTGATTTTTTCTAGATAGTTAGTAGGCATGCGTTATTTTGTATTAGTAAGTAGCGGTGTATAGTGATGGTTTGATTGACATTATAAAGAATTTATAAGGAATTAAGTAAATGGCGTTTACACAAGACGAATTAAAGCAACAAGTTGCAAAAGCAGCAGTGGAATATGTAAAAAGCGGCATCATTGGTGTGGGCACAGGCTCTACCGCTAACTTTTTTATTGAAGAGTTGGCGAAAGTGAAGCATAAAATAGACGGCGCAGTGGCGAGTTCTGAAGCAACAGCACAACGCTTACGTGGTCATGGCATTGAAGTGTTTGACTTGAACTCAGTAGATGGCTTGGAAATCTACGTAGATGGTGCTGATGAGATTACAGAGCATATGCACATGCTAAAAGGCGGTGGCGGTGCGTTAACCCGTGAGAAAATTGTTGCAGCAGTTGCCAAAAAGTTTATTTGTATCTGTGATGCAACTAAATACGTACCAGTGTTAGGTAAGTTCCCATTACCGGTAGAAGTGTTGCCAATGGCAAAAAGCCATGTGGCACGTGAGTTGGTGAAGTTAGGTGGTCAGCCACAATTGCGTGATTTCACTACTGACAACGGTAACTTGATTCTTGATGTACATGGCCTAACGATTACTGATCCGGTTGCGATGGAAGCAAAAATCAACCAAATCGTTGGTGTGGTGACTAACGGGCTATTTGCCGCTCGCCCAGCCAATGTGTTGTTGCTTGCAACGGCTGACGGTGTAAAAACCTATCAAAAGTAAGTATTAATATATTATTGTAATAATATTGTCATATTGAATCGTTAGACTATGTTTATTAGCGGATATTGGAAATTATAAAATGCATTCTGAACATACCTTTAAGCAATATGATGCAGAGTTAGAGGCTTTACGGGGTAAAGTGCTTGAGATGGGCGGCTTGGTTGAGCAGCAAATCGTACAAGCACTTGAAGCCTTGGTGAAGCTAGACTCAAATCTAGCTAAAGAAGTGATGGGTAACGATCACCTTGTTAACGCACTTGAAGTGCAGATTGATGAAGGATGTAGTCAGATTATCGCCCGCCGTCAGCCAGCTGCAGGTGATTTGCGTATGGTGATGATGATGGTGAAAACGATCACGGATCTTGAGCGTATCGGCGATGAGGCAACTAAAATCGCCCGTACTGCACAAAAGATTTTTGATGAAGATCGCATGTACAAGCCACGTTTTAATGAAATTAAATCGATGGTGGCATTGGTTAGAGAAATGCTACGCACTGCACTAGATGGCTTTGCTCGATTGGATGTGAGCAAAACCGTAGAAGTAGCAAGGCAAGATGAGCAGGTGGATGAGCACTTCCGTTCTGCGATGCGTCAGTTGATTACTTTTATGTTAGAAGATCCGCGTACGATTTCTATGTCGCTAGAGGTCTTGTTTGTAGCTAAAGCCATTGAGCGTATTGGCGACCATGCTAAAAATATTGCTGAATATGTCGTGTATATGGTGAAAGGTAAGGATGTACGCCATATCTCAGTGCAAGAGATGGAAAGAGAAACATTAGAGCCATAACATTGGAGTGCTATGCTAGAGTGAGGTGGCGTTATCTGGTTTCGTGAATCAAATAAAAAAGGCGGTTTTTAAAACCGCCTTTTTTATTTGCGTAAGCAAATTGTATTTATATTTAAAACTAGACTATTTAAAATAAAGTTATTTAGAATCTGCACTGGTTTTTTTAGTAGCCGTTTTCTTGGCTACGGCTTTCTTTGGCGCAGCTTTTTTCACGGCTGGCTTATCTTTGCTTGTTTTTGCGGTGCTAATTTTCTTTTCTGC
Source organism: Methylotenera sp. L2L1 (assembly GCF_000744605.1). NCBI lineage: Bacteria > Pseudomonadati > Pseudomonadota > Betaproteobacteria > Nitrosomonadales > Methylophilaceae > Methylotenera > Methylotenera sp. L2L1. The sequence continues at coordinate 1,157,102 of NZ_JQMG01000001.1, forward strand.
CGCAGGTTTTGCTGCTGTCGTTTTTTTGGCGACGACTTTTTTAGCCGCAGTTTTCTTAGCTGGGGCTTCTTTAGCGGCTTTTGCGCTTAATAGCTCCAGTGCCTCTTCCATGGTGAGAGATTCAGGCTCTACGCTTTTTGGTAAGGTTGCACGAATCTTTCCGTGTTGCACATATGGGCCATAACGTCCGGCAAACACCTCAATTTGACCATCTTCGGTTGGATGGTTACCCAGTGAGCAAAGTGGTGCTGGGCCAGTGTTAGCTTGCGCTAATAGCGCTACCGCACCGTCTAGGTCAATACTAAATACGCTTAGGTTTTTAGGGATGGATTTGAACTTCGCGTCGTGGTTGATATAAGGGCCAAAACGACCAATATTCGCGATGATTTTTTTGTTGGTCTCAGGGTGTAGTCCTAGGTCGCGTGGCAAAGACAGCAACATGTTTGCGGTATCTAAGTTGACATTTGCGAGCGGAATCTCTTTCGGGATGCTCACGCGTTTTGGTTTCTTTTTCTCGCCTTCTATGGCAAGTCCCAATTGTAGGTATGGGCCATAAGGACCATTCATTAGGTAAATTTCTTTACTAGTGGCTGTGTCTATACCAATCGCTACTGGGTCTGCACCAGCGTTGGCTGTGCCATCGATACTACGTTTGTAGTCGCATTTTGGCGTGTCGTTATAACCTGTACAACCAATAAAGCTACCAAATCGGCTTAATTGCTTTTGTAATGGCTTGCCACATTTTGGACAGGCTTCATCGATAAGCTCGTTACCCGGGCGCTCAACGTCTGCTTTGTTATGAATTTGCTGGTTAAAGTCTTTCCAGAACTCATCCATCAGCGGAATCCACTCGCGTTCACCTTCGGCCACGCTATCCAGCGCATTTTCAAGGTTTGCGGTGAAGTCATAGTCCACATACTTGGTGAAATGTTCGGTTAAGAACTTATTCACAACTCGGCCAACATCTGTGGGTGTGAAGCGCTTTTTATCTAGCAGTACATATTCACGGTCTTGCAGCGTACTAATAATACTTGCATAGGTAGAAGGGCGGCCAATGCCGTACTCTTCTAATACTTTTACTAAGCTAGCTTCAGAGTAGCGCGGAGGTGGTTCGGTAAAGTGTTGGTCACCATAAATCTTCTCTACTGTGAGTACTTCGCCTGTTTCAAGATTAGGCAGTTTGCTTTCGTCTTCTTCCTCTTCGTCATCAGAGCCTTCCATATATACCGCGATAAAGCCTGGGAATACAAGGGTTTGGCCTGTTGCACGGAACAGGTTCGCATCACTGCCCACGCTTAAATCTACGCTTACTGCATCAAACTTGGCTGGTGCCATTTGGCAAGCAAGTGCACGTTTCCAAATCATTTCATACAGCTTGAATTGTTCGTCATTTAAATATTGGCGAACGCTGGCTGGTGAACGTGAAATGTCTGTTGGACGAATCGCCTCATGTGCTTCTTGTGCACTTTTAGACTTGGTTTTGTACATGACGGGTGATTTTGGTAGGTAATCAGCGTCAAAATTCTTTTTAACGTAGTCACGAATTTGCATGACTGCTTCAGTCGCCAAGCTAAATGAGTCGGTACGCATATAGGTGATTAAACCTACGGTACCGCTGCCTACATCAACACCTTCGTATAATTGCTGTGCTACACGCATCGCGCGTGAAGTGGTGAAACCTAGTTTACGCACCGCTTCTTGTTGCAGTGTAGAGGTGGTAAATGGCGCAGCAGGACTACGGCTACGTTGTTTCTTTTCAACCCTAGATACTGTGGTTTTACCCGCGCTGGCTAATAATAGTTTGCCAACAATATCAGCTTGTTGATCATGGTTAATAACCGTGAATTGCTCAACTTTCTGATTGTTGAGTTGTACTAGTTTTGCTTTAAAACCATGCTGATGCTTTAAAGCGTCTAAATGGATAGACCAATATTCTTGCGATTTAAACGCTTCAATCTCTAACTCACGCTCAACAATTAGGCGTAGTGCTGGGCTCTGTACACGACCAGCTGATAGCCCACGACGGATTTTCTTCCACAGTAATGGCGATAAATTAAAACCGACTAAGTAATCTAGCGCACGGCGCGCTTGTTGCGCATTTACCATCGGCATAGAGATATCGCGTGGCTCGGCAATCGCGTGCTCTACAGCACCTTTGGTAATTTCATGAAACACGACACGTTTCATGAGTTTGTTTTTGAGTAGATTCTTAGATTTTAAGATTTCGGCAATGTGCCAAGAAATAGCTTCACCTTCACGGTCTGGGTCAGTTGCCAGATAGATGCTATCAGCACTTTTGACTGCTTTTGCAATCGCGTCCACATGCTTACTGTTGCGCTCAATGATGTCGTACTTCATGGCGAATTGGTTTTCGGTATCTACCGCGCCATTTTTAGGAATTAAATCACGCACATGTCCATAGGAGGCAAGCACCTCAAAATCGCTCCCAAGATATTTCTTGAGCGTTTTTGCTTTAGATGGAGATTCAACAATAAGTAGTTTGGACATGAATGCCTAATAATAAGGAGTTTGCTTTTCTAACATTTTGGATGATAACAAGGACATTGCCTAAAATACAACAACTTAAGCGATATAGTGTGAAAATTTTTGCCTGTTACCTTATTTGTTGCGAATAAACTCAATTTTGCTGCCTTCGGTGTTGGCTAAGCTCAATGCTGCCCCTTCGTTGGCAATATCGCCGAATAAAGGATCTTCATCATCAGCCTTGGCTTGACTCAGATTTTTGAAGTCATATAAGTTCGTGTCAGCTAAATGCGATGGTTCTACATTAGTGATTGCGCGGAAAATATTATTGATGCGCCCAGGTTGCTCACGCTCCCAGTTTTGTAGCATGTCTTTCACTTTTTGACGTTGCAGGTTCTCTTGGCTACCGCATAAGTCGCAAGGGATGATAGGGAATTCCATTTGGCGGGCATAGCTAGCAATGTCTTTTTCACTGCAATAAGCCAATGGGCGAATCACGATATTTTGTTTGTCATTGGTAGCTAACTTTGGCGGCATAGCTTTCATTTTCGCGCCAAAGAATAAATTCAGGAATAAGGTTTCAACGATATCATCACGGTGGTGGCCAAGTGCAATTTTATTTGCACCTAATTCTTTAGCGGTGGTGTAAATGACACCGCGACGCAGACGTGAGCATAGCGAGCATGTAGTTTTACCTTCAGGTATCTTTTCTTTAACGATTGAATAGGTATCTGCTTCTACAATCCGATAATCAATCCCTAGCTTTTCAAAATAGGCAGGCAATATATCTGCAGGGAAGCCTGGTTGTTTTTGATCAAGATTCATTGCAATCAGTTTGAAGTTGATGGGCGCACGCCCCTGCAATGCGAGCAGAATCATCAGCATCGCGTGAGAGTCTTTACTTATTAGCATAACTCTGTAAGCTAATTTTGCAAAAAACTCTATAAAATCATATAGAAAATAGATATACATGTTTACATATTAATATAAATGTTAACTTTCGGTAAATTTTCACATCAATGTTTACATTAATGATGACCTAAATTTGACAAAGAAGGGTAATAAATTATTATTTGTTTTATTTATATAAGGAACTGGTGGATATCTCCAGTGCCGCTATTGTGCACTGGTGATACTCTCCAGTATGATATTGAATGACACAAATAATCGAATCTAAATTGTATGCCCCATCTTTTTCTGGGCATGAAACCTTTCCACTTCGTCAATTGTGGCTTAAAAAGGTTTTTAACCAAAAAGACTCAGACAACATTGTACACAAAGAAGTATTTTTAGATGAAGCCGCAATAGCCCGTTTTGGTGTTGGTAAAAATATGGTTGCGTCTAACTCCAGTTGGTTTTATGCTGATTGCAAATTGACCGATGGTGTCGATACAGTCACATCAACCTACCTATTATCAATGTCATCTCAAATTAAAGATTTAATCAACAATCCGCTTATTAGTATTAAATCAATTTATCTTGTGTCGCCTCCCTATCTCAACCGAACAGAATCTTGGAGCATGAGTCCGCTCAACAAACTAAGCGTTGGGAAGGTGTCGTATGAAGATTACGAAAGTAATATTGAAATTTATGAACTGAAAAGTGGTGAAATACTTTACTCATCAAGTGACATTGATAGCCATGAACAGGTTGAAGATATCCAAGTTGTTTATAGTTAAATCTACAACACAGAATTTAATCTAAGCGACCCAATAAGCTGCAAGTTTTCTCACAAAAGTTGCAATTAAAGATCCGATATGTTGCAACTGCGTATTGCTGTGAAAAAAGCCACTAATTACTATTTCAATAAATCCACGTGTTATTACGTTTAATTGCCACTATAAGGTACTTGGTTCAAGGGCTACTTCCGGCCCATAGCGGACATAAGCTGCAACTATTTTTGAAAGTGCTACTGAAAAACTAGTTCAATTCTAATCTAGAATTTCGTAAGCGCCAATTTCTCCCCACATTACAACCTATTTAGATTTAGTTGATACTACCTCTGACTAAATTTAGTAGGTGGTTATATGCAATCAGAACAAAATACAAAAAGATGGTTTGATCATATCGAGGCTTGGCAACAAAGTGGCATTAATCAATCAGAGTATTGCCGCCGTCATAAATTATGCATTAAGTCATTTTCAAGCTGGAAATTGAAACGGACTAAGCTGTCACAGGAAACCTTAAAAACTTCTGATGCTGACATCCCAGTGTTTACTTCATCATCAGCATCTATGCCATTAATTCCAGTTGCTATCTATGAGCAAATGGGGGCTGTCACAGAAACAGAACCTAATGCACGAGAACCATTAAGTTCTGGCTTTTCTGGTATTACCCTTATTTTCAAAAATGACTATCAAATATCGCTAGCTATTGGCTTTCATCCAGCTACATTGAAAAATGTACTACAGGTATTTGCCGAATAATCATGTTTGATATTGTTGCTCAACAGGTTTGGTTAGCACCTGGTGCTACTGACATGCGTAAATCAATCGATGGCCTTGCTGGTATCGCCCAATTGGTCATTAAACAAGATCCCCTTGCTAGGCATCTATTTGTATTTTGCAACAAACATCACAATCGCCTCAAAATTCTCTATTGGGATCAGAACGGTTTTTGGTTATTTTACAAACGCCTCGAAAAAGGCAGGTTTAAATGGCCATCCACTAACAATGATCCCATCTGTATTACACGTCCTCAGCTTGCCTGGTTACTACAAGGGTTGTCCATTGAACAGAAGCAGGCGCATCGACCACTCCCAGTTAAAATTGTTGCTTGACACAATATGCCACTTAGTGGCATATTGTGAGCAATGCATCGAATATTCAAAACACGTCATTTTCATCGTTGGATGAGCAAAACTGATCTTAGTGACCAGTCTCTTTGCTATGCAATCTCAGAAATGATAGAAGGTTTGGTGGATGCACACTTGGGAGGTAGTATAGTCAAGAAGCGGGTTGCTGGGCGCGGTAAGAGTAGCGGTGCAAGAACGATTGTTGCCACAAATTTCGGTAATCATTGGTTTTTTCTGTACGGATTTGAGAAAAATGTACGTGCTAACATTACCGATAATGAGCTAGACGCTTTAAAAGAAATCGCAACAGACTTACTAGCTTTAAATGATGACGCGCTAACTTATGCCGTTGCCCAAGGGAAATTGTTGGAGATATATTATGACCACTAAACGTATTGTTAAAAGCTCAATATTAGAGGCTGTCCATGAGACAGCACAGGATCTACTCGAACTAGATTTTATTAATAAAAATAGAATGCAACAGTACGAGGCCATGTGCCTGCAACCGATCCCTGATTACGATCAGGTAAAAATTCGCGCATTGAGAGACCGCTATAAGCTTAGTCAGTCTGCATTTGCTATTGTTCTCAATACCAGTCCCTCAACTATACGCAAATGGGAAGTTGGTGATAAGCACCCTAGCGGCCCTTCACTTAAATTACTCAATCTTCTAGACCGCAAGGGTCTAGAAGTATTGATCTAGGGTAGATATCAATAGATGCCTAATCAACCACTTTTGCCTGAAATGAGCGATGAAGAGGCAGAAATGCTTGATAGATTGTTTAACCCTAAGACTCATGGTGAAGTACGTGTTGAAAAAGATGAAAGAAATAATCAGTTAATAGTCAATTGGTACGACGAAGGACTCTCTTCCTACAGCCATATGAATATGGAAACACGCAATGAAATTTATAGCGCCCAAACCTTCTTAAGGTTACATAAAGATTTTGTTGTTCTGGCAGATAGGTCTAAAACTCTTGAGCAAGAAAATGAGTATCTCAAAAACCAGGTAGCACTATTCAAACACAAAGAGTTTGGCGCAAGCTCAGAGCAGCTAACTTCACCTACAATCGAAGTGGAAAATGTAGCAAATGATTGTGTTGGAGTGAGCCTATCTGCAACAGACTTAGCCAATCAAGATAAAAAGCCAAGGCTAGTCTCAAGCAATGCTGGAAGAAAACCACTACCAGCACACCTGCCGCGAGAAAGAGTCGAATACAAACTGCCACCAGAAAAACAAGTCTGTGAATGTTGTGCAGGCAAGTTGCATGAGTTTGGTGAAGAAATGACCGAGCGACTAACTGTGATTCCTGCACAATATAAAGTAATTCAGCATGTAAGGCAGAAATATGTTTGCCGTAACTGTGACAAATTCACAGTTGCTGAGGGTTCAAAATCATTAATACCTGGCAGCAGCTACAGTAGCCCAGAATTTTTAGCAGATGTTGCAGTAAAGCGATACCAGTTTGGTCTGCCATATTATCGCCAAGAAACAATATTTAATCATGCAGGATTACCTTTCAATCGCACTACATTGGCGAACTTGATGATTGGTTGTGTAGATAAGTTGCAACCACTGTATGCAGTACTGAAATCTGAGTTACGTAATCAAGATATCATTCACGCAGATGAAACCAGTTTCCAAGTACTTAAAGAGACAAATCGCCTACCTCAATCAAATTCATATGCGTGGATGTATTGCAGTGCTGCAAAAGCAAATAAACCTGTAGTGCTATTTGAATATCAAGCTACAAGATCTGGTAGTCACCCAGTGAAATTTCTAACTGGAGATGATAACAATCGATTTGAAGGTTATTTATTAACAGATGGATACTCTGGATATAACAATATAGCAGGAGTGACAAGGGTTGGTTGTATGGCTCATGTCAGGCGAAAGTTTGACGAAGCTCTCAAAATATTACCTATAGGAACTGAAAACTCTTATGCTCACCAAGCAATGAGATTGATTGGTAGTTTATACGCTATTGAGCGAAAAATTTCAGAACAACCACCTGAGGTTAGGTACAAGATTAGGCAAGCTGAAAGCCTGCCAATTTTGCTTGAGATGAAACAATGGTTAGATAAATTGTATCCCGATGTTGTACCAAAGAGCTTACTAGGTAAAGCGATAAACTATGCGCTCAGTCAATGGCGTTACGTATCAAAGTACGTTGAGGATGGTAGACTAGCTATTGATAACAATATCGCAGAGCGTGAAATTAAGGCCTTTGTTATTGGCAGGAAAAACTGGCTATTCGCAGACAGTACCGATGGCGCGGAAGCAAACGCTGTGATGTATAGCTTGGTGCAAACGGCTATCGCGAATGGAATAGAACCATATAGGTATCTATGTCATGTATTTGAGCGCATGCCATATATGAAAAATTCTAAAGATGTTGAATCACTATTGCCATGGAATGTAAGGTTTGCGGAAAATGAAAATTTAAGAATTGCAGCTTAAAAATTTGCATTATGAGAGTACCTTTAAACTTAGAGTAATTCGGGATCGCCTTAATGATCCGTTTGAGCGCTAAATAAATATTTACATCATTTGAAAAAGTGTTATTGTTATTTTTATAAGCTACGTTAATCGAGTGAAAAAACGTAGCGCCGTCTGGGAAACTGGATGTCACCTGGAGTGGCTAGGTGCGAAAGCACTGAGAGAGTCTCGCATGCAACGATCACTTCGGTGGTCGTTGCTTTTTCGCTTTACATAGTTTTCCCTTAACGACTGCTGAGGGGGACAAAGTGGCTATTCCATTTTTGTGAATTGATCTCTATAGACTATCCAAAGCAGACGTTCAAAATACACTAGATATTGATTAAATAATTGTATTACCTCAAACGTAATGCATTGGTAATCACAGATACAGAACTCAAACTCATGGCTAGAGCTGCAATCATCGGTGATAGTAACCATCCTGTCAGTGGGTAAAGCAGGCCAGCCGCCAAAGGTACACCTAGTGAATTGTAAACGAAGGCAAAGGTAAGGTTTTGCTTCATATTAATAATCGTCTGCTCCGAGATTGCTCTCGCTTGAGCGATGCCGCGCAGGTCACCTTTTACAAGAGTCACTTGGGCACTATTCATTGCAACGTCTGTTCCAGTCCCCATTGCGACACCTACATTCGCTTTAGCCAGCGCAGGTGCGTCGTTGATACCATCGCCCGCCATTGCAACGAAACGGCCCTCACGTTGTAATTTATCTACCAGCGCTAATTTGTCAGCAGGCCTGACTTCGCCATAGACCTCATCAATACCAAGTTTGGCAGCTACTGATTTTGCTGTTGCAAGACCATCTCCGGTTGCCATGATTACCCGAATATCAAACGATCTGAGAATGCTCAATGCTTCTAATGAACTTGCCTTAATTGGGTCAGAAACAGCTAGTAATCCGGCCATTTTCCCATCTACCGCCAATATCATGACACTAGCCCCCTCGGCTCTTAATGCTTCTGCCTGTGGCTTCAAATCTTCTACAGATACACCAATTTGCGTCATCAGTGCAGTATTGCCTAACGCAAGTGCTTTGCCAGTCACAATCCCTTTAACACCGATACCAGAAATTGAATCAAATGCTTCTACCTTATCCAGTACAAGCCCCTTTTCTCGCGCGGCTTGCACAATAGCATCTGCCAGAGGATGTTCACTTCCCTGATCTAAACTAGCCGCCAGACGCAGCACTTCATCCTCGGTGAACCCTTTGTTAGCAATAATACGGTCAAATCTAGGTTTGCCTTCTGTTAGCGTCCCTGTCTTATCGACAATGATGGTGTCAATTTTACGGAAGTTCTCTATGGCTGCCGCATCACGGAATAACACGCCTTGAGAAGCTGCCTTACCTGTAGCAACCATAATAGACATCGGCGTTGCCAGCCCTAGTGCACATGGGCAGGCAATAATAAGAACAGCAACAGCATTAATAAGACCATAAACCCAACTTGGCTCAGGGCCAAATATTCCCCAAGCAAAAAATGTCAGTATCGCGATAACTACAACCGTCACGACAAAATAGCCAGCCACATGATCAGCCATGCGCTGCATAGGGGCTCTGGAGCGTTGTGCTTGCATCACCATTTGCACAATACTGGAGAGAACAGTCTGAGCACCCACTTTTTCGGCGCGTAATACTAATGCACCGTTTGTGTTTAGCGTTGCACCAATCAGCTTATCACCGACACGTTTTGTCACGGGAACAGGTTCGCCAGTCAGCATGGATTCATCAACGGCACTTCCTCCCTCAATCACAATGCCATCAACGGGTACTTTCTCACCTGGACGAACGCGAAGCGTGTCACCGACATGAACGTGCGTCAAAGGCACATCCTCTTCACTGCCATCGGCATTAATCCTGCGGGCAGTCTTAGGTGCTAACCCTAGTAATGATTTAATTGCAGCTGATGTCTGTGAGCGTGCTTTAAGCTCAAGCACCTGACCTAGCAAGGTCAGGGAAATGATCACGGCAGCTGCCTCAAAGTAGACTGCCACACGCCCCATGGCTATAAACGATTCTGGAAAAACATCAGGAGCTACCGTAGCAACAACGCTGTAGACAAAAGCGGCTGATGTTCCTAAACCAATCAAAGTCCACATGTTGGGTTTGCGATTAATGACTGACTGCACACCCCGCTGGAAGAAAGGCCAGCCTGCCCATAACACAATCGGTAATGAAAGAACGAGCTCGATCCAGCTTTGTGTTGTCATTTCGAACCACTGTAATCTGTGACCTAGCATCGCTAACACTGTGACGATAATGGTAAGTGGCAATGTCCATATAAAGCGTCGTTTGAAATCCACTAATTCTGGACTTTCACCTTCTTCCAATGTTGGCATTTCCGGCTCAAGTGACATGCCGCACTTAGGACAAACTCCAAGCTTGTCCTGACGTACCTCGGGGTGCATTGGGCAGGTATAAACTGTACCCGTAGCATTTATTTCAGCTGTTACTGACCCAACATTAACAGGATTAGATTGATGATATTGAGAAGGATTTTCTGTAAACTCCCCTTTACATCTTGCACTGCAGAAATAAAACATTCTTCCTGCATGCTGCAATGAATGTTGAGACTGTTCAGTAACATTCATTCCGCATACAGGATCTTTTAACTGTTCAGAGTTATTGTTATGCATATCCACGGACTCTACTCCTTCGATTATTAATGTAGCTTAACTAACCAACCAAACCGTACCCAGCGTTTTTCACAGCCGATCTAATCTGATCCGTGGTAGTCAAATTCTCGTCGTATTGAACCTGAGTATCGCCAGTTGATAACTCCACCTGCACTCCATCAACACCGTTAATAGATTTCAGTGCTCGCGTTAAACTATTTACGCAACCACCACATGTCATGCCGGTTACTTTTAAAAATTCTGTTTTCATGATGATTCTCCTTAAATTTAATGTGTATGCTCATGCTGCGAATGCTCTTGAACTTGATCATCTGGCACTTTATCTGCATGGGAATGTTCACCCATGTCTGTCGTTGTGTCACTGTGGTGACCATGTCCAACACCACCTTGTGGTACTGGCAGTGACATGACTCCCAATCCATGCCGATAGACTAACTCTCCACCATGCCATGCCGTGATGACAACCATACTCCACGCACCAATCACCGAAATTACAAACCACCAGGCAGTGGGTGAGCCGACCTTATTACGCCAGACATCCCAACCAGCTAGAATGATTAACAATATTGATGTTCCTAGCGCCCAGTTGCGGTGGATTAACATAGTAGCGTGGCTGACATCATCATGGGTTACGCTGTTATAAGCCTGCCAGCCAAAAAACACGGCTGGCAATACTGATAACGCGCTTAGCCACAATAGAGTGCGAGCAAGAATCGCAAAGTTGCTGAAAATTGACGTCCCTCGCGTTGCCACTGCCGCAATATGAAAAACAGCTGACACCGTGGTAAGTGCAATTGGAAAGTGCACTATCAACGGATGCAGGTTAGGAATTATTTCAGGCATTCGGAGCTCCTTTTCTTTGGAGTGATATTTGTTTTATAAGTGCGTAAATTGCTGGGATCACGATAAGCGTCAATACCGTTGAAGAAACCATACCGCCTACCATAGGCGCAGCAATTCGTCGCATTACTTCAGACCCGGTGCCGCTTCCCCACATAATAGGAAGCAAACCTGCCATGATGGCCACTACAGTCATCATCTTTGGCCGTACACGTTCTACTGCACCTTCCATCACGGCTTCATAAATATCGGCGACAGTGAACTCTTTGCCTTCGGACTCGCGATTTGTTTTGAGATAATTGTATGCATGATCGAGATAGATCAGCATAATCACACCGGTCTCCGCGGCTACGCCAGCTAAAGCAATGAATCCGACTGCAACGGCGACGCTCATGTTGTAGCCTAACCAATACATAAGCCAGATCCCGCCAACTAACGAAAACGGTACGGACAGCATGACGATAAAGGTTTCTGTTAAGCGCTTGAAGTTTAGATACAGCAACACGAAAATAATGAGCAATGTTAGCGGGATCACGACTTTCATCTTGGCTTTAGCACGTTCCATATATTCAAACTGGCCACTCCATGTGGCGTAATATCCAGGCTGGAACTTAACCTGTTCACGGACTGCTTTCTGCGCATCGGCCACATAACTGCCGATGTCTCTATCGCGAATATCGACAAAAATATAAGCGGATAGCAATGCATTCTCGGTACGGATGCTAGGCGGCCCTTTCTCTAAGGAAATGTGCGCCAATTGACCTAGCGGGATCAATGCTCCGTTCATGGCAGGCACTAATACCTGACGCGCGATAGCATCCGGGTCTGAACGCAGTTCGCGTGGATAACGCGTGATTACCCCAAAGCGCTCTCGTCCTTCAACCGTCGTGGTAACTACTTCCCCGCCAAGCGCGCTGCTGATCACATCCTGCAAGTCGCCCACGGCTAGACCATAGCGAGCCAGTGCCATCCGATCCGGCTCAATATTCAGGTAATAACCTCCCGTGATACGCTCTGCATAAGCACTCGTGGTTCCCGGTACGTTTTTAACTACAGCCTCGATAGATTTGGCGAGCTTTTCCATTTCAATCAAATCCCTGCCGAATACCTTGATGCCGATTGGTGTGCGGATACCTGTTGACAGCATGTCGATACGTGCCTTAATCGGCATCGTCCAGGCGTTGCTCACACCGGGCAATTGCACGGCTTTATCCAGCTCCGAGATAATCTTGTCGATATTCATGCCAGGACGCCATTCGCTCTCCGGTTTAAGATTAATGACTGTCTCAAACATTTCCATAGGCGCCGGGTCCGTAGCGGTATTAGCGCGACCTGCCTTGCCAAAAACCGAGGCTACTTCCGGGAAGCTCTTAATGATTTTGTTCTGGGTTTGCATAATCTCTGCGGCCTTCGTCACAGATAGTCCGGGCAAGGTGGCTGGCATGTAGAGCAAGGTGCCTTCGTTGAGGGTGGGCATGAACTCGCTGCCGAGTTTAGTCAGAGGATAGACAGAGATACCAAGCACAAGCAGCGCAAGCAGGATGGTAGTTTTTTTCCAGCGCATCACTAATGCAATGACAGGACGATAAATCCAGATCAGGAAGCGATTTACCGGATTTTTACCTTCTGCCATGATTTTGCCTCGTACAAACAGCAGCATCAGTACTGGTACAAGCGTTACCGAAAGCAGTGCTGCTCCAGCCATCGAGAATGTCTTGGTGAATGCAAGCGGCTGAAACATGCGGCCTTCCTGCGATTCCAGCGTAAATACAGGCAAGAAGGAAACGGTAATGATGAGCAGGCTAAAAAATAGCGCAGGGCCTACCTCTTTACAGGCATCAATAATAAGCTGCAATCGAGGCGCATCAGGCGGTGCCCGTTCAATATGCTTGTGGGCATTCTCTATCATCACAATGGCAGCATCTACCATAGCGCCGATGGCAATCGCGATGCCGCCCAAGCTCATGATGTTGGAATTGAGACCTAACGCATGCATCAGCGAAAATGCAATCAGAACACCAACCGGCAACATCACAATCGCGACTAGCGCACTTCGCACATGCATCAGGAATAGCATGCAAACCAATGCGACCACGATGCTTTCTTCCAGCAGCGTGGTCTTGAGATTATCAATCGCCCGATGAATCAAATCGGAACGGTCATATACGGTTTCCACCGTAACGCCCGGTGGTAAGCCAGGCGCAAGCTCAACGAGTTTTTGCTTGATGTTGTGGATGACTTCAAGTGCATTCTGACCGTAGCGGGACATGGCAATGCCGGCGACCACTTCGCCTTCACCATTGAGCTCGGCAATGCCGCGTCGCTCATCCGGTGCCAATTCAACCCTTGCCAAATCACGCAGCAATACCGGTGTACCTTTATCGGCCTTGACTACGAGTGTTTCCAAGTCACCGATGCCGCGCAGATATCCTTTGCCACGCACCATATATTCGGTTTCCGTCATCTCGACTACGCGTCCGCCGACATCGCGATTGCTCTCGCGAATCACCTGTGTAACACGCGATGGTGATACACCATAGGCTTGCAGCTTGCGTGGATCAAGAACGACTTGATACTGTTTAACAAAGCCGCCAACGCTGGCAACCTCTGCTACGCCATGCGCCTTGGTCAGCTGATAACGTAAATACCAGTCCTGAATTGCGCGCAATTCCTCAAGAGAGCGATTTTTTGCCAATACCACATACTGATAAACCCAGCCTACACCAGTAGCATCCGGACCCAGCGTTGGCGTAACGCCGCGTGGCAATCGGCCAGTCACACTGTTCAAGTATTCCAGTACGCGAGAACGTGCCCAGTAAATATCAGTACCATCTTCAAAGATCACGTAAACAAAGCTGGCACCAAAGAACGAAAAGCCACGCACGACTTTTGATTTTGGTACTGACAACATCGAGGTAGTGAGTGGATAGGTCACCTGATCCTCTACAACCTGTGGCGCCTGCCCCGGATACTCGGTATAGACTATCACTTGAACATCGGACAAATCCGGGATGGCATCCAGAGGCGTTTTTAGCAACGAATAAACACCGGCACCCACTGTAAATAACGTGGCTAACAAGACAAGAAATACGTTGCGTACTGACCAGTTAATAATTTTTTCCAACATGTCAGTGCCCTTCGTGCCCAGTTACCGGTGCAGGAGTGGTTTCCGCAGGTTCCGGCAAACTGCTTGAATGTGAACTGTGCTCGCCAAAGCTCCCTAGTGCGGCTTTAAGATTGCTTTCAGCATCAATCAGGAAATTGGCGCGAACTACCACGTTCTCACCTTCACTTAATCCTTCAGCCACCTCAACATAACCATCGCTACGCATACCAAGCTTGACCTCACGTGGCTCATACAGCCCTTCTGTGAGTTGAACCAGCACAACCTGACGTATACCACTGTCGATCACAGCCGAATCCGGAACCGCCAATACGCTGGCATCATGACCTGACATCAGTTGAATGCTGGCATACATATCAGGTTTTAGAATTCCGTCTGGGTTAGCCAGCACTATCCGTACTTTGGCAGTGCGGGTCTCAGAGGTGACTGTTGGATAGATGTAATCAATCTTGCCTTTGAGCTCCTTACCTGGATAGGCATTGACAGTAATGTTCACCGTCTGGCCAACATGCACCAGAGCGATGTCCTGCTCGAACACATCGGCCAGCAGCCAGACTCTCGATAGATCTGCAATCTTGAACAGGAGTTCGCCCGGCATAAAGCGCATACCCTGCACAGCAGTTTTCTCCAATACCACGCCGTTTGCCGGCGAGTACATCGTAAGCGTACGTGTCGCTTTACCGTCCTTTTTCAAACGCTGTAATTGAGCATCTGAAATATCCCAGTTACGTAAACGTTTAAGCGCGCTGTCAGCCAGTTGACCAACACCAAGCAATGATTCCGAGGTGCCGTTACTCAATGACTGTCGGCCATTCCAGGCGATCAGGTATTCTTCCTGCGCAGATACCAGTTCCGGACTGTAAACTTCCATCAGTGGCTGCCCACGTTTTACCGGCTGCCCGGTTGAATTGACATAGAGTTTTTCAATGTATCCCTCAAATTTGGTGGTGACTGTTGAGAAACGCTGTTCGTTAAATTGGAACTGCCCCACCGCACGCACCGTATTGACCATTTTTCGCGATAGCACTGGCTCAGTTTTTACGCCAAGCTTCTGTACCTTGTCGGTACTGATCTTGACCTGGTTATTAGAAACTTCCTCATCTGCATACACTGGGGTGTAATCCATACCCATAGAGTCCTGCTTAGGCACTGGAGATGTATCCGGCAATCCCATAGGATTTCGGTAATAGAGTATCTTCCGTTCAGCCGGTGCTGTAATAGCCGCAGGCATTTCTACTGACGGGTGGCTAACCTGCTGCAATCCCCACCAGTAGCCGCCACTTACAGCCGCAGCAACAACAGCTAGCGCCAGTGCAATCCATATTCCAAAGCGCTTCATAAATCTTCCCCAATCATTCTTTCAATCTCTGCAAGGCGGACTTCCTGTTCAACCCGCATCTTTATCTGGCCTTGTCGCGCAAGCCTGATTGCCTTTTGTGCATCCAGCAGCGTTGCAAAGTCCACTTTACCGTTTTCGTAACCTGCCAATGCCGAGCGGAAGGTCAACTCTGCTTGCGGGAGTAATGTGTAAGTAATAAGGCGCCCTTGTTTTTCTGCTGCCTCGAAAGCGACCAGGTTTTCCTGAAGTTCGCCTATCACCTGATTCTCTACTCCGCTACGACGTTCCTTGGCTGCATCTAGCATAGCGGCAGCCTCACTTTCCTGGGACCTGCGCGTATCAAAGCGGATAGGAATATTGACCTCTACCATCGCCTCCCAGCTACTGATATTGCTACCACGTTGAGTAGGCGCAATGCCTAGCGTTAGATCTGGGTAACGATTCTTTTCTATCAATCGCTTGTTAGCATCTGCCGCTGATATTTGTGCTGATTGTGTAGCAAGTAGTGGGTTATTTCGTACCACCTTTTGTTGCAAGGCCACTGTATCCAGCTTTTCTAGCGGCAGACGACGCAACTCTGGTAACGCAGAAAGAGGCGCACCTTGTGTCCGCCCCAGTATCGCGTTAAGACGCGCCTTAGCCTGTTGCTGATCGGTCTCCAGGCTGATAATCTCGGACTGTAAGGTGGTCTTCTCAACTTGAGCGCGAATTGCATCTTGCTGCGGCACTAAACCACTGGCATAGCGAACGCGAGTGACCGATTCAAGATCGCCTAGCAAGGTTAAGATATCCTCGTTAAGCTTCTTGAGGCCAACAGTCTGAAAATACTGGGCATAAGCGTTTTTGATTCGGGCGTGGGTTTCGGCAACACCGATGAGCCTGCGTCCTTTAAACTGCTCAAGCTGTGCAGTAGCCACTTCCCTACGCAAGTCCCGCTTTCCCCAAAGTGGAATGCTCTGCATTAGAGTGTATTTAGTTCCACTTCCTTTGCCAGGAAAAGGATTAAAACCATCAGGCGCATCACGCCCAGCAAAATCCATAAATTCAACGCGCAGCAAAGGGTCAGGTAGAGCGCCTGCAGGTGCGATTCGCTCGCTTGCTGCATCCGTCTCATATCGCATTGCCGTAAGCTCAGGGTTATGTGTGTCTGCCCAGTTTAGTAATTCCTGTACATTGGCACCGATAGGGTTGCCGGAAGCGACGTCTTCCGCCCAGGAAAGGCCTGGCAACATCAGTACTGTCAAAGTCAGGGCGAACATTGTTTTTATATTATTTGTATTCATTTTCTTACCTGTGTTCATCGCAATGGCTAGCTCGTTTAGATGCGGCTAGCCCAGATTCCTTATTTAACTGGTTTGATTTTTGTAATCAATGGGCCACTACCGTCGACTTTAACGAACTCGAATTCAACCTGATCTCCGCTTTTTACTGTGTCCAGTAGAGCCTTGTCAGCAACGTTAAAAAACATGGTCATACTTGGCCATTTAAGCTCCGGAACAGGGTCATGCTTCAATTTAACTTTGCTTAAAGCACTGTCCACGGCAACCACTTCACCTTTTGCAGAATAACTCTTTTGATTATCTGCAGTCTGATGATGGGCATCGTTGGCGTAGACCGGTGCAGCAGCGGTACTTAATATCGCTACGAACATACAAATTAATAACTTTTTCATTTCATTTATCCTTTAATGTTTGATTGAATTTGGGCGGGACCTTGCCCGCCCGGTTCAACAATTAGTGCTTGTGTGCGTCGTCAGATCCTTTGGACATACAGTCCATTTCACCTGACCCTTTAGCCATGCCACCCATGTCCATCATCATGTGGTGCTCGTCCATCATCTGGCTCATCATTTCATCCATGAGTTTCTGATGCTCGCTGATCCACTCTTCATGTTCCTGCATAGTAATGCCTGACTTAGGTTTCATCGCCTGCATTTTTCCCATATTGTCATGCATCATTTTCATGTGTTCGCCCATCAGTTTTTTACGCTCATCGCCTTTGGCAGCCTCAGCTGCTTTAAGCTTCTGCTTGGCTTGCATAACTTTTTGAGTCATCTGCCTTTGAAATTCATCCTGTGCAGCAATCGCGGACACGGATAGAAAACTGATGCTGCAGACAGCAAGTGTTGCAATCATTTTGTAAATGGTTTGATTCTTCATGATAAATACTCCTGTGAATTTATAGTCACTGCAATTGCATAGAGATTGTTCAGCAGTCGCTCGGGTATGTATATAGGCGTCAAAAGTCATACGCTAGAGCTCGAACGGATTTAAAACCACCGCCGGGAATACGCGCCGAAGAAGTAGAAGTGTGTTGAGTACGATCAAGTACTCAGATAAGCATCTGAGTTCAAGAGCCGTTTAAAACAAGACGACCTTCGGCACTATGCGAAGGTTTGTCTGGGGGGATGGAACAGTGAGGGTGGAACTGCATCCGGAACTTCAGTGATTTCAGTGGAGTACATAGGTAATGCACCACTAAATTCCAGAGGGGTGTTAAATGGAATAATTGCTTGAGCTACGCTTAGATGACAAGGCAGACATTTGTCACATGTTACATTTTCAGCTGGCTTTGCACTGTCATGGTGATCACAGTGAGACATATCATCCATATTGCTCATGTCAGCAACAACCGTCAATTGGTGAGGGTCGTGCATCTGACAATTAGGCATAGCTACTGCTGCCATGCCTTCTACAGGGAGACATATCAGCATAATGAATAACGTAATGAATTTAATTATTTTTGTCTTCACCAAATAACTTTACGCTTAAAAAAAGCACTTTGCAATCGCCAGAACGTTAATCGGTATATTAAAGCATAAAAACTATGTATATTCGTCCCTTAATTAACTGATTCACAGTGTAGTTGGAATTGCTGAACTTCCGCTTTGCAGATATTAGCAGTCATTTAAGTAATTAAATATCCAGATTTAGTATCTTTAAATTTGAGCGTAAATACAGAAAAATGAAAGTTACTGTGTTATAGCCTATAAACCTCTAGCACCAACAACAGAAAGCACTAATCACAACGAGTTTTTATAAATATTAAGTGATCGGTTTATAATGAATTGTATTAATTTGATAGTTAAGGGGCTTGCAGATGACAACAAAATCAGAGATGAAAATTCGTATCGACGAATTGCAAACACTTGCTATTGAAACGTTTGGCTCTGAAGCTATGGCTAATGCATGGCTCAATAAAGAAAATTTTGTTTTAGGTGCGACCCCAATATTAATAGCTGAAACTGATTCTGGGCTTATGGAGGTTAAGAAAATTTTAAGCGCGATAAGTTATGGTGGGGTTGTATAGCTGTCAGAGATGAAAAAACCAGATACTTTACACCGTATTTATCGACTCTTAAGGACGGTTGCGAAACGTAGAATTGGCAATCTCTGGCAGTTATACATCTGATTTTTATTGCATTAAAGCTGTAGCCTCATTCAATTTGTAAATGTATTAGGTTTCAACAGATGTATATAGGTGGAGAAATTTGCGCTTACAGAATTTCTTTCATTCTGATATACTAATTTTTAATGATTAAATTCTTTCTAAAATTCTTGATCTTAGTTTTCCTCATGGAATCTACATGGGCAGTAGCAGCACAATACTGTTCCCATGAACTTGGATTGAAGGCTTCCCATTTAGGACACCATTCAAAACAGGTGAATGGCAAAAAGACTCAAGCTGAAATATCCACTATTGGTACAGCTGACCAGTCACAACCTGATGCAGACAATGATTGTGCTTATTGTCATCTGGGCGCAATGAAATCTATGGTCTCAATCTTGTCACTACCATCTGTAGTGGCAGAGCGTCCGTCCCTGACTACTATAAGTTATTCTTATCCAGACGTAACTCCGCGTCATCCTGAACGACCCAATTGGCATTCCGCTGTTTAATTCAGCGGGACGTCATAGTCATACCTCGTAATTTATCTAGCGTTAAGATTAAGTCACTTCGTCTCGCTGAATTCATCCGTTTATTTTGGAGAATTCAATGCGTACCTTTTATATATTTACCATTTTTCTTGTTGCTCTTTCATCAGTATCAAAGGCTAATGAGAGCGCTCTAAGTTCGGGCCTTATAGAGCCTACAGGCATGGTCACACTTACTGACGTGCTCAACATTGCATTAAGTGCCAATCCAGAGCTTGCCGTCGCTTTGCGTGAACGTGAGGCAGTAGATGGCATAAGGGTGCAAGCTGCCACAAGACTTAATCCGTCAATATCAACCTCTGTTCAAGATACACGTCGCGAGAATCGTCAGATTTATCTGCAGCTCAATCAAGAAATTGAGTTGGGCAATAAACGTGAAGCGAGAATGGACGCTGCCGATGCGACTTATAAAAAAGCTAACGCAGAACTAGATAGCAAGAAGGCAGAAATACATGCCAATGTAGTTAGCGCATTTTATGAACTACTGGCAGCACAAGAACGATTGAAATTATCCCAATCATCCCTTGAGGTCGCAAATCAAGCGTTAGACGCATCAGCAAAACGTGTTAAAGCGGGTAAAAGCTCACCGGTTGAAGAGACCAAATCAAAAATTGCTCAATCCAGTGCAAAGATAGAACTTAGTCAGGCGACTAGCCAATTGAATAGCGCACGTAAGCGCTTGAGTGCCTTATGGGGCAGTTCTAACCCGGTATATGAGTATGCTAAAGGGGATGTAGAAAACATTCCTGCAATCGCTAGCTTAAATGATTTATCAAGCGCACTGGAAAATGCACCGGCAATCACTATTGCAAAGCTGGAAATCAACGCACGCGATGGTATCACTAAAGTTGAGCGTAGTAAGGCTACACCGAATATCACGCTTAGCGCAGGGGTTGTAAACAATCAGGAACTTGGCGGAATCAATCAAGCGTTGCTAGGATTGAGTGTTCCAATTCCGGTGTTCGATCGTAATCAGGGTCATGTCCAGGAAGCAGTCAGCCGCCAATATAAAGCCCAAGATGAGTTGGTGGCTTTGAAAGCGCAATTAGAAGCTAATCTCGCTTTTCAATATGAGCGCTTGAATGCAGCGCGACAAACTTCCGAATCCATCCGTAGCGAAATACTGCCAGGTTCGCAAAGTGCCTTTGACGCTGCCACAAAAGGATTTCAGGCAGGTAAATTTAATTTTCTGGATGTGCTGGATGCGCAAAGAACATGGTTCCAAGCTAAATCGCAATACATTCAATCATTGATTGATGCACACCAGGCAGTCGCGGAAATCGAACGTATTTTAGGTGATGGAGTAATCCATCATCAGGCTCAGGAGTAAACAATGCAAAAGAATAAACAAACAACCGCCATTATTGCGGTGATCATCGTAGGGCTTATTTTAGCGGTACTGATATTGAACACCGAAAAGCCCAAACCTACTGATGAGGAACATGAGCATACTGGTGAGGTTATGTCCGGTGAAAATACTTCCGAAGCTGCACCACATGATGACCATGAGCATGCGGCACAAGCGCAGGAAATATTGAAAGGGCCGCATGGCGGCAAGCTCTTCACAAAAGACGGCTATGGTTTGGAAGTCACTATCTATGAACAAAATGTTGCGCCTGAATTCCGGATATATACCTATCAGAATGGCAAACCACTAGACCCTGAAACTTCAGATGTTTCTATTGAGCTGCAACGCTTGGGTAGCAAAGCTCAGCTATTCAACTTTGTTAGAGAAAATGACTATCTCAAAGGAAATGCGACCGTAGAAGAGCCTCACTCTTTTGAAGCTAAGGTTACAGCCAAACATGACAACAAAACCTTTCAATTTGCTTACGACCAAGTAGAAGGCCGAGTCCAGATGACAGACAAGCAACTCACTTTGAATAGTATTGAAGTGCTAACCGCTGGCCCAGCCAGCATTAAATCGGTCCTGAATTTGCAAGGTGAGATCAAACTGAATGCCGATAAAAGCGTGCATGTCGTGTCGCGCGTGGGCGGCATTGTGGAATCAGTCACTGTAAATGCAGGTGACAAGGTCAAAAAAGGCCAGGTGTTAGCGAGCTTATCCAGTCAGGAGATTGCTGACCTGCGTAGCGATTTATTGGCTGCACAAAAGCGGGTTGGCTTAGCTAAGTCCACTTATGTCCGAGAAAAACAACTGTGGGAAGAAAAGATTTCCGCCCAACAAGATTATTTAAAGGCCGAGCATGATTTACGTGAGGCAGAAATCAACGCTCAACGCATACACCAAAAGCTTTATGCACTTGGTGCTTCCGGAAGCAACAAAGGCTTAACACAGTATCAAATCCGCTCTCCGATTGATGGGGTTGTGACCAATAAAAAAATCAGCCAAGGCCAAGTAGTGGGTGAAGTTGATAGCTTGTATGAGATATCAGACTTATCCACTGTATGGGCAGAAATGACGATTTACGCCAAAGATATTGGCACAGTAAAAGTCGGACAAAAAGTGACCATTAGGGCGACTGCTTTTGAAGCTGAAACGACCGGAACTATTTCTTATGTAGGTGCATTAGTGGGTGAGCAATCTCGCACGGCCATGGCACGAGTTGTTATCAATAATGCTAATCAAACGTGGCTACCTGGCCTACCCGTCAACATTGAGCTTGTTTCGGATGAAGTAAAAGTGCCTTTAGCGGTATCCGTAGAAGGTATACAAACCTTACGTGATTGGTCGGTTGTGTTTGGTCGTTACGGTGAATACTTTGAAGCCAGACCTTTAACTTTAGGCCGCCGTGATGACAAATACGTCGAAGTATTATCAGGCATTCAGGTCGGTGATCGCTATGCTGCGGGTAACAGCTTCTTGATTAAAGCGGATATCGGTAAAGCAGGAGCAAGTCATGACCATTGATGCTTTCCAATGCTTACTGAAGGAGCGGGCTCATGTTTGAACGACTGATTAAGTTTTCCATCGATCAGCGCTGGCTGATGATGCTCATCGCTTTAGGCATTTCCATTGCCGGTGTCTTGAGTTACCAGAACTTGCCGATTGATGCAGTACCGGACATTACCAATATCCAAGTGCAGATCAATACGGCGGCCCCTGGCTATGCACCTTTAGAAACCGAGCAGAGGATTACTTACCCAATTGAAACGGTCATGGCTGGAATGCCTAGGCTTGAAGAGACGCGCTCTATCTCACGTTATGGCCTGTCGCAAGTGACTGTGGTGTTTAAAGAAGGTACCGACATTTATTTTGCACGCCAACTTGTAAATGAACGGATTCAGCAAGCCAAAGAAAACTTACCTACCGGCATAGTTCCGCAGATGGGGCCGACATCCACGGGGTTGGGTGAGATATTCATGTGGACCGTGGAATCCAAAGAAGGCGCGCTGAAAGTCGATGGGACGCCATACACGCCTATGGATTTGCGCGAGATTCAGGACTGGATCATCAAACCACAATTACGCAATGTGCCAGGTGTTAACGAAATCAA
Organism: Methylotenera sp. L2L1; assembly: GCF_000744605.1. NCBI lineage: Bacteria > Pseudomonadati > Pseudomonadota > Betaproteobacteria > Nitrosomonadales > Methylophilaceae > Methylotenera > Methylotenera sp. L2L1. The sequence goes on from NZ_JQMG01000001.1 coordinate 1,180,206, forward strand.
TACTGTTGGTGGTTACGTCAAACAATACCAAGTGGCGCCATACACCGATCGCTTGGTCGCGAGAGGTCTGTTTTTAACCAACTTAGTTGCTGCACTGGAAAATAACAATGCAAATATGGGCGCGGGCTACATCGAAAAGTCCGGTGAACAATACCTGATCCGTGTGCCTGGGCAAGTCAGCAATATTGAGGACATCAGCAATATCGTAGTAGATACTCAAGCAGGTGTGCCGGTGCGCATTAAAGACGTGGCCGATGTGTTGGTAAGCGCTGAGCCTCGCAACGGGGCAGCAACTGAAAACGGTCATGAAGTGGTATTAGGAACGGTGTTCATGCTGACTGGTGAAAACAGTCGTGCCGTATCAGCCGCGGTAGAAGAGCGTCTTCAGGAAATCAATAAAACACTGCCCGCCGGAATCACTGCCAAGACCGTTTATGACCGGACTATTTTGATCGATAAAGCCATCAATACGGTTAAGACCAATCTGCTTGAAGGTGCCTTATTAGTCATTGCCGTGCTCTTTGTGTTCTTGGGGAACGTACGGGCTGCGATTATCACCATGCTCGTGATCCCTTTGGCGATGCTTTTCACATTCACGGGGATGGCAGCCGGTAAAGTCAGTGCCAATCTCATGAGCTTAGGCGCTTTAGACTTTGGCATCATCATTGATGGTGCAGTCGTGATTGTAGAGAATTGCATGCGCCGTTTAGCCCATGCGCAAAGTAAATTAGGAAGACCACTCACGCAGGCAGAACGGTTTGCGGAGGTATTTACTGCGGCCCAAGAAGCCAGGAAACCTTTGATCTATGGCCAGCTTATTATTATGGCCGTATATCTACCAATCTTTGCCCTAACAGGTGTTGAGGGCAAGATGTTCCATCCTATGGCGTTCACTGTAGTTATTGCGTTAATTGGCGCGATGATCTTGTCAGTCACCTTCATTCCAGCCGCGGTTGCATTATTCATCACCGGCAAGGTGGAAGAGAAAGAGCAAACCTTTATTGCTTGGACTAAAAGGCATTATTTACCAATATTGCGTTGGACTATGTTCAATAAAGCACTTGTTATGACGCTGGTAGTGGTGTCTGTAGTCTTGAGTGGTTTGCTTGCCAGTCGCTTGGGCAGCGAATTCATACCGAGTCTGAATGAGGGTGATATAGCCTTACATGCGTTGCGCATTCCTGGTACCAGCTTGACCCAGGCTGTGGAGATGCAAAAGGAATTAGAACATACGGTTAAAGGCTTCCCCCAGGTAGACAATATATTCTCTAAAATTGGACTAGCTGAAATTGCTACTGACCCTATGCCACCTAGCGTTGCTGATAATTACATCATGCTCAAGCCAAGATCAGAATGGCCTGATCCTGATTTAAGTAAAAATGATCTTATTGAGCAGATGCAGGAAGCGGTAGCGCATGTACCTGGTAATAACTATGAGTTCACTCAGCCTATCCAAATGCGCTTCAATGAACTTATTTCAGGCGTACGCAGTGATGTTGCCGTAAAAGTATTTGGTGATGACATGGAAGTGATGAATAGCACGGCTGAAGACATCTCCCAAGTGCTTGCTTCAATAGAAGGCGGTGAAGATATCAAGGTTGAACAGACTACTGGGCTGCCTATACTCACGGTCAATATTGATCGCCAAAAAATCGCCAGATTGGGGGTCAATGTCGCAGATGTGCAGGAAGCGGTTGAAATCGGCATGAATGGCCGTGAGACAGGAACTTTGTTTGAGGGAGACAAGCGCTTCGATATTGTAGTCCGCCTGCCTGAAGCAACTAGAGTGGATATTGAAGCCTTCAAGCGACTACCCATCAAAGTTGCAAGCGATCAGGCCAAACCGGTGTATCTGCAGTTAGGCGAAGTGGCGAGCATCGATGTTGCACCTGGCGCCAATCAATTCAGCCGCGAGAACGGTAAGCGCAATGTCGTCATTACCGCCAACGTACGTGACCGTGATATTGGCTCATATGTCGCAGAGGCTAGACAGCGTATTGAGCAAGAAGTCAAAATACCGTCAGGGTATTGGGTGAGTTGGGGCGGTACTTTCGAGCAATTGCAATCTGCCACCAATCGCCTGAAAATCGTAGTACCGCTAGCTTTGCTATTGGTATTCGTCTTGCTATACGCCATGTTCAATAACTTCAAAGATGGGCTTATCGTATTTACAGGCATACCTTTCGCACTGACGGGTGGAGTATTAATGCTTTGGCTTCGTGATATTCCACTATCCATATCTGCCGGCGTAGGCTTCATTGCATTATCTGGAGTGGCTGTCTTAAATGGTTTGGTGATGATCAGCTTTATCCGGCAATTGCTGGCAGAGGGTAAGGCATTGGATATTGCAATTGAAGAAGGCAGTTTAAGCCGTCTTAGACCTATTTTGATTACAGCCTTAGTAGCATCGCTAGGTTTTATCCCAATGGCGATTGCAACAGGTACGGGCGCTGAGGTGCAGCGGCCTTTAGCGACAGTGGTGATTGGTGGAATCTGGTCCTCTACATTACTGACATTGCTTGTGCTACCGTTGTTTTATCGTTGGATACATCAACAAAGTAAACCATTTTGGAGTGGTAAATATGGCTAAAGATTGCTGTGATAGTGGTTGCAGTACTAATCAACTGATTACCCCGAGATATCGCAAAATACTTTGGATAGCATTGATCATTAATCTTGCGATGTTCGTAGTAGAAATAGTAAGTGGTTGGAATGCCAACTCGGTATCGTTATTGGCAGACGCAATCGATTTCTTTGGTGATGCTATGAATTATGGTATTTCATTAGCAGTGTTGTCCATGAGCTTGATGTGGCGTGCGCGTGCCGCGTTATTCAAAGGCTTTACTATGGGCGCATTTGGAATATTTGTATTGGCGAGCGCTGTATGGTCTTATATGAATGGACAAGTACCAGAACCTTACACCATGGGTGCTATTGGACTGCTCGCACTTATCGCCAATGTCAGCGTGGCAGTAATGTTATATGCCTATCGGGAAGGTGATGCGAACATGCGATCCGTTTGGTTATGTAGCCGAAACGATGCCATCGGCAATGTGGCAGTCATGATTGCAGCATTGGGAGTATTCGGCAGCGGAAGTGCATGGCCAGATTTATTAGTAGCAGCTATTATGGCAAGCTTGGGATTGTCAGCTGCAGTACAAGTTATTAAAAAAGCTATGAGTGAAATATTGACTAATAAATAGTCCGTATGGACTGAAATTATAGCAAGCCCATGGACCTAGTTAAAGGATAGGACCTATTCTTTGAGTGTCCGATATGGGCCGTGAGAAGACTATTAATTAATCTTAAAGCTTCGTAATAACTAAAAAAGCCTGAGTTTGTCAGGTTTTTAGTTGCAACAAATTGGATCTTTAGCTGCACCTTATTGGGTCACATACATTAATTTTATGTTGTTGAGCGGTATGCTTCAAATGGCTAAATTTGAAAAATAAATAGTGGCAAACATGAAATAATTCTAGGTGCCTCTTTTCACTAGAATACTCACTCGATATACAATGCATAGATAAAGAATATGAAACAACAGTCTTTATTTCAGTATTTAAATTTTGATAATAATTACAGATAACTATATTTTAAATATAACAATGTATACGTAAATTACCCTAGAATGCCATCCCATATTTAATTAATAAGTCAGTCATTAGTGAAAATAAATGAATCAATACAGTTTTAATAAGTTACAAAAAAGAATCCGCCGAGAGTCTGGTAAGGCAATAATCGATTTCAATATGATTGAGGATGGAGACTTGGTTATGGTATGTGTCTCCGGAGGTGCTGATAGTTACACTATGCTTGATACACTTATGTATTTTTCTAAAATTGCCCCTATCAATTTTAAAGTAGTAGCTGTGAATTTAGATCAGAAACAACCTGGATTCCCAGAAGACGTTTTACCGACTTACCTAAAAAGTATCGGAGTAGATTTCAAAATAGTAGAGCAAGATACATACAGCGTCGTAAAAGAAAAAATACCAGAAGGTAAAACTACATGCTCATTGTGCTCTAGATTACGGAGGGGCATTCTTTATAAAACAGCTAAAGAGTTAGGCGCCACTAAAATAGCACTCGGACATCATAGAGATGATATTTTACAAACGCTACTACTAAATTTGTTTTATGGAGGTAGTTTAAAAGCGATGCCACCCAAATTGCGATCTGATGACGGAGAAAACGTTGTAATAAGGCCGTTAGCTTATTGTGCTGAAAAAGATATAAAGAAATACTCTGAGATGATGAGTTTTCCAATAATTCCTTGCAATCTTTGTGGCTCTCAACCTAATTTACAAAGACAGGTAATGAGAGAGCTTTTAAATAAATGGAATAAAGAAAACCCAGGTAGAGTGGAAAGCATGTTTAGAGCAGTATGCAACGTAGCACCCTCACACTTACTTGATAGAGGTATGTTTGATTTTTCTACCTTCACTTCTAAATCTAAACTAGCGTACGACACAGATATGGTTGAAAAAGAAGATTTCAAAACAATTAACTTTGTAGACTAGCCAGTTTGGTTTCTAGTATTGTCTGGTAAAGTGTCATTCAACAAATGGCTACCTTTTTCAATAAGAGAAACGTTGTATATAAGTTGAGTGTGTCTAAGCAATAGTGCTTCATATTTTGTTGCCAACTCAATTATCTCAGATTTCATACTTTGAATAATTTGGTCATAGTCATTGATAGATTTCGGGCTGTTTTTGAGTCCATTACGATTTTCTTTTATACGCCTTTTTGCTTCGTCAAATGAGATTTGAATGTTCTGATTTTTTGATAGTGATTGGCGCGACCAGGTTGACTCACCACGTTTAAGGTTCGTTTCCAAATGTTCTCTTAAGTTCTCCCAAGTTAGAATTTTGCTACTTGACCACTTACGCAATATTTGAAGTATTTCCTTTTCATCTTTCGGGGAAATTTTCTTAACACCCATGTTTATTCCTTGTCACATTCACATTGTTCAATTCTTAGTTTATTAGTTAATTCTGAAATGCTTAACGTTCCTGAAGGTGCCGAAAATGTAACAATAGTACCTACTTTTACAGATGGGTCATCTTCTACGGCGAGTATTTCCTCACAACGATTCAGTGTATCGTTAAATTGTTCTAAGTGCTTTTTAATTGGTAGATGATCATTCCCTTCAGCTATTTTATTGGTAGCTTGTTCAATCATATGAATTGAGTATTTTCTAATATCATGAATTATTGGTATTCTTTTTTCATCTCCTTTTTGCCAAACTGATTTGTTGCATCGCATACAATCACCGAACATTTCACATGGATTAATAGACCAATCACTTCTACATCCTCCTACTTCAGTAATGTGCTTTGGGGCTGCATTTTCATATAAAAATACTTTCCTCTCAGCTATTTTTACCTTTGGCGGGGCATCTAAAGTGACTGGGCCGATAACTTTAAAATCAACGTCGGGATCAAAGGTCTCTATTGATTGTGAAATTATTTCATGGGGAGTGCGAAGGTCGTAATATTCTGACTGCTTTCCATTTTTCCTTCCTGCTAATTCATCAATAAATTTTTCATTTGCACCAGCTAATAAAGCCTCTGTTTGATGATACTTTCTAGTCTTATGCAAAGAAATAGATGGGTATGTTCCATCACTTAAACGAATATCAAGGTTACTAAATAATTTTGCGGGACCTTGGTTATATTGGCTAAGCCAAGTGTTAATGACTTGTCCTGAAAGTACGTCAGGACGCCACCATTGGGGTATTTCGTTACCAATACCTATACCCTTTGTATTGTCTGGTAGGAACGAAACGAGAAGTGCGTTATCCAGTTTGGTTATTTTATCTTTTGAAGTGTAAGGCCAATGTAAGAATTTACTTTGTTTGAATTGTTTTAATAAAAAATTATAAAGATCCTGAGATTTGATGAAGGAATTGGGTTTGACAGCGGTATCGAAAATGGGGTGAGATAATTTTAAATGGCTAGATCCTTTTGCAATATATGTTTTAGCCATTGCACAAGTTATATATTTAGTCTTATCTATATTTGGCGGAATATTTAAGCTCATATTATATTTCTCTCCGGCTTTTTCAAACTCATCAATTCGAATGTGAAGAATCTGCATTTTAAATTTTTTGCTGGTTTTTATAGAAATATCGAATGGTTCTTCTATAAAGTTATGAACTGGTAGTTTAGTTAATCGGCTAGGGAAGTATGAAAAGTGCGTGTCTGGGCATCCTAAAACAAAATGCACATCTTCTTTGGTTAAATACTCCTTATTGAATATTTCTATTAAGTTTTCGGGAATGTAAAGCTCGTTTATTTCTGAAAATGAATTTGGAAATTTCGCTACGTAAAATTTAAATGCCTCATGAGCACTTTGTGAGAAATCTAATATATTTTCAAACATCTGCTTAGCTAAGTTTGATAGCTTATGAGGTATCGGCAGATTCTGTGACTCGCCAATTTTAGGTCGTGCTAATCTAATTCGAGTACGTTCACTGTCTTGGTCAAAATAAAGTGAATCCCTACTTAATAGCAATGTTTCAGATATTCTCATTGAGACAGTTGTGAAAGAAAGTCCACAAATAGAAGCTATAAAGCTGGCTTTGCTTGCTCGTCCATTTTTATCAATAGATTTGCAGTATGCCAAGCCTACTGCAGCTAGTTCTTCGTTTGTTATCCTAGCTGAGGTCTTTTGAACGAACTCGCCATCATCAACAGAAATAGCTTTTTTTCGCGATTTAGGTTTAATATCGGATGTGAAAGAAAATGGTTTATTTAGAAGATTAAAACCATTCCCAGAAAATCTAAATGACTTGGTGTGGTGGCCCGACTGTAACATCCCTGCAAGCATTTCAAGCTCTTTACCTGTGTCATATTTAACACTTTGGCAATAATTACTTTCCTGAATATCCCTTAAAGCTCTTTGAAAGCTAATTAGTTTTATTTGGCCTAGATTATTACTATCACCATTTAAAACTCGGAGTGCTTTTTCAAGGTAAATTAAAGCCAGCACTGTAGATTTTGGGTGTGACCGCAAGTCTCTATAAGTCGTTATTACATTAATATAAGTTTTTGCGAAAAGTAGATAGTTTATCGATGTGATGAATTTATTTTCGTCATGCGATTTTTCTAATACTTTTGTGTTGGATATTAAGTCACCCTTTAGAAACTCTTGTTTCAGAAAAAAAGATTTTACTGAATCATGGCTGTGAGGAATAAAGCGTGAAGAATACTCAAAATATGGAAGTTCCTTTTCAAATTTACCAACATGGACATTGTTAAAATTAGCTGTTCCAAAAGGTAACCCCCAGTCAATAAATTTTTGAAACCTATCCTGAACATTTAAATCATGGTCAATTTTGAATAAAGGTAACTTATCTATCATTTTTTTCTTTAATAGAAGAAATTACAAAATTGACAGCATCTATAAGATAGTCATCTCTACTCGTGGCTTCGATAGGTAGGTTTAGTTTTTTTGACCGCTCCTTTTTGGTAATTAGACTCTTGAGAACTGCTTGATGAGCCCCATCCTCAAACGCTTCAAATCGCGGGCAAATGTAACATCCGAATGTCGCAAGAACATCGCACGGCTTGGTAGAACAAGATCCAACGTCTTTATCGATTTCTGGATCTAAAATCCTGTGATTTAAATCGGGGTATGTTGACTGATCTCTTTGAATAACCTTACCCTTGAATGCTGATACCAAACTCTCATGATGGTTTGATAATTGACTTTCATAACTAATAAAAGCTTCTTCTGTTAAGTTAACATAATGAGTTAATGAGACTGTAGATGTTTGAAATCCAGCTCTTGCCAAAACTTCAAGTGGCGCTCCTAGCATTGCTAAATGAGTTAATTTCGTATGCTTAAACCTTCGACTAAATAGGCTTAGATTAAGAAGCTCTGAATCGGCGGATGTTATGTACTTTCGACTATACATAATGCGGCTAGTAATGTTCACTCCTTTTTTATTAATACAAATCTCGTCCCCAGAACCTTTTTTTGAGATGCAAAATATCGGCAGTGTACTTTCTGGTGCATTTTTTGTAATTTTAGAAATATAATTTACATGATCAGCTACCGCTCTACCTACTGGCTCAGAAAGTGTATACGTCATCATGTATTTTCGAGCTGGGGTGGCTTTTTGTTTAACTATTGGAACGTTAATTAGAACTTTAATCAAATTACCATCAATATCTCTATTAATTTTGATGTCACCAAACTCTAGTAACTGCAACTGTGATGGTCTCATTGCTTCTGAAATAATTAACCTCCACATCAAATAATCTTGCGTATTAAACTTTCCAGAGATGTATAAACTTTCAACATTAGTAAGGATATTTCTTATCTGCTGGATACTAAATGGACGCTCATGTGGGGTTGAATTTTGGATTTGAATAGTGCTTTTAGGCTTGGGTGATCTCGATGACTTTATATGGTTCTTGAGGTCTGAATCAACTCCCGGAACGTTAAGATTAATCCAATACTTTATCAAAGATCTTAATAACTTTTGTGATGATGCTGATTTGTCTTGTATAAACCAGTTGTACATTGCTAAATTAATAAGTGATATTTGATTTGGAACTAATGCTTTTATTGCTCTTATAAACATCGAAAACTCAATATCCCATCTTCTAACAGTCGAGATTTTTCTTCTGCCATTTAATGCATGAATAATAACGTAGTAATAAATGCTGCTGGTTGCTTTTGTTAGTCCATTTGATGATTGAGTGAGTCTAATATTTGCGTTTTCAGCATCACCTTTTAATTTCATTATTTCCAAGTTAACATCAACTAGCTGATCAGTATCAATTGGTCTAATCTTTTTAGGAAAGTCATCAGGAATAAATTCGTTGGGATAAACTATAAAGGTGTCATACCCTATAAATTTGTTATTCGCCGTCAAGAATGCGGTCCCTTTCTTGAATTAGTTCTGCTGTTTGGTCGATTATATGTCTTTGACTATATCTCGAAGGCATTGTAGATGTATTAGTCCATCTACCTCGTTGTATCAAGATGCTTCTTACATCTTTTCCTTTTGAATATGCAAGATTTGCTATTTCATTAAAGTGAGTGTGCCTCAAAGTATGTGGTGAGAACCATTCTGGAAAATCTTTTAAAGACTTTAGTTTAGATATAACTCTGTTTAAGTTACGTTGTGAGATTGGTTCTCCAATTGTTGGACCACTATGGCAAACAAAGAGGTATTGGTGTTCTTTCACTTTAGGGCTCATTGATATTGCAAGCCTTCTTTCATTGGTAATGTATTTGATTAAATCATTAGTTAAATTTTTGCTAACGGATATATCACCTGAAAGAGTTTTAGATGCAGGCTCTTTAGGCCTTGGGTCCAAACTATCATTTGGTTTATGCTTGACTCTTATTATCCCTATAAACTTGCCAGGAACTATCTCGTAGTTATCTAAAATATCAGTACACTTTAACTTGAGGCATTCTCCTGATCTCAGTCCAGTTTCATAAAGAAACCTAGCAATCAATCTATCTCTAATCCCGTGGTTTGTATTACTAAAAAGCTCATCGGAATAAATTGCGTGCTTAAATGTTGCAGTTTGCTTTGAATCCAAAGAGTAAATCGGGGCAGGCTTTTTATCAGACTTATAATTTTTTTCAAAAGATTTGAAAATTATATTCTTATATTTCTCACTTTTCACTAGAGAGTCATCATCAATATTTAGTAGACCTTCAATAAAGTCTTCAGTAAGCCATATTAGATAGTTGCATAAATTTCTTAAACGAGAATTGGAGGTGGAAATATCAACTAAATTACCTGATGGAATACTATGAATTCTTGAATTATCGATTGAACGAATTCTAGCTAATTCTTTTGACGTGAAATCGCACCAACCACTGAAATCATCAATTTCTCTTTTTGTTAGTGCAATTAAATTATTTTTTACTCGGGTTTCTGGGGACATCCAATCTGGATTTCTTGATTTTTTTATTAACGTCCATTCTAAGAAAAATGCTAAATCTCTAAGAATTGCAAGATGAGTGTTAAGGCTTTTTTGACCCAAATTTCTATATATATATAAAGTTGGAAACTCACAAGGTAGGCCACTGCGAGAATCTAAAAGAATTGCTCTTCTGATGGAGTGCTTGGTAACTCCGTAGCCGATTGGTTGAAGAATAATTTTAGTTTGCGCAGTTAGGTTTTCAATCATTAAATGTTTACATAAAATATATGTGCTTAAATATATTATAAGACATAAATATATGTTTTATCTAAATATTAATTTTTAATCCTAAAGGCATGATTGTATTAATAATTTTATTGCCAATGTTTACGATTTTATTCTTGTGCTAATAACTTTGCCGCCACTCATACAGACCAGCACGGTGTCGCCTTCTTCAATCATGTTGTAGTCGCCAATGGCTTTGCCCGTGGCGCTAATTAAACTGTTGCGCAGTTTGATGAAGTTGTTTGAGTGGTTGTCTGGTAAGTGTTTAATCATAATGTGTTGAAATCTAAAATAGGTGGCAAAGTGGCATCACGTTTGATGGGGTATTTGTCATATGTTGCTATAAGTTTAAAGAGCGGCCGCCATCAACTGCTAATACGTGGCCTGTAATAAATGGTGCGTCGTAAATCAAGAATTTAACTGCCTTGGCCACGTCTTCGGCCTCGCCTACGCGCTTGAGTAATGTTTGATTGATCACACGTTGCCGATACACTTCATCAAATTGTGGGTTGCTTTCTGGCCATTGTACAGGACCAGGCGCTACCGCATTTACTCTTACTTCTGGGCTCAGTTCATGTGCGAGAGATTTGGTTAGCGTTACTAAACCAGCTTTCGCTACGCTATAAACAATGTAGCCTTTTTTCGGGCGTTCAATATGCATGTCGGTAATGTTAATGATGCAACCGTTGTTTTTGCGCAACTCAGCCGCTGCGGCTTGTGCTAAAAATACCGGTGCTTTTAAATTGCTGCCGATTAAGTCTTGCCAGTTTTCTTCGTTAATTTGCCCCAAATCTGTTGGGTAGTAAGTCGAAGCATTGTTAATCAGTACGTCTAATTTACCAAAGTGGTTCACAGTTTCGCTCACCAGCGTTGGCAATACATTGGTATTGAGTAAATCTCCTTGGATAATGGCGACTGAATTTGCGCGCAATAAGTTGAGCTCAGCTTGAAGCGCACGAGCTTCTGTCATGCTCGTGTTGTAATGAATCATTAGCTTGGCGCCATGCTTATGTAACTCGCGGCACATCGTGGCGCCAACGCGTTTAGCGCCGCCAGTGATTAAAATAACTTTATCTTTGTTTGTATCCACAGTTTACTCATTTCTTTCTTCTAAAATATTATAATGGCTTATGAGTTCATTACCTATTCCTAGCGCTGATGCACAAGCGCATAGTCAACAGCTTGCTTCGTTAATTCAAGATAGCATTAGTCAACATGGTGGTTGGCTGTCATTTGCTGATTTTATGCATATAGTGCTTTATACACCTAGCCTAGGTTATTACAGCGGCGGCGCTAAAAAGTTCGGCGTAGGTGGAGACTTTGTTACCGCGCCTGAAATTTCCCCTTTGTTTGCACAAACCTTTGCCAATCAAGTGGCGCAGGTGTTAGTTGAAACGCAGGGTGATGTGCTGGAGTTGGGCGCCGGCACCGGTAAGCTTGCGATTGATCTGTTGCTTAGCTTGCAGGCGCTTAAGCAATTGCCAGACCATTATTATATTCTTGAAGTTAGTGCTTACTTGCGACAGATTCAGCTTGAATCAATGCAGAAGCAACTCCCTCCAGCGCTGCTTGAGCGAGTTGTTTGGTTGGATGCGTTACCTGTCAATTTCGTCGGTGTCATGTTGGGTAATGAGGTGCTGGATGCTGTTCCCGTGCACTTGGTATACAAGCCAGTATCTGCCGATTCACAAACCTTGTATGAGCGAGGTGTGGCGTTTAATGGCAATTTTTATTGGCAAGATCAACCATTAGCTTCTGGTGAGCTTTTTGATTTGGTGAATGCATATGGGTTGCCTGATGATTATCTGACGGAAGTAAGTCCTGCCGCAATTGCGCTGATCAGTAGTTTGGGGAGCTCATTAAAACATGGCGCTATTATCATGGTCGACTATGGTTTTTCTGCGCGTGAGTATTACCATCCACAACGTAATCTAGGGACATTAATGTGTCATTATCAGCATTATGCACACGTTGATCCGCTGATTTATGTTGGCTTACAGGATATTACTGCGCATGTGGATTTTACCAGTGTCGCTAATGCAGGTGAGCGCAGTGGTCTTGAGTTGATGGGCTTTTGTTCACAAGCACAATTTTTAATGAACTGCGGTATTTTAGATATCATGAGTCAAGTCTCTCCGCATGATATGGCGCGCTATGCACCGCTTGCCGCCGCCGCACAAAAATTACTGTCTCCTGCCGAGATGGGGGATTTATTTAAAGTAATCGCCCTAGGTAAGGGGCTTAATCAAGCATTGGTTGGCTTTGCCTCTGGCGATAAGTCGCACACGCTTTAGCGATATTGATGTCGTTAACATGATCGAGGTAATTTGTTGGGCCTGACGAGTTGTGATAGCTGAAGTATAATTCGCCCTTATGAATACATTAAATCAAACAGAACAAGTTCAAGACGATGCTGAAGACCTAAGCCAGCGTCGTATCCGCAGTTTCGTGTTGCGCCAAGGGCGTTTAACTAAAGGTCAGGCGCGTGCGCTAGAAACAGGTTTTCCACAATTCGGTGTGAATTACGCGCCTGAGTTGTTAGATCTTAATGCGGTGTTTAAGCGCGCTGACAGTAAAAAGATTCTAGAAATTGGTTTTGGTATGGGGGAAACCACAGCCAAAATTGCCCAAGTGTTACCTGATTGTGATTTCTTGGCCGCCGAGGTACATACGCCAGGCGTGGGTGCATTACTTAAACTTATTGAGGAAAATGCGCTCACAAACATTCGTGTGATTCAGCATGATGTGGTTGAAGTGCTGCATCACATGGTGCCAGATGCCAGCCTAGACGGCGTGCATATCTTTTTCCCTGATCCGTGGCATAAAAAACGCCATCATAAACGACGCTTGATTCAGGCTGAATTTGTAAAGTTGCTATGCACTAAGCTTAAGGCTGGTGGCTATCTGCATGTGGCAACGGATTGGCAGGAGTATGCTGAATGGGTGCTGGAAGTGCTTAATGCGGAAACTCAGTTGCAAAATACGGCAACAGATTATGCGGTCAAACCAAGTTATCGCCCACTAACCAAGTTTGAGAACCGTGGTTTAAAACTTGGACATGGCGTGTGGGATATGGTGTTTACACTTAAATAGTATTACTGCCTTGACTGGCTTATAGTTATTCCACTAATTAACTCTATTATCTAGTCATTCCGTGCTTGACACGGAATCTAGTGACTTAAAAACTCTGGATACCGACTTTTCTCGCTTCCGCTTGGCACTGAAGTGCTTAGTGGAAGCGGTGGAGACCTTCGCGGTCTCGTCGGCATGACGATTTTGTGCGATAGGCACAGCATTGGATTATTTGATGGAACAGTTATAGTTGTTTGGCTTACTTGGTTGTAAAGTCAGCTAAGCTAAGCTTATTTTGTGTGGTTGTTTAAACAGTTTCAGCTGAAGTATCGTCTTCAGTAAATAGCCATTTGCCAATTACTTTTTCAGCCTCTTCTACGCCTTGTTTCTTTAGGCTAGAAAATAATTGAATAGTGCATTCGCTGTGATAGTGGTTACCCCATGTTTCTATCAATTCCTTGCGCACCCGATTCAGCGTCAAAGAAGCCTCCCCGCGTGACAGCTTGTCTGATTTTGTCAGTAAAACGTGTACAGGTTTTCCGCTTGGGCAAAACCAATCCAGCATTTGGCGGTCTAGCGGTGTAAGCGGGTGACGGCTATCCATGACCAGCACTAAGCCGCCTAGGCTAGTGCGTTCTCCTAAGTAGCGCGCTAATACGTTTTGCCAGTGCGCGCGCATGGCTTCTGGTACTTTAGCGTAGCCGTAGCCGGGCAAGTCTACAAGGTGTCTATCGTTGCCCAGTGTGAAAAAGTTAATCAACTGCGTGCGTCCAGGCTGCTTACTCACAAACGCTAATCGATTGTGGTTGGCTAAGGTGTTAAGTGCGCTGGACTTTCCAGCATTGGAGCGACCAGCAAAGGCAACTTCAATGCCACTGGCAGGTGGTAAATCGCGCAGATGGTGGGCGGATATAAAGAAAGCGGCGTTTTGAAATAAAGGCATATTGATCCTGATTTTGCTAAAGCAAATTCCTTGTGTAACTCAGCATGTTTTTCAAATCAATGTCATGAATTGATGATGACAGATTGTTGCAGTTTTTTTGAATTATCAAAGGAATTGATGTAATGGTGAAAAATGCTATCACGAATAGTTGTTTTTCGCTAAAATAGCGCGTTAATTGGTTGAATAATTTAGATTTAGGAGCGGTAATGCAATTTCGTCATCTAGCTTGGTTGATATCTGGTTTAATGTTGGGGATTTCTATTCATGCGCAAGCAGAAGATTCTGCGACAAAATCTGCACAGCAAACAGTGAACAATGTCTGTGCTGCCTGTCATGCAGCAGATGGAAATAGCGCGATTAGCCTTAATCCTAAATTAGCGGGTCAGCATCCAGAGTACTTGCAAAAACAGTTAACGGAATTTAAATCTGGTAAGCGTGCAAATGCTGTCATGTCAGGCATGGCAGGCGCGTTGTCGGATGAAGAGATAAAAGAGTTGGCGGTTTACTTCTCAACCAAACCAGCTGCCTTAGCTAAGGCTAAATCAAATGGTGCCGGTTCAGTTGGCGAAAAAATTTACCGTGCAGGTAATGCTGCGACTAGTGTGCCAGCTTGCGCGGCTTGTCATAGCCCAAACGGTGCTGGTCTGCCAAAACAGTTTCCACGCTTAAGTGGTCAGCATGCTGATTACACGCTTGCTCAGTTGAAAGCTTTCCGTTCAGGTGAGCGTGCCAATGCGCCAATGATGATGACGATTGCAGCTAAAATGTCAGATGCGGAAATGGCTGCTGTAGCGGATTATATTCAAGGTTTGCGCTAGGTCAGTATTAATGAAAAAAGGGTGGCAATGCTGCCCTTTTTTAACGTTAAATGCCTGGGAAAACCTCCTTTTTTGTTAAGGTTAGCAACTATCACTGCTCAGCTAAAGTCATAAGTAACAGCAGTATCCACGTGCATTAACCTAAATTTACCCTCAGAGTGCCGTATTTTGAATCCTAAATTATCATTTACTAAAAACTTCCTTGATTTACTGAGTTCTATGCGTTTTGCGGTCAGCTTGCTAAGTGTGTTGGGCGTTGCTTCTGTTATTGGTACTGTGCTTAAGCAAAATGAGCCATATGAGAACTACATTGTAAAATTTGGACAGTTCTGGTTCGCTTTGTTTGAATATCTTGGCTTATATGATGTTTACCATAGCGTTTGGTTTTTAGTGATTCTGTTGTTTTTGGTGGTATCGACCAGTTTGTGTATTTACCGAAACACACCGTCAATGCTTAAAGAGTGGCGCACATTTAAGGACCATGCAACAGAAAAGTCCCTGCGCGCATTTAGTCACCAGGCTACTTTTAATTTAACGGCAGATTATGCGGCTACTAAGCAAGCTCTGTTGCAATTTTTAAATGCAAAAGGTTTTAAATATAAAATCAAAGCACAAGAAGATGGTAGTGAGTTAATCGCAGCTAAAGCTGGTACGCATCAGCGTTGGGGTTACATATTTACGCACGTGGCGATGGTAGTAATTCTATTCGGTGGTTTGCTGGATGGTAATTTGCCTTTTAAAGTGCAGGAAATGTTGGGATACAAGCGAATCGAAACGCTAGATTTGCCTGTTTCAAAAGTGCCAGCTGAGAGCAGAATGTCTGCTAGCAATCCTTCGTTCCGCGGCAATATGACCTTGTCAGAGGGGGCAACGCACAACGTGGCTTTTTTACGCGTGCGTGATGGCTATTTGGTGCAGGAGCTACCGTTTGCTGTTGGTTTGAAAGATTTTCGTATAGAACATTACGCAACAGGTCAGCCAAAGTCATTTGAGAGTGATTTGGTGATTTTTGACCCGGCGTTGAAGGAGCCTATTACTAAAACCATCAGCGTCAATCATCCTTTAACTTATAAGGGTATTGCAATTTACCAGTCAGATTTCCAAGACGGTGGTACTGGCCTTAAATTTAATGTGTGGAATCTGTTTTCTCCAAGCGAAAAATCTCACGCATTATCTGGTGCAATATTCGATGAGGGCGCACTAGGTGAGGGGGATGACCTCTTGCGTGTTGAATATAACGATTTCCGTAAGTTTAATATTATTAATATGTCGCCTGATGGCAAGGGTAAGCCACATAACGTAGGGCCTAATGTCACGTATAAGCTGCGCGATAGCCGCGGTCAGGCTGTTGAGTATGTTACTTATATGCAGCCTATGCAAATTGATGGCAAGTTTTATTTCTTGTCTGGTATGCGTGAAACGGTGCAAGAGGATTTCCGTTATTTGCGCATTCCTGCTGATGAGGATCTTAGTATTAATGGGTTTATGGGTTTTAGGGCGGTGATGCTAGACTCGTCTAAATATCAGGAAATAGCAAAACGCATCGCCAAAAAATCATTAGGGGTTAGTGATAATCCTGAAATCAAAAAACAGTTTGAACTAAGTTTAGTACGATTGTTAACTATTTTTGCGCAAGGTGGCTATAGTGAGGTTGCTAAAGTCATTGAGCAAAGTGTGCCAGAAAAAGAGCGTGAAGCCTCAGCGACTACTTATATTAAGATGGTGAATATCGCAGCTTACGAGGCTTATAACATGGGCTTGCAACTGAGTAATAAGCCTCTGCTGAAAAATAGTTCTGAAACAGAAGCGTTGATGCGTGATAGTCTAAATGCCTTTAGTGATATGTTCTTTTATGGCGCGCCATATTACCTACAGCTTAATCAGTTTGAACATAAAGAGGCTAGCGGTCTGCAACTAACTAAGTCACCAGGCCAAAAATGGGTGTATTTGGGCTCTGTAATCTTGGTGTTGGGTATTTTCTCTATGATGTATATCCGCGAAAGAAGAATTTGGTTGTATCTAAAACCAAGTGCGAACGAAGTGCATTTTGCAATGGCTTCAAATCGTAAGAATCTGGATTTTGAAAAAGAGTTTAGTTTGTACCGCGAACAACTTGCTGGCATTGTTAGCTAAGGATATAGAAATGAACAATACATTGGATTATCAACAAAAAACATTGTTACAACGGTTGAACTGGCAAGACTGGCTTTACGCCTTAGTCGTTGTTGCTGGTTCAATATTTGCCTTTGTTAAATATGCACATTATATGGATGCATATGAGGTTACTTTTCTATTTGGCGCGGCACTACTGTTTAGTTATTTAGGATGGCAGTGGAAGTCGCTAGGTAAATTGGTGATAGGTGTTGGTGTCATCAGTCTTGCCTCTATCGCCTTATATCAAGGGGATCAGGCGCGTGCAACGGAAGTGTTTTTCCTTAAATTTTTAATTTCAAGCCAGTCCGCCATTATGTGGATGAATGTTTTATTTGTGCTTGCAATGGTGACGTATTGGTTTGCTCTATATAAGCGCAGTGCTTTTAGTGCGAATGTGGCTTCCGCTTTAACATGGGTGGCAGTGCTGTTCGGTTTTGTTGGCCTGATGGTGCGCTGGTATGAGTCTTATCTCATTGGTGTAGATGTTGGGCATATTCCAGTAAGCAATCTGTATGAGGTTTTTGTGTTGTTCTGCCTCATTACCGCTTTGTTGTATCTGCACTATGAACAGAAGCTAAATACCAAGCAGTTGGGTGGTTTTGTGTTACTAGTCATCAACGCCGCGGTTGGTTTTATCTTGTGGTATACCTTTGATCGTGAGGCGCACAATATTCAGCCGCTGGTACCAGCGCTGCAAAGTTACTGGATGAAAATTCATGTACCAGCAAATTTTGTGGGGTACGGATCATTCTCTTTAGCGGCAATGGTGGCGCTAGCTTACTTGCTTGCTAGTAAAGGCGTGTTAACTTCGCGTTTGCCTAGTTTGGAAGTGTTAGATGATTTAATGTACAAAGCGATTGCTATTGGGTTTGCCTTTTTTACGATTGCAACCATTTTAGGTGCAATGTGGGCGGCTGAGGCTTGGGGTGGTTATTGGAGCTGGGACCCTAAAGAAACCTGGGCGTTGATTGTTTGGTTAAATTACGCGGCATGGCTACATTTGCGTATGGTTAAAGGCTTGCGCGGCCCGTTATTAGCTTGGTGGTCATTGATTGGTTTGATTATTACGACCTTCGCATTCTTGGGCGTGAATATGTTCTTGAGTGGATTACATTCATACGGTACGTTATAACTCAGGTTCCATGTATATGTAACACGTGTTGATTTAATACATAGATGTTGGTTAATTTTATAAAGCATTGTGATCAATCACAATGCTTTATTTTTTAACTTAAGCTTATGTATAGCTATTCCACTAAATAATTCTACTCCCACCTAGTCATTCCGTGCTTTCGTGTGTGAATAACCAGCTGAGCCAGCATTTGGCATTGCCGCTCCACTAAAGGGCTAAAGCCCTAAGTGAAAACGCGAAAGCGCATTATTCATACGTCACAGCTGGCATGTCCCATGGTGAAAACCTTTTACACGTTGCTTGCCAGTTTGCTGGCTTATCGCACCAATCTTGTCGCTTTAGCTACTTAAGATTGGTGGTGATGCCCTTTGTGGGTAGCAAATTGGGGTAGCCAAACACTGGCTCACGGTCTCGTCGGTATGACAATTTGTGCGATGAGACACAGCATCGTATTGTTTGATGGGATAGCTATAGTTAAGTAAAACGGATGTTTATTCACTTACTTTTTCAAGTCTAAACCTCACCTCACCATTAGCGTTATCTGTCAGGCTTAATAGGTAGCCGGCATTCTCAGCTTGCTGGGCGGCATGATATAAACCAACCCCCAAACCACTTTTTGAGCTGACATGTGATTTAAATAGTTTCTCTGCAACTTCATTAGGAATAGCTGAGCCAGTATCGGTGACTTCTATGCAAAAGTGACTGGATGGCATTAGGCAGACATTGATGTTAATACCAACTTCAAGCCTAGCTTTCTCCAGCGCATTTTGTATTAAATTATCTACGACGCTATCCAATACATCAGGGTCGATGTCTGTCTTTGGTAAGTGTGTAGGTGCTTCAAATTGAACTTGGTAGTGTGCGTTAAGTTGCTTAAAGTTTTTCCACCAGTGGCTAACTTTGGCTTGGTTCTTTTTCTCTATACCAGGTTCCTCAAGCTTGTTGAGCGTGCTTGAAAGGCGCTGGCTTAGCCTTGGAAGTTGCTTCTTGATCAGGTCTACTAGCCTAGCGTCATCTTCTGCGTGATTGCTCTGTTCTGCAGCGGCAGAAAGTGTGCCTAACGACTGTAAAATGTTCTTGATATCATGCGTCAGTCTAGAGCCTGTTTCATATAAGCTTTGCATGTAAGCGTTTTGGCTGATGGTTTCTTCACGGCGTTTCGCCTCATAAAACTCACCTAGGATTTGCGTGAGAAGTTGCACGTGCAGATACATGGCAGGTGTAAATTGCCAGCGTGAATAAAGCGTTAAATGCAGCTGTTGAAAGCTAAAAGTGGAGATGAAGTGCGTGGTTTCGCCAATCTCTTGGTGGGTGTCGTTAGAGTGCCAAGACACGCCGCTTACCCAGTTTAAGGCGGCTAACTCACGCATTGATGCTTGTAAAAATCCCTCAGCAGAAGTTTCGTTTTCAGCAAATGCTGCAATTTTTCTAATCCACTGCTCAAATGGCAAGCCTATGCTTAGTAGGTAGCGTGACATGAGCAGCTCTAAGCCTGAGAATGTTGCGCTAGGATTCCATAGCCAACTAATCGCAACCAATGTGATTGCTAGGCCAAAAACAGTAAAAATAAGCAGTTTTACATAATGAATTTGCCAGACGATGCCAATCGTAAAGCTACTTAATATGACAATTATTGTCAGTAAGAATATGAGTAAGGTGTAAAAGAAGTCAATATTGGGCGTGTATGCTGGGCTATTCTTTTTAGCAGATAAAAATAAAATGGTGAGTGGAAGTATTGGCAATACATAAATAAGGAGTAGCTCTGCAGCAAGTAAGTCGTTATTTGCGTCAAGTAGTTTGGGCACAACCCAAAGTAGAAGAATGGCAAGTAGATACGAAGCAGCAAGGATGTTTGGGACTTTTGAATGTGAGGCCTCACTCGATAGTACGCGCCCACCAATCAATGAAAATAGTCCTGCAATCCAAAATGCGGTGACCCACCAGTTAGTAAGAAAAGTGGTGAAGTAGGCGCCGACGAGTACGATACCCACCATTTTCCAAGATAACTTATCGCTTTGGCGCATGACTGGCTGCCATAACAAAAAGAAACCGTAATGGCATAGCAGTAGTGCAGTTTGCAAATGACCGCTACCCCCCCAGATTAAAAGCGCATGTAATGACAGCATCATGAGTGCCATTAGGCGGTCATGATTGTTAAGTGCTAGCTGGTAAAACTGATAAAGAGATCGCATAATTGAGACAGCTCACAAATTAATTAAATGAACATACTGTTAGAATTTGAACATAAGTGTTCAATCTTTGACAATAATTCGTGCGTAATAGATGGTATATCTTGTAGAATACAAGCAAATTGCTAGTAGATGTGATCAATGATAGCTGGTATGTTATTTGCTTGCTAGAAACTAACACTTTGAGTGTTTTAATTTACATGTTTAAAATGGCACATTAAATTTGTGCACAGTTCGGGGAACTAAATGAAAAGAACACAGGCAGGCTTTACGCTAATTGAGTTGGCAATCGTGCTAGTAATTATTGGCCTATTGCTTGGAGGCGTACTTAAAGGGCAAGAGCTGATTAATAGTGCTAAAGCAAAAAGTATTGCGAGTGATTTTAAAAACGCACAAATATTTATTTATGGTTATCAAGATAAATTTAGAGCATTGCCAGGCGATGATGCTGGTGTTGTAGCACATGTGGGCACTGGAGCAACTTTGGCAACGACAGGTGGTACGGTAGGTAATGCGCGTATTGACGGTGTATGGAACTCAACTACATTAACTGATGAGTCTGCTTTGTTTTGGCAGCATGTACGTTTGGCCGGTTTAGCAACAGGTCCTACGGCTACAGGAGATGCTAATTATTTACCTAGAAACTCAGACAACGGTCGGATCGGTGTGCAGAGTATGGGGACTGGATTTACTACAATCACAGGTATGACAGGGTTGTATGTGGTGTGTTCAGAGAATATCGCGGGTCGTTTGGTTAAGCAGATAGACATTAATATGGACGATGGCAATACCGCAACAGGTTCTTTGCGAGCTATTGTTACTGGTACAGCAACTCCAGTGGCAACGACCGCTATAGCTGAGGGTGATCCATACACTGTGTGTATGAGTTTCTAAGTCTTCTTTGTTTCAAAAGCCCGCTGCATGGCGGGCTTTTTTATTGGCATTAGCCGTTGCTTTTGCTTTGACCATGTTGCTATATGACATTTAAGCTTGCGTAGAATCCTAATTGTTCTAAAATGGCAACTTGAGTAAAAGCAAGAAAACTAACTGAAAAATTGTGCTTTAAATGACATCAAATATTGTAGAAATTGATAATCTTTCCTTTGGGTACAACGGTCGCTTATTGCATAAAGGCATTAACATGGTTTTTCCTAAGAGAAAAGTCGTGGCCATTATGGGTGGTAGCGGTAGCGGCAAGACCACATTGTTACGTTTGATTGGTGGGCAAATTAAGCCGACTAAAGGCGAAGTGCGCGTTGATGGGCATGTGGTGCATGAGCAAAGTCGTGATGACATTTATCAATTACGTCGTACAATGGGCATGTTGTTTCAGCACGGTGCTTTATTTACCGATCTAAGCGTATTTGATAATGTCGCATTTCCAATGCGTGAGTTAACAGATTTGCCTGAGTCTATGATTCGAGACTTGGTGTTGCTCAAGCTTAATGCAGTAGGTTTGCGCGGCGCGCACAAGTTTATGCCAACCGAGTTGTCTGGAGGTATGGCACGTCGCGTGGCATTAGCAAGAGCCGTCGCATTAGATCCAAATATCATCATGTACGATGAGCCGTTCGCTGGCCTAGACCCCATCTCGATGGGCGTGATCTGTGGCTTAATTCGCAGTCTGAATGATGCCCTAGGCGCAACGTCCATTATTGTTTCGCACGATGTAAAAGAAACTTTCTTGATTGCTGATTACGTCTACTT
The DNA here is from genome assembly GCF_000744605.1 of Methylotenera sp. L2L1. Lineage (NCBI taxonomy): Bacteria > Pseudomonadati > Pseudomonadota > Betaproteobacteria > Nitrosomonadales > Methylophilaceae > Methylotenera > Methylotenera sp. L2L1. The sequence goes on from NZ_JQMG01000001.1 coordinate 1,202,402, forward strand.
TGTTGCCAATGGGGAAGTTACAGCAGAGGGTACTCCTGAAGATTTAATGCAGTCTACCCTGCCATTTGTTCACCAGTTTGTGCATGGTGAAAAAGATGGCCCGGTGCCTTTCCATTATGCCGCGCCTGATTATCGCGCTCAGTTGTTGGGTTGAGCATTTTGCTCACAATAGCAGTTCAATGGATTTAGTTTAATGATTAATATAATAATTAATAAAATTTCTCGGCTTTTAAGTGGTATTGGCAGCCGAATGGTTGCGCGCATCTGGCGTTTAGGTGCGGGTGCGCGGCTGTTTATGTTGGCCATTATTTATTCAGGTGAAAGTTTTAAGCGTTTTCATCTTACATTGCGTGAAATTTACTTTACCGGCGTGATGTCATTGTTGATTATTATTGTGTCTGCGTTCTTTGTGGGCATGGTGTTAGCCTTGCAAGGCTATAACACGTTACAGAAATATGGTTCATCAGAGGCGATTGGCGTGTTGGTGGCGCTAGCGTTAGTGAGAGAGCTGGGGCCTGTGGTGACTGCCTTGTTATTTGCTGGCCGTGCAGGTACCGCGATTACCGCTGAAATTGGCTTGATGAAAACGACTGAGCAGTTATCAGCCATGGAGATGATGGCGGTTAATCCAATTGCACGCGTGGTTGCACCAAGGTTTTGGGCCGGTGTAATCACTATGCCGATACTTGCTTCTTTGTTTTCAATGGTCGGAGTGTTGGGCGGTTATTTAGTTGCAGTGCCTTTGATTGGTGTTGACGATGGTGCTTTCTGGTCGCAGATGCAAGCTAATGTAGATGTTCGCGCAGATATTATTAATGGTGTGATTAAGAGTGTTGTGTTTGGTGTTGCATGTACGATGATTGCCTTGTTTGAAGGCTTTGATGCGCCGCCAACCGCTGAGGGTGTTAGTCATGCCACCACCAGAACAGTAGTGATTTCATCGCTGACCGTATTGGGTTTAGATTTTGTATTAACATCTTTTATGCTGGTTGTTTAGCCCATAAAAACAAAGTTGAGAGGGTAGTGAAGTGGATAGAACAAAAATAGATTTATGGGTAGGTATTTTTGTGGCGCTAGGCATGGCAGCATTGCTTGGTCTTGCCATGAAGGTCGGTAATTTAACTTCAAGTAAAATAGGCGAGACTTATAATGTGAGTGCTGCCTTCGAGAATATAGGCGGTTTGAAGCCAAATGCGCCTGTGAAGAGTGCTGGCGTAGTTGTTGGACGTGTTGCTGATATTGGCTTTGATGCTAAGACTTACGAGGCAATTGTGACCATTAAAATAGATAAGCGTTATGCGTTCCCAAAAGACACATTTGCCAATATTTATACAGCAGGCTTGCTGGGTGAGCAGTATGTTGGCTTGGAAGCTGGTGGTGAAGATGATGTGCTGAAGAATGGCGATAAAATCACACAGACGCAAGATGCGATTGTGTTAGAAAAAATGATTAGTCAGTTCTTGTATAACAAAGCTTCTGAAACCGAGGCTGATAAAGGTACAGCAAATGCTGCATCTGGAGAATCAGCAGCGGCTAAGTCAACCGAATTGGGTGATGCACCGTTTTAATCACGGTTAGTAATAGTCTTGATGTTAATTAATTGGTCATTTTGACGAAAATATAAAAGGGCTCCAATGAAAATGTTTTTGAAATTAGTAATGAATGTTGCTTTCATTACCTCTATGTTTGTTAATGCTAGCTTGGCTCAGGCAGAGCTTACTGCAGATGAGTTAGTGAAGCGCACGGCTGAGGATGTGCTTAGCACAATCAAAAGTGATAAAGACATTCAAGCTGGCAATCAGCAAAAGATTTTTGCGCTGGCTGAAGAAAAGATCTTACCCAATTTCGACTTTGATCGCGTTTGCCGTATGGTGCTTGGCAAAAACTGGAGAGCAGCCACACCAGAGCAGCAAGCCGCTTTTCAGAAAGAGTTCCGTACTTTGCTGTTGCGTACGTATGCTTCTGCATTAGGTAAATATAAAGATCAAGTGATTGAGTACAAGCCTTTGCGTGCTGAAGCCGGTGCTAAAAATGTGAGCGTTAAAACACAGATTTTACAACCTGGTGGTCAGCCGATATCTGTTGATTACAGCCTAGTGAAAGCCGAGAATGGCTGGAAAGTGTATGATATTGTGATTGAGAGCGTGAGTTTGGTAACGAATTATCGTAGCCAGTTTAGTAGCGAAATTCGCCAGAACGGTATTGATAGCTTGAATAAAAAACTTGCGGATAAGAACAAAGCATCTGGCGTATGATTAGTTTCGATTCACAAGAAAACAAATGGCTAGTCTCTGGTGAGATATTGGTGGATAACGCCAATGCAGTGCTTGTTGAGAGTGCTGTTTTGCCGATGAATGATGCACTTCAGATTGACTTCTCAGCGGTTACCAATACAGATACGTCCGCTATTAGTTTGATTATGGAGTGGCAACGCAGAGCTGCTACTTCTAATCATAAAATCACATTTAAAAGCTTACCTGAAGGTCTTGGTAGTTTGGCTACCCTTTATGGGGTTGCTGACTTTATTCCATTGAGTGTTTAACTCTTTGATCCAAGACCATTTCGGGGTCGGTAGTTTTTCTTTGGAAATATAGGTTTTTTTGTAGGCCGGCATTTTCAAATGACCGCCCACTATTTTAGATAGTGCATTCTAAATAGTGGCGCATATTTAGAATGATTTTTTGAAAGTTAAGGCTTTTTGTAGTTGAGTGCTGATAAGTTTTAATTGTTAATCGAAAGTCATTTCTTGAATCATCCCGCAATTCATATCCATGGCGTACATAAAAACTTTGGTGCGCTACATGCCTTAAATGGTGTTGATCTTACCATCGAGCAGGGTGAGTTCTTTGCCCTGCTTGGGCCTAATGGTGCAGGTAAATCTACCTTGATTAATATTCTTGCAGGTCTTATTGCACCCAGCGCCGGTAGCATCTCAGTGATGGGTTTTGATGTGCAGCAGCAATACCAGCAGGCGCGTCAGTTATTGGGCGTGGTGCCTCAAGAGTTGGTATTTGATCCTTTTTTTAATGTTCGAGAAATGTTACGTTTTCAAGCTGGCTATTTTGGCCTTGGGCGTGAAAATGATCTGTGGGTAGATGAGATATTAGAAGGGCTGGGTTTAGCAGATAAGGCGCATACTAATATGCGCAAGCTATCTGGTGGCATGAAGCGTCGTGCGCTTATCGCACAGGCGCTTGCCCATAAACCGCCTGTGATTGTGCTGGATGAACCTACCGCAGGTGTGGATGTTGAATTGCGCCAGATGCTTTGGGAGTTTATCAAAAAGCTAAACCGGGATGGTCACACCATTATCTTAACCACTCATTATTTAGAAGAGGCCGAAACGTTGTGCAGTCGTGTCGGTATGATGAAGCAAGGTAAGATAGTCGCATTAGATAGTACGGCTAATTTGCTTAATAAATTCTCAGGTAAACATTTGCGACTGACATTAGGTAATGTGAGCTTGCCGCAAGATGTGGAGCGTTTGGTGCGCCATGTTGAAAACGGTATTTATACCTTTGCTTTAACCGATATGAGTCAGATAGAGTTGGTACTTTCATCTTTACGCGCTAGCGGTATTAAGGTGATTGATATGCAGTTAAATGAAGCAGATCTGGAAGATGTGTTTTTATCGCTAGTCGGCAACGAGACCGTTAATCATCAATCAGTGAGTCATGCATCATGAGTGATTTGAAAATAAATACTTCACTCAATAGTCGATCAAGCTGGATTGGCCCTTGGACTTTGCTGAAAAAAGAATTGCTACGATTTTGGCGCGTTTCTTTTCAAACAGTGGCGGCCCCAGTGATTACCGCGCTGTTGTATTTATTGATTTTTTCTCACGTGTTAGATAAGCACGTGCAGGTGTATGAAGGCGTTGCCTATACTGAGTTTCTCATTCCTGGCTTGATTATGATGTCTGTGCTGCAAAATGCATTTGCGAATAGTTCATCTAGCCTGATTCAATCGAAAGTCATGGGCAATATCGTATTTGTTTTACTAACCCCCCTGACACATTTGCAGTTTTTTATGGCGTTCCTAATTGCTGCAATTATTCGCGGATTAGTCGTGGGTTTGTGTATTTATCTTGTGGCCATGTGGTTTGTTGATTTAACGGTGGCTAATCCATGGATGATTATTGCATTTGGTTTGCTCGGTAGTGCGTTGCTCGGTACTTTTGGCATTATTGCGGGGATATGGGCAGATAGATTTGACCAGATGGCCGCCTTCCAGAATTTTATTATTATGCCGCTGTCATTCTTGTCCGGTGTTTTTTATTCAATTCATTCATTACCGCCATTTTGGCAAAAAGTATCGCATCTGAATCCATTTTTCTACATGATAGACGGGTTTAGGTATGGCTTCTTTGGTAAGGGTGATGTATCTCCGGTCCTCAGTTTGCTCATCGTGGCGGCGTCCTTCCTTGTGTTAGCACTGATCACATTAAAAATGTTAAAATCAGGCTATAAACTTAGGTCATAATGCACTTAGGTCATAATGCTAAGTTAAACAATTTAGCTAGTTGAATTATTAAAGGTGAGTAACACGTGTTAAGTGCCCAGCAGTTGGAAACATACATCACGCAAAATTTAGCGTGTGATTATATAAAAGTATTAGGTGATGACGGTACGCATTTTGAGGCGGTCATCGTTAGCCCTGAATTTGTTGGTAAGACTATGGTTAAGCAGCATCAGTTGGTGTACTCAGCCTTAGGCGACAGGATGAGAGCTGAGATTCATGCTTTATCCATGCAAACGTTAACCCCAGACGCGTGGTTAACGTTGCAAGCTAACAACTAAGGCTAAAGTGTGTCTAATCAAGTACCAGTAAAAAGTTTTTGTAATTAAGTTTTGTAATTAGGATAAATAATGGATACGCAGGAATTAATCAGAAGTCAGGTAACAGGTAACCCAGTAGTGCTGTATATGAAAGGTAGCCCAAAGTTTCCACAATGTGGTTTTTCAAACTTGGCAACGCAAATTCTCAATGCCTGTAACGTAGAGTACGTGGCGATTGATGTGTTAGCAGATCAAAATATCCGTGAGGGTATTAAAACTTATGCAAACTGGCCAACGATTCCACAGTTATATATTAACGGTGAATTTGTAGGTGGTTCAGACATTATGCGTGCCATGTATGAAAGTGGTGAGCTTCAAACATTATTGAATGCGACTAAATAATTGGACAAACTGCTGATTACAGGCGGTAATCGCCTTCATGGTGAGGTTGTCGTTTCTGGTGCTAAAAATGCGGCATTGCCGATATTGTGTGCATCACTACTTGCTGAAACACCGTTACATCTATCCAGTGTGCCTGCATTAAAAGATGTAGGTTCAACCATCAAGCTGTTAGAGCAAATGGGTGTAAAGGCTGAGCGTATCGCAGATAAGGTGTCTTTAGACGCAAGTGTTATCCACACTAAAGAGGCGCCGTATGAGATGGTTAAAACCATGCGCGCGTCTATTCTGGTGTTGGGCCCTTTGTTAGCGCGCTTTGGGCACGCCCGTGTTTCTTTACCTGGTGGCTGTGCTATCGGTTCACGTCCTGTGGATTTACACATCAAGGGTCTTCAGGCCATGGGTGCGGAAATTCATATCGAGCACGGTTACATTGAAGCAACGACCAAGCACTTGCCTAATCAGCGCTTGCAAGGTGCCCGTTATTATATGGATTTAGTGACCGTCACTGGTACTGAGAATCTGATGATGGCAGCTGCATTAGCAAACGGTGTAACGGTACTAGAGAACGCAGCAAAAGAGCCTGAAGTTGTCGATATGGCAGAGTGTCTGATTAAAATGGGTGCAAAAATCACAGGTGCAGGTACCGATGTAATCACCATTGAAGGTGTAGAGCGCCTATCAGGTACTACACATAACGTGGTCTGTGATCGTATTGAAGCCGGTACTTATATGGTGGCCGTTGCGATGACTGGTGGTGAAGTGACATTGCGTAATGTGCAAACGCATCTGCTAGATGCAGTGATTGAGAAATTACGCGAAGCTGGTGCAACGGTGACATCCGATGCTGATAGCATTACTGTTAAAAGTGATGGTCAATTAAAAGCGGTGAATATTCGTACCGCACCTCATCCAGCATTCCCGACCGATATGCAGGCGCAGTTTATGGCGCTGAATACCATTGCGACTGGCGTTTCGAAAGTAACAGAAACAATTTTCGAAAATCGTTTTATGCATGTGCAAGAAATGCAGCGTTTGGGTGCGGATATTGATATTGATGGCAATACCGCTCTGGTCAAAGGGGTGTCATTCTTGGATGGCGCCACTGTGATGGCAACTGATCTGCGTGCTTCCGCAAGCTTGGTATTAGCTGGATTAGTCGCCCGTGGCGACACAGTGATTGAGCGTATCTATCATTTAGATCGTGGTTATGAAAATTTGGAAGCTAAGTTGAATGCCTTAGGTGCCAACGTAAAGCGAATAGCATAGAGAAAATTGAAAATGATTACGATAGCACTTTCAAAGGGTAGGATTTTTGAAGAAACAGCACCGTTGCTGGCAGCGGCAGGCATTCATGCGGCTGAAGACCCAGAATCGTCTCGTAAGCTGATTATAGAAACAAATCGACCAGATGTACGTTTGATTATCGTACGTGCGACTGATGTGCCTACTTATGTACAGTATGGTGCTGCTGATTTAGGTATCGCTGGTAAAGATGTGTTAGATGAGCATGGCGGTGATGGTTTGTATCAGCCGATAGATCTACAGATTGCAAAATGCAAAATGATGGTGGCGGTGCGTGAAGATTTTGATTATTTCGGCTCTATTCGAAGTGGTGCGCGGCTTAAAGTGGTGACTAAATACGTAAAAACTGCGCGTGAGCATTTTGCAGCAAAAGGCATGCACGTGGATTTGATTAAACTCTACGGTTCTATGGAGCTTGGCCCATTAGTTGGGTTAGCGGACGTGATTGTTGATTTGGTCAGCACCGGCGGCACTTTGCGCGCTAATAAGCTTAAAGCGGTAGAAGAGGTTGGTGATATCAGCTCAAGGCTGGTTGTTAACCAGGCATCACTTAAGCTCAATAGAGCTAAGTTACAGCCGATTATGGATGCGTTTCAAACTGCTATTGCAAAGAACAAATAAATTTAGGTATATAGGTTAGTCATATGAACATTAGACGTTTCTCTACTTCAGATGGTGATTTCCAAGCGAACTTAAAGCAATTGCTTGCATTTGAAACAGCGCAAGACGATAGCATTGACGTGGTGGTAGCAAATATCTTAAAGGATGTTAAAACCCGTGGTGATGCGGCTGTGCTGGAGTATACCAATCGTTTTGATAAAACCAATGCTAGTCAAATCAGTGAACTTGAAATCAGTCAGTCTGAATTGATTGCAGCATTGAATGGCTTGCCAGCTGAACAACGTGCAGCATTACAAACGGCTGCAGACCGTGTAAAAAGTTATCATGAAAAGCAATTGATGAGCTCATGGAGTTACACGGAAGCTGATGGTACTTTGCTTGGTCAGCAAGTGACGTCATTAGATCGTGTCGGTCTATATGTGCCTGGCGGTAAAGCTGCTTACCCTTCCTCGGTCTTAATGAACGCGATACCGGCGAAAGTCGCTGGTGTTCAAGAGCTGATTATGGTGGTGCCGACGCCTAATGGTGAGAAAAATCAGTTAGTACTGGCTGCTGCTGCTGTATGTGGTGTTGACCGCGTATTCTGTCTAGGCGGTGCGCAGGCAGTCGGCGCGTTGGCATATGGCACTGAAACCGTGCCACAAGTTGATAAAATTGTAGGGCCTGGTAATGCCTATGTTGCCGCAGCCAAACGTCGTGTGTTCGGTGTGGTTGGTATTGATATGGTGGCTGGCCCTTCTGAGATTCTGGTCATTTGTGACGGTAAAACGAATCCAGACTGGATTGCAATGGACTTGTTCTCACAAGCTGAGCATGATGAATTGGCACAATCTATTTTGCTAAGTCCTGATGCTGACTTTTTAGACCAAGTGGCGGCTAGTATTCAGAAGCTAGTGCAGGAAATGCCGCGTAAAGATATTATTACCACGTCATTAACAGACCGTGGCGCTTTAATCCACGTGCGTGATTTGGAAGAAGCAGCAGACATCAGTAACTACATTGCGCCAGAGCATTTGGAGTTGTCTGTGGAAGAGCCATTGGCTTTTAGTAAAAAAATTAAACACGCGGGCGCTATTTTTATGGGTCGTGATACTTGTGAAGCGTTAGGTGATTACTGCGCTGGACCAAATCATGTCTTACCTACGTCACGTACTGCAAGATTTTCATCACCGTTAGGTGTTTATGACTTCCAAAAGCGCTCAAGCTTAATTATGGTGTCTTCAGAAGGCGCACAAGTGTTAGGTAAGGTTGCTGCCACGTTAGCTTATGGTGAAGGTCTGCAAGCGCACGCGCGCTCTGCTGAATATCGTCTTAAGTAGTCTGTGATTGGCATTTTAAGCATTGGTCTTGATGGACGATGCTTAAATGTCCAGTAAAGCGCATACCTATTTGATGATGCGCACCTATTGATTAATTTCACGTTGGATGATGTGATGACAGAGAATATGTCCGAGGTTTTAGTATGAGTAAATATTGGAGTGATGTTGTTCATAAGCTCACCCCTTATGTGCCAGGCGAGCAACCAAAAATTAATAATTTGGTAAAGCTAAATACCAATGAAAATCCTTATGGGCCAAGTCCAAAAGTGATTGAAGCCTTGAAGTTAGAAGCTGCAGAAACATTGCGCTTATATCCAGATCCAAATTCTGATGCGTTAAGAGCGGCAATTGCTAAGGTACACCATTTGGATAGTAGCCAAGTGTTTGTAGGTAACGGTTCTGACGAGGTGTTGGCGCATGTGTTTCAAGCGCTGTTAAAGCATGACCAGCCATTGTTGTTTCCTGATATCACTTATAGCTTTTACCCTGTGTATTGTGGGTTATATGGCATTCATTATGAAACGATTCCGTTAGCAGAAGATTTTAGCATTCGCGTAGAAGATTATAAAAAGCCCAATGGCGGCATTATCTTCCCTAACCCTAATGCACCAACAGGGATGCCACTTGCGTTGGCCAAAATTAAATGGATACTGCAAAACAATACTGAATCAGTAGTGGTCATTGATGAAGCCTACGTGGATTTTGGCACAGAGTCCGCGGTAAGCCTGATTAACCAATATCCCAACCTACTAGTTACACATACTTTATCTAAGGCGCGCTCTTTGGCTGGCCTGCGTGTCGGCTATGCATTAGGCTCGGCAACGCTGATTGAAGCGTTGGTGCGCGTTAAAGACAGCTTCAACTCTTACCCGATTGATCGCTTTGCTTCTGCCGGGGCAGTGGCAGCAATGCAGGATGTAGATTATTTTGAAGCAACCTGCCAAAAAGTGATTGCAACGCGCGAGGCGTTGGTTGCTAACATGCTTGCGCTAGATTTTGAAGTGTTGCCATCTGGCGCTAACTTTATATTTGCAAAACATAAAGTGCGTGATGGTGCCGAGTTAAGTGCAAAGCTGCGTGAGCACGGCATTATTGTGCGACATTTTAAGTCGCCTGACCGCATTGCACCTTATCTGCGTATTACAATCGGTACAGATGAGCAGTCTGCGTTGCTACTTCAAGCATTAAAAGCTGTGTTAAGTTAATTACGTCTTTTACTGGAATCTGGCAAAAATTACCAAAAGTATCGCTGTAAATCAGTGTTATTACGGATATTTTCTGAACTATTTAGGACGTTCAAACTTTTTATATAGATAAAACATGCAAATTAAGCATGAAAAGTTTGAATTTTCACACGAAGTGCGGTTATGATAGCGAAATGTGCGTTTTGTGCACAATATAATAATTATTTTCAATCTGTATTTTTAACCTAGGTAAGTCATTATTTTGATTTATTATTAGTTGGAGGATGTATCGTGGCACAAACCCAAATGGCATTAGACTCATTAGATTTCGACGCAACAGTTGCTTTAGCAGCTAAAGTTGCCCCACACGTGGATATTTTAGAAATTGGTACACCATGCATTAAGCATAACGGTATCAAATTGCTTCAAACACTACGTGCTAAGTTCCCAAACAACAAAATCTTAGTTGACTTGAAAACAATGGATGCTGGTTTCTACGAAGCTGAGCCATTTTACAAAGCAGGTGCTGACATTTGTACAGTATTGGGTACTTCTGACATCGGTACAATCAAAGGCGTGATCGACGTTGCTAACAAATACGGTAAAAAAGCTCAAGTTGACTTGATCAACGTTGCTGATAAAAAAGCACGTACACAAGAAGTTGCAAAATTAGGCGCGCACATCATTGGCGTGCACACTGGTTTAGATCAACAAGCTGCTGGTCAAACACCATTTGGTGACTTGGCTTTGGTTGCTGGCTTGAACTTAGGTCTTGAAATTTCAGTTGCTGGTGGTGTTAAAGCTGCTACTACTGCACAAGTACGTGACGCTGGCGCAACTATCATTGTTGCTGGTGCTGCAATCTACGGCGCTGCTGACCCAGCTGCTGCTGCTGCAGAAATCACTGCAATCGCTCATGGCGGTTCAACAGGTGGTTTGTTCGGCTGGATCAAAAAATTATTTAGTTAATATCTGATAATATCTAAGTAGTTAAATGAAAAACCCCAGTCTTAAAACTGGGGTTTTTTTACTTTAGATTTAAATTCATCATGTAGCTATGTGTTACAACCTTTTAATGGGTTAAAATGCAGGCTGATAACATAAAACATTAGACTTATGCGTAACGCTAAAATTACTAGGAATACTTTAGAAACCCAAATTACGGTGAGCATCAACCTAGATGGCACCGGTGTTTCTCAATTTAACACTGGCTTAGGCTTCTTGGATCATATGCTAGACCAAATTGCGCGTCATGGCATGATGGATATTGAAGTTAACGCTAAGGGCGATTTGCACATTGATGCACATCACACGGTTGAGGATATTGGCATTACGCTTGGACAAGCGTTTGCACAGGCAGTTGGTGATAAAAAAGGCATTCGCCGTTACGGTCACGCCTATGTGCCATTGGATGAAGCGCTATCAAGAGTCGTGCTAGATATTTCTGGGCGTCCAGGATTAGAGTTTGGCTGTACCTTTACCCGTGCAGCTATTGGTAGTTTTGATGTGGATTTGGTACATGAGTTTTTTCAGGGCTTTGTGAATCATGCCAATGTTACTTTGCATATTGATAACTTAAAAGGTCATAATGCTCACCATCAAGCTGAAACCATATTTAAAGCCTTTGGGCGCGCACTGCGTATGGCCGTAGAGTTGGATGCACGTATGGCGGGGATTATGCCGTCAACAAAAGGTAGTTTGTAGCCTGAGCACATCTTCGAGAAATGATCTTAGGCAGCATTAAAATATGAGTACAATTGATATTGCAGTAGTTGATTATGGCATGGGTAACTTGCGCTCAGTGTCAAAAGCATTGGAACATGTCGCGCCGACTAAAAACGTAGTTGTGACCAGTAGTCCTCATGATGTTGCAAACGCGTCACGTGTTGTATTCCCCGGCCAGGGCGCGATGCCAGATTGCATCAGAGAGCTAGATGCAAGAGGTTTGCGTGCAGCAGTATTGGATGCAGCTCAAAACAAACCGTTTTTGGGTATTTGTATTGGTCTTCAGATGTTATTTGAGCACTCGGAGGAGGGTGATGCCGCTGGCCTAGGTTTGTTTAAGGGTAGCGTGAAAAGATTTGCCACTGAAAACATGATTGATGCCCAAGGTGAAAAGCTGAAGGTGCCTCACATGGGTTGGAATCAGGTGTATCAAAGCCATCATGCGGTGCCAAAAACCCACCCACTCTGGCATGGTATTGAAGATGGTGCAAGGTTCTATTACGTGCATAGTTATTATGTGCAACCTGAAGATGAAAGTATCGTCGAGGGATTTACCCATTATCCAAAACAGTTTACTTGTGCTGTCGCTAAAGATAATTTATTTGCAGTGCAGTTTCACCCAGAGAAAAGTGCGAATGCAGGTTTGCAGTTGTTGAGTAATTTTGTCAACTGGGCACCTAAGTAAGTCGGTAGTAAGTCGGTCATAAATACATATAAACAGCTTTTCTTCTTTTTAACTTTTTCGTATATAAAAATTAATTTTCACTATGTTAATTATCCCAGCAATTGATTTAAAAGATGGTCACTGTGTCAGACTTAAACAAGGTTTGATGGAAGAATCAACCGTATTCTCAGAAGACCCTGGCGCGATGGCTAGGCATTGGGTTGATCTTGGCGGCAAGCGTTTGCACCTTGTAGATTTAAATGGCGCTTTTGCAGGTAAGCCTGTGAATGAAGGCGCGATTAAATCTATTGTCAGCGCTGTCGGTGGTGACATTCCAATCCAATTAGGTGGAGGCATTCGAGATTTAGATACCATTGAACGCTATTTGGATAGTGGTATTGATTATGTGATTATCGGTACTGCAGCAGTCAAAACACCAGGCTTCTTACATGAGGCTTGCTATGCTTTCCCTGGGCAGATTATGGTCGGTCTAGACGCTAAAGATGGAAAGGTGGCGATTGATGGCTGGTCTAAGTTGACTGGGCATGATGTCATTGACTTGGCAAAGAAGTTTGAAGACTACGGTGTAGAGTCTATTGTTTACACGGATATCGGCCGTGATGGTATGTTGACCGGTGTGAATATCGAAGCCACAGTAGCGTTGGCGCAGGCGTTGACAATCCCAGTGATTGCATCTGGCGGTGTGACTAATTTAGATGATGTTAAGAAACTGTGCGCAGTTGCTAATGAAGGTATTATTGGTACGATTACAGGCCGTGCGATTTATGAAGGCACCTTAGACTTTGCGGCAGCACAGAAGCTTGCCGACGAGTTAAGTGCATAAGGTTTAACTGATGGGATTAGCCAAACGTATTATTCCTTGCTTGGATGTCACTAATGGCCGAGTAGTTAAGGGCGTTAACTTTCTAGAGCTAAGAGACGCTGGTGATCCAGTGGAGATTGCTAGGCGTTATGATGAGCAGGGGGCTGATGAACTCACTTTCTTGGACATCACAGCAAGTTCTGATAACCGAGGCCTAATTCTGCATATCATTGAGGAAGTCGCAAGCCAGGTATTTATACCACTAACAGTAGGTGGCGGTGTACGCGAGGTTGAAGATGTGCGTCGTCTGCTTAATGCAGGTGCTGATAAAGTCAGTATCAATACAACGGCAGTACTTAATCCTAAGATTGTGCAAGATGCTGCTGCAAAATTTGGTTCGCAGTGTATTGTGGTAGCTATCGATGCTAAAAAGGTAGATAACCAGCCATTTGAGTGGGAAGTATTTACACATGGCGGCCGTAAAGCAACGGGTTTGGATGCGATTAAGTGGGCAGAGTATATGGTGAGCCTTGGCGCTGGAGAGTTGCTGGTCACGAGCATGGATCGAGATGGTACCAAGATAGGCTTTAATAATCCGTTGAATAGGGCCATTAGCAATGCAGTAGAAGTGCCAATTATCGCTTCAGGCGGTGTAGGTAATCTGCAACACCTAGTGGATGGGGTTAAAGAGGGCGGTGCTGATGCCGTGTTGGCTGCTAGTATTTTTCACTATGGTGAATATACGGTTAGGCAGGCAAAAGAATATATGGCCCAACATGGCATTGAAGTTAGGCTGTAATGGTCTCTAGCGATAGGGGCTAACAGTGCGCAGCTTTTACAGGCAGTGTTGCTAAGGTTGTAAGTTAAACAGAAGTTTCAATAGATAGGTTATCAGATGAGTTGGTTAGATGAAGTCACTTGGGATGCCAATGGTCTTGTTCCTGTTATCGCTCAAGAGTACGACACTGGACGTGTGTTGATGTTCGCATGGATGAACCGTGAAGCTTTGCAGTTGAGCAGCGAAACTAATCGAGCTGTCTATTGGTCAAGGTCACGTAATAGATTATGGCATAAAGGCGAAGAGTCTGGTCATGTTCAAAAAATACATGAAATTCGCTTGGATTGCGATGAAGATGTCATTTTGCTTAAAGTTGAGCAAATTGGCGGCATCGCCTGTCATACTGGACGACATAATTGCTTCTTTAAAGTCTTAAAAGAAGATGCATGGGTGGTAGATCAGCCCGTCATTAAAAACCCGGATGAAATATATAAGCATGAGTGATGATATGAATGATGTGTTAGCGCGACTTTCAGAGTTGTTGGAGCAGCGTAAATCTGCGGACCCTGCATCATCTTATGTGGCAAAGTTGTATGCTAAAGGCATGGACAGTATTCTTAAAAAAGTAGGTGAAGAAGCGACAGAGACTGTGATTGCTGCCAAAGGTGGGAATAAAGATGAGATTATCTATGAAACAGCCGATTTGTGGTTCCATACGATGATTATGCTTGCAAAGGCAGACTTGAAGCCACAGGATGTTTTATTGGAGCTGGCTAGGCGCGAAGGTTTGTCAGGGATTGACGAAAAAGCTAGTCGCAACAAAGTTGATTAATTCGGCTTATTCAAGAGATAGTTTAAGTTTAATACTTCTTAGGTTAATCTAAAGTGCAAAATTGGAAGAATAAAAATGAGTGCTGATTGTATTTTCTGTAAGATTGTTCAGGGCGATATTCCTTCAAAGAAAATCTATGAAGATGACGATGTGATTGCTTTTCATGACATACATCCTATTACTAAAGTACATTTTTTACTTGTACCTAAACAGCATGTTGAAAGTTTGATAAGTTGTGGCTCGCAACATCAGGCATTATTGGGTAAGATGTTATTGCTAGCGCCTGAATTAGCCAAGCAACAAGGATTAACTGGCTTTCGCACCATGATTAACACTGGGCGTGAGGGTGGTCAGGAAGTGTTTCATATGCACATGCATGTGTTTGGTGGTGGCAATACGCTACCTAAAACATAGTTTAAACATATTTATTGAGGAGATTTACAATGGGAATCGGAGCTTGGTGGCATTGGTTGGTAGTTTTACTCATTGTGGTACTCGTATTTGGGACAAAAAAACTTCGTAATATTGGTGGAGATGTTGGCGGCGCAGTAAAAAACTTTAAAGACGCTGTGAATGATGGTAAAAACGCTACTGCTGATACATCTGAACCAGTGCAAGTCGCCAATGATTCAGTATTAATTGAGGGCTCGTCTGTTGAGGTTCCTGCGTCGAAGCCGGCACCTAAAAAAAGAGCAGCAGCAAAGCCAGCAGCTAGCAAGTCTGCTGCAACTAAGGCTAAGTCTACAACTGCAAAAAAAGCACCAGCGAAAGCCAAAGCTAGTACTACCGCCAAATAGCAGTATTGAATGTTGAGCTGCAGTACATCATTGGTGATAGGGTACGGACAAAATGTTTGATATTGCATTTTCTGAATTGGTTGTGATTGCGATAGTTGCACTTATCGTCATTGGTCCTGAAAAGTTGCCCAAAGTGGCACGCACCATTGGGACAGTGGTAGGGCGTATGCAGCGATATATGGCACAGATTAAAGATGAAGTGAATCGTGAGTCACGGTTTGCTGAACTGCAAAAACTACAGCAAGAAATTCAGCAGGCAACAGATAATGCGCAGGCAGGATTGCAAAGTGGGGTGGATTATTTGACTGATGCCGTTGAGCCAGCTAATCAGAATGCACTCAATGCAGGCGATGATGCTAAAGCCTCCAACATTAAGTCTCAAGAAACCCCTCCATCAGTTAAAGATTAGCCGCCGCTGTGACCCCTACAGAAAATTTCATCTCACATTTAATCGAGTTAAGAAACCGTTTACTGCGTATCGTAATAGGTTTTGTCGTTGTGTTTATTCTACTTTTCCCATTTGCAAATGAGATTTATGCACTACTTGCTGCGCCATTGTTAAGTGAGCTTCCTGCAGGTGGTCAGATGATTGCTACAGCTGTCACTACACCGTTTTTTGTGCCGATGAAGGTGGCGATGATGACAGCATTTGTGCTTTCATTGCCGCATACTTTATATCAAGTTTGGTCATTTGTAGCACCTGGCTTATATGCTCATGAAAAAAAATTCATGATTCCTATTATTGTTGCCAGTAGCTTTTTGTTTCTTGCCGGTATGACTTTTGCCTACTTTCTTGTATTTCCCGTGATATTTGGTTTTATCGTGGGTACCGCGCCTGCAGGTGTTGCGGTGATGACGGATATAGGTAATTACTTAGACTTTGTTATTACACTATTCTTTGCGTTTGGCTTGGCATTTGAGGTGCCGATTGCTGTGGTGATGGCGGTGCGCTTTGGCTGGGTGTCAATAAATGCACTAAAAGAAGCAAGAGGTTATGTTGTTGTTGGCGCGTTTGTGATCGCGGCTGTAGTGACGCCGCCAGATGTTATTTCACAATTCATGCTTGCGGTACCGATGTGGTTGCTTTATGAGTTAGGCATCGTTGTGGCTAGGTTCACTTCAAATGAAAGTGAACCTAAAATCTTACCACCTGCTTAAACGATATCTAATCTAAGGTCGCCGTAGCCGGCTTAGGACGTTTGCCTATGACGATTGTAATGTTAACCGTAGCGCCAGCTCTAATAATTTCGACCGTTGCTTTTTGATTTGGTTTTAAAGCAGCGATCAAGTTAAGCATTGTTCCGCTGTCGGTGACGGCCTTGCCTTCAATGGCGGTCAATATGTCGCCTGCGCGTAATCCAGCTCTGTCTGCAGGACTATTTTTAAGTACGCCAGCAATTAAGGCGCCTTGCGCTTTGTTTAACCTAAAAGACTCCGCTAGTTCTGGTGTGATGTCTTGCGCTTCAATGCCAATCCATCCACGCGTGACATTGCCTTGGGCTGCAATTTGCTCCATTACTTGGCTAGCTAAAGTGGTGGGGATTGCAAAACCAATCCCCATAGAGCCACCACTGCGCGAGTAAATGGCGCTGTTGATACCAACAAGATTGCCTTCGGTATCAATTAATGCGCCACCTGAGTTGCCTGGGTTGATAGAGGCGTCTGTTTGTATGAAATTTTCATAAATGTTAATACCTAGGTGGCTGCGACCAAGCGCACTAACAATACCTTGTGTGACTGTTTGGCCAACACCAAATGGATTGCCAATCGCTAACACCACATCACCAACGTTTAATGAGTCTGAGCTGGCAAAAGTGATGGCAGGTAAATCATTGGCATCTACTTTGATGAGTGCCAAGTCAGTGTCTGGATCGGTGCCGACAACTGTGGCGGCCATTTTTCTGCCGTCAGATAAAGCCACTTCAATAGAATCTGCCGTGGCAATGACATGGTTGTTTGTTAGAATCAAACCTTGTGTGCTGACAATCACACCAGAGCCTAGGCTGTTTTCAGGTTGTGATGGAATTTCAAGTTCGTCTAGCTGGTCCCCAAAAAAGTGGCGGAATGCAGGGTCATCAAGAAAGTCTTGATGAGGGCTGGGGCGCTGCTTTTTACTGGTGAAGATATTCACAACCGCTGGCATGGCTTTCTTTGCTGCGTGGCTGTATGAGTGGGACGGTGAGGTGGCTGATGTAGGCTCTGCCTGTTTAACAACCATCACCGGCTCTCTGAAGTTAAGCAGATTGGGGTAAAAAATGCGTAAAGCAAATATTAAAGCCATGCATATGGTGGCTGCTTGCGCAAAAATTAGCCATAATCTTTTATGTAGCGAGTTGTTCATTTTTTAATTCTTAGTATGGTAATTAATCAAATTTAATCAAGATTACTTTGTATCTGAATACATATCACGTATTGGTTTTTGATATAGGGTCAACAATCTAAAAAATCAATAGCCTAACATTTTAAAGGTCTGAAGCTTATGGTAAAAATCAATGAGTTAACGCATTATACCCAACAACTGATGCAAGTAGAGCGTTTCAAAGATTACTGCCCAAATGGCTTGCAGGTAGAGGGGCGCATTACGATTGGTAAGATTGTCACTGGCGTGACTGCCAGTATGGCGCTATTGGAAGCCGCACATAAAGCCGGCGCTGATTTGGTGTTGGTGCATCATGGCTATTTCTGGAAAAATGAAGCGCCTGTGGTTGTCGGTATTAAACAGAGGCGCATTAAATTCTTGTTGGCACATGATATTAATTTAATGGCATACCACTTGCCGTTGGATGCGCATGGGGAGTTTGGCAATAATGTGCAGCTTGGTAAGTTGTTGGGATTCAATACGCAAAGTTATGTGGGGGTTGATAATTTGATTGCCTCTACTGAGCTTGAAGATGAGTTGCCCTTGTCAGAAGTCGTTTTGTTGATAGAGCGCAGTTTGCGTCGTAATGTAATGGTGATTGGAGACCCAGCGAGAGCAGTTAAAAAAATAGCTTGGTGCACTGGCGCTGCGCAGGGTTATATAGATCAGGCGATAGAGCTGGGTGTGGATCTATTTATTAGTGGGGAAATTTCAGAACAAACCACGCATCAATCCCTTGAATCTGGTGTTGCCTATATTGCGGCTGGTCATCATGCAACTGAGCGTTATGGGGTGCAAGCATTGGGAAATCATTTGGCGGAAAAATTTAACTTAGAACATGAGTTTATAGATATTCACAATCCGGTTTAATCGTTTTGTTTCAGTAACTTAATAAATAAAGCTTTAATTAATAGTCAAAAAATTGTATAATCTGGCGCCTAAACATGAAGCCTCGCCTACATTTTATTGCTTTGGCTGTAATTTAAGTGCACAGGTCGTTTTCTAGCGAGAAAGCGGTCGTACACGCTTAATGTTAAGTGTTTTAGTAAAGTTGACGTTGTTGCCTCGTGTGGGCGCAGCGTCTATATCCAGTCAATCCTTTCGAGCAAGAGGAAAACATGTCAGACAATCAAAATGACAATCAGCAGGCTGACTCGCAAACGCGCGAGTGTTCTCAAGTAGATTTAGATAAGCGTAACTTTTTAATAGCCACTTCTGCAGTGGGCGCATTAGGTTGTGCTGCAGTGGCAGTGCCTTTCGTAAAAAGCATGACGCCAAGTGAGCGTGCAAAGGCCGCTGGTGCACCGGTAGAGGTGGATATCAGTAAGATTGAACCAGGCACGATGATGACCGCAGAGTGGCGCGGTAAACCAGTGTGGATTATTAATCGTACAAATGAAATGACTGATGAGTTGGCAAAGCACAATGATCAGCTTTCTGATCCTGCTTGTGATGTAACTTCGCAACAGCCTGAATACTGTAAAAATGCTAGTCGCTCAATTAAACCAAATCTTGCGGTTATCGTTGGTATCTGTACGCACTTAGGTTGTTCGCCTTCTGCGAAATTAGAAAAAGATGGTGACATGGGACCAACATGGACTGGCGGCTTCTTCTGTCCTTGCCATGGTTCTAAGTTTGACCTGGCTGGTCGCGTATTTAAGGGCTCTCCTGCGCCTATCAATTTGGTAGTGCCGCCACATAAATATTTGAGTGAGAATCTACTTCTGATTGGTGTTGATACTGAAGAGAAAGCATAATCATGACTGATAAAAATAAATCAGCGCTATCAAGCGCTCTAAATGACGGTTTAAATTGGGTGGACGCGCGCTTTCCATTGACTAGCAATGTTAAGGCGCATTTAACCGAGTATTACGCACCTAAAAACTTCAACTTCTGGTACTTTTTCGGTTCTTTGGCGTTGTTGGTTTTGGTGTTGCAAATTTTGACTGGTATTTTCCTGACCATGCATTACAAGCCAGATGCGGATTTAGCATTCGGGTCTGTTGAATACATCATGCGCGATGTGCCATGGGGTTGGTTGATTCGCTATATGCATTCGACCGGTGCTTCAATGTTTTTTGTTGTGGTTTATCTGCACATGTTCCGCGGTATTATTTACGGTTCGTATCGCAATCCACGCGAATTAATTTGGTTGTTCGGTGTTGCTATATTCTTAGTGTTAATGGGTGAGGCATTCTTTGGTTACCTATTGCCATGGGGTCAGATGTCTTACTGGGGTGCGCAAGTGATTGTTAACTTGTTCTCAGCGATTCCATTTATTGGCCCAGACGTTTCAGAGTGGTTGCGTGGTGACTACTTGGTATCTGATGCAACCTTGAATCGTTTCTTTGCGTTCCACGTAATTGCCTTACCGTTTGTGTTGGTTGGTCTGGTTGTTGCTCACTTGATTGCTTTGCATGAGGTGGGCTCAAACAATCCTGATGGTATTGAGATTAAAAAACTGAAAGATAAGAAAACAGGATTTCCGTTAGATGGTATTCCATTCCATCCTTACTACACAGTGAAGGATTTGGTTGGTGTGTCTATGTTCCTGATTGTGTTCTCAGCCATTATTTTCTTTGCACCTGAGATGGGCGGTTATTTCCTTGAGGCAAATAACTTTGTGCCAGCTGATCCACTTAAAACGCCAGCACACATTGCGCCAGTTTGGTACTTCACACCATATTACTCAATCTTGCGTGCGGTTCCGCCAATTTTGAACTCACAATTCCCGGGTGTTGCAGCAATGGGCTTGTCTGTGGTGGCTTTTGCTTTCTTACCTTGGTTGGATAAGAGTCCAGTGAAGTCGATTCGTTATCGCGGGTTGTTGTATAAGCAATGGTTAGTGGCATTTGTTATCAGTTTCTTGGTGCTAGGGTATCTTGGTACTGTGCCATCAAATATTTGGGGTCAGTTCGGTGCTTGGATGGGGGGTGCTGATCGCGCTACAGTAGTTGCACGCGTCTTTACAGTGGTTTACTTCTTGTTCTTTGCGTTAATGCCTTGGTATACGAAAAAAGACAAGACTAAACCGGTGCCAGAAAGAATAACAGGATAATAACCATGAAAAAATTATTGTTAACTTTGTTGATGATGCCTTTCCTTGCGATGCCTTTGGCAGTAAATGCAAGTGAAAGTATTAGTTTGGATAAAGCACCAATTGATGCCACTGATCATGAGTCGTTGCAACGTGGTGCGCGTACTTTCGTTAACTATTGCTTAAATTGCCATAGCGCTAACTACATGCGCTATAACAGATTGTTGGAGATTGGTTTAACTGAAAAACAGATCAAAGATAATTTGTTGCTAGCTGGTGAAAAGATTGGTGACACGATGAAGGTTGCCATCAATAAGAAGGATGCGGCGAAGTGGTTTGGTGCTGCACCGCCTGACTTGTCAGTGGAAGTGCGCGCTCGTGGTGCGGACTGGGTCTATACCTATATGCGCGGATTCTACCGTGATAGCTCTAGAGCAACGGGTTGGAATAACACGGTGTTTGATAAGGTTGGTATGCCTCATGTGCTTTATGAGTTGCAGGGCGAGCAAGAGTTGAATCATGAAACTCATGCGCTGAAGCTGGTTAAACCTGGCAAGTTGTCAGTAGAAGAATACGATGTTTTGGTGGGTGATTTAACAAACTTTATGGCTTATATGGCTGAACCAGCAAAGCATCAAAGAAACCAACTTGGTTGGTTTGTCTTGCTATTTTTGGGTGTGTTGTTAGTACTAACATATAAACTCAAAAAAGCTTACTGGAAGGAAATACATTAAATTATGATGACTTTATACTCGGGGACAACAGATCCCTATAGCCACCGCTGCCGTATTGTACTATTTGAAAAAGGCATGGATTTTCAGGTGATTGATGTCGATTTGGCAAATAAACCAGAAGATTTAGCGGTGATTAATCCATATAATCATGTGCCTGTATTGGTTGAGCGTGATTTGGTGTTGTCAGAAGCTAATATTATCAATGAGTATATTGATGAGCGCTTTCCTCATCCTCAGTTGATGCCGCCAGATCCAGTGATGCGCGCACGTGCTAGATTGTTCTTATATAGCTTTGAGAAAGACTTGTTTAGCCATATCACTGATATCGAGTCTGATGACCAAGAAAAAGCGGATAAAGCGCGTGCTACCATACGTGATAACCTAACTCAGCTGGTGCCTATTTTTGCTAAGCAGAATTACCTGTTAGGTGACGATTACTCAATGCTCGATGTTGCGGTGACGCCGTTACTTTGGCGTCTAGGTCACTACGGTATTGAGTTGCCGAATCAAGCTGCGCCTATTTTAAAATATGCGGAGCGTTTATTCTCAAGACCATTGTATGCAGATGCAATGACACCTTCAGAAAAAGCAATGCGTAAGTAAGTTGTCTTGGTGGTGCTTAAATGGCGTTTAATTAGAGTTGTTAAAATTAAACGCCATTACTCTTTTAATGTGTAACTGAAGCTATCCTAATAGGTTCGTTAAATATGTCTGAATTAATTCCAACAAAACCATATATGTTACGTGCGCTTCATGAGTGGTGTATGGACAATAATTTAACGCCACATTTGATTGTTGCGGTGAATGCTCAAACGCGAGTGCCGATGGCATATGTGAAAGATGGTGAAATTGTTTTAAATGTTAATTACAGTGCAACAAAAGATTTGCACATGGATAATGATTCTGTGGTATTCTCTGCGCGCTTCGGTGGTGTGTCACAAAATATATATGTGCCAATGAGTGCTGTAAGAGGTATTTTTGCACGCGAAAATGGTCAAGGTATGTTTTTTGAGGCTGAATCAGAGCAAGAAGATGTAGAAATTTCAGCGGGTGTTGTTGAAGAAAATGCAAAACCCATTGAAAATAAAGAAGATTTAATAAAAAGTAAAAAACCTGTATTAAAAATCGTAAAATAACTTAACATTTTTCGAAAATTGCGTATAATACGCATCTCACGAAAACGCCGGGTTAGCTCAGTTGGTAGAGCAGCGCACTTGTAATGCGAAGGTCATCAGTTCGATTCCGATACCCGGCACCAGAATTCTTAGCAAATTCCCTTTTATACATTTGACAGCAAGTCAAATTTTCAGCATAATCGCGGGTTCGGTGAGGAGGGGTGGCCGAGTGGTTAAAGGCGACGGACTGTAAATCCGTTCTCTCAGAGTACGAAGGTTCGAATCCTTCCCCCTCCACCAGTTTGTAAAACATATAGTAAGTTGCGGTAATTTGAGCTTGTTGGCGTTAGTAACATGTACGCGGGTGTAGCTCAGTTGGTAGAGCACTTGCCTTCCAAGCAAGATGTCGCGAGTTCGAACCTCGTCGCCCGCTCCATCAGTTGGCTGTCGCGGATTGAAGCGCCCATGTGGCTCAGTGGTAGAGCACTCCCTTGGTAAGGGAGAGGTCGCGGGTCCGATTCCCGCCATGGGCACCATAAAGCTTGTGTGCTAATTGATGGCAAGTTGCTGTGGCGGTTAGAAGTTGTTAATAAAGTGTGCTTGATGATACGTAGCCGTTTGGTGAAATGTTGGGCATGATGATTTGAACAAGTTTTATTAATTCTAATAAAACTTATGGTTAATAAAATATTGTAAAGGACTGAAGCAATGGCAAAAGGTAAATTTGAGCGGACCAAGCCGCACGTTAACGTAGGCACGATTGGCCACGTTGACCATGGTAAGACAACACTAACAGCAGCGATCACCACTGTATTGACAAAGAAATACGGCGGCGAAGCAAAAGCGTACGACCAAATTGACGCAGCACCAGAAGAAAAAGCACGTGGTATTACTATTAATACTGCACACGTTGAGTACGAGACAGCATCACGTCACTACGCGCACGTAGACTGCCCAGGCCATGCTGACTATGTTAAAAACATGATTACCGGTGCAGCACAAATGGACGGCGCGATCCTAGTATGTTCAGCAGCTGACGGTCCTATGCCACAAACACGTGAGCACATCCTGTTAGCACGTCAAGTTGGCGTACCATACATCGTCGTATTCCTAAACAAAGCAGACATGGTAGATGATCCTGAATTGTTAGAGTTAGTTGAAATGGAAGTGCGTGATCTATTAAGCAAATACGACTTCCCAGGCGACGACACACCAATCATCAAAGGCTCAGCAAAACTAGCCCTTGAAGGTGACCAATCAGAAATCGGCGAGCCAGCAATCTTCCGCTTAGCAGAAGCATTAGACAGCTACATTCCAATGCCAGAGCGCGCAATCGACGGCACATTCCTAATGCCAGTAGAAGATGTATTCTCTATCTCAGGCCGTGGTACTGTAGTAACTGGTCGTATCGAGCGCGGTATTGTTAAAGTGGGTGACGAGATCGAAATCGTAGGTATCAAAGACACACTAAAAACAACATGTACAGGCGTTGAAATGTTCCGCAAACTGCTAGACCAAGGTCAAGCAGGCGACAACGTAGGCGTATTGCTACGTGGTACAAAACGTGAAGAAGTGGAACGTGGTCAAGTATTGTCAAAAGCTGGCTCTATCAAACCACACACCAAATTCACAGCAGAAATCTACGTGTTAGGTAAAGATGAAGGTGGTCGTCACACACCATTCTTTCAAGGTTACCGTCCACAATTCTACTTCCGTACTACAGACGTAACTGGTGCAGTTGAATTGCCAGAAGGTACAGAAATGGTGATGCCAGGCGACAACGTATCAATCACTGTTACATTGATTGCCCCAATCGCGATGGAAGAAGGCTTACGCTTCGCTATTCGTGAAGGTGGTCGTACTGTTGGTGCTGGTGTTGTAGCTAAGATTATCGAGTAAGATAGTTTAGTCTAAGAGCTGTGCAAACAACCCTGCGCAGTTCTTATTGAAAAGTTTTAAGTACAGGCCAATAGCTCAATTGGTAGAGTATCGGTCTCCAAAACCGAGGGTTGGGGGTTCGAGACCCTCTTGGCCTGCCAAATTTATAGTATGGATTTATTAATCTGCCGAATAACTAGAAATATTCATATTTCTAGTTATTCGCGTTAGTAAGACCTGAAGTTATTTTAGTCACCATTAAGTAAGTTCTTAAATTAAGACAATTATGCTCAATAAAATTAAGTTGCTATTGGCTATTCTGTTGCTAGTAGCAGGGATTGCCGGTTTTTACCTTTTAGCAGATAAGCCTACAGTAGTGCGTATATTGGCTGTGCTTGCTGGTTTGGCGGCTTCTGTTGCTGTGCTTTGGACTACACCTATCGGACAACAATCTTTCAGCTTTATTGGTGAAGCAGTTGCTGAGTCACGTAAAGTGGTTTGGCCTACACGTAAAGAAACAATACAAACTACATTGGTAGTCTTTGCATTGGTGGTTGTAATGGCTGCATTTCTGGCGGTAGTTGATATCGGATTTGCTTTTATGGTTAAGTGGTTACTAGGACGGGGCGCGTAATGAGTATGAAATGGTACGCGGTGCAAGCTTTTTCAGGTTTTGAAAAATCAGTGCAAAAAGGTATTGAAGAGCGCGTTGTGCGTTCAGGTCTGCAAGATCAGTTTGGTCAAATTTTAGTCCCTATCGAAGAGGTGATTGAGATGAAGGCTGGCCAAAAGACTATCTCTGAGCGCAAGCTTTACCCGGGCTATGTGTTGGTTCAGATGAATATGACAGATGACACTTGGCACTTGGTGAAAAGTACTCCACGTGTAACTGCGTTTATTGGTGGCAGTGCGCAAAAGCCAACACCAATTAAAGATAAAGAAGTCGATATCATCTTGCAACGTATTGATGATAGTAAAAGTAATCCTACACAAAAACTCACCTTTGAAAAAGGCGAGTCAGTTCGTATTACTGATGGTCCGTTTAAAGACTTTTCTGGCAATGTTGAGGAAATTAACTACGAGAAAAGCAAGTTGCGTGTTTCTGTGGTTATTTTTGGTCGTTCTACACCAGTTGAGTTGGAATTCAGTCAGGTAGAAAAAGAAGTTTAGTAGTAAGTAGTTGTTTTTATTAACGGGGAGCTTTGATTTAGTTTGAGGCGTTAGTACCCATATTAGGAGTAATAGCATGGCAAAGAAAGTTATTGGCTATATCAAGCTGCAGATTCCTGCAGGTAAAGCTAATCCAAGTCCACCAGTAGGTCCAGCATTGGGTCAACGTGGTTTGAATATCATGGAATTCTGTAAAGCGTTTAACGCTGCAACACAAGGTGTTGAGCCAGGATTGCCAATCCCAGTAGTGATTACAGCGTTTGCTGATAAGAGCTTCACCTTCGTGATGAAATCTCCTCCAGCAACTATTTTGATTAAAAAAGCAGCTGGTATTACTAAAGGTTCACCACGTCCACATACTGATAAAGTTGGCAAAATCACTCGTGCGCAAGCTGAAGATATTGTGAAAACTAAACAAGCTGACTTGTCTGCTGCTGATATGGATGCTGCAGTTCGCACTATCGCTGGTAGCGCACGTAGTATGGGTATTGAAGTGGAGGGTGTATAACATGGCTAAAAGAATTAACGCACTACGCGCAAAAGTAGACCGTAACAAGTTGTACCCTGTAACTGAAGGTTTAACTTTAGTTAAAGAAAACGCAACTGCAAAATTTAACGAATCTGTAGATGCAGTGATCAATTTAGGTATTGATGCACGTAAATCTGACCAATTAGTACGTGGTGCTATCGTGTTGCCTAACGGTACAGGTAAAACAACGCGTGTTGCTGTGTTTGCACAAGGTGCACAAGCTGAGGCGGCTAAAGCTGCTGGCGCAGACATCGTTGGTTTCGAAGATTTGGCTGAGCAAGTTAAAGCTGGCGTAATGGACTTTGACGTTGTGATCGCTACCCCTGATGCAATGCGTATCGTTGGTGCTTTAGGTCAAGTATTAGGCCCACGTGGTTTGATGCCAAACCCAAAAGTGGGTACTGTGACGCCTGATGCAGCTACTGCAGTAAAAAATGCTAAAGCAGGTCAAGTGCAATACCGTACAGACAAAGGCGGTATCGTTCATTGCACAATCGGTCGTGCATCTTTCACAGTTGAGCAATTGCAAGGTAACTTGGCAGCGTTGGTTGATGCTTTGAATAAAGCTAAACCAGCAGCAAGTAAAGGTGTTTACCTGAAAAAATTATCTGTATCTAGTACGATGGGTGCAGGTGTACGTGTTGATCAAGCAAGTTTGGTTGCTTAATTAGAATAATGAGTGGGGTAAGTTTAACCTCACTCATATAGTGCTTTGGGCTCATTGTCGGCATAACTAAGGTTATGCAGATATGAGGTTATCAAAGACCGTAGGTGTCGTTCCGATTTAATGTGATATTTATGCAGGTCTTAAAACTTTGGTTTTAAAGGTTGTAATAAATATCATGCCTACGCAGATGGCGCATCCCTAAAACAGGTTAATTCCTGATAAAAGGTCGCCGTAAAAGTGGTTTTTATAATATTAATTATAAGAGCTGATTCTGCTTTAGAAATAAAGCGGAGATTTTAACGGAAGGAGAAAGACCTTGAGTCTAAATCTTACAGAGAAAAAAGCGGTTGTTGCTGAAGTAAGTGCACAAGTTGCACAAGCACAAGCGATTGTTCTTGCTGAATACCGTGGTATGGGCGTAGCCAATATGACGGTTTTGCGTGCAGATGCCAGAAAATCAGGCGTGTACTTACGCGTGTTGAAAAACACGTTGGTACGTCGTGCGGTTGAAGGTACACCATTTGCAGCATTAGCAAACGAAATGGTTGGTCCGTTGGTGTTCGGCATTTCTGCTGATCCAGTAGCGGCAGCTAAAGTACTGAACAATTTTGCTAAAACTAACGACAAGTTCGTTATTAAAGCAGGTGCGGTGCCAAATCAATTGATGGATGTTGCTGGTGTTCAGGCGTTGGCATCTACATTAAGTCGTGAAGAGTTACTTGCTAAATTTGCACGTACGCTTAACGAAGTGCCTACTAAGTTCGCTCGTGCGATCGCGGCTATCCGTGACGCTAAAGAAGCAGCTTAATTCATCAGATCGCTTATTTAAAGCAACATTATTTTATTTTAGGAAATATTCAAATGGCAATTTCAAATGCAGATATTTTAGAAGCAGTTGGTTCAATGTCAGTTTTAGACTTGACAGCTTTTATTAAAGAAATCGAAGAAAAATTTGGCGTATCAGCTGCAGCAGTTGCAGTAGCGTCAGCAGCAGGTGGTGCAGCTCCAGCTGCAGCAGCTGAGCAAACTGAGTTCAACGTTGTGCTTTTAGGCGCAGGCGAACAAAAAGTTGCTGTAATTAAAGCAGTTCGTGAATTGACAGGTTTAGGCTTGAAAGAAGCTAAAGACTTAGTTGATGGCGCACCTAAAGCAATTAAAGAAGGCGTTTCAAAAGCTGATGCTGATGCAGCGTTGAAAAAATTGATCGAAGCTGGTGCAACTGGCGAAATCAAATAATACATCTTTAAGTGTATAAATTAGGCTGACGGGAGACCGTCAGCCTTCGCCATTTGTAATGGCATGTGATGTAACAAAATGTAATTTGTAGTGGCAATGCTGCAGTAAGCCTTCAGTTCAACAGTAACTGAGGTTAGAGGTGAAAATACTTACGTAATGGATGTAGTGCAAAAAAGTATTTTAATTTCTGCCCTCAAAATATCTAGGAGATGCAATGAGCTATTCCTTCACCGAAAAAAAACGCCTTCGTAAAAGTTTTGCCAAGCGAGAAAGCGTTCAAGAAATTCCCTATTTGCTGGCAATGCAATTAGAGTCATATGCTGCATTTTTGCAGTCTAATGTACCTGCTGATCAACGTACAGAATCAGGTCTGCAATCAACATTCAGTTCTGTTTTTCCTATCGTTAGTCACTCAGGTAACGCGCGTTTAGATTACGTGAGCTATCAACTTGGCGCTGAGCCATTTGACGTTAAAGAATGTCAACAACGTGGTTTAACCTATGCTGCGCCTTTGCGTGTGCGCGTACGTTTAACTATTATGGACAAAGAAGCTTCTAAACCTACGGTTAAAGAAGTGAAAGAACAAGAAGTGTACATGGGCGAATTGCCTTTGATGACTGAAAATGGTTCATTTGTAATTAACGGTACTGAGCGCGTAATCGTGTCTCAATTGCACCGTAGCCCAGGCGTGTTCTTTGAGCATGACCGTGGTAAAACACATAGCTCAGGTAAATTATTATTCTCAGCTCGTATTATTCCTTACCGTGGTTCATGGTTAGACTTTGAGTTTGATCCAAAAGATTACTTGTATTTCCGTATTGACCGTCGTCGCAAAATGCCGGTAACGATTTTGTTGAAGGCACTGGGTTACACGCCAGAGCAAATCATTTCAACATTCTATGATTTTGATACATTCCACATTGGTAAAACTGGTGTTGAATTTACAGTAGTACCTGAGCGTCTACGTGGTGAAGTGGCAAAATTTGATATCGTTGCTAAAGATGGTTCAGTCATTGTTGCTAAAGATAAGCGTATTACTGTTAAGCATATCCGTGATATGGAAAAAGCTGGCGTTAGCGAAATCGCAGTGCCACAAGACTTCATTCTTGGCCGTGCTTTAGCAAACACCATTGTTGATCAAGAAACTGGTGAAGTTGTTGCAAACGCAAACGACGAAATCACTGAGTCTTTATTAGACAAATTGATTGATGCCAACATCCGTACTGTAAGCACATTGTATTCAAACGATTTGGATCATGGTGACTACATTTCACAAACATTGCGTATTGATGAGATCCCTGACCAATATAGTGCACGCGTAGCTATCTACCGTATGATGCGTCCAGGCGAGCCACCAACTGAAGAATCGGTTGAAGCACTGTTCCAGGGTTTGTTCTTCAATGAAGACCGTTATGACTTATCACGCGTAGGTCGTATGAAATTTAACCGTCGTGCTTTCCCTGAAAAAGCGGAAGAACGCCAATCTAACTGGATTCGTAAGTTCTACGAAGCAGTGGGTGTTCAAGGTGACGAAGGTGCAAACATACTGTCTAATGATGACATCTTGGCAGTGATTGGTGTGTTGCTTGAGTTACGCAACGGTCGCGGCGAGATTGATGATATTGATCACTTAGGTAACCGTCGTATTCGTTCAGTGGGTGAGTTGGCAGAGAATCAATTCCGTACTGGTTTGGTTCGTGTTGAGCGCGCTGTTAAAGAACGTTTGTCACAAGCTGAATCTGACAACTTGATGCCGCATGATTTGATCAATGCGAAACCAGTTTCAAGTGCGATTCGTGAGTTCTTTGGCTCAAGCCAATTGTCACAATTTATGGACCAAACGAATCCGTTGTCTGAAATTACGAATAAACGCCGTATTTCAGCACTTGGCCCTGGTGGTTTGACACGTGAGCGTGCAGGTTTCGAAGTACGTGACGTACACTCAACGCACTATGGTCGTGTTTGTCCGATCGAAACACCAGAGGGTCCAAACATTGGTTTGATCAACTCTTTAGCTTTATATGCACGTACCAATGAATATGGTTTCTTAGAAACACCATACCGTCGTGTTGAGGCTAATAAAGTATCAGACACGATTGATTATCTGTCTGCGATTGAAGAGAGTCAGTACATGATCGCGCAAGCGAACACTGATTTAGATACTAAAAACTTATTTGTGGATGATTTGATTTCATCACGTCATCACAACGAGTTTACAATGACACAACCAGAGCGCGTTCAATATATGGACGTTGCGCCAGGTCAGATTGTTTCTGTGGCTGCATCATTGATTCCATTCTTGGAGCACGATGACGCGAACCGCGCATTGATGGGTGCAAACATGCAACGTCAAGCAGTGCCATGTCTACGTGCTGAAAAAGCCGTGGTAGGTACTGGTATTGAGCGTACAGTGGCAGTTGACTCTGGTACTGTAGTAACTGCACGCCGTGGTGGTTTGGTTGATTATGTGGATTCTGCACGTATTGTTATTCGTGTAAACGATGAAGAAGCGCAAGCTGGTGAAGTTGGTGTAGATATTTACAACTTAACTAAATATACGCGTTCTAACCAAAATACGAACATTAATCAACGTCCTTTAGTTAAAGTCGGTGATAAATTATCACGCGGTGATGTGATTGCCGATGGTGCGTCAACAGATATGGGTGAGTTAGCACTTGGCCAAAACATGTTGGTAGGCTTTATGCCTTGGAATGGTTATAACTACGAAGACTCGATCTTAATTTCTGAGCGCGTAGTGGCTGATGATCGTTACACATCTATTCATATTGAAGAGTTGTCAGTGGTTGCACGTGATACAAAGCTTGGTGCAGAAGAAATCACACAAGATATTTCAAACTTGAGTGAGCGCATGTTAGCGCGTCTGGATGAAGTAGGTATCATTCACATTGGCGCTGAAGTTGAAGCTGGTGACGTATTGGTTGGTAAAGTAACGCCTAAAGGCGAGACACAACTAACACCAGAAGAAAAATTGCTACGTGCGATTTTCGGTGAAAAAGCATCTGATGTTAAAGATACTTCATTACGCGTGCCTTCAGGCATGAGTGGTACAGTGATTGACGTGCAAGTGTTTACACGCGAAGGTATTGACCGTGATGCACGTGCACAACAAATTATTGATGACCAATTGGCACACTACAAGCAAGACTTGGCTGACCAAATGCGTATCGTGGAAGACGATGCATTCGGCCGTATCCGTCGCTTGATTGAAGGTAAAGTGGCTACTGGTGGTCCTAACAAGCTGAAAAAAGGCGAAGCGTTATCTGCTGAGTACTTAGAGTCTGTAGGCCGTTACGATTGGTTTGACATTCGCTTGTCAGACGAAGAAGCAGCGCGTCAGTTAGAGCAGTTGAAAGACAGCTTGTCACAAGCGCGTATTGAGTTTGATAATCGCTTTGAAGAGAAAAAACGTAAATTGACGCAAGGTGACGAATTGCCACCAGGCGTACAAAAAATGGTTAAGGTTTACTTGGCTGTTAAACGTCGTATCCAACCAGGCGATAAGATGGCGGGTCGTCACGGTAACAAGGGTGTGATCTCAAAAATCTGCCCAGTAGAAGATATGCCACACATGGCTGACGGTACACCATTGGATATCGTGTTGAACCCACTAGGCGTTCCTTCACGTATGAACATTGGTCAGATTTTGGAAGTGCACTTAGGTTGGGCTGCTAAAGGTTTAGGTTTACGTATAGAAGAAATGTTACGTGAAGAAACTAAAGTGGCTGATATCCGTAAGTTCTTGGAAAAAATCTATAACGACAGCACGGGTAAGCATGAAGATATTAAATCTTTCACCGATGTTGAGATTTTAGATTTAGCGCAAAATCTTAAACAAGGTGTGCCATTTGCAACGCCAGTGTTTGATGGCGCAGCTGAGTCTGATATTAGAGCGATGCTTGATTTGGCGTTCCCAGATGATGATGCACGTACTAAACAATTGCAGTTCCATGCAGGTAAAACACAGGTGACCTTGTTTGACGGCCGTACTGGCGACAGATTTGAGCGTCCTGTGACTGTAGGTTATATGCACGTGCTGAAATTACATCACTTGGTTGATGACAAGATGCATGCTCGTTCTACAGGTCCTTATTCATTGGTCACACAACAACCATTGGGCGGTAAAGCACAATTCGGTGGCCAGCGTTTTGGTGAGATGGAGGTTTGGGCGTTAGAAGCTTATGGTGCTTCATATACCTTGCAAGAAATGCTGACAGTGAAGTCTGATGACGTTACTGGCCGTACCAAAGTGTATGAAAACATCGTTAAAGGCGAACACAAAATTGATGCGGGTATGCCTGAGTCATTTAACGTGTTAGTGAAAGAAATTCGTTCACTCGCTATCGACATCGACCTAGACCGCAACTAATTCAGGAGAGAATTCACATGAAAGCTCTATTAGACTTATTTAAACAGGTAACGCAAGAAGAAGAGTTTGATGCAATTAAGATTGCGTTAGCTTCACCTGAAAAGATCCGTTCATGGTCATATGGCGAAGTGAAAAAGCCAGAAACCATTAACTACCGTACTTTCAAGCCTGAGCGTGATGGCTTGTTCTGCGCAAAAATCTTTGGCCCGATCAAAGATTACGAGTGCTTATGCGGTAAATACAAACGCTTAAAACATCGCGGTGTAATCTGCGAAAAATGTGGCGTTGAAGTGACATTATCAAAAGTGCGTCGTGAGCGTATGGGTCATATCGACCTAGCATCACCAGTAGCGCACATCTGGTTCTTGAAATCATTACCAAGCCGTTTAGGTATGGTATTGGATATCGCTTTGCGTGATATCGAGCGCGTATTGTACTTTGAAGCATTTATCGTGGTTGACCCAGGCATGACTCCGCTTACACGCGGTCAGTTATTGACTGAAGATGACTACTTGGCAAAAGTAGAAGAGTACGGTGATGAATTCAATGCGGTGATGGGTGCTGAAGCGGTGCGTGAACTGCTACGTACAATGGACATTGAGCGTGAAATCACAACGTTACGTCAAGATTTAGGCGCAACTGGTTCAGAAGCTAAAATCAAGAAAATCGCTAAACGCTTAAAAGTGTTAGAAGCGTTCCAAAAATCTGGCATTAAACCAGAGTGGATGATTCTTGAAATCTTGCCAGTATTGCCACCAGAACTACGTCCATTGGTACCATTGGATGGCGGCCGTTTCGCAACGTCTGACTTGAACGATCTATATCGTCGTGTAATTAACCGTAACAACCGTTTGAAACGCTTGTTAGAGTTGAAAGCACCGGAAATCATCGTACGTAACGAAAAGCGTATGTTGCAAGAAGCAGTGGACTCATTGTTAGACAACGGTCGTCGCGGTAAAGTGATGACAGGTGCTAACAAACGTCCATTGAAGTCACTAGCTGACATGATCAAGGGTAAAGGCGGTCGTTTCCGTCAAAACTTGCTTGGTAAGCGTGTGGACTACTCAGGCCGTTCTGTAATCGTGGTTGGTCCGCAATTGAAATTGCACCAATGCGGTCTACCGAAAAAAATGGCTTTAGAGTTATTCAAACCATTCATTTTCCATAAATTGGAAGTGTTAGGTTTAGCGACAACCATTAAAGCTGCGAAGAAAAAAGTAGAAGAAGAAGGACCAGAAGTATGGGATATCCTCGAGGACGTAATCCGCGAGCATCCAGTACTATTGAACCGTGCGCCTACATTGCACCGTTTAGGTATTCAAGCGTTTGAGCCTATCCTGATCGAAGGTAAAGCGATCCAATTGCACCCGTTAGTTTGTGCGGCATTCAACGCCGACTTTGACGGTGACCAAATGGCGGTTCACGTTCCATTGAGCTTAGAAGCACAAATGGAAGCACGTACCTTGATGTTGGCATCAAACAACGTATTGTCACCTGCAAACGGCGAGCCAATCATCGTGCCTTCACAAGATATCGTGTTGGGTCTGTACTACATGACACGTGAGAAAGTTAACGCACGCGGCACTGGCATGCGCTTCTCAGACGTGAAAGAAGTGCAACGTGTATTTGACCAAGGTTTAATTGACCTGCATGCTAAAGTGACTGTGCGTATCAAAGAATACGACGTTGATTTGGATGGTGTAAAAACCGAGAAAACCACACGTTACGAAACAACTGTAGGCCGTGCATTGCTATCAGACATCTTACCTGCTGGCTTGCCGTTCAGTCATATTGATAAAGCATTGAAGAAGAAAGAGCTTTCAAAACTAATCAATGCTTCGTTCCGTAAAGTTGGTATCCGTGAAACAGTTATCTTTGCTGACCAACTGAAAAATACTGGTTACTCATATGCAACTAAAGCGGGTATCTCTATCAGCATTAACGATATGTTGGTACCTGCAGAGAAAGAGCAGTTAATTGCCGCAGCGGATGCTGAAGTGAAAGAAATTGAAGACCAATACGTCTCTGGTTTAGTCACTCAAGGTGAGCGCTACAATAAGGTTGTGGATATTTGGGGTCGTGCTGGTGACAAAGTTGCTGATGCGATGATGAAACAGCTTAAAGAAGAAGACGTATTAGATGCTGATGGCAATCAGTTGAAAGATGCTAACGGTAAAGTAATCCGTCAAGAATCTTTCAATGCGATTTACATGATGGCCGACTCTGGCGCGCGTGGTTCTGCAGCGCAGGTACGTCAGTTAGCTGGTATGCGCGGTTTGATGGCGAAACCAGACGGTTCTATCATTGAAACGCCGATTAAAGCGAACTTCCGCGATGGTCTAAACGTGTTGCAATACTTTATTTCAACCCACGGTGCTCGTAAGGGTCTGGCCGATACGGCGTTGAAAACAGCGAACTCAGGTTACCTGACACGTCGTTTGGTGGATGTAACGCAAGACTTAGTAGTCACTGAGCACGATTGCGGTACTAGTGACGGTTTAGTGACTAAAGCCTTGGTTAAGGGTGGTGAAGTTATCGAGCCATTGCACGACCGTATCTTGGGTCGTACAGCAGCTTTAGATGTGATTAATCCAGAAACACAAGAAGTGATTTACCCGGCGGGTACATTGCTGACAGAAGATGAAGTAGAGCATATCGATGCTTTAGGTATCGATGAAGTTAAAGTGCGTACTGCACTTACTTGCGACACGCGCTACGGCATTTGTGCTAAATGTTATGGCCGTGACTTAGGTCGTGGCAAATTAATTAGCATGGGTGAGGCAGTGGGTGTAATCGCTGCGCAATCTATTGGTGAACCTGGTACACAGTTAACGATGCGTACGTTCCACATCGGTGGTGCGGTATCACGTGCGGCTTCAGTATCACAAGTTGAAAGTAAATCTAACGGTGTACTAAACTTCACATCAACCATGCGTTATGTAACTAACGTACGTAATGAGCAAGTGGTTATTTCACGTAATGGTGAAGTGATTATTGCTGATGAAAATGGTCGTGAGCGTGAGCGTCATAAAGTGCCATACGGTGCTACTTTACAAATTACCGATGGTAAAACTGTAAAAGCAGGCCAAGCAATTGCAACTTGGGATCCGCATACGCGTCCAATCATTACTGAGTACGCTGGTTTCGTTAAATTCGAAAACGTTGAGGAAGGTATCACGGTAGCTAAACAAATTGATGACGTGACTGGTTTGTCATCATTGGTGGTTATCGATCCTAAGCAGCGTGCTGGTCAAACTAAAGGTTTGCGTCCACAAGTTAAATTGTTAGATGCAAACGGCAATGAAGTGAAGCTTGCTGGCGGTGATCAGTCAGTAAACGTAACGTTCCAAATCGGTTGTATTATTACCGTGAAAGATGGTCAAGAAGTGGGTGTGGGTGAAGTATTGGCTCGTGTACCACAAGAATCATCTAAAACACGTGATATTACCGGTGGTCTACCGCGCGTTGCTGAGTTGTTCGAAGCACGCTCACCAAAAGACGCTGGTATGCTAGCTGAAGTAACTGGTACAGTTTCTTTCGGTAAAGATACTAAAGGTAAACAACGTTTAGTGATTACTGATTTGGACGGTATTTCAAATGAATACTTGATTCCAAAAGACAAGCATGTAACTGCACATGACGGTCAAGTAGTCACTAAAGGTGAGACAATTGTTGACGGCCCAGCTGATCCACAAGACATCTTGCGTTTACAAGGTCGCGAATCTTTAGCACGTTACATTATTGACGAAGTACAAGACGTTTACCGTTTACAAGGCGTTAAGATTAACGACAAACATATTGAAGTCATCGTACGTCAAATGTTGCGTCGTGTACGTGTAACCGATGCAGGTGATACAAGCTTCATCTTAGGTGAGCAAGTTGAGCGTGCGGATCTGTTGGCTGAAAATGAAGTAGTAATTGCGCAAGACAAACGTCCTGCACTGTTTGAGTATGTGTTGCTTGGTATTACTAAAGCTTCATTGTCTACAGACTCATTCATCTCAGCTGCGTCGTTCCAAGAAACAACACGCGTACTGACAGAAGCAGCAATCTTAGGTAAGCGTGATGACTTGCGTGGTCTGAAAGAAAACGTCATTGTTGGTCGTTTGATTCCAGCAGGTACTGGTCTTGCATACCACGAAGCGCGTAAGCGTGCTGCGGTTGCTGGCGGAGTTCCAAGAAATGAAACGCCAGTAATAGAGGCGGTAGCAGAAGCAGAAGAAGTGGTAGTAAATACAACAGTAGAAGTAAGTAGTGAGATAGATGCAGAATAGAACTAAATAATTAAGTCTTGACAATAAAAGTCAGGCTAAATAGAATGTTGGGTTTTTCAGGATGGTGTTATTGTCTATAACGCCATCCTAATCTATTTTGTAGATTTTGAAATTAATTTTAGAGAACATCATTAGAGGTTACAGGCAATGCCAACCATCAATCAGTTAGTACGTAAACCACGCGTTAAAGTGGTCACGAAGAGCAAAGTGCCTGCACTTGAAGCTTGTCCGCAGAAACGTGGTGTTTGCACTCGCGTTTATACTACAACACCTAAAAAGCCAAACTCAGCTTTACGTAAAGTGGCTAAAGTACGCCTAACCAATGGCTATGAAGTAATTAGCTACATCGGCGGTGAAGGCCATAACTTGCAAGAGCATAGCGTGGTATTGCTACGCGGTGGTCGTGTAAAAGACTTACCAGGTGTACGTTACCATATGGTGCGCGGTAGCTTGGATACTGCAGGTGTTAAAGATCGTAAGCAATCACGTTCTAAATACGGTGCTAAGCGTCCTAAAGAAGCTAAAGCTAAGTAATATAAATTATAACCGGTCATCGGTTTTGTTAATGTAGCGGCTAACCAAAAGCCTTGCTGAGCAGTTGCTAGCAAAACATAAAAGAGAATAGAGAAGATTATGCCAAGACGTAGAGAAGTCCCCAAGCGCCACATTCTGCCAGATCCAAAATTTGGTAGCCAAGAGGTGTCTAAATTTGTAAATGTACTAATGACAGGTGGTAAAAAATCTGTTGCTGAGCGTATTTTGTATGGTGCATTTGATCAAGTGACCAGCAAAACAAGCAAAGATGCTTTAGAAGTGTTTACCCTTGCGTTATCTAACCTACGCCCATTGGTTGAGGTTAAGAGCCGCCGTGTTGGTGGTGCCAACTACCAAGTGCCAGTAGAAGTGCGTCCTAGCCGTCGTAGCGCGTTGGCGATGCGTTGGTTGCGTGATGCAGCGCGTAAGCGTGGTGAGAAATCAATGGGCTTGCGTTTAGCAGCTGAGTTGGTTGAAGCTTCAGAGGGTCGTGGTTCAGCGATGAAGAAACGTGAAGAAGTTCACCGTATGGCTGAAGCTAACAAAGCGTTCTCACATTTCCGCTTCTAACTAGTTATTTAACTAACAGAATCGCTCTTTAAGAAAATTAAGTAAAGGTAATAAACGTGGCTCGTCAAACCCCTATTAATCGCTATCGTAACATTGGTATTTCTGCTCACATCGATGCAGGTAAAACAACTACGACAGAGCGTATTTTATTTTATACAGGCGTTAATCATAAGATTGGTGAAGTGCATGATGGCGCTGCAACCATGGACTGGATGGAGCAAGAGCAAGAGCGTGGTATTACCATTACTTCTGCTGCTACTACCTGCTTCTGGAAAGGTATGGCTGGTCAATTTGATCAACATCGCATCAATATTATTGATACCCCAGGTCACGTTG
Source organism: Methylotenera sp. L2L1 (assembly GCF_000744605.1). Lineage (NCBI taxonomy): Bacteria > Pseudomonadati > Pseudomonadota > Betaproteobacteria > Nitrosomonadales > Methylophilaceae > Methylotenera > Methylotenera sp. L2L1. The sequence continues at coordinate 1,240,453 of NZ_JQMG01000001.1, forward strand.
ACTTTACGATTGAAGTAGAGCGTTCAATGCGTGTGCTTGATGGTGCATGTATGGTTTACTGTGCGGTAGGTGGTGTGCAGCCACAATCAGAAACTGTATGGCGTCAAGCTAATAAGTACAAAGTGCCACGCTTAGCGTTCGTTAACAAAATGGACCGTGCTGGTGCTAACTTCTTCAAAGTGTACGATCAAATGCGTGCGCGTTTGAAAGCTAACCCTGTGCCTTTACAAGTGCCAATCGGTGCTGAAGAAAAGTTCGAAGGCGTTGTCGACTTAATCAAAATGAAAGCTATCTTCTGGGATGAAGCATCTCAAGGTATGAAGTTTGATTACCGTGACATTCCTGCAGAGCTTAAAGCTGATTGCGACAAATGGCGCGAGAACATGGTTGAAGCTGCCGCTGAAGCCAGTGAAGAGTTAATGAACAAATACCTTGAAGAAGGTGACTTGTCAGAAGCTGATATTCTTTTAGGTCTACGTACACGTACGATCGCATCTGAAATCGTGCCGATGATGTGTGGTTCAGCATTTAAAAACAAAGGCGTGCAAGCTATGTTGGACAAGGTTATCGAATTGATGCCTGCGCCTACCGATATTCCAGATACAAAAGCAGAAGACGAAGATGGTAATGAAATCCGTTTGAAGGCTTCGGATGATGAGAAATTCTCAGCATTGGCATTCAAAATCATGACGGACCCATTTGTCGGTCAATTGATTTTCTTCCGCGTGTATTCAGGTGTGGTGAATGCTGGTGATACAGTGTACAACCCACTTAAAGGTAAAAAAGAGCGTATCGGTCGTATTGTGCAAATGCACGCTAATAACCGTGTGCCTATTGAAGAAGTTCGTGCAGGTGACATCGCAGCTGCGGTTGGTTTGAAAGAGGCAACAACTGGTGATACTTTATGTGCATTAGGTGCTGAAATTATCCTAGAACGTATGATTTTCCCAGAACCAGTGATTCACGTTGCTGTTGAGCCTAAAACTAAAGCTGACCAAGAAAAAATGGGTGTTGCTTTAAATCGTTTGGCACAAGAAGATCCTTCATTCCGTGTTAAAACTGATGAAGAAACAAACCAAACAATTATCTCTGGTATGGGTGAATTACACTTGGAGATTTTGGTTGACCGTATGCGTCGTGAGTTCAACGTTGAGGCTAACGTTGGTGCACCTCAAGTGGCTTACCGTGAAGCGATTAAGAAATCTGTTGAAGTTGAAGGTAAGTTTGTTAAGCAATCTGGCGGTAAAGGTCAGTATGGTCATGTTTGGTTGAAAATGGAGCCAAATGAGCCTGGTAAAGGTTTTGAGTTTATTGATCAGATTAAAGGTGGTACAGTGCCGCGTGAGTTTATCCCTGCGGTTGAAAAAGGTCTTCGTGAGACGATCCCATCTGGTATCTTGGCTGGCTTCCCTGTGGTTGACGTAAAGGTAACTTTGTTTGATGGTTCATACCATGACGTTGACTCTAACGAGAATGCGTTTAAGATGGCTGCATCAATCGGTTTCAAAGATGGTATGCGTAAAGCTGATCCAATTTTGCTTGAGCCTATGATGGCAGTAGAAGTTGAGACGCCTGAAGACTACATGGGTGATGTAATGGGTGACTTATCTTCACGTCGCGGTATGATTCAAGGCATGGAAGATAGTCCATCAGGTAAAGTGATTCGTGCGGAAGTGCCATTGGCAGAGATGTTCGGTTACTCAACTGTTGTGCGTTCACTTTCACAAGGTCGCGCTAGCTACAGCATGGAATTCAAGCACTACACAGAAGCACCAAGAAACGTGGCTGATGCCATTATTAATAAAAAATAGTCCATCACTAATTAATTTTAAAGTTTAGATAAAAGGAAATAATCATGGCAAAAGGTAAATTTGAGCGGACCAAGCCGCACGTTAACGTAGGCACGATTGGCCACGTTGACCATGGTAAGACAACACTAACAGCAGCGATCACCACTGTATTGACAAAGAAATACGGCGGCGAAGCAAAAGCGTACGACCAAATTGACGCAGCACCAGAAGAAAAAGCACGTGGTATTACTATTAATACTGCACACGTTGAGTACGAGACAGCATCACGTCACTACGCGCACGTAGACTGCCCAGGCCATGCTGACTATGTTAAAAACATGATTACCGGTGCAGCACAAATGGACGGCGCGATCCTAGTATGTTCAGCAGCTGACGGTCCTATGCCACAAACACGTGAGCACATCCTGTTAGCACGTCAAGTTGGCGTACCATACATCGTCGTATTCCTAAACAAAGCAGACATGGTAGATGATCCTGAATTGTTAGAGTTAGTTGAAATGGAAGTGCGTGATCTATTAAGCAAATACGACTTCCCAGGCGACGACACACCAATCATCAAAGGCTCAGCAAAACTAGCCCTTGAAGGTGACCAATCAGAAATCGGCGAGCCAGCAATCTTCCGCTTAGCAGAAGCATTAGACAGCTACATTCCAATGCCAGAGCGCGCAATCGACGGCACATTCCTAATGCCAGTAGAAGATGTATTCTCTATCTCAGGCCGTGGTACTGTAGTAACTGGTCGTATCGAGCGCGGTATTGTTAAAGTGGGTGACGAGATCGAAATCGTAGGTATCAAAGACACACTAAAAACAACATGTACAGGCGTTGAAATGTTCCGCAAACTGCTAGACCAAGGTCAAGCAGGCGACAACGTAGGCGTATTGCTACGTGGTACAAAACGTGAAGAAGTGGAACGTGGTCAAGTATTGTCAAAAGCTGGCTCTATCAAACCACACACCAAATTCACAGCAGAAATCTACGTGTTAGGTAAAGATGAAGGTGGTCGTCACACACCATTCTTTCAAGGTTACCGTCCACAATTCTACTTCCGTACTACAGACGTAACTGGTGCAGTTGAATTGCCAGAAGGTACAGAAATGGTGATGCCAGGCGACAACGTATCAATCACTGTTACATTGATTGCCCCAATCGCGATGGAAGAAGGCTTACGCTTCGCTATTCGTGAAGGTGGTCGTACTGTTGGTGCTGGTGTTGTAGCTAAGATTATCGAGTAATTTTTGTAGTTAAATCAAACGGCAGGGTGAACCCTGCCGTTTCGCTCTTTTGAAAGGCAGTAAAATGACAAACCAAAAAATCCGTATCCGTCTTAAAGCTTTTGATTATCGTTTGATTGATCAGTCAGCTCAAGAAATCGTAGAAACTGCCAAACGTACTGGCGCTGTTGTAAAAGGTCCAGTGCCATTACCAACACGTATCGAGCGTTTTGACATTTTACGTTCACCGCACGTAAACAAAACTTCACGTGACCAATTCGAAATTCGTACCCATCAACGTTTAATGGACATTGTGGATCCAACTGATAAAACAGTAGATGCATTAATGAAGTTAGATTTGCCTGCTGGTGTGGATGTTGAAATTAAGTTGTAAAAACTTAAGTAGTAAAATCTTGTTGTAAAAAAAACTGAGGTTCGGTATAATCCGGCCTCTTTCACAGAAGTCGGTCAATTGTAATCGACTTTTTAACTAAAATATAAGGAAACGATCATGAGCTTAGGGCTTATTGGTCGCAAAGTGGGTATGACCCGCGTGTTTACTGAGGATGGCGCAAGCGTTCCGGTAACCGTGTTGGAAGTTGTACCTAACCGCGTGACACAGATCAAGACGACCGCAAGCGATGGCTATACTGGCCTTCAAGTAGCTTACGGTACACGTCGTGCCAGCCGTATCAACAAAGCATTGACTGGGCATTATGCTAAGTCAGGTTCTGCTGCAGGTGCTGGTATTCATGAATTCTCAGTCGGTGACGACGTTCTAGCTAATTACGCACCTGGTGCAAATATCACAGTTGATATTTTCCAAGTAGGTCAAAAAGTTGACGTTACTGGCACATCTTTAGGTAAGGGCTTTGCTGGTGCGATTAAGCGTCACCACTTTAGTTCTAACCGTGCTTCTCATGGTAACTCACGTTCACATAACGTACCTGGCTCTATCGGTATGGCGCAAGATCCTGGTCGTGTTTTCCCGGGTAAGCGTATGCCTGGTCATTTGGGTGCTGTTAAAGTGACTACGCAGAATCTAGAAATTGTTCGTGTTGATGTAGAGCGTAACTTGCTATTGATTAAAGGTGCAATCCCTGGTTCTAAAGGTGGTGACGTCGTTGTACGTCCAGCCATTAAAGAGAAGGCTACTAAAGCACAGGGAGGTTCTAAATAATGGAACTTAAGCTAATAGATAAAAATGGTAAGCCAGCTAAAAAAGGCGTGACTGTATCTGAAGATACATTTGGTCGCGAATTTAACGAAGCGTTGGTGCACCAAGTTGTGGTTGGTTACATGGCAAATGCTCGTACTGCTACACGTGCTCAAAAGGGCCGTGACACAGTTGCGCATACGACACATAAACCTTATGCACAAAAAGGTACTGGTAATGCTCGTGCGGGTATGAGCTCAAGTCCTATTTGGCGCGGAGGTGGTCGTGCATTCCCTAATTCACCTAATGAAAACTTCAGCCATAAAGTAAACCGTAAGGCTTACCGTGCTGGTATGCAAACAATCTTGTCAGAATTGGTTCGTCAAGAGCGTTTAAGTGTAGTTGAAGAATTTTCTGTTGATACGCCAAAAACAAAAGCGTTGGCAGAAAAAATCAAGGGTATGGGTTATGCAGGTGGCGTGTTAGTGCTAACTGATAGCTTTAATGAGAACTTATATTTATCTTCACGTAACTTAACTAACGTAATGGTGGTTGAAGCGCAATTTGCTGACCCTGTTAGTTTGGTTCGCTTCCCTAATGTAGTTGCTACAGAAGCTGCAGTGAAGAAACTTGAGGAGATGCTAGCATGATGAGCGCTATTACTAAAACTCAAGACCGTTTATTGCAAGTGATTTTAGCTCCGCAAATCACCGAAAAGGCAACTTACATTGCTGACAAGCATCAGCAAATCGCATTTAAAGTGCGTACTGATGCAACTAAACCTGAAATCAAAGCTGCTGTTGAGCTTGTTTTTAAAGTTGAAGTTGCTAGTGTTGCTGTTATTAATGTTGGCGGTAAAACTAAACGCGCTGGCAAAAATATGGGCAAGCGTAAAGACTGGAAAAAAGCTTATGTTAGCTTGAAACCAGGCCAAGAAATTAACTTCGCAGCGGGCGAATAAGGAGAGAAGAGATGGCATTAGTTAAAGTCAAACCAACCTCCCCGGGTCGTCGTGGCGTACTTAAGGTTGTAACACCAGACCTTTACAAAGGTAAACCACACGCACCGCTGTTGGAGAGTCAAAGTAAAAACGCAGGCCGTAATAACAACGGACATATTACAACGCGTCATCAAGGTGGTGGTCATAAACAGCATTACCGTTTAATCGACTTCCGTCGTAATAAAGATGGCATTCCAGCGAAAGTGGAGCATATTGAATATGATCCAAATCGTACAGCACACATTGCTTTGCTTTGTTATGCTGATGGTGAGCGTCGTTATATTATTGCACCACGCGGCATTGCTGCAGGTGCGCAATTAATCAGTGGTTCAGATGCGCCTATTAAAGTAGGTAATGCAATGCCATTGCGTAACATTCCAGTTGGTAGCACGATCCATTGTATCGAGCTGCAACCTGGTAAAGGTGCTCAATTAGCGCGTTCAGCTGGTACTTCAGTACAGTTGTTGGCACGTGAGGGCAGTTACGCTCAATTACGTTTACGTTCAGGTGAAGTTCGCCGCGTACACGTGGATTGCAAAGCAACTTTAGGTGAAGTGGGTAATGAAGAGCATTCACTACGTTCAATTGGTAAAGCTGGTGCTATGCGCTGGCGTGGTGTTCGCCCAACCGTTCGCGGTGTGGTGATGAACCCGGTTGATCACCCTCACGGTGGTGGTGAAGGTAAAACAGCTGCTGGTATGAATCCAGTGAGCCCATGGGGTGTTAAAACTAAGGGTTATCGTACACGTAGCAGTAAACGTACGGATAATATGCGCGTTAGTCGTCGTCCAAGGAATGTAAGGTAATCATATGGCACGTTCACTCAAAAAAGGTCCATTTATTGATGGTCATTTGGCGAAAAAAGTAGAAGTTGCTGCGGCAACTCGCGATCGTAAACCAATTAAAACTTGGTCACGTCGTTCTACAATTTTCCCAGATTTTATCGGTCTTACTATTGCAATTCATAATGGTAAGCAACACATCCCAGTGTTGATTTCTGAAAACATGGTAGGTCACAAGCTTGGTGAGTTTGCGTTAACACGTACATTCAAAGGGCATGCAGCCGACAAGAAAGCTAAGAAGTAGGAGCTGAATTATGCAAGTATCTGCAATATTAAAAGGTGTGCATCTCTCTCCGCAAAAAGCTAGATTGGTGGCAGACCTTGTTCGTGGCAAGAAAGTAGATCACGCACTTAACATCTTGAACTTCACACCTAAAAAAGGTGCTGAGATCATCAAGAAAGTTGTTGAGTCTGCAATCGCTAACGCTGAACATAACAATGGAGCTGATATCGACGAATTGAAAGTTACTTCAATTTATGTTGATAAAGGCATTGTGCTTAAACGTATTCGTCCACGTGCAAAAGGTCGTGCGGGTCGTATTACTAAACCAACCTGTCACATTCATGTGACTGTCGGTAACTAAGGGATAATCATGGGTCAGAAAATTAATCCAATTGGTTTCCGTCTGAGCGTTCAAAAGAACTGGGCCTCACGTTGGTATGCCAATAGTAAGAACTTCCCTGCGATGTTACAAAGTGACATCAAAGTGCGCGAGTTTTTGAATAAGAAACTAGCAAGTGCTGCAGTTAGTCGTATTATGATTGAGCGCCCAGCTAAAAATGCAAAGATCACTATTTACAGTGCACGCCCAGGCGTTGTTATCGGTAAAAAAGGTGAAGACATTGAGTCATTGCGTGCTTCATTACAAGGTTTGATGGGCGTTCCAGTTCATTTGAACATTGAAGAAGTGCGTAAGCCAGAGCTTGATGCTACTTTGATTGCACAGTCAATTGCGCAACAACTTGAAAAACGTGTGATGTTCCGTCGTGCTATGAAGCGTGCTATGCAAAATGCAATGCGCTTAGGTGCGCAAGGTATCAAAATCATGAGTTCAGGTCGTTTGAATGGTATCGAAATCGCACGTACTGAATGGTACCGTGAAGGTCGTGTGCCATTACATACATTGCGTGCTGACATTGATTACGGTGTAGCTGAAGCTTCAACAACATACGGCATCATTGGTATCAAAGTTTGGGTATTCAAAGGTGAGATTTTTGCAGGTAATGCTCAAGCTGCGCAAGCTGCTGTAGCACCAGCTGCAGAACCTGAAAAAAGAGTAAGAAAGGCGAGGGCTAAAGATGCTACAACCGTCTAGACAAAAATACCGTAAGATGCAAAAAGGCCGTAACAAAGGCATTGCAACAACGGGTAATAAAGTAAGTTTTGGTGATTTCGGTTTAAAAGCGATTGGTCGTGGACGTTTGACAGCTCGTCAAATTGAAGCAGCACGTCGCGTAATGACTCGTCACATTAAACGTGGTGGTCGCGTATGGATTCGTATTTTCCCAGACCAACCAATTTCTAAAAAACCTGCAGAAGTACGTATGGGTAACGGTAAAGGTAGTACTGAGTACTACGTAGCTCAAATCCAACCAGGTAAAATGTTATACGAGATGGACGGTGTTAGCGAAGAGCTAGCGCGTGAAGCGTTCCGTTTGGCTGCTGCTAAGCTACCAATCGAGACGACATTCATGACACGCCAACTTGGTAGTTAAGGACAAGGAAGCTAATATGAAAGCAACCGATTTAAGAGCAAAAAGCGTTGAAGAGCTGAATGCAGAGTTGATTGAATTACGCCGTGCGCAATTCTCTCTACGTATGCAAGTAGCTACTCAGCAGTTAAATAAAGTAGATCAGCTAGGTAAAGTACGCAAAGATGTAGCGCGTGTTAAGACTGTGTTAGCTGAGAAAGCAAAGCAGGCATAATATGACCGATACAACAAAAGTGGTTCGTAGTCTTACTGGCCGTGTAGTTAGCGACAAGATGGACAAAACTGTTACTGTTTTAGTTGAGCGTAAAGTTAAACATCCTTTGATCGGTAAAGTGGTTCGCCAATCAAAGAAATTTCACGCACACGATGAAACAAACAGTTGTAAAGAAGGTGATTTGGTGACTATTGTTGAAAGTCGTCCATTATCAAAAACTAAAACTTGGGTTGTTAAACAGGCCTAAGTAGTTTAATTGCGCAATTACCGTTAAAAGTAATTGCGCAAATGTTTTAAGCTCTATATAATGTTTTGTTTTTCGGCGAGCGACTTTCATTAGTCATAAAGCTCTCGCCCCAATACTGACCGTGGTCTGTCGGCCTACATAGTTTTTAACTATAAGTGGCCGGTGTTGGTTTTTACGGATTAAGTTGGAGATTACTCTCATGATTCAAATGCAATCTCGGCTAGAAGTTGCCGACAACACTGGTGCGCGCTCTGTGCAATGCATCAAGGTGTTAGGTGGTTCTAAACGTCGTTACGCTGGTATTGGCGATATCATTAAGGTGAGCATTAAAGATGCTGCACCTCGTGGTCGCGTTAAAAAAGGCGAAGTGTACAGTGCGGTTGTTGTGCGTACTGCTAAAGGTGTTCGTCGTCCAGACGGCTCTTTGGTTAAGTTCGACGGTAATGCAGCTGTGTTGTTAAATAACAAGCTCGAACCGATTGGCACACGTATTTTTGGGCCAGTGACTCGTGAATTACGTTCAGAAAAATTCATGAAAATCGTTTCATTAGCACCAGAAGTATTGTAGGAGCTCACATGAATAAAATTCGCAAGGGTGATCAAGTCATCCTGAATACAGGTAAAGATAAAGGCAAGCAAGGTACAGTGTTAAGTATTCTTGAGTCAGGTCATGTTGTTGTAGAGGGTCTTAACCTAGTTAAGAAACATGCAAAACCTAACCCGATGAAGGGTATCGCTGGTGGCATTATTGCTAAAGAGATGCCAGTTGACATCTCAAACGTTGCTTTATTTAACAGTGCGACCCAAAAAGGTGATCGCGTAGGCTTTAAGACATTAGAAGATGGTCGCAAAATTCGCGTATTCAAATCTAATGGCGAAGCAGTTGACGCATAGGAAGAATAATGGCGCGTTTAAAACAATACTATAAAGACTCAGTTGTTAAGTCATTGACTGAGCAATTTGGTTACACTTCTGTGATGCAAGTGCCTCGCATCGAAAAAATCACACTTAATATGGGTGTTGGTGAGGCTGTTGCTGATAAAAAAGTGATGGAGCATGCTGTTGGTGATATGGAGAAAATTGCTGGTCAAAAAGCAATCGTAACCAAAGCTAAGAAATCAGTGGCTTCATTTAAGATTCGTGATGATTATCCTGTTGGATGTAAAGTTACTTTGCGTCGTGAGCGCATGTACGAGTTTTTGGATCGCTTAGTAACAGTGGCTATTCCTCGTATCCGTGACTTCCGTGGTATTTCTGCTAAATCTTTTGATGGCCGTGGAAACTATAACATGGGCGTTAAAGAGCAGATAATTTTCCCTGAAATTGAATACGATAAAATCGATGCAATTCGTGGGATGAATATCACTATTACTACTACTGCGAAAACTGATGAAGAAGCAAAAGCATTACTTGCTGCATTCAGTTTCCCTTTCAGAGGTTAAGATATGGCTAAAACCTGTATGACAGAGCGCGAAATCAAACGCCGCGCAACTGTAAGTAAATTTGCTGCAAAACGTGCGGCACTTGAAGCTGCAATGAATGATGTTAATGCTACTGCTGAAAGCCGTTTTGAAGCGCGTATGAAATTCCAAGCGCTTCCACGTAACTCGAGCCCAGTGCGTCTTCGTAATCGTTGTGCTTTAACTGGTCGCCCACGTGGTGTGTTTAGTAAATTTGGTATTGCGCGTAGTAAATTGCGTGATTTAATGATGAGTGGCCAAGTGCCAGGCGTCACCAAAGCTAGCTGGTAATAGGGGAATAGATCTATGAGTATGAGTGATCCAATTGCCGATATGTTGACGCGTATTCGTAATGCGCAGATGGTCAATAAAGCGGTTGTAACTATGCCTTCTTCTAATGTTAAGTCAGCTATCGCTAGCGTTCTTAAAGATGAAGGTTATATCGAAGACTTTGCTGTGCAAACAGAAGGTAATAAAGCAACGTTAAATATTAGTCTTAAATATTACGCAGGTCGTCCAGTAATTGAACGAATTCAGCGTATCAGTAAGCCTGGTTTGCGTGTGTACAAAGGAAGTCAAGAGATTCCTAAGGTAATGAATGGCCTTGGTGTGACAATTATGTCTACATCTAAGGGTGTAATGACAGATCGTAAAGCTCAAGCTGCCGGTATCGGTGGTGAAGTGCTGTGCGTAGTGGCTTAAGGAGAAGCAAATGTCACGTGTTGCTAAAAATCCAGTAGCTATTCCTGCTAAAGTTGAAGTGGTCTTAAGCTCTGATTCAATTAATGTTAGTGGTCCATTAGGTAAATTGACACAGTCTTTGACTGGTGCAGTTTTGCTAAAGCGTGAAGGTGAGGCTATCACTTTTGCAGCGGCTAACGATGCTCAGCATTCTCAAGCAATGTCAGGTACGCTACGTGCCTTAGTTGCTAACATGGTTAAAGGTGTATCAGAAGGCTTTACACGTAAATTGACGCTAGTTGGCGTTGGTTACAAAGCTGCTGCACAAGGCGCTATGTTGAATTTGGAATTAGGCTATTCACATCCGATCAACCACAAAATGCCAGAAGGCGTTACTGTTGCTACACCTACACCAACTGAAGTTGTGTTAACTGGTGTTGATAAACAGGTTATTGGTCAAGTTGCGGCACAGATTCGCGCTTACCGTGCTCCAGAGCCATATAAAGGCAAGGGTGTTCGTTATGCGGATGAAGTTGTTGTAATTAAAGAAACCAAAAAGAAATAAGGCTTAAAAAATGAACAACGTAAATAATCGCTTGCGTCGTGCACGTAAAACCCGTGCCAAAATTGCAGAGCTAAAAGTTACTCGTTTGAGTGTGCACCGTACTAACACGCACATTTACGCGCAAATTATTGCCGGTACTGGTGATAAAGTGATCGTTAGCGCTTCTACAGTAGAAGCTGAAGTTCGCAAAAACATCAAAAATGGTGGCAACGTTGAAGCTGCTACAGCAATTGGTAAATTAATTGCTGAAAAAGCGATCAAGGCTGGTGTAACTACTGTTGCTTTTGATCGTTCTGGTTACAAATATCATGGTCGTATTAAAGCGTTGGCAGATGCCGCACGTGAAAACGGCTTGTCCTTCTAATTGGTCTGATTGCTAAAGAGGTTAATGATGGCAAAAGAAATTGAACAGCAACAGCAGCAGACTGATGGTTTGCGCGAAAAAATGATTGCAGTTAATCGTGTAAGTAAAACGGTTAAAGGTGGTCGTATTATGAGTTTTGCCGCACTTACAGTGGTAGGTGATGGTGACGGTGCTGTAGGTATGGGTAAAGGTAAAGCACGTGAAGTTCCAGTTGCAGTGCAAAAAGCAATGGATGAAGCGCGCCGCGGTATGTTGAAAATTAATTTAACAAACGGCACATTACATCATGCAGTTACAGGTGTTCACGGTGCTGCTAAAGTGTTTATTCAACCAGCTTCTGAAGGTACTGGTATTATTGCCGGTGGTGCAATGCGCGCTATTTTCGAAGTAATGGGTGTGACTAACGTTGTAGCAAAATGTATTGGTTCAACCAATCCTTACAACTTAGTTCGCGCTACATTGAACGGTTTAGAGTCAATGAATACACCAGCGGAAATCGCAGCTAAACGCGGTAAATCAGTTGAAGAAATTAGAGGCTAATGATGGCTAAAGCAAAAAAAGATGCATCAGGCATTAAAGTAACTCTTGTTAAAAGTGTTATTGGTCGTATTGAAGCGCATAAAGCTACCGTTAGAGGTCTAGGCTTGCGTCGCATGCACCATACGGTTGAATTACAAGATACTCCAGCAATTCGCGGTATGATTAATACCGTTGGCTATCTATTAAAGGTAGAGGGATAATGCAATTAAATACGATTAAGCCTGCAGAAGGCTCGAAAAAAGAACGTCGCCGTGTTGGTCGTGGTATTGGTTCTGGTTTAGGTAAAACAGCTGGTCGTGGTCATAAAGGTCAAAAATCACGTACTGGTGGTTTTCATAAAGTTGGCTTTGAAGGCGGTCAAATGCCTATTCAACGTCGCCTACCAAAACGTGGCTTTAAATCATTAACTAAAGCGAATACAGCACATGTGCGTACTAGCGAATTAGCTTTGATTCCTAATGAAGTGATTGACTTGTTGGCTTTGAAAGCAGCAAACATCGTTTCTGGTACAGTAACAAACGCTAAGATTTTCTTATCTGGTGATGTAACTGCTAAGTACAGTATCCAAGGCTTGCTTTTGACTAAAGGCGCTCGCGCTGCAGTTGAAGCTGCTGGTGGTAAAGTTCTAGAAGCTGCTTAAGAGTATATATCTTGGCACAAGAAGGCATATTAAAAACAGCGGCAAAAATGGGCGAACTTAAAAGTCGCCTATTGTTTGTCTTAGGTGCGTTAATCGTTTACCGTTTAGGTGCACATATTCCTGTTCCAGGTATTAACCCTGATGAACTTGCAAAGTTGTTTGCTTCACAAAGTGGTGGCATTTTGGGCATGTTTAACATGTTCTCTGGCGGCGCTTTGTCTAGATTTACTGTGTTTGCATTAGGTATCATGCCTTACATTTCTGCATCTATCATTATGCAGTTAATGACAGCCGTGTCACCTAAGCTAGAGCAGTTGAAAAAAGAGGGTGAAGCAGGTCGTAGAGCGATTACGAAATATACGCGTTACGGCACAGTTGTACTTGCTACGTTCCAAGCTTTAGGTATCGCGATTATGTTGGAAGGTCAGCCTAATCTAGTTTTTGATCCAGGCATGGCGTTTAGACTAACAGCTGTAATTACTTTAGTGTCAGGTACTATGTTCTTAATGTGGCTTGGTGAGCAGATTACAGAGCGTGGTATTGGTAACGGTATTTCTATCATCATTTTTGCAGGTATTGTAGCAGGGTTGCCTAGCGCAATCGGCTCAACAGCTGAAATGGTAAATACTGGTGCTTTTAGTATTCCGCTAGCATTCTTCTTACTAGTCGCTACTGTTTTAGTAACAGCTTTGGTTGTGTTTGTTGAACGTGGTCAACGTAAGATCACAGTTAACTACGCTAAGCGCCAAGTGGGAAATAAAGTGTATGGTGGTCAAACCACGCACCTTCCTATGAAGTTGAATATGGCTGGTGTTATACCTCCAATTTTTGCTTCTAGTATCATTCTTTTCCCTGCTACTTTAGCGGGTTGGTTTGGTAGCAGTGAGAGTACGTTTTGGCTAAAAGATGTAGCTGCTGCATTGTCACCTGGACAACCTATTTACATATTTTTATTTGCTGCTGCAATTTTCTTCTTCTGTTTTTTCTACACAGCGTTACAGTTCAATCCTAAAGATACGGCTGATAACTTGAAGAAAAGCGGTGCTTTTGTACCAGGTATTAGACCTGGTGATCAGACAGCAAAGTATATTGATCGTATTATGGGCCGTTTGACGCTAGTAGGTGCTGCTTATATTACCTTGGTATGTTTGTTACCTGAGTTTTTGATTTTAAAATTTAATACGCCTTTCTATTTTGGTGGTACTTCTTTGTTGATTATTGTCGTAGTTACAATGGACTTTATGACACAGGTGCAGTCTCATTTGATGTCTCATCAATACGAGGGGTTGCTTAGAAAAGCTAATTTTAAAGGTAACGCACCGAGCGTTAAGTAATTGCAAGATGGCTAAGGAAGATAGAATTGAAATGCAAGGTGAGATTTTAGAAAATCTCCCCAATGCTACTTTCAGAGTTAAGTTGGAAAATGGTCATGTTGTTTTAGGCTATATTTCAGGAAAAATGCGTATGCACTATATTCGTATTTTACCTGGTGATAAAGTCACCGTTGAGATGACGCCTTATGATTTATCTCGAGCGCGAATTACGTTCCGTGCGAAATAAATAATAAGCGTTGTATGCATACAGTTTAGTTGTATTGGAGTGAAATATGAGAGTTCGTGCATCAGTAAAGGCTTTATGCCGTCATTGTAAAGTTGTTCGTCGCCGCGGCGTTGTGCGTATTATCTGCACAGATCCACGTCATAAACAACGTCAAGGTTAATTGATTAACTTCAATTATCCAAAATTAGTAAAGGCCTAGGCTGCATACTAATTTAAGTTGGTCAATAATTTGATTGATCAGAAGATTAGCTATTTGATAAAAAATGGTTTTCCTGTTAAAATCATCGGCTTTTTTAAAGCAAGTGAATCAGTAAGGCCTAATTTGGAGTAAAGTATGGCGCGTATTGCAGGGGTAAATATCCCGAATAACAAACACACTGAAATTGCTTTAACAGCAATTTACGGTATTGGACGTAACACTGCACAAAAGATTTGCGTTGCTGCTGGTGTTTTAGCAACTGCAAAAATTAAAGATCTGAATGATGCAGATGTTGAAAAGTTGCGTGATGAAGTAGCGAAGTTCAAAGTTGAAGGTGACTTACGTCGCGAAGTTTCAATGAATATTAAACGTTTGATGGATTTAGGATGCTACAGAGGTGTCCGTCATCGTCGTGGATTGCCAGTTCGTGGTCAACGCACTAAAACTAATGCGCGTACTCGTAAAGGCCCAATCAAGGCAATTAAGCAGTCTAAGTAACCGATTTCTAGGCGCTTCATTGATAATCAATTGAGCGCTTTTAGATTTGAATGGTTGGAAGTTTACAATTTAAGTTAGATTTATTGGTAAGGAAAATGCAACATGGCAAAAGCTAATGTACGCGTAAGAAAAAAAGTTAAAAAGAATATTGCAGAGGGCATTGCCCACGTGCATGCATCTTTTAACAATACCATCATCACGATTACAGACCGTCAAGGCAATGCTTTGTCATGGGCTACATCTGGTGGTCAAGGTTTTAAAGGTTCACGTAAAAGTACCCCTTTTGCAGCACAGGTTGCAGCTGAAGTTGCTGGTAAATCAGCGCAAGAGAACGGCGTGAAGAATTTAGAAGTGCGCATTAAAGGCCCAGGTCCAGGTCGTGAATCTGCTGTGCGCGCACTTAATGCAGCTGGTTTTAAAATTACCAGCATTACTGATGTGACGCCAGTACCGCACAACGGTTGCCGTCCACCTAAAAAACGTCGCATCTAAGCGAAAAAGATTACTGGAGAACTATCTTGGCTAGAAATTTAGATCCTAAATGCCGTCAGTGCCGTCGCGAAGGCGAGAAGTTGTTTTTAAAAGCTGAAAAATGCTTTACTGATAAATGTGCAATTGAAAAACGTAACTTTCCACCTGGTCAACACGGTCAACGTCGTAATCAACGTTTATCTGACTACGGTGTTCAATTGCGTGAGAAACAAAAAGTACGTCGTATCTACGGCGTTTTAGAAGCGCAATTCCGTAGCTACTACGCAGAAGCTGATCGCAAAAAAGGTATTACTGGTGAGAACTTGCTTCAGTTGTTAGAGTGCCGTTTAGATAACGTTACTTACAGAATGGGTTTGGGTGGTTCACGTACTGAAGCACGTCAAATCGTTCGTCATAACAGCATCTTAGTAAATGGCAAGCGCGTTAATATTCCTTCATTCCAAGTTAAAGCTGGTGACGTTATCAGTGTAGCTGAAGCATCAAAAACGCAATTGCGTATCAAAGGTGCTTTAGAAGCTGCTGAGCAACGTGGTTTCCCAGAGTGGTTAGAAGTTGATGTTAAAGCTTTGAAAGGTACTTTTAAAGCTAAGCCACAACGCGATGAGTTGCCACCAACCATCAATGAATCATTGGTAGTTGAGCTTTACTCTAAGTAATTAAGTTCTGATTAGATTAATTAGTTAGCCCTGGGGTTAGCTAATTAATCACTCGTTGTTCATAGCAGTAACGAGCATATTAAAAAATTAAAGGTATAACTATGCAAAACAGTCCTACCGAGTATTTAAAGCCTCGCGTTGTTGATGTTGAGGTGTTATCTCCATTACGCGCACGTGTTACTTTAGAGCCAATGGAGCGTGGTTTTGGTTACACGCTTGGTAATGCATTACGTCGCGTTTTGCTTTCATCAATTCCAGGCTTCGCAATTACTGAAGTGAAAATTGATGGTGTAGTGCATGAGTACTCTACTTTAGATGGCGTTCAAGAAGATGTTGTTGATATCTTGCTTAACCTTAAAGGTGTAGCACTGAAATTAAATTCAAAATCAGAAACTATTCTGAAATTGAATAAATCAGTTGAAGGTGTTGTTACTGCAGCTGACTTTGAAACTGGTCATGATGCTGAAATCGTTAACCCTGATCATGTGATTGCTCACTTGACTAAAGGTGGCAAACTGAACTTGGAAGTAAAAGTTGAAATCGGTCGCGGTTATCAACCTGTTCCTGTGCGTCAAAAATCTAATGATGAAGACCGTGTGCTAGGTTTTATTATGGTTGATGCATCATTTAGCCCGATCAACAAAGTAAGCTACTATGTTGATAGCGCCCGTGTAGAGCAACGTACTGACTTAGACAAGTTGGTAATGGATGTGGAAACAAATGGCGTAATCGAGCCAGAACAAGCAATTCGTGATGCTGCTCGTATTTTAATGGGTCAGTTGTCAGTATTTGCTGATTTGGAAGGCGCACCTAGTGAAGTTGAAGTTAAATCAGCTCCACAAGTTGATCCAGTATTGTTACGTCCGGTTGATGATTTAGAGTTAACTGTACGTTCAGCTAACTGCCTAAAAGCAGAAAATATATTTTACATCGGTGATTTGATTCAACGTACAGAAAATGAGTTGTTAAAAGCTCCTAATCTTGGCCGTAAATCATTGAATGAAATTAAAGATGTTTTGGCTACTCGTGGCCTGACATTGGGTATGAAATTAGAAAACTGGCCACCGGTTGGTTTAGAAAAAGCTTAATACAAGCTGATATTGAAGATATAGAAAACTTAAGGAATTACTATGCGTCACGGTAATAGCAATCGTAAATTAAATCGTACAAGCAGTCATCGTGCTGCAATGTTCCGTAACATGACAACATCTTTGTTGCGTCATGAAATCATCAAAACTACTTTGCCAAAAGCAAAAGAGTTGCGTAAGTTTGCAGAGCCGTTAATTACGCTTAGTAAAACTGCAACTTTGGCAAACCGCCGTCTTGCTTTCGATCGTTTACGTGATCGTGACATCGTAGGTAAATTATTTGCTGAGTTAGGTCCGCGTTACCTAACACGTAATGGTGGTTATCTACGTATCTTGAAATGTGGTTTCCGTAATGGTGACAACGCACCTATGGCTTTAGTAGAGCTAGTTGATCGTCCAGATCCATCAACTGAAGCTGTTGTTGCAGAATAAGAAATTCAAGATGTCTTAAAACTAAAAAACCAGCTAGATTGCTGGTTTTTTAGTTTCTAGCGCATGTGTTTGATTCATTGTTTAATTTGGCTCTTCGGTATTATTTGTTTGATATGAGTTAACACTGTTTCTGTATCAAATGGCCATGCAAGCTCAGTATCTGCGCCGATTACTTGGATAACTGGAATATTTGTGCCGTAAGCTTCTAGTAGTTGGTCGTTATCTGCAATTTCTATTAAATTCCAGCTAATGTCATAATCATTCACTATGCTATTGAGAATTGCTTCTGCTTGCTCGCATAGGTGACAGTGAGATGTAGTATAAAGATTGAGTGCTAACATGGTTGCTGTACTTCCTGTGATGGTATTTGCTACCGTTCAAATATGCTGATTAACTCAGATTTTTTGCCGAATGATTCTATTTTTTATTGAAAATAAATCATAATGGCGTAGTAATTAAATGAAAATAGTATTGGGTCATTATGGCAGACATTCAAGAAACCAAAGAGAGTTTAAGCGAGAGCCTGCAGCAGGTTATCTCGTTACTTGAAAAGCATCGCTTAATTGAGAATATGGTTCACAACCAAGAGATGTCTAATCATGAGCTGATTGAGTCTTTGGTACATAAGCAAAACCTTAATGAACTACAAAAGAAGTTAGAGTTTTTACATCCCGCAGATGTGGCATACATTTTAGAGGCTTTACCTCTAGAGCAGCGTTTGGATGTTTGGGAGCTAGTAAAGGCCGATCGTGATGGCGAGATATTGCTTGAGGTGTCGGATGCTGTAAGGCAGACGCTGATTGCTGACATGGATTCGGATGAGTTGCTGGCGGCGGCTGAGCAGCTAGATACAGATGAGTTGGCTGATCTAGCCCCAGACTTACCTAAAGACGTGCTGCAGGACTTATTAGAAAGTCTTGATGCGCAGAATCGTGCACGTCTGCAATCTGCCTTGTCTTATTCTGATGACGCTGTTGGCTCAATTATGGACTTTGATATTGTCACGATACGTGAAGATATTACTTTGGAAGTAGCTTTACGCTATATGCGCCGATTAGGTGGATTGCCTGATCATACTGATAAGTTGTTTGTGGTTGATCGTGATGATGTATTGCATGGCGTATTGCCACTGAAGAGATTGGTCGTGAGTGACCTAGATGCAAAAGTAGCAGATGTCATGTCTGAAGATGCGGTGATATTTCATCCTGAGGATGTGGCAGACGATGCAGCTAAGGCATTTGAGCGTTATGACTTAGTGACGGCACCTGTTGTTGATGAAAATGGTAAGTTGGTAGGGCGTGTCACGGTCGATGCGGTCATGGATTTGATTCGTGAAGAAGCTGAAAGTGACATGCTTTCTATGGCGGGCTTGCGTGAAGAAGAGGACTTCTTTGCTTCTGTATGGAAATCTGTACAAAATAGGTGGGCATGGCTTGCGATTAACTTGATTACTGCGCTAGTAGCCTCACGTGTGATTGGCTTATTTGAGGGCTCTATTGAGAAAATAGTTGCTTTAGCTGCACTGATGCCTATTGTTGCAGGCGTAGGGGGGAACTCTGGTAATCAAACGACAACGATGATTGTACGTGGCTTAGCATTAGGGCAAGTTGCCTCACATAATATGAAGTCACTGATTACCAAAGAGTTAGGCGTTGCGCTATTAAATGGTTTGCTGTGGGGTAGTGTTATTGGCGCTGTGGCTTATGCGCTTTACGGCAGTTTTCCGTTGGGCTTGGTGATGATGTCAGCAATGACACTTAATCTCTTGTTAGCTGCATTGATGGGCGTTGTTATCCCATTGATGATGAACAAAATAGGACGCGACCCAGCTGTGGGTTCAAGTGTGCTGATTACAGCGATGACAGATAGTGGTGGTTTCTTTATCTTTTTAGGGTTGGCCACTATCTTTTTGATTTAATTCCTAGGTTGATCAAGTATGAGTAATCGTATCGATTTCATTTGGCAGGAAATATTAGCTGATATTGGAACGCCTGTTGCCGGCTGGCAAATTGGTGTGATCGTGATGGCATGTGCAATTGCCTGGATGATTAATGGGGCGATACGTGCCTATGTAATGAGTCATGCGCCTGAGCATTGGAAAATAGGCATAGGCACATTTAATCGTTTGCTGTTTCCATTGTCCACCCTGAGTATTGTTTTGTTCTCAAAATGGATATTAGGACATTGGCAGCATACGACCATGCTTCATCTTGCTAGTAATTTGTTGTTAGCGATGGCAGCGGTCCGATTAGCCGTTTATGCGATGCGTTATATCATTGCGCCAGGTGGCGTGCTCAAAACGCTTGAAAATACCCTTGCTACGCTGATTTGGGTGGTGCTTGCGTTGCATCTGAGTGGGGTGTTGCCAGAAATGCTGGAAACGCTAGAAGCGGTTAAATTTACAATAGGTAAGAACTCAGTTAATTTATTGCTTGTTTTGCAGGGCTTGCTAACCATATTAATTACAATTTTTGTGGCAATGTGGTTAAGTCGCTTTATTGAAAACAAGCTCATGCAGGTTGAGCAGCTCAATGCTAATACACGCGTGATGCTGTCAAAAGTGTTGAGAATCTTCTTATTGTTTATTGCGGTGCTCATTGGGCTTTCTGCCGTTGGCTTAGATCTCACGTTAATCTCAGTGTTTGGTGGTGCGCTAGGCGTAGGCTTGGGTTTTGGTCTACAGCGTATCGCAAGTAACTATGTTAGTGGTTTTATTTTGCTGATGGATAAGTCAATTAGCATTGGTGATATTGTCACGATTGATGTGCATTATGGCGTGATTAGAGATTTACGTACGCGTTATCTAGTATTGCAGAAGCTTGATGGTACTGAAGTCATTATTCCGAATGAAACCTTGATTATCAATCCGGTGATTAACCATTCTTGTATGGATAGGAATACAAGAGTGTTGGTGGCGCTACAGGTTGCTTATGAAAGTGATTTGGATTTGGTACTGGCGCTGTTAATAAAAGCGGCTGAGGATCATCCTAGAGTGTTGGTGACGCCAGCGCCTGGTGCGATTGTGACGGGCTTTGCTGATAGCGGTATTGATGTCAGGCTGACTGTTTGGATTCATGATGCAGAAGAGGGGACGGCTGGTTTGCAGTCAGACCTCTTTTTGGCAGTATGGCGACTGTTTAAGGCAAATGATATTTCTATCCCATATCCGCAAAGAGAAGTGCGTATATTGGGTGGGGCCGTTGCAGATATTTAGGATATTAAATAAGAGTGTCTGTCGCTATTTCATTAAATAATCCTACTACCTAGTCATTCCAGCTTTCGCGTGTGAATAACCAGCTTTGACGTATGAGCCAGCATTTGGCTTCCCCACCTAACTAAGCCGCTAAAGCGGCAAGTTAAGTGTGAAATAATGCGCTTTCGCGCCTCCATTTAGGGCTTTAGCCCTTTAGTGGAGCGGTGATGCCAACTACTGGTACAGTGCATATATTCCATGGGCAAGCCAAATGCTGGCTCAGCTGGTATCTTCCGCGGCGAAGATCTTCACGGCCGGACACGACATTCAATGACTTAAAGACTCTGGATGTCGACTTTTCGTGCTTCCACTTGGCGCTTTAGTGCTTAGTGGGGCGTTGAAGACCTTAACGGTCTCGTCGGTATGACGATTTTGTGCGATGGGGCACAGTATCGGATTATTTGATGGGACAGCTATCACAATAATTTGCATTAATCGTTAGGCAATAAAAAAGCTCACATATAGTGAGCTTTTTTATTGCTGAAATAACGAACTATTTCAATTTTGTTTCTTTGTACATTACGTGCTTGCGTACAACTGGATCAAATTTTTTGATTTCTAATTTGCCTGGCATTGTACGTTTGTTTTTTGTAGTGGTATAGAAATGACCTGTACCAGCACTTGACTCTAATTTGATTTTTTCGCGCATTTTACTTTCCTTTATTTGCTAAGTTAAGTTAGCAGCTTAAATCTTTTGGCCAGCAGCACGCATATCAGCTAAAACAGCATCAATACCGTTTTTGTCGATAGTGCGTAGCGCAGCGTTAGTAATACGCATGCTTACCCAGCGATTTTCGCTCTCAACCCAAAATTTGCGGTTTTGCAAATTAGGTAAAAAACGACGTTTTGTTTTGTTTTGTGCGTGAGAAACATTGTTACCCACCATTGGCTTTTTGCCTGTTACCTGACATACACGTGCCATGGTTATCTCCAAGAACTCTATTTTTGAGAAAGAGCGTGATTATAGTACACATTCTTTATTTGTTTCAAGCTAAATATGTGTTTCTTTTCAGTATATTCACATATTATTTTTTGTTAGTGTTTTCCAGTGCTGCCAAAGCCACCTTCGCCACGTTCTGAAGTATCAAAATCATCTACTACATGGAACTCTGCCTGCACGACTGGCACGATGACCAATTGTGCGATGCGCTCTAGCGGATTTAGCTCGAACGCAGTGTTGCCACGATTCCAGCAGGATACCATCAACTGCCCTTGATAGTCTGAGTCAATAAGCCCAACTAGATTGCCCAGCACGATGCCATGCTTATGGCCTAGCCCTGAGCGCGGTAAGATAAGGGCTGCATAATAAGTGTTGTCGATATGAATCGCCATGCCGGTAGGGATGAGGGTGGTTTCCCCTGGCTGTAAAGTGATGGATGATTCAATACAGGCACGCAGATCTAAACCTGCTGATCCTGGTGTTGCATAGGTTGGAAACTGACTGCGTAAGCGGTCGTCTAGAATTTTTAGATCGATGAGTATGGACATGATGGTGTGCGTTTTTTATTGGGTTTGAGTAAGTGCATATTAAACACTAAATATGTGTAACAAAAAAGCCAGTAATCAATTACTGGCTATTAAATTAGAGTAAGAAAGAATTAGAACTTATATCTTGCATTCAAACCTATCAAATAATTTCTACCTGCGGCAGGTTCAAAAGGAATATTTGCATCGTTAATACGTACAGAGCCAATATATTCTTTATCAAAGAGATTTTCTACACGTAGATATTCTTTAAGTTGCCATTTACCAAGTGCTTGTTCAAATCCTGCGCGGATATTGAAAATAGTATAAGACGGTGCAGACTCTGTGTTGACATCATTCACATATACTTTGCTATTGTAACGACCTTCAAAAGCGGTTCTAAAGCCAAGTGGTGCATACTTCCATGCGATCTCACCATATAACTGTGTTTTATATGTGCCTGGAATGCGATTGCCAGATTGAATATTGGTGCCGCTAGCGGTTACAAAGTCTGAGTCAAATTTAGCGTTTAACAACGAATAGGATAAGAATGATGAGAGGTTGTTATCATACTCTGAACTAATCGATAGTTCAGCACCAGTGCGCTTCGTATCGTTAGCATTTATAAAGGTGGATCTGCCAGCATTAGTTTGGTTGGTGATAATTTCATCTTTTGTGGTGATTCTGAAAATATTAAAATTCACTTGTGTGTTATCGGCAATAAAAGTTTTAGCCCCTATTTCAAAGTTGTTGCTCTCGCTCGGGTTGAGTAATAGGTTGGGTTTGCTTGCAACTCCAGTTGCGACGTTATCAAATGCAGCTTCGATAAAAGTGGGTGTTTCGAAGCCTTTACCAAAATTAGCAAATAAATTGAATGTTGGCGTTACTTTCCAGATGGCACCAATGACAGGCGTTGTTTTTTGATACTCCACTGAACCACTGTTATCACCATTTAGGGTTAGCAGTTTATCTTTCACCTCAAGCTTTACCTTCGTGTGTCTAGCTCCCGCATGGAGGTCTAACTTTTCAGTGACAGCCAGTCGACCTTGAATGTACTGGTCAAAATTCTTGGAAATGTTAGCTTCGTTGCGGTTGGGGGTGCTAACAGTAGCTCCGAGGCTTAAAATATTCGTGTCTAAACGATTATCTTTTGATTCACCATAAGTAAGACCAAGGGTAAAGTTGTATGGCATATGAGCTAGCATGCCATTGTTATCCCAGCGAGCATCCATGCCATAAAACTCACGGTCGATTTCGCTTAAGCGTGCACTCGTGGCGCCTCGAGAAGTTGCTGTTGGTGTGGTTGTTAAAATTTGCGCATTCTTGCGATTGCCTACGTATGGTATCAGAGAGATTTTATTGTTCTGATTGAATGCATGTTCAAAGTTAAAGCCAATCTGCGTATGATCTCTTTTGACACTGGTGTTAGCAAATTTAGCTGCAGGAACGACGTCATCTCGGGTGCTACTATTGAAAGCTCTTGCTCTATCTAAGCCAATAGGGTCTTGGGCTTCTTGCTCGAACCAGTTTACTAAAGTTGTTAGTTTTGTATCGTCACTAATATTAATTTTGAACTTTGCTGTGGCTTGTTGTTTCTTGCCTGAACTGAAATCACGATAGCCGTCAGTTTCAAAGTTGGACGTATTTACAATATATTCAATCTTTTCTGCTGTACCAGCTGCTTCAAGAATTTGTCTTTTGGTACCGTAGCTACCAAACATCGCAGTGCCATCAATCTCGGTAGTTTTTGGCGCATCTTTTGTTAGCATTTGGATAACACCGCCCGAAGAGTTTCCGTAGAGTGCTGAAAAAGGTCCTCGCATTACTTCTACACTTTTTACCATTGATAAATCCACTACACCTGGCTGGCCTTGGCCATCAGGCATAGTCAAAGGGATGCCGTCTACATAAACACGTACGCCGCGTACACCAAAGCTAGAGCGAGAGCCAAAGCCGCGGCTGGATATTTGAGGATCTTGTGACTGGTTTGTACGATTTTGTGCTGTGATGCCTGGCACCCTAATTAAGCTTTCAGAAAGCGTCATTTGTAATTGACCATCATGAAGGTCTTTACTTTCGACCACATCGATTGCAACTGGTAGATCGAAGCTATTTTGCTCTACACGAGTTGCGGTCACTACGACTGGTGAGGTGGTGATTTTGTGTGTGATAGCCTCTTCTGCGCGGACGTGGTGGCTAATGCCGAGGGTGCTAATGACGGCTAGCGAAAGTAATTTGATTGGGAACGTGTTGGTGTGCGACATGGTAGACCTTAGCTGATTAATCTATTGATAAGTATTGGGTGCGATTTTAATCGCTAACTTGCATAATAGAATCATGATTTTCATGAGTTTTTTGATATCAGTAGCGCAGTTTGATACAGGTCAAACTGCGCTACTGATGGGAGGTATTTAAATGCGAGGTTATTTAATTTGAAGCATGTCAGCGACATGCTTCAATATTGATCTTGCTACTTCTATTTTGGCGGCTGGCTCAATTGAGTGCGTGCCGCTGTCGTCTAGAAGAGTTACTTTGTTATTGTCGCCGCCCATTGCGTCGCTAGTTAGGTTGGCGACAATTAAAGGAAGTTTTTTCTTTTGCCGTTTTGCTTCTGCAAACGCCAATAGGTTTTCGGTTTCGGCGGCAAAGCCCACACAGAATGGCGGATTAGGTAAGCTGGCGACTTCTGCTAGTATATCTTTGTTGAGTTTGAGCGCTAGTGACAGTGACTGCTCACTTTTCTTAATTTTTTGTGGCTGAGAGTTGATTGGGCTGTAGTCTGCAACCGCTGCGACACCAATAAAAATGTCTTGGTTTGCGATGTTTTGCATCACGCTTTGATACATAGCGCCTGCGGATGTTGCTGCAATATTACGCACACCTGTTGGCGGGTTAAGTGCTGTTGCGCCACTGACTAGTGTGACGTCTGCTCCCATTTCAAACGCCGCTTGCGCGATGGCGTACCCCATCTTCCCAGAGCTTAAATTTGTAATGGCACGTACAGGGTCTATCATTTCTAAGGTAGCGCCAGCCGTAATCAGTATTTTTTTACCTTTTAGTCGTTTTGGTTGGAAATGCGCTGCGATTAAATAGTGTAAGTCTTCTGCTTCTAGCATACGGCCTAAGCCAACCTCGCCACACGCTTGTTCACCGCTATCTGGCCCAAGTATGTGGATGCCATCGCTGACTAGTTGAGCGATATTGCGCTGGGTGGCAGGGTTTTCCCACATTTGTTTATTCATGGCGGGCGCGACCAGTAATTCACAGTCTCTCGCTAGGCATAGGGTGGAAAGTAAATCATCAGCACGACCGTGTACGAGTTTTGCAATAAAGTCAGCACTTGCTGGTGCAATGACGATTGCATCGGCTGCGCGGCTTAGTTCAATGTGTGGCATGCCATTAGGAATGGATGCGTCCCACATGTCTGTGAATACGGGTTTACCGGATAAGGCTTGCATCGTGACGGTTGAAATAAACTGGCAAGCGGCTTGTGTCATAACGACTTGCACATCAATATTATTTTTTATTAACAGGCGTACGAGTTCGGCTGCTTTGTAGGCGGCGATTCCTCCGGTGATTCCCAATACGATTGATTTTTTATTTTGCATAATGCTGGTCATTGATGTAAGTCTTTCATTCTAATACGAACATTGTTTTGTATAAAATATTCTTTATGCTTAATTGAAACGAAAGAAAATGTTTTATAGTAGATATCATATAAAACCAATAACATTCATGTGACCTAATACACAATGTGGCGTAAATTCCGAATTATTATTCTGTTGTTAATTTTGGCAACAGTCGTGCAAGAGGTCTGGTTGGATAAAGCTGACATGGCTTGGAAGCATAATTTTTATGTCGCCATTTATCCAATCAATGCAGATGGCAGCGACAAAGTTGGCGCTTACTTACGCACGTTGAGCCGTGATGATTTTGAACCGATGGCGGAGTATTTTGCAGAAGAAGCTACGTCCTATGGGGTAGGTTTACGACGACCGATAGAAGTGCAATTGGGCGCAGTGGTGGATGAACTGCCGCCAGAGCCACCTGGAAATGGCAGCATATTAAGCACGATGATATGGAGTTTAAAATTTAGATTCTTTGCTTGGCAAAATAGCCCTAAGGTGAATATCAGGCCTGATATACGTTTGTATTTGCTTTATCACGATCCTGAAAATAACAGGGTATTGGGGCATTCGACTGCACTGAATAAAGGGCGAATCGGCCGTGTGAATTTGTTTGCTAGCCCTGCCTATGCAAAAAAGAACTTGGTGGTCACCGCACATGAGTTGTTGCATACCTTGAATGCAACGGATAAGTACGATTTGCAGAATACTTTACCTGTTTATCCTGATGGGTATGCTGAGCCAGATAAAATGCCACTATATCCACAAAACTTTGCTGAGCTCATGGGCGGCCGTATCCCCCAAAATGAAACCGAGGCAGATATTCCCAAAAGCTTGAAGCATACTGTGATTGGGGAAAAGAGTGCACGTGAAATTGGATGGTTACGTTAACCACCCTTAGCCATCACCTGAAGATGTTAGCAAAGAGTGCAGCGATGGTAAGCGTTGATAAGATTAAATCTGCACACAAATATAAAGAAGAGGGGTATTAAGTGGCGATAACTGACTGGCCTGCAAGTGAGCGACCTAGAGAGAAGTTAATCGAATTAGGGGCTGATGCTTTATCTGATGCAGAATTGTTAGCGATTTTCTTGCGTGTAGGCGTGACAGGTAAAAGTGCCGTAGATTTGGCGCGTGACTTACTCAGCCAGTTTGGTAGTCTTAATGGTATCTTTGCGGCGAGTGAGCGAGAGCTAAGCCAGGTACATGGGATTGGAAGCAGTAAATATGTGCAATTACAGGCGATATTTGAAATGAGTCGTCGCGCGTTGAGTGAACAATTGCAGCAACGCGATGTATTTCAGTCGCCACAACAGGTGCGCGATTATTTAGTGCTTAAATTAGGTGCACTCACGCGAGAAGTCTTTATGGTATTGTTTTTAGATGCGCAAAATCGCTTGCACGCTGCCGAGGAGTTATTTAGCGGTACGCTTACCCAAACTAGCGTTTACCCAAGGGAAGTGGTGAAGCGCGCGATTCATCATAACGCCGCAAGTGTTAATTTTGCGCATAACCACCCTTCAGGTGTTGCACAACAGAGTGCTGCGGATGAACTGCTAACACAACAGTTGAAGCAAGCGTTGGCGTTGGTCGATGTGCGTGTGTTAGATCATTTTATTGTGGCTGGTAACCAAACACTTTCGTTTGCTGAACGTGGTTTGCTGTAAACAAAAAAGCTAAAAGTTAATGATTGGAAAAGGTGTATGTTAATTGATAATGCGCACTGGTTGAATTTAGCGGTTGCCTTAGGTATCGGTTTGTTGATTGGGGCAGAGCGTGAACGTAGTAAGGGTGATCGCGGCGATAGAACGATTGCAGGCGTGCGCACCTTTACGATTGCATCTTTACTTGGCGCGGTTAGTACATCGGTTGATTTCTGGCTGCTCGTTGTTTCCATTATCTGTGTGACTGTTTTTGTGGCAACAGCGTATTTTACGAGAAAAGATGAAGACCCCGGATTAACGACAGAGATTAGCCTTGTTTTTACTGTGATTTTGGGAGGCTTGGCGATGACTACCCCTTCAATGGCGGCTAGCTTGGCTGTTGCCGCTGCGATATTGCTTGCCGCAAAACAGCCTATTCATGGCTTTGTGCGAGGCGTTGTCACTAAAGATGAAATGATAGACTTCTTGATTCTTGCCGCGGCTACCTTGATAGTTTTACCTTTGGTACCCAATGCTTTGGTGGGGCCATTTGATGCTGTTAACCCGCGTAATTTATGGTTAATCGTGATATTAGTCATGTTTATTGGCGCACTTGGGCACTTAGCATTGCGTTTACTGGGTAGCCGCACGGGTTTGCCTTTGGTTGGTTTGGTGTCGGGCTTTATTTCCAGTATTGCTACCATTGGTGCGATGGGTGCACGCGTCAAAAAAACACCTGACTTAATAGGCACTGCGGTCGCCGGTGCTACTTTATCAAGTTTATCGACAGTGCTTCAATTGGCGATGTTGCTGGCGGCCATTCACCCACCTACTTTGCATGCATTAACAATGCCCTTATTGTTTGGGGGGGTATCAATCGCGCTATATGGGCTTGTGGTGACGTTGAATTCATTTAATCAGCAGAGCGAAGAGCTAAGCAGGCACAGCAGATCATTTAGTGTTAAAACCGCGCTGACGCTTGCTGTTGTGATTGCTGTCGTGTTGATTGCATCAGCAGCGCTTAAAGCGTGGTTTGGGCAAGCTGGGTTGGTCGTCGCATCTGCAGTGGCTGGATTAGCAGATGTTCATGCGTCTACTATTTCGGTAGCATCTTTGGCCGCGAGTAGTAAAATTACTGCTGCAAATGCCGCGGTGCCAATATTAGTTGCTTTTTCAGTCAATGCCATCTCTAAAGTGGTGACAGCGGCTGTGACTGGCGGACGGCTGTTTTTTCAACAAGTGACATTAGGACTAGTGATGCAGGTGTCTGCACTTTGGCTTGGCTGGTGGCTGTTTTAGCACTCACTTTATTAAGCAATATCGCTGGTGTTGAATGTTACTGACGATATAGCCTGCTGGTGTCATTACATCAGCATGTTTTGTGAACAAAGTTCAGTTAAAACAATTAGTTCCAACATTTTAGGTGGTAGTGATAAGCCTATGTGCTTTATACTGCTATCAATCCCAAAAATTTAAATCAAAACGTTTAATTACATCATGAATCAACATATAAAAACAATTCTTTGGATCGCGGTGGCAATGCTAGGTGCATTCGCTGTGGCAGGTATTGCACTGAATCGTGGGGAAAGCATTAATGCATTATGGTTGATTACTGCTGCAGTATGTATCTATGCGATAGCTTACCGCTTTTATGCGGCTTGGATTGCTGCAAAGGTGCTGGTAATTGATGAAACGCGGGCCACACCAGCTGAGCGCTTAGATAATGGCCGAGATTTTGTGCCGACCAATAAGTGGGTGGTGTTTGGCCACCATTTTGCTGCAATTGCAGGCCCTGGCCCCCTAATCGGACCAACACTCGCCGCACAGTTTGGTTATCTACCGGGTACTTTGTGGATTTTGATTGGTGCCGTATTGGGCGGTGCGGTACAAGATATGGTCACCTTGTTTTTCTCTACGCGGCGCAATGGGCGTAGCTTGGGGCAAATGGCACGAGATGAAATTGGCATGGTAGGCGGCAGTGCTGCGCTTATCGGTACATTTTTAATCATGATTATCTTAATTGCGGTACTTGGCTTGGTCGTGGTCAATGCCATGAAGCATAGCCCTTGGGCAACTTCAACGGTGGCTGCAACCATACCGATTGCGATGATTGTTGGTGTTTATATGCGTAATATTCGTCCCGGTAGAGTATTAGAAGCTTCTATTATCGGCGTGGTGCTATTGTTGCTTTCGGTCGTGCTAGGGGGCTGGGTTGATCATCATGAAACGTTGCGCCCACTGTTTGACCATGATGGCCTACCTTTAGCTTATGCCATTATTCTGTATGGTTTTGCTGCGGCCGTATTGCCTGTGTGGCTATTATTGGCACCGCGTGATTACCTTTCTACCTTTATGAAGCTTGGTACCATCATCTTGCTAGCAGTTGCCATTGTGATCTTGCGCCCAGAGATTCATATGCCAGCGGTCACACAATTTGTGGATGGAACCGGACCAATTTTTGGCGGAAAACTGTTTCCTTTTGTCTTTATTACGATTGCTTGTGGCGCCATTTCCGGATTTCACGCATTAATTGCCTCAGGCACTACGCCAAAGCTATTAGGCAATGAACGCGATATTCGTATGATTGGTTACGGTGGCATGTTGCTTGAAAGCTTTGTTGCCATCATGGCAATGATTGCCGCGACCGTATTAGACCCAGGCGTATTTTTTGCCATTAATAGCCCTGCAGGCGTAGTTGGTAAAGAGGCTGTTGATGCAGTTGCCAAAATCAACAGCTGGGGTTTTGCGGTGACGGTAGAGCAAATGCAACAGCTTGCCAGTGATATGGGCGAAACGACTTTGTTTTCTCGTACTGGCGGTGCGCCAAGCTTAGCGGTGGGTATGGCGAGCATTTTTGGCAGTGCCTTCGGTAAAGAGTTATTAGCACTTTGGTATCACTTTGCCATTATGTTTGAGGCGATATTCATTCTTACCACGCTGGATGCAGGTACGCGGGTCGGCCGGTTTATGTTGCAAGATTTATTAGGCAACTTTAATAAAAAGCTGGGTGAAACCTCATATACCCCTTCTGTGATATTAACTAGTAGTATTGTGGTGGCAGGGTGGGGCTACTTTTTATACATAGGCGTGATTGATCCCAATGGGGGTGTCAATATTTTATGGCCATTGTTTGGGATAGCGAACCAAATGCTTGCAGCCATTGCCTTATGTGTAGCGACTGGTATTTTGGTTAAATCTGGTAAGTTGCGATACGCTTGGGTGACTGGGGTGCCGTTAGTTTGGCTGGTGACGATTACGACGACTGCTGCTTATGAAAAGATCTTTAGTGCGGATGTGCGGGTGGGCTTTTTTGCAGCAGCCAATGATATGTCCGCCAAATTAGCTGCTGGACTACTACCTGCTGATAAAGCGGCAGTTGCGCAGCAATTGATATTTAACCAGCATTTAGATGCTTATTTAACTTTATTTTTTATTGTTGTACTTTGGGTGGTGATACTGGATATGGTTCGGTTATGTCTGCGTTATTTGGGCGGAAAGCCAGTGTTGAAACTCTCTGAAGTACCGCATGAGCCAAGTCGCTTAGTAGAGAATTGGGTACGAGATTAGAAAGACAAAAATGTTCAATATGTTCAAAAAGCTATGGTGTTTTGTCCGTCATGTTTCGGGTGATGACGCGTATGAACAGTACTTGAAACACCATGCTGAATTTCACCAAGCAACGGTAGATACTCCGCCTGCACTGTCACGCAAGGCGTTTTTTAAACTATGGCAAGATAGTAAATGGAAAGGCATTAATCGGTGCTGTTAGGCGCGATTGTTACAAAGCCTCTAGATGAGGCACAGGCTTCTCGTGTCATTGAAATGGCTTGGGAAGACCGCACACCTTTTGAAGCAATTGCATTTCAGTTTGGTTTGAATCAAGATGGTGTCATTAAGCTGATGCGCGCTCATTTGAAGCACAGCTCATTCAAGTTATGGCGTGAGCGTACACATGGGAAAATCACTAAGCATGCAAAACTCAGATCTAATGCGGTCACTAGGCATAAAGCTAACCATCGTGTAAAACAGTTTTAACATTAACTAATGAAAAACGTTTAATACTGGCCTGACTGTTTCCATCAGTATTTAATACGAACGTCTGCGATCCTCATCCACTTGTGCCGTTGCCATTCTGCGTTCCGGCCCTGCATATTCCACATACTCATCATAACTTAGCTCAGTCACTTCAAAGTCTGATTTTGAGTGGCTGTTATGGGTGATAATGAGTTCAGGGTTAACAGGTGGTGTGTTGGCCGCTTGATGGTTCCTAAAAAACACATGCTTTAGAAATTTCTTAATCATGGCACTCCTTAAATTAACAGATAGATGACCCGTCAAATAATAAGCCCAATGATAGCGTTAGCCAAGTTAACAATTGTTAATTAACCCAATGTGAGCAAATGAAGAAAGCTGATGTTAAAAATGAATGTACCTTAAGTATTGCAAATAGCAACTAGGTACACCCATGATTTGATGGTTCAATAAAGTATTGAGCCATGAGTGTTTGACGCCTAGCAATAATTAAAACGCACGTCTTTTATTGCAAAAGACAAACATGACCACGCCAATTAAAACCATAGGTAAACTTAGCCATTGCCCCATGCTTAAGCCCATGGATAGCAAGCCTAGGTAATCATCTGGCTCACGTGTGTACTCTACGATAAATCTAAAGCTACCATAACCTATCAAGAATAGTGCTGAGATCGTGCCTGTTGCTCGCGGCTTTGCGGAATATATCCAAAGAATTAAGAACAGCAAAACACCTTCCAATGCAAATTCATAAAGCTGAGAAGGGTGGCGTAATGCGTCGTCAACTTTAGGGAAAATCATTCCAAATTGACTATTGGTGACTCTGCCCCATAGCTCTGCATTGATAAAATTACCCATACGGCCAGCACCTAAACCAATAGGTACTAATGGCGCAACAAAATCCATTGTTTTAAGCCAGTTTTGTGGATACTTTCTGCCAAAAAGCCACATCGCCACCAGTACGCCTAAAAAACCACCGTGAAAGCTCATGCCGCCTTGCCATACTGCAAAAATCTCTGTTGGGTGCTCAGTAAAATAGCTTAATTGATAAAACAATACATAGCCTAAGCGCCCACCAAGAATCACCCCTAACGCACCAAAAAACAGTGCGTCATCAAGCATTTGGTTTGTCCAACCATGCCATTTTCGGTGGTTAATTTGATACTTGCCTAAGGCCAAAAATGCCAAAAATCCAAGCAAATACATTAAGCCATACCAATGGATGCCAAAAGATCCAAGGTGAATGGCAATAGGGTCAAACTGCGGGTGAACAAACATGTGAACTAACATCAATTGAATAGAGGTGTGATTTTACCTAAGTTTTGATACTTCACAACGACTTAGTTGCATGGAGCTAACTTCGATAGCCGCTTAAACTTGGGGCTAGAAATGATTCAATCGCGATTTTATGAATGGTAATTTCTTGATTTGATCGTATCTAATCAAGCGCACGCTGCATAGGTGACGCTATTTTGCTGCAACACAATATGCACACACTTGCTTGCGCTAAGGTTACCAATAGTCTCTGCATTAGAGGCTAAGTAATTTGCATAGCTAACAATCCTGATTGCTCTTGAGACGTCTTGTGGCAGAGCGATAGCTGTTGATGCGGTCGATGGGGGTATTTGGAGGCTAACGACCTTAATCCCATGCCCAAGATTGGTCAAAAGTGCCGATTTATTAGCGAACCATGCTTGCGAGTTGTTTGGGAGTAGTGCTGTTAGATGATGGTCATAAATTAGTACGATGTCTACGGCAGTGGCGGAGCCTGCATTTGCGTCATTTTGCGCTGATATCTGCACTTGATGTAATGGTGTTTTGGCACTAGGACTAATCGTATCGCCAATAGAACAGGCGTTCAGTAGGCAAGCTACGGTAATGAGTGCTGTTGAGTAAAGGTTAAAGTGCATGATGTATGACCTAAATGGCTGCATATCCAGCTAAGTAGCGCATGTATCAATGCGATACTGATTTTGAGAATACATTGATGACGATTACGCCAGCTACAATGAGCAGTAAACCAATAACAGCCGGAAAATCTAACGGTTGTTGGAAATATAACCATGAGATGAGTGCGATTAGCGCGACGCCAACCCCTGACCATATGGCATAGGCAATACCAATTGGAATCACATTTAGCGTTAAAGATAAGAAATAAAATGCGGATGCGTAGCCGGTAATTACAATGATTGATGGCCATAAGCGCGTAAATCCTGCGGAGGACTTTAATGCGGAAGTCGCGATGACTTCGCTAATAATTGCAATAACAAGAAAAATCCATTTTTGCATAAATGCCTTTTAATCACTAATGTTTGAATAATGGGTTAGGTGTATCTTTATTTAATGTACGTTATTTAATCCGCGTTATTTAACCCACGTTGTATAAGGGTGTTGCGCCAGATTCGAGTTGTAATAGCGAGGGTCATCAGTCACTTCTTTACCAATCCAGCTGGGTTTTTCAAATGATTGCGTTTCACTTTGCAACTCAATTTCAGCAACAACTAGTCCTGAATTTTCACCTTGAAATTCGTCTACTTCCCATTTAAACCCTTTGTAGTCGCATATACGTCTTATTTTCTGGATAATTGGTCGTTCGCACAAATCCAAAAGACTTTCTGCATCAGCTAGTGGAATTTCATATTCAAATTCGGTTCGGGTAGCGCCATGCGTTGCGCCTTTAATGGTAAGAAAACCTTGTTCGCCTGCAACTCTAACTCGTACGGTTCGGTTTTTATCTCGATTCAGATAGCCTTGGCTAAATTTAACGCCAGCAGCAAGCTGCCACTCGTTTCCAATCACTAAGAATTTTCTTTCAATTTCTAAAGCCATATATCTAGATATACCTAAGGTTTGAATTAAGACGCACTATTTAAGTGCTATGCCGGAACTCTGGATTAAGTAAATCAAATTTACTTTTCACGAACAATGTTGCCCTCAAGAACGTAACGTTCTTTGCCATCAATGGTTGAATAGACTTTCATGTTTTTTAAGTCAATCGCCTGAGAGACATTGATGCCTGTTTTTTCTACCCAAGTAGCAAAGTAAACCTTGTCAGCAAGCTTAAAGCGCTGAGGTTTTTCTTCTCCATTGGCACCTTTTTCTGAGCCTTCAACACACGCCCATTGCATGGTTTTATTATCATTGACGGTCACTCTATAGGTGTTGCCACCTTTGTACTTGTATAGAAACTGACCAATATACGCCTCTGACGCTTGTGCAATAGAAGATAAACTAGAAATCAATAATCCGATAAATACAAATTTTAACTGATACATTTTATTTGCCTAAGGTTTGAATTAGTGGGCTTTAGCCGGCCCCAGCTTTAATGATAGATTATGCCTGACAGTTACTCTTTCCACTGTGGATTCCATACAACCTCCCAAAGATGACCATCTGGGTCTTGAAAATATCCGGAATACCCACCCCAAAATGTATCATGAGCAGACTTAACAATAATAGCACCTGCTGATTTTGCTTGCTCCATCACTGCATCAACTTCTGCCTTTGAAGAGACGTTGTGCCCTAGCGTCATTTTAGTTGAACTAGCTGGCGCAACTGGCAGGCCTGAGTCATGTGAGATGCTTTTTCTTGGCCAGAGGGCTAGACGCAATCCACCTTGGAGTTGAATGAAAACAACCGCACCATACTCAAACTCTTTACCAATAATACCTTCTGTAGGAAATCCAAGCCCTTCTCGATAAAAGCGCAGGGACTCCTCAAGGTCGTTAACACCAATCGTGATGACGGTAATGCTAGGTTTCATTTCCAATTACTCTCTTAGCCAGTCCTGCCTAAACGAGGGGTTAGATATTTTTTGCAATGATGTGAGTAGGAATGTTGTCAATGCTTGATTGATTCTTATCTTCCCAATACGCCATCAGGCCGTCCTCACCTTTTTTCTTAGCCCAATCCGAAAGCAGCTCTCTGCCTTCTATATGGTCGTAACGCGGCACAGCCATTCCACAAGAAGTTTGTACCAATTCGATGGATAGATCAAATATCTGGCGTGCGCCAGGCAAGGGATTGAAATGAGAAAAAAGATCATTCCAATCATCATCTTTTATGTGGACAACTCTAGCCGATCCGTAAAGACGAAGAATAAGAGGCGGGCCATCAAATGCACAAAACATAATAGTCATGCGTGGATTTAGCTGAACGTGAGCGGATGTTTCATTGCCACTCCCCGTTACGTTGAGCCAAATTACTCGATGATTGTTTAACACCCGAAAAGAATCCATTCCTTTGGGAGAAACATTAACTCGACTATCTGACGTAGCAGTGCCCACGAAAAATATTTTCTGCTCCGCAATGAACTCAATCAATCGTTCAGAGAGTGCTTCGTATTGCTTACCCATGACATTCCTTGATGCTGATGACTAACGTTTGAATTAAGGAGCGCCGTTAGCGCGTCCGTTGGATTGATGGGTTGGTGCTTTTTTGAAAATAATCCCGTCCATACCAGTCCTCATGCCACAAAAGTTTCGGCACGACTGTTCTGTTCTTGTGACAAGATAAACAAGATTTTTCTTAAAAATTAATGCGATACTGCAATTTTCGTCAATATCTTTTATATCACTATTGGCTACTGCCCTATCTGCATATTCTTCCCAATTCCCAGTTCCTTCATAGCTGCATGTATGTGCATTTGCCCCCAAAGAGTTTAGCTCTACGCTTAAAGAGTCGTATTCTCCTTGATGTCTTTTGATTAGCAATGTATCAATTATGTCGCTGTAGCAAAACCCGTTCTCGTCAGCAAACGTGCCGTTGCCGCAGGAGCATGGAGCGTCTTGTAATTCTGAGTTGCAATTTGTGTAGATCGTGTGGTTGTTTTCGTATTTTCCAAAAATCCAAACTGGAGGATTGTTACCTGCAAGCGCAACCGATAAGTTTAAAAGCAATACAAGGGTACACATAATCTTCATATTTGGGAAAATGACCGCTAACGTTTGAATTAAGGGGCACGCTAAAGCGCGTCCCGCTTGATGGATGGGTTGGGCGTAGCGCTGTTATTCACCGCAGATCATTTTTCCAAAGGTTGCTCTGTCAGGAGTAGTGATTTTTGATAAACAGGTTTGCCTGCAAAGTTTAAAGAACTCTTGTTTATTAAATACCTTATTAGAAATATCAAACATGCCACGCCAAGACGACATTGAGAACATGTCCATGTCATCGTTTGTTTTGCAGGAATTTTTACTTATTGGTTCTTTGCATTCATGAAGTGGTTGATTGTATAGCCAGTTGCAATCAGATAACAATAGACGATACCCTTTTGTAGTTTTTACAACTGGTCTTTCTCCGCATTCGACGAGTACTGTTGCCGCGCCGCCAGCAACGCCGACTTCCTCTTGTGGGGCAAAAACATTAGCTTCGCATTTATCCCAACGAGCCTCTGCTTCATTTTCTTCCCCGTGGGTAGCGGGAACAACAAAAACAAATATGATTATAAGCAATGAATAACGCAAAATCATGAAAATGCCCAACGTAAAGGCGAGCGGCGCTGCGCGGTTTTATGCGCAGCGTCCGACTCGACTGTTTGGTTAGCCATGATTGTTATCGTTTCTTATTTAATGCAGAACATGCCATTCCTGCTTTGTGAATATCAGCGGTGGATTTCTTTGATGCATCTTCAAAGCATAATTTTAATAGATCGCTCTTTTCTAATTTGATAAGATCATTCAATAATAATTCATCTTCTTTTGACATCGGTTTCTGTGTATTACTTTTCTCCAATATTTTGTATTGGATTGAGCAGTTAAAATAGGATTTAGCACCATTTTGAGTTGTATCAGACTCAATTATTGAGCCTTGGTCATAAACTTTATCTCCATCTCTCTGAAGAACCTTCATGTTTACATAGTTATCGCCTAAAAATACCATCGCTGCAACGGATGGGTAGTACTTACGTAAAGCCAGAAAAACTTGATTAGGAGATTCTGAAAAATAAAATCCCCAATATGTTGCGTCTCCACCGCTATAGCCTTTTCCGTCACCTTTAAAAAAAGAATATCCAACGGCAACCGCTGTTAGCCCTGCTATTTTTATTGGTTTATCAAACTGGTAAATTTCATCACTAGAATCTTTGTTTAGCTGTTTTGTATCAAACCATTCGCCGCCACTGGAAATTTCCTTAAATTTACCTAGTGATAAGTAATTTTCTTTGTTTTTTGAGATGAATTCAAAAGCACTTGTTTGACAAGTTGAAAATTCTTGAAAAAGCTCTTTTGCACCATGAGTAAATTCTTCCGCATGAACAGAGAATGCAGTCATTAGAAGGCTAAAAATAAAAATTTTGATTACATGTAGAAACATATGCAATTCCTGTGTTGAGTTGATTGGCTAACGTTTGAATTAAGGGGCTGGCTTTAGCCAGTCCCGCCAAAGGATACAATAAACCTTAAGCATGGGAAATACTGGCAACAGAGAAACATTGTAAACAAAGGTAAACTAAGCCATGTGGCTATTGAGTAAGTGGAGTGATTTGATTATCTCGCTTGAATGATGTGTTAGGCATTTTTATTATCATAATCAATAGCTGGTATTCGTATTAGAAAAAACAAAATTATGGTGACTATTACAGCGGCAATGATAGCTTTTGGGAGTAAAGAAAAGTCAAAAACAGCTATGCAAGCTGGCCACCAGTTTTGATAGCCTTCTGTTGGGAACGGAGCCCAAAAGATACTAAAAGCTAAGCTACGTATTAATTGTTTAGGCCATTGATTAGGCATTCTCGATGTAAATTTATATATTGGGATAAAAGTAATAAGAAAAACCACTATCGCTAAGACGAAGAAAAAAACTATCAGTGGTGTAAAGTCAGAAGCGTATGCAGGTAAGGTAAACGTCATGGCTAGGACAACTAGCAGAAATTTAATTGAGATTTTCATTTACTGCCTAACGTTTGAATTAAGGGGCTGGCTTTAGCCAGTCCCGCTTGAATGATGGGTTAGAGCTAATTTAGTTGATGTGCGCCAACTGGCAAAACAACCAGCAACGATGAATAACGGCCAGGATAAAATAAACCATTTGCTAAAAACAAAACAACCTACAGCATAGCTGGTAAGTAAAATAGCTGTGAATTTATAACCAAACTTAGTGTTTGTTTTAAATGCGTTGCTTATGGACCAACCTAAAGCATAAAGAAACACGCACATAAACGCCATGCCTAAAGGGTAGCTTAAGGCAAGGTCAATTAAAAAGCGTTCTTTACCCGAATATAAATCATAGTTTGCTTTTGGAATGGAAGGAGAAAGCTCTCGTGGCACGAAAGCTACAGGAAAATAAAGAGCAACTGCTAAATTGTTAAAGTGAGTAGTCGATTGAATAGCAAGGCTAACAACTGTTGCTGAAATTGCAACATAAAGCGCAATAAAAGAAAGACCTAGTTTCGACATTACGTATTTAGCTCTAACGTTTGAATTAAGGGGCGCCGTTAGGCGTCCCGCTTGAATGATGGGTTAGGCTGGCGCATGTGATACAAATAACAATGGGTCATTTTTTAACCAATACTCACTTAAATAGGCTAAACCAAAAGGTTGAGATTTCACCATAATGCCAGCCTCATTAACATTAATGTTTTTCATCTCTTCTTCAGAAACTACAATTAGCTCAACGATACCATTTGTTTTTCCGTTCTCAAAAAGCACAGAATCGCCAATCAAAATATCCGAACCGTCCTGATACTTAAACATGAATGCCTAACGTTTGAATTAAGGGGCTGGCTTTAGCCAGTCCCGCTTGAATGATGGGTTAGGTAAATACTGCATTACCAATACCCTAATGCTTTTGTAAAAGCCGCGATGGCCAATACACTACTCAGTAAACCCATGAAAAAAAGTTGACTCGTCCCACGAGTCCAATTGCTTAGAGGGGAAATGTTTATGATGTGTGCTAATGCATTGTTGTTATAACCTACAGTTGCTAAACTAGGGCGAAAGCAAACTATAAAAGAGTCTATGGCTATCAAGAGGAACATGACTGAAGAAGAACCATAAAAAATGGACTTTGATAATTTTACTAATATGCAGAGCACCACAAACAACATCAGTAGCACAACGCTGAGTCTAGTAAATAATATTGTGTTGTGCATCAAGTTACCTAACGTTTGAATTAAGGGGCGCCGTTAGGCGTCCCGCTTGAATGGTGGGTTAGGCAAGATGTACATTACATTTTTACTACAATAGTAGATGCCATGAAGTCACCTAGCCTACGGTGTGAGCCAAAAAAGATAAACACCCAATCAAAAATACCAAGCGGAAAGGTAATATTTCTTAAAAGTGACTGAACCAATGAACATGGTTGCATTGTTTCTTTATTAACGACCTTTATTTTCAAGAGTTTTTTTCCGATGCTTTGACCATTCGGTAGTGCGTCTGAAAAGAGAAAATAAGCTAGAGCAATTATGACTGCTACAAGAAAAGAAGCATCTTTACCGATGATTGTATGTAATAGGTAAAAAGCAATAATACCCAATATATAGGCGATTAAACCATCAATAAATTGACCTTGAAATCGCTTACCTGGGTGAGCTAATTTTATTGTTGTGCTTTGCAAATCCAATTATTACTCCTTTTGCCTAACGTTTGAATTAAGGGGCGCCGTTAGGCGTCCCGCTTAAATGATGGGTTAGGTTTATTTTTCAAAGGGTCCTTTTTTATACTCCATGAATAAAATAACATTTGAGGAGCGAATAGTCATGTCAGGAATTACTTTTTCATCCCAATCAGCCCATTTTTTAAATTTATCTTTTTCTACGTAAAACAAGTTGCTCAGTTTTATAAAGGGTTCTTTAGTCAGAGCCTCTTTAAACTCGTTTTCAGATAATGGTGAACTTCCGTAGAAAGTACAGCCACCCGTACACTTGTCTAAATCAACTCGATACCAATGTTCTGCTGCATTAGCCGAAAGTGATGCAAAAACCAAAGTTAAAGCAATTAAAGTTTTTTTCATAATATCTCCTGATAAACCTAACGTAAAGTAGACACCAAATCCGTCCCTAAAATTTTAGTTGGGCAGGTGTCTAATCTATAGTAATATTTTAAATACATAATAAAATCAACCGTTAATTAATTTTTATTACACCACTTTTTAGTGAGTTTATATGGAAAACACACCTGCAGTAAATGCCGAGCCAAAACTGTTAGATCAAGTGGTGGCGCGTATTCGGGTTAAACATTATAGCCGTCGTACAGAGCAGGCATATCTAGATTGGATTAAACGCTATATTTTTCACCATGGCAAGCGTCATCCTAAAGAGATGGGCTCGGTGGAGGTGGAGGATTTTCTTAGTTTTTTAGCGGTTTCACGCAATGTTTCTGCAAGCACGCAAAATCAAGCAAAAAGCGCTTTGTTGTTTTTATACAAAGAGGTGTTAGGTATTGAGTTGCCGTGGTTAGATAATGTCACGCAGGCCAAGGTGCCAAAACGCTTGCCCGTTGTGTTGGCAAAAGATGAGGTGCAGGCGGTGCTTAATCGGTTGGATGGCTCGATGTGGTTAATTGCGAGTTTGCTTTATGGTAGTGGTTTGCGGGTGATGGAGTGCTTACGTTTACGCGTTAAAGATGTTGATTTGGCGCGGCGTGAGATTCTAGTGCGTGAGGGTAAGGGCTTTAAAGATAGGATAACCATGTTACCTGTTAGTTTGGTTGAGCCGTTAAAGCAACATTTGTTAAAAGTGCAGGCTTTGCATAACGAAGATTTAAGCGCTGGCTATGGCGATGTATTTATGCCGATGGCATTAGATAGAAAATACCCTAACGGGGGCAGTGCTTGGGCGTGGCAATATGTGTTTCCGTCCGTTAAGTTGTCAGTGGATCCGCAATCTAACAAAGTACGGCGCCATCATGTAGATGAAAAGACCGTGCAACGTGCGGTTAAAAAGGCAGTTAATTTGACTGAGATGACCAAGTTAGCAACCCCCCATACTTTTCGCCATAGCTTTGCGACACATTTGCTCGAAGGCGGTTACGATATTCGCACGGTGCAAGAGTTGTTGGGACATTCGGATGTGAGCACGACGATGATTTATACCCATGTGCTGAATAAGGGCGGGCGCGGTGTGAGCAGCCCTTTAGATACTTTATAACGTTTTTAGGTTGGTTTTAGTACTTTTGCGTAATGAAATCATACGTTTCTTACACTTTTCTTTGGCTAGTTTGCGCTAGCTAGTCTAAAATCATACTTTATTGTTTATTCACTTTTTTACGGATTTTTATCATGCCAGTTTATCGTTCACATACCACTACTCACGGCCGTAACATGGCGGGTGCGCGCGCACTATGGCGTGCCACTGGCATGAAAGACGGTGATTTTGATAAACCAATTATTGCTGTGGCTAACTCGTTCACGCAGTTTGTGCCGGGTCACGTGCATTTAAAAGACATGGGGCAGTTAGTTGCCCGTGAAATTGAAAAAGCGGGTGGCGTAGCCAAAGAATTTAATACCATTGCCGTCGATGACGGTATCGCCATGGGCCATGGCGGCATGCTGTATAGCTTACCTAGCCGCGATTTAATTGCAGACAGCGTTGAGTACATGGTGAATGCGCACTGTGCGGATGCACTCGTGTGTATTTCAAACTGTGACAAAATCACCCCAGGTATGTTGATGGCGGCACTACGTTTGAATATCCCAGTCGTCTTTGTATCTGGCGGCCCAATGGAAGCTGGTAAGGTGAACTGGGGTGGTACTACGCACAAATTAGATTTAGTAGATGCTATGGTAGCAGCGGCAGATAGCAATGTAAGTGATGCGGAATCTGACGCAATTGAGCGTTCAGCTTGCCCTACCTGTGGTTCTTGCTCTGGCATGTTTACCGCCAACTCTATGAACTGTTTAACCGAAGCTTTAGGTTTGAGCTTGCCAGGCAATGGTTCAACCTTGGCCACGCATGCCGCACGTAAAGAATTGTTCCTAAAAGCGGGGCGCTTAATTGTTGACCTTGCAAAACGCCATTATGAGCAAGATGACTACACCGTGTTGCCACGTAGCATTGCCAATATGAAAGCATTTGAAAACGCAATGAGCCTAGACGTGGCAATGGGTGGCTCTACCAACACAGTATTGCACTTGCTAGCTGCTGCGCATGAGGCTGGTTTAGATTTCACTATGAGTGATATTGACCGCATCTCACGTAAAGTGCCATGCGTAAGTAAAGTGGCGCCAGCAACCGCTAAATACCATATGGAAGACGTGCACCGTGCAGGTGGCGTGATGGGTATTTTAGGCGAGCTTGATCGCGCTGGTGTGATTCACCGTGACACGCCAATGGTACATAGCCCAAGCTTGGGTGACGCGCTCAATGAGTGGGACATTAAAGTCACTCAAAATGAGGATGTAAAGAAATTCTTCCGTGCAGCGCCTGGCGGCATTTCAACCACCATCGCGTTTTCTCAAAGCATGCTTTACCCAACGCTGGATGATGACAGAAGCGAAGGCTGTATTCGTGATAAAGCACATGCCTACTCACAAGATGGCGGTTTGGCAGTGCTCTACGGCAACATCGCGTTAGATGGCTGTATCGTAAAAACTGCGGGTGTGGATGACAGCATTTTGAAATTTACTGGCCGTGCACGTATTTTTGAGAGCCAAGACGCTTCAGTAGAAGCGATTCTTGCCGATAAAATTGTAGCGGGTGACGTCGTGGTGATTCGCTACGAAGGTCCGCGTGGTGGACCAGGTATGCAAGAGATGCTGTACCCAACTTCATACTTAAAATCTAAAGGTCTAGGTAAAGACTGTGCTTTGCTCACTGATGGACGCTTTTCAGGCGGTACATCTGGCTTAAGTATTGGCCATGCTTCACCAGAAGCAGCTGAAGGCGGCGCAATCGGCTTGGTGCAAGAAAACGACACGATTGAAATTGATATTCCAAACCGTACGATTCATCTTGTGATTAGTGATGAAGAGATGGCGCACCGTCGCGCAAAAATGGAAGACAAAGGCAAAGATGCTTGGAAGCCAGTTAACCGTGTGAGAGCAGTTTCACCAGCATTGCGCGCATACGCAGCAATGAGCACAAGTGCTGCGCGTGGCGCAGTGCGCGATGTTTCTCAAATTGAGAAGTAATTTATTAAGATTAAAAATCACTTTTTAATTAAGCCTTTAAGTAAGGCCAAAAAGTGGCAAATTGATAAGGTAATGTATGACATTAGATTCACTAGAAGACCATATCTTTAGAAAGCGGGACGGGCAGGG
The DNA here is from genome assembly GCF_000744605.1 of Methylotenera sp. L2L1. Lineage (NCBI taxonomy): Bacteria > Pseudomonadati > Pseudomonadota > Betaproteobacteria > Nitrosomonadales > Methylophilaceae > Methylotenera > Methylotenera sp. L2L1. The sequence goes on from NZ_JQMG01000001.1 coordinate 1,284,032, forward strand.
ATACTCAACGCTACACCCTCATGTGACCGTGACTGAAGATGAAACAGGTCTACAATATTTAGAGATAGATAACCCATTAGCAACCGCTAAAATTGCGTTGCAAGGTGGTCATGTGATGCAATGGCAACCAAAAACAGAAAAAGAGCCAGTGCTTTGGCTTTCTGACCATGCCCGCTATGTAAAAGGCCGTTCTATCCGTGGTGGCGTGCCGATTTGCTGGCCTTGGTTTGGCGCTCACCCAACCGATAGCACATTGTGTCCGCACGGTTTCGCACGAGTGATTCCATGGCAATTGGTGGATGTTGATTCAACTGAAACAGGTGCAACGCGCATTGTGTTGCAAATGATAGAAACACCAGAAGCGAAAAGACAGCTTTCTTACTCATACGTGCTGACCATGATGGTGACGATTGGTAAACGGTTGAAAATTGATTTAGCCACGACGAATAAGTCTGACCACCCGTTCTTAATTGGAGAAGCATTCCACACTTATCTAAATGTGAGTGATGTAGGCAATATTCGAGTAACTGGTCTGCAAGATTGCCTGTATGCGGATAAGTTGCGTCAATACAGACGTTATGTTGAGCATAATGTATTGAAGTTTGATGGTGAGTTTGACCGTGTTTACTTGGATCACAATTCAGACTGTTTAATTCATGACCCCATTTATAACCGATTGATCCGTGTAGGTAAATCAGGTAGTGATACTACCGTGGTATGGAGCCCAGGTGCTGAAAAAGCGCATGCGATGGGCGATATGGGCGATGCAGAAGAGTGGCGTAAAACCGTGTGTGTAGAAACCGCCAATGCATTAGAAAACTCTGTGGTGATTAGCCCGAACAGAACGCATACGATGTCTGTGGAGTACAGTGTAGAAGCGCTGTAAGGTTACCGCTAGATTTAATTTATCCTGCTGTCAACGCAGTTGATATTGAAAGCGTTGAGTGCATCCTAGGTATTACGATTTACTTTAAATTTGTTGAATTAGATGCGTCGTAATTTATTAATGAATCATTTGATTTAACACACTTGTCATAAACTAAATTATCAGTATGATAAGCGAGTTGTAAAATTTATAACTACTATTATTAAGCGTTAATTCAAGGAGATAGCATGAAAGCTTTATTATTAACAATCGCTACTGCTGGTTCTATGTTGCTTACTGCGCAAGCAGGCGCTGCAGTAGATGCAAAAGCTGCTGAAGCTTTAGCACAAAAAAGTGGCTGTTTAGCATGTCATACCGTAGAGAAAAAAGTATTAGGTCCAGCATATAAAGATGTTGCGGCAAAATACAAAGGCGATAAAACTGCTGAAGCAAAGTTAGTTGAAAAAGTTAAAAAAGGTGGTAGTGGCGTTTGGGGCCCTATGCCGATGCCAGCAATGGGTGGTCAGGTTAAAGAAGCTGACATTAAAACAATCGTTCAATGGGTATTGTCACTGTAATCCAGCACAAGCCTGAAGCGTAATAAAAAAGCCAGCTCAAAAAGCTGGCTTTTTTATGGTCTAAATCACTGGCTACTTATGCTTTAAGTGATTGATGCAGCAAATTCAATTTACTGTGCCGTATGGAATATGCAAAGTAAAAGGCGATGCCCGCTACTATCCATAAACCGAATCTTATCCATGTGCTCGTTGGTAGAAAGCTCATCAATGCGCCACATGAAATGATGCCTAACACAGGGATTAATGGGTTCCATGGGTTTTTAAATGGGCGATGTAAATTAGGTTGACGAATACGTAGAACGATTACGCCAACACATACCATCACAAAGCTTGCCAACGTGCCAATATTCACAGTTTCTGCTAACTCGCCCAAAGGAATAAAGCCGGCCACTAATGACACAACAAAACCACACATGAGAATAATGCGGGTAGGTGTTTTACGGTCTGGGTTAACTTTTGAGAAAATAGGTGAGATCAAGCCATCGCGACTCATTGCAAAAAGAATACGTGTTAAGCCGTAAAGTAGTACCAATAACACAGTGATAAGGCCTGCAAGCACACCGGTTGCGACTAGGGTGGATGACCAAGTATGGCCAATTCTGGTGAGCGCATAGGCGACTGGTGATGATACATTAAGCTCAGTGTACGATACGATACCAGTAAGCATGCCAGACACGACAATATACACAAGCGTGCAGAACACAAGTGAGCTGAGCAGGCCTATGGGTAAGTCGCGCTGGGGGTTTTTAGCCTCTTCTGCTGCGGTAGAAACCGCATCAAAGCCAAAATAGGCAAAGAACACTAAAGATGCGCCAGCTAGCACACCAATATTTTTGCCGTTCTCTAATGTGCTAAACCAGCCAAATGGCATGAATGGTTGCCAGTTATCTGTGTTGATATGCGCTGAGGCTAAGGCAATAAAGATGGCGATGGTTGAGAGTTTAATAATGACAATAATATTATTAAAGCGCGCACTTTCTTTAACGCCAATAATTAATAAAATCGTGAGTACCCAAATAATAGAGAACGCTGGTAAGTTGATGATGCCACCCATGACTGGCGCTTTGGTCATTGCCTCAGGCAGGTGTATGTTGAAGTTAGTGAGGGTGTTGATAAAGTAGCCAGACCACCCATTGGCAACAGCTGCAGCACCAACGCCATATTCTAGTAGCAGAATCCATCCCATAATCCATGCGATAAATTCTCCAAATGCTACATAGCTATAGCCGTAGGCGCTACCAGAGCCACCAACGGATGCCGCAAGCTCTGCATAAGCCAGTGCAGCAAATCCAGATGCGACCCCCGCGATAATAAATGAGAGTACAACGGCTGGGCCTGATTGTGTTGCAGCAGCGATGCCTGTTAATACGAAAATACCAGTGCCAATTGCACAGCCTATGCCTAACAGTGCTAAATCAAATGCTGATAAACATTTTTTAAGCTCGCTATCTGAGTGAGCGCTGATTATTTTAGTGCGCAAAAGCTGCTTGAGCATGGATGAGGTCCTTTAGTGTACTGCTTGCTGAATTAACAAGTAATATCTGTGTGAGTGACATGTTAGCCAATCGTAAACATTTAGATGTTGGTGGTCAATCAAATGCCTACGAACTTTGATGATCATTTTAGCTGTTAAAAACCGTTAGCTGTTGAACAACGCTTGAAGCGCTTCTATCATATAGAAGTGATCAAGCACACCAGCGCTTTCTCTAATACTGTGCATTGCCCACATTGGTGAGCCAACATCCACACTTGCCACGCCTAAGCCGGATGCCAAAATAGGCCCTATTGTACTGCCGCAACCTAAATCGGTACGATGTGCGTATTGCTGAAATGGGACATTGGCGCGTTCACACAGTGATATAAAGCGTGCGGCAGTGTCTGCATTACTTGCGTAACGTTGGTTTGCATTGGTTTTAATCACAGGGCCTTGGTTTACCATCACATGGTGACATGGTTCATACGCGCCTGAATGATTAGGGTGATAAGCATGCGCCATGTCTGCGCTGACAAAGAAGCTTTGTGCTAAGGCACGTAAGCGGTCTTCTTCAGTCATGCCGATGTTTGTGGTGATGCGGTTAATCACATCTGATAAGAAGCTACCGCTTGCACCTGTCGCACTCTCACTGCCCACTTCTTCATGGTCAAATAGTGCGCAGATGTTGCTTGTCTCTTGGTTGGTCGTGTTGAGCAGGGCGGTAATCGCTGCGTGACACGAGGCTAGGTTGTCCAGTTGGCTGTTTGTGATGAATTCTTGCTGAGCACCCCAGAATGTGCCTTTTTGGGTATCAAATACATTAAATTCAAACGTGAGAATATCTTGTGGGGCAATATTAAGCGCTTCAGCAATGTAGGCTAAAAACTGTTGGTCAGCCTCAATGCCAGCTTCGCTTTCACCAAATAGTAAGGGTAGTTCTGTTTGTTTGTTTAGCTTAAGGCCTTTTTCATTCACTTCGCGGTTCATATGAATCGCCAAGTTAGGTAAGCGCATCAGTGCGTCATCAAACTTGAGCAGTTTGATGTCATGGCCAGTTTCGGTGCGCACCGTCACACGTCCTGCGATGCTTAAATCACGGTCGGTAAATGTTGCCAAAATCGGCCCGCCATACACTTCTACGCCGATGCGCAGTAGACCGTCACTTTCATACGCGGCTTTAGGTTTTAGTCTTAAACTAGGAGAGTCTGTATGCGCGCCCACCATGCGAAAGCCTGTGTTTGTAAGGGGTTTGTTGCCAAGGGTGAAAGCAATAATAGAAGCACCACCGCGCACCACAAAATAGCGATTGCCAGTGCTCAGTTGCCAAGCTTGGGTTTCATCCAGCTTGCTAAAGCCTGTATTGAGTAGCTGCTGTTCAATATAATCAACCGCATGCCAAGGGCTAGGGCTAAGGTCAATAAAATTGAGTAGGTCTTTTGCTAGCGCATGTGCTTGGGTGGAGGTGTTCATGATGCTTACTGGGTAAGTGCGAGCCAGTCTTTCTCAATAAGAAAATCGGTATAGAGTTTGGATTCTGCGCTGCCGGTTTCTGGCTTCCAGTCATAACGCCATTTCACAATAGGCGGCATCGAAAGCAGTATGGATTCGGTACGACCATTGGATTGTAGGCCGAAAATAGTACCACGGTCGTAAATTAAGTTAAATTCTACGTAGCGTCCACGGCGGTAAGCTTGGAAGTCGCGCTCGCGCTCGCCATAAGGTGTGTCTTTACGACGTTGCACGATTGGCAAATACGCTTGTAAGAAAGCATCGCCTACTGCGCGATGAAAATCGAAGCAACGCTCAAACCCTAGTTCGCTAAAGTCATCATAAAAAATACCGCCTATGCCGCGAGGCTCTTGGCGGTGTTTTAAAAAGAAGTATTCATCACATTCTTTTTTGAATTTAGGGTAGAAACTGGTATCAAACGCATCTAATGCAGTTTTGTTGGTGCGATGAAAATGTTCTGCGTCTTCACTAAAGCCATAATAAGGCGTGAGGTCCATGCCGCCACCGAACCACCAGATATCTTGTTCTGAGGCATTTTGTGCTTTGGCGATAAAAAAGCGTACATTCATGTGTACGGTAGGCACATATGGGTTGCGTGGGTGAAATACTAAGGATACGCCCATCGCCTCCCAAGGGCGGCCAGCTGCTTCTGGATGTGCGACGCTAGCGGCTGGGGGTAACTTTGTGCCGATGACATGAGAGAAACCCACGCCAGCTCGTTCAAATACGTTGCCTTCTTCAAGCAGGCAAGAGGTGCCACCACCACCTTCAGGACGTTGCCAGCTATCTTGTAAAAAGTTTTTACCATCGACTAATTCAATGGCCTCTACAATTTTGGCTTGCAGGTTTTGTAAATAGCGAAAAACGTCTTGGGTGTTCATGATGTAACCTTTAGGGCTTAGCCTTTAATCGCACGGTAACCAATGTCAGTGCGGAACTGAGCGCCATCAAACTTAATCTCTTTCATGGCTTGGTAAGCTTGTTGTTGTGCAAATTTTACGGTTTCACCAAGTGCAGTCACGCAAAGTACGCGACCACCGCTAGTGACAACTTTGCCATCTTTTTGTGCAGTACCTGCATGAAAAATATGCGTGTCTGCTAATTGGTTCTCTAGGCCAGTAATCTCATCGCCTAGTCTTGGCGTTTCTGGATAATTGGCTGATGCCATCACAACGCCTAAAGCTACACGTCTGTCCCACTCGGCTTCAGCGCGGTCTAATGTGCCGTCGACGGCATGTTCCATCAGGCCAACTAAATCACTTTTTAAACGCATCATGATCGGCTGCGTTTCTGGGTCTCCCATGCGACAGTTGAACTCTAAGGTTTTAACGTCACCATTCGGGCTAATCATTAAGCCTGCGTATAAGAAGCCTGTGTACGGGATACCATCTTTCGCCATGCCTTCAACCGTAGGCTTAATGATTTCGCGCATCACTTTAGCGTGAATGGCAGGAGTCACTACTGGAGCAGGGGAGTATGCGCCCATGCCGCCTGTATTCGGGCCTAAGTCCGCATCAAGCAGACGCTTATGGTCTTGGCTGGTAGCTAACGGTAAGATGTTTTTACCATCTACCATCACCATGAAGCTGGCTTCTTCGCCTTCTAAGAACTCTTCAATCACGACGCGTGCACCAGCTGCGCCGAGTTTGTTGTCTTCTAGCATAGCGTCAATCGCGGCGTGTGCTTCATCTTCACTCATCGCCACTACAACACCTTTGCCCGCAGCTAAACCATCGGCTTTAATGACGATAGGCGCGCCTTGCTGCTTCACGTAATCATGCGCGAGTTTAGCATCGGTAAATGTGCCGTACCCTGCGGTAGGGATGTTGTGGCGCATCATAAATGCTTTAGCGTAGTCTTTAGACGACTCTAACTGTGCAGCAGCTTTAGTTGGGCCAAAAATCTTTAAGCCCGCTGCACGGAATGCATCGACCACACCTTGAGACAATGGTGCTTCTGGGCCAACGATCGTCAGGTAAATTTGTTCATCTTGCGCAAACTTAACTAAATCCTCTACGGCAGTAATCGGAACATTCACCATGTCTGGATTTAATGCGGTACCAGCATTGCCGGGCGCTACATATACACGGCTCACTTCTTTGTTGTGTGTCACTTTCCAAGCGAGTGCATGTTCACGACCACCGCCACCGATAACTAAAATTTTCATGTATTTGAAACCCTTAAAAGTCTTTTGCCACAAACTTGCTGTGGGCTAGCTGTGGCAAAAGAAAAGCAAACGTAATTATTTTAATTGTTGTTTAGTGCCTAAAGTGGCGAATACCTGTTACTACCATGACCAAACCATGTTCGTCAGCGGCGGCAATCACTTCTTCATCACGCATGCTGCCACCTGGGTGAATCACGCAAGCTGCACCAGCCTCAGCTAGTACATCAATACCATCGCGGAACGGGAAGAATGCATCTGATGCAACCACTGAGTTTTTCAAGGTTAAACCAGCATTTTGTGCTTTGATTGCTGCAATCTTAGTGCTGTCTACACGGCTCATTTGCCCTGCACCTACGCCAAGCGTCATGCTGTTGCCGCAGAATACAATCGCGTTTGATTTTACATACTTTGCAACACGCCAAGCAAATAGCATGTCTTGTAATTGTTCTGGGGTTGGTTGTTTTTTGCTGACGATTTTTAAGTCATCAACGCTGATTTCGTGATTATCCGCAGTTTGAATCAGTAAGCCAGAACCAATGCGCTTGGTGTCGTGTGAGTTGCGGCCTTGTTCCCATGCTGTGCTGCCACCTTCTGGTAACGCGATTTTAAGTACGCGTACGTTCGCTTTCGCACTGAAAATAGCCAAGGCTTCAGCGGTGTAATCAGGGGCAATCAGTACTTCTACAAACTGTTTGCTAACTGCTTCAGCAGCAGCTTTATCCAACGTCGTGTTGAAAGCGATAATGCCGCCAAACGCTGAAGTTGGGTCAGTTTGGAATGCTTTGCTATAAGCCTCAAGTGCATCTTTACCTAGGGCAACGCCACATGGGTTCGCGTGTTTCACGATTACACATGCGCTAGAGTCAAAGCTTTTTACGGCCTCCCATGCTGCATCAGCATCAGCAATATTGTTATAGCTTAATTCTTTGCCTTGTAATTGCACTGCTGTCACCAAAGAGCCAGGTGCTGGATTGGTGTCGCGGTAGAACGCAGCACTTTGATGTGGGTTCTCGCCATAACGTAAGTCTTGTAGTTTTACAAAACGGCTATTTACCTGTGCAGGGTAAGGGTTGCGTGTGCCATCTGCATTAAAGCTTGATAGATAGTCGCTGATTGCGCCATCGTAGTTGCTAATACGGTTGAATGCGGCAACAGATAATGCAAATTTTGTGGCTTGGCTGGTTGCGCCGCCTGTGCTTTGTAGTTCGCGCAATACGTCAGCATATTGACTGGCGTCGGTCACAACAGCAACGTCTTTCCAGTTTTTTGCTGCTGAACGTACCATGGCTGGGCCGCCAATGTCGATATTCTCAATCGCATCTTCTAGGCTGCAATTTGGGTTTGCGACAGTTGCTTCAAATGGATATAAATTCACAATCACCATGTCGATGTTAGGAATATTTTGTGACTGCATCGCTGATACATGCTCAGGTAAGTCGCGACGACCTAAAATGCCGCCATGTACTTTTGGGTGCAATGTCTTGACGCGACCATCCAGCATTTCAGGAAAGCCAGTGTAGTCACTTACTTCAATGACAGGAATATTATTATCACGGAATAGTTTAGCGGTGCCGCCAGTTGATAAAATTTCAATGCCTAACTCATGAAGGCTTTTTGCAAAGTCGATGATGCCAGTTTTATCAGAAACGCTAATAAGCGCACGTTTAATAGTTGCCATAAATTTATTCCATAATACAAATGATAAGCTGTGTTAGCTCAAACCAAGTGTCTAGCTAATAGGTTGCCAATACACACAAATTTTTGCTGCCGATTTTTATTGGGGCCTGAATTTAACTTTAGAAATGACAGTTACGTTCACGCCGCAATATTCAAGAACTAATAGAAGTTTTTTTATTCGATCTTGTACTGCTGAAGTTTTTTACGCAACGTGTTGCGATTGATGTTGAGTATCTCTGCGGCTTTACTTTGATTGCCACCGACTTTATGCATGATATAAGCGAGTAAAGGTTTTTCTACGCAACCTAACACCATGTCGTAAACGGCATGTGGCGGTTCACCATCTAGATGCATAAAGTAATCATCTAAAGATTCATTTACAGCTTGGCTGAGTTTACAATTTTCTGACATAGTAGTTCCTAGGCTGCTAATGCTTCTGACGAATCGGTCTTGGCGTCTTCAGCGTCAGGATCAATGTAAACCAAACGTTCATTTTTTGTTTTAAGTTCAACAAAAAAGTCGTTAATTGCTTGTAGTTGTAATTCTATGGTTTGCAACGTATTCATGTTATGGCGGAATTGCGCAGAGCCAGCTAACCCTTTGGTATACCATGAAATATGCTTACGCGCCATGCGCATACCAGTTAAATCGCCATAAAAATCATACAAATCATGTAGATGCTCTAGCATCACGGTATGAATTTCATCGACAGTTGGTGCTAATAAATGCGTGCCGGTAGTGAGATAATGCTCAATTTCGCGGAATATCCATGGGCGGCCTTGTGCGGCACGACCAATCATCACGGCATCAGCACCAGTGTAATCTAATACAAACTTTGCTTTTTCAGGCGTAGTGATGTCACCGTTAGCAATCAGCGGAATCTTAATCACTTGTTTCACTGCGGCAATCGTATCGTACTCGGCATCGCCCATATAGGCACATGCGCGGGTGCGGCCATGCATCGCAAGCGCTTGAACGCCTAGGTCTTCCGCCATTTTTGCAATTTGAATCGCATTGCGGTTTTGCTTATCCCAACCTGTGCGTATTTTTAATGTGACGGGTACATCAACCGCGGCGATAACCGCTCTAAGAATTTGCGCAACCAGTGGCTCATCTTTTAGTAATGCAGAGCCAGCCATCACGTTACAGATTTTTTTAGCAGGGCAACCCATGTTGATATCAATGATTTGCGCACCATTGTCTACATTGTGCCTGGCTGCTTCAGCCATCATTTTTGGGTCGGCACCAGCAATTTGTACTGAAATTGGGTTAACTTCACCTTCGTGGTTGGCGCGACGTTTTGTTTTTTCGCTACCGTACAGTAATGAATTTGAGGTGACCATCTCGGATACAGCCAAGCCAGCGCCCATCTTTTTGCAAAGTTGGCGGAAAGGCCTATCAGTTACGCCCGCCATGGGTGCAACGACTAGGTTGTTTTTTAAGATGTGATTCCCGATTTGCACTAGTGTATTTCTCGAACGCGAAAGCTGCTTATTTTATACGCAATCTTACTTTGAGAAAACAATTTTCAGCATACTATTGGGAATAGTTTGTTATTGAGTTTGATTATGCAAAAACAATTGACCACTCATATTGCATTTGCTAGCTTTATTGGCACTGCGATTGAATTTTACGATTTTTATATTTACGCCATGGCTGAGGCCTTGATGACTGGCCAAGTATTTTTTTCTGCTAGTGATCCCGCTACACAATCACTTAATACATTTTTATCGTTAGCGTTGTTTTTAATGGGCGCGACATTTGCACCCATGGACGCTTATTTACCAGAGCAATTTCCAGTAGCCGTGGGATATACTGGTGCGGGTTTGGCGTATCAGCTTGGTGGGATTCTAGGCGCGTCAATAGCACCTTATATTTCACAGTTGTTAGTGTCGGCTGGTGGTTTGGCTTGGGGGTGGGTGCTTATGTTTCAATCGCTGATGCCATGAGTTTTATTGCGGTGCTATTGTGGGGTGAAGTTTGGTGCAGTGAGTTGCTCTAAGTTTGTGAGCCAATGGATGGCTTGTTCACGCGATTCTCCACACATTTCTAAGCTGGGTTGCAAGCCGCCGCAAAAGGTCGGTCGTTCTGGTTTGCCAAAAATCTTGCACATGTTTTGTTCATTTAGCTGAACACAGCGCACGCCAGCGGGCTTGCCGTTAGGCATACCAGGAATCGGGCTGTTAATAGACGGTGCTGTACAGCAAGCGCCGCAGTGGTCTCTGCATTTCATAGTTGGGGTAGTGCCGATAAAATTAAAGTATTAGGATATAGCTTTAAGGTTTTATCCCAATCATATTCAATGTAATTAAGTGTAAAGCCAAAATAGCTTTGCTTACCCACTAGCCTGACTGCGATTTGCTGGGGAATTTGGTTAAAAGATGCCTGAGTAATACAAAAGTGAGGTGGCAATGCATATTTTAGACGTTTACCTACTAAACGCGTTTGACAGCCTCTTCTTGATTCAACCAAATGTTTCTGCATCACATCATCAATGGTGTGTGGAGCGCCTGAAAAACTGCCCGCAATATTGCCAATACTATAAATAATGGTGATGTACCCTAAAAAATAAAATATAGCAGGCGCCGATAAAATAACAAACCATTTGTAATAACGTTGGTAAACCTCAGTCACTGATGTTGGATTAAGTGTCAACATGTAGTAAAACCAGCTAGCCATGATAACGGTAAAGCCAATGTTCAGTTTAAATCCCAGCGCATACCATGTTGGAGATGGAATGAACTGGTGCGTAATAGCATAAATAGTGAGCACAAATAGTGTGGCAAAGATGCATACAAATACCCAGCGGTAGGCGGGTGGCGTAAAAGGCTGGTTGTTAATTATTTTGCGATTTCTAGCCATGGAAAACCTAGTGCAGCAACCCCTTGTTTGATGTCGTTCATGGCTGAACTAACCTGCAGAGCCGCCCCCTTTACACCGAGCTCTATGGTGCGGCGGTTATCCAGTTTAGGTAGGCTAAATAATTTAATTTCAGGATATTTTGCAACAATATGATTCATGAAATCAATCAATTGGCTTTCACCTGCATCCATTACTAAAATAGATGCTTCTACGTAGTCTTGCTGATGAAATAAGTGGTGATAGTGTGACTCTAGCACCCACTCAATCATCGGGTGCGCCATCTGCGGAAAGCCTGGCACAAAATAATGTTGATTGATGGAAAAACCAGCCACGCGATTGATTGGGTTGGGGATAAGTGCTGCACCTAGTGGAAAATCTGCCATCAATACGCGTTTTGGATAGGCACCTTCTCCATACTGTGCTTCAATTTCAGCCACGGCCTCTGGATGACGTGCAATTGGCATACCTGCAGCATCAGCCGCACATTGCCGTGTGTAATCATCAGGCGTTGCGCCAATGCCACCACAGCTAAACACAATATCACCTCTATTCATGCTGGCTTTAAGTGACGCAGTGATTTGTGCTGGAATATCCCCCAAATAATTTGCCCAGCTAAGTTGCAAGCCACGCGCAGAGAGTAGTTCAATCACTTTGGATAAGTGAGCGTCTTGGCGTTTGCCAGATAAGATTTCATCACCGATGATGTAGAGGCCGAAATTTTGCATGTAGTCGATACGTTCAGAACGTATGGAGGATTAATAAGTGTTTACTCTACGTCATTCCCGTGAAAACGGGAATCCATTTTGATTTCAATCATCAATCAAATCTATTAATCATGAGCTGCTACTCATTTGTTATGCCAATCAAATCTTGGTATAAATCTCGCCATGTATTATTTTTCGTTTCAATTAGTTCGATTTTCCAAGCGCGATCCCACTTTTTAAGCTGCTTTTCTCGCGTGATTGCAGTCAACATATCTTCATGCAACTCGTAATAAGCTAAGAGGTGTAGTTGATGCTGTTTGGTGAAGCCTTCAACTAAGTGCTGTTTATGTTGCCAAATGCGCTGGATTAGATTGCTCGTTACGCCTATATACAAAGTACCTCGCGCTTGGTTGGTTAGAATGTAAACACAAGGTTGTTTCATTGGGAAGATGGTCTAAAATGGATTCCCGTTTTCACGGGAATGACGGGTGGCGTTTTTTAGAAATAAAATCATATGGATATTACATAAGGGTGTTAGTTTTTAGGTTTTTAATAAGCTATAAATATCGGCTCGTTGTCAAATGCTTACTTTTTCCTAAGTTACTCCATTCAACCCACCTACGTCATTCTCACGAAAGTGGGAATCAATTTTTTGTGCTTTTAAGTAACTAAACATATTTTTTAAGAGGATAGATTATCTATTTAACTAACCCTTGCGGTTAAGTGCATATTCTGTCGTTAGCAGGGCAGCGTTGGATTGTAGATAGCGTGTATTTAACTTTAATTTAATGCGCGCTTTCCCAATTGCTACCCACGCCCACCTCAGCCAGTAGCGACACATCTAATTTAGCTACATTTTGCATGAGTTCTGGTAGTTTTTCTTTGACTAACTCAAGTTCGCTATCTGGCACTTCCAGCACCAGTTCATCATGTACTTGCATGATGAGTTTGGTGTTTAATTTTTCTGCGGTTAACCAATTCTGTACCGCAATCATGGCGAGTTTAATTAAGTCAGCTGCGGTGCCTTGCATCGGTGCGTTAATCGCAGCACGTTCTGCGCCAGCTCTGCGCATACCGTTGCTACTGTTGATTTCAGGCACCCAGAGCCTACGTCCAAAATAGGTTTCAACGTAGCCTTTTTGTTTGGCAATCTCGCGCGTTTCTTGCATGTACTGGCGTACTCCAGGATAGCGTGCAAAGTAACGCTCAATATAGTTTTGTGCAGCGCTACGCTCGATATTTAGGTTTTGCGCTAAACCAAATGCGCTCATGCCGTAAATCAAGCCAAAGTTGATGACTTTGGCGTAGCGGCGTTGTTCATTGTCTACATTTTCACGTTCCACCCCAAAAATCTCAGCGGCAGTGGCACGGTGAATATCTTCGTTGTTGGCAAAGGCGTTGAGCATGCCGGCATCTTGCGACAAATGTGCCATGATGCGCAGTTCAATTTGCGAATAGTCGGCAGAAACAATATGGCTACCTTGTGGGGCGATAAATGCCTCACGGATACGGCGGCCTTCTTGTGTGCGCACCGGAATATTTTGCAAATTAGGATCTGAGCTGGCGAGCCTGCCGGTAATCGCCACGGCTTGATTGTAGCTAGTGTGTACGCGACCCGTACTTGGGTTAATCATGCGAGGAAGTTTGTCAGAGTAGGTGGATTTAAGCTTGGCTAAACCACGATATTCCAATAGCACTTTTGGCAATGGATAATCTAGTGCTAGTTCTTGCAATACGTCTTCATCCGTGGATGGTGTGCCGCTCGGTGTTTTTTTCAGGGGTTTGATGCCCAGTTTGCCGAATAGGATTTCTTGTAGCTGTTTTGGTGAGCCTAGATTAAATGGCTGCCCTGCAAGTTCGTAGGCTTGGTTCTCTAGTGCCACCAGTTTTAGGCCAATTTCATTGCTTTGCGCATTGAGCATGTTGGCATCAATCAGTACGCCATTGCGCTCAATGGTGAACAGGATGTTGGAAACTGGCAATTCAATCTGGCGGTAAATGTAGTCAAGTTTTGTGTCGGTCGCTACTTGTGGGTACATCGCTTCGTGTAGTTGTAGCGTGATGTCAGCATCTTCAGCGGCGTATTCTGCCGCAACTTCAACCGTTACTTGGTTAAAGCTTACCTGTTTTGCGCCTTTGCCAGCCACTTCTTCAAATGTGATGGTTTTAATGCCTAAATGACGCTCACTTAGGGCATCCATGCCGTGCGTTTTATGGGATTCAAACACATAAGATTGCAACAGCGTGTCGTGCGCAATGCCGTTAAGTTGTATGTTGTGGTTAGCTAATACATGCTGATCATATTTCAGATTTTGCCCCACTTTTTTAATGGCAGGGTTTTCTAGTATGGGTTTAACTTTAGCCAGAGTCTCATCAAAATTTAGCTGGGATGGTGCATCAAAGTAATCATGCTTTAATGGCAGGTATGCCGCACTGCCAGCTGCTACGCTAAATGACATGCCCACGATTTTTGCGGTCATCGGGTCAAGTGAGGTGGTTTCCGTATCAAAGCAAACCAGTGCTGCGGTGCTGATTTTATTGAGCCAGTCATCTAACTGCGCATTGGTTAAAATGGTTTCGTAATTGCGGGTGGTGATGGCTTGATAAGTTGGTTCAAACACATTCGCTCGTGGTGAGCTTGTCGAACCACTGATTTGCCCTTCGACAGGCTCAGGGCGAACGGAGGTTGTGCCGCCAAATAAGTCTGATTGTGGCGCACTTTCCGTTTGTATTGGTACAGCGCTGGGCGGCGCGCTATCAGGCATATTGTCCAATTCGCGGCGCCAAGTTCTAAACTCAAAGCGGTCAAACAACTCTGCCAGTTTGGCTTTATTTTGCGGTTGCGGTGCAAGGTCGCTGAGGTTTTCCTGAATACCAATATCACAACGAATGGTAATCAGCTCCCGTGCGGTAGGTAGCCACGGTAGTGCTTTGCGTAAGTTCTCGCCTACAACGCCTTTGATATTTTCTGCATTGGCAACAATGTTATCGAGGGAGCCATATTCTTTTAGCCATTTTACGGCAGTTTTTGGGCCGACTTTTTCCACGCCTGGCACGTTGTCTGAGGTGTCGCCCACTAACACGAGGTAGTCCACCATCAAGCTTGGAGGCACGCCAAATTTATTTTCTACGCCTGCAATGTCGAGCACATCGTCAACCTTGCGGAAAGCATCGCGCATGGTGTTGATGACGGTGATGTGTTCATTTACCAGTTGCGAGATGTCTTTATCGCCAGTGGAAATGATGACGCGCACGCCTTCACGCTCGGCCTGTTTAGCCAGTGCGCCAATCACATCGTCTGCCTCTACGCCTTCTATCATCAGTAGCGGCCAGCCCATGGCTTTAATGGCTTCATGCAACGGCTCTATTTGTGGGCGTAGATCATCTGGCATGGCAGCGCGGTTGGCTTTATATTCCGCATAAATGTCATCGCGAAATGTTTTGCCTTTGGCATCAAAAACACACGCGCTATAATCGCTAGGATAATCTTTATGCAAGCGCCGTAGCATATTCAATACGCCTTGAATCGCGCCGGTCGGTTCGTTTTGGCGGTTTCTTAAGTCAGGCATTGCGTGGAATGCGCGATACAAATAAGATGAGCCATCCACTAATAATAAAGTTTTCATGTAAAAATCCAAAAATTGCGAGCACACTTCATGTTCATATTTGTTTGGTAGTAAACAAAAAGTTGCAATAGCTTGTTGCCAACGGTCTTTAATCGCCTACATAATAAAACATATATGGCATGCTTAAAAATTGTTTTATACGCAAGGTTTTAATTTAGCCTATATAAATGTTGGTATTTCATTCATCAAGGATTTCTCAGTCATGACCATCGTTAAAAAAATTCCAAAAATCACAGACCCTGATGTGCAGGGGATGCACCATACTGGGCTTGAGTCTTGGCATGCGTTTAAGATTATGTCTGAGTTTGTGGATGCGACCGAGCGTCTAAAAGAAATTACCCCGGCAGTCTCTATTTTTGGCAGCGCACGCACCAAGCCAGATAGCCCTTATTATGAATTGACGGTAGATATCGCCAGAAGGCTGTCTGATGCTGGGTTTGCTGTGATATCAGGGGGTGGTCCCGGCATTATGGAAGCAGCCAATAAAGGCGCGTTTGCAGGAAGCTCACCAAGTATCGGCTTGAATATTGAGTTGCCGCATGAGCAAAATGCAAATCCATACCAAGACATTAGCCAGAACTTTAAACATTTCTTTATGCGTAAAGTCATGTTTGTGAAGTATGCAAGTGCCTATGTTGTGATGCCAGGTGGTTTTGGTACCTTAGATGAGTTGATGGAAGCCATCACCTTGGTGCAAACAGGGAAGACGCTCAAGATACCAATTATTCTGGTGTGCGAGCCTTTTTGGCGCGGGCTGGTGGACTGGGTGAAAACAACCTTGGTGAACGAAGATATGATCTCGGCTAATGATCTGGATTTGATACAGATGATTGATGACCCAGCTGAAATCGTACAAGCCATCTTTAAACATTACGAAACACGCGGCTTCAAGCTTTCTGCAGAAGAAGAGCGCATTCAGCTTTATTTATAGGCATATGGTCTTATGTCGGGTGGTTTTTGATAGAATAAGATATTGATTAGTGAGTTGTGTTCATGCTGTTAAGGGTGGTGATTATTATGCGTAAAAATTACAAAAATCTAGCGTCTTTACTGATAGCGGCAATGCTTTTACCAGCGTTGGCGCAAGCTAAAGATCTACCATCAAACCTTCAGCCATTGGAAGATATTCCACCGCCAAGCATCAGTGCAGAAGACAACCCTGATGAGCCAGTGATTACCATTATCAAAAAACAAGGCGAAACGATTGAGGAATATCGTGTTGGCGGCCAGTTGTATATGATGAAAATTACCCCTAAGCACGGTGTGCCTTATTACTTGCACCGTGAAGATCAAGACGGTGCTTGGGTCAATGTGGGGCCAAATCCGCCATTATCTGTGCCTAAATGGACCATTTTCAGATTTTAATTGGTCATTTCACTATTCAAGCGCTCATGTGAATGAGGTAGCATGCTTTCATTCACATGGTTGTTATAATGCCTCGCCTTTAATTATTTCCAGTTTTTAAATATACCTATGTCTGTTTTTACCTCAGTTAGCATTCAGCAATTACAAGCTTGGCTTCAAGATTACCCGATTGGTGAAGTAATTGACTTAAAAGGTATTTCTTCAGGCATTACTAATACCAATTACTTTGTGACGACTACGCAAAGTAAGTACGTACTCACTTTGTTTGAACACAACACGATTGATGAGCTCCCATACTTTATTGATTTAATGCACCATTTATCTGAGCACGGTGTGCCTTGTCCTGACCCTATCACGAATAAGGCAGGGGTAAGCTTGCATATGCTTAACGGTAAGCCAGCAGTGCTGATTAGTTGCCTCAATGGTCGCGATATTACTGCGCCAAATGCAGTGCATTGTGCTGAGGTTGGCAGAGTGCTGGCGCAAATGCATCAGGCAGGACAGACGTTTGCGGCACAATCATCAGGTCATGCGCATCAGAACCCGCGTGGCGCTGAGTGGCGCCATCAAACCGCACAAAAAGTGATGGCACACTTGTCGGCAGATGATCAGAAATTGCTGGCTGAAACCTTGGCATTTCAAGCTGAGCTTGATACCTCAGCATTACCTAAAGGCATTATTCATGCTGATTTGTTCCGTGATAACGTATTGTTTGATGGTGATAAAGTCGGTGGTTTGATTGACTTCTATTATGCTTGTTATGATGTGCTTGCTTATGATCTGGCGATTGTTGCTAATGATTGGTGCGTACAGGTAGATGGGCAGCTAGATACAGCTAAGGTTGAGGCAATGTTGAATGCTTATCAAGCGGTTAGGCCGTTTGAACAAGCTGAGCATGCAGCGTGGAATGGTTTGTTGCGTATTGCCGCATTACGTTTTTGGTTGTCACGCTTGTATGATCAAATTTACCCGCAAGCGGGTGAGTTAACGCATGCAAAAGATCCTGACCATTTTAAAAACATACTTAAGTTACGCTCAATGCAACGTTAATGACTCTTGATGAGTAAGTTAGTTGGGCTGTAGGCGTTATTTTTAAACAATATTTAAGTGCTAATATTTTAAGTACTATATTAAAACACTGTAATTTAAAACACTATACAAAGTGACCTGAGTTAAATCCCGAGGTGAAAGTATCATGGCAGAAGATCTAAACACGCAAGCTCCAGTCATTAGGCAAGTGCCAGCAGCAAGCGCATGGCTGTGGATTGTGAATGGTATTGGTTTGTTTAGAGCTAATCCGGTGATGTGGATCATTTTGCTGGTGATTTATCTAGCGATTATGATTCCAGTTTCACTGGTGCCTATATTGGGTTCTGTGGTGAGTACATTACTTGCCCCTGTTTTTGCGGCAGGCATGATGTGGGGTTGTCAGGCGCTTACACGTAATCAGGATTTAGAAATCAATCATCTGTTCCAAGGATTTAAGCAGAATACCTCACAGTTAATCGCCGTTGGTGGTATTTATATGATGAGTTTGCTCGTGATTGCCGTGTTTGTTGTGCTCATGATGGATAGACCAACCATTGAGCTGATTGCACAAGGCAAAGATTTAAGCCCTGAGCAAGCCAGCACTGTTTTATTACCATTGTTGATTGCGATGCTTTTTTTGATGCCTGTACTGATGGGATATTGGTTTGCGCCAGTGTTAGCTGGGCTTAATCAATTGAAAGCAGTTGATGCCATGAAGCTAAGCTTTGTGGCCTGTTTAAAGAATATGCTACCATTTTTGCTGTATGGCCTGATATTTATGGCGGTGCTAATGGCCGCTATGTGGTTGGTGGTTAGCTTGCATGTGATTTTTGCAGTGGTGTTTGTTGCTATTATTCCTGTCATGATGACCAGTTTGTACACCAGCTATGCTGATATCTTTGGCATAGAAGCACCAAGCCAAAATCTAGACCAAGACCAAGTTTAAGTCGCTACATTAAGTTGCGCTTAATTCAGTGTGGCGGATTAAAACCTAGCAGCTAAATTTTAGTATTTAGCTGCTAGGTTTTTTGTTTTTATGGCCTGACCTATTGGGTTGACTAAGCGTAGTGATCACTTACTGCTGGATTTTATTGCTAGGTTTGCTTAGCTTGCTTTACTTTAGTGTACTTCTGGCTTGCTTAAATAGCCGTGAGTTTTGCAAATTCCAGCGCTAGCCATTTTAAGCCTTCACGCCCAAAATTCACCTGCACGCGCATGTCGTTAGCGTTGCCCTCGTAGCTCACCACAACACCATTACCAAATTTACTATGCGCTACTTGCTGGCCTACTTTCCACGGCATTGCATTCTTTTGCGTGCTACTTTGCTGTTTACTCATCATGGCGGGTAGCTCGTTGTAGTCTCTGCCATAGCCAGATTTAGCTACAGGCTTGCTATTTAAGTGTTTGAGTAGTTCCTCCGGAATTTCATCCAAAAAGCGTGATGGGATGCCATAGCGTACTTGCCCATGCAACATGCGGCTTTGCGCGTGGCTGAGATATAAACGTTGTCTGGCACGCGTTACCGCTACGTACATTAATCGACGTTCTTCTTCTAGGCCATTGGCTTCGTATGTGCTTTGCTCGTGCGGGCACAGGCCTTCTTCTAGGCCACTAATAAACACTACTTTAAACTCTAGTCCCTTAGACGCATGTACGGTCATGAGTTGTAAGGCTTCACGCCCGACATCGGCTTGATGCTCACCCGCTTCTAAACTGGCATGACTTAAAAACTGTGTGAGCAGGTCTTGTTCGGTCTCGCCATCTGCGTTGCTGTGGTTGCCAAAATCCTGATTGGTAAAGGCAACTGCCGCCGTGACTAGCTCTTCCAAGTTGGCGATACGGTCTTCGCCTTCTTTTTCATTTTGGTAATGAGCCTTCAGGCCTGAAAGCGTGGTGGCGAGCTCTGCCAGTTCAGAGAGGCTAATCCCATAAGCTTCGTCCACCATTTGTCTAATCAGTGCGACAAAGCCATCAATGCCTTTGCCACCAACCTTGCCGTGCCCCACTTTATTAATGGCGGCTTGCCATAGGCTGCAATTTTGAGCGCGTGCTGCTTCTTGCAATTGCTCTAAACTGCGAGCACCGATGCCGCGCGCCGGGAAGTTAATCACGCGCAATAGTGCCGTGTCGTCATTCGCATTGGCAATCAGGCGCATATAAGCAAGTGCGTGTTTGATTTCTGCACGTTCAAAGAAGCGTAAGCCGCCATAAACGCGATAAGGCAAGTTGGCCGAGAACAGGGCATGTTCTAATACGCGAGATTGCGCATTAGAGCGATAGAGTAGGGCCATTTCGCCTAGCTCAGTGCCTTCAGCATGTAGCATTTTAATTTCATCAACAATAAATTGGGCTTCATCATTATCGTTGTAAGCTTGGTAAACGCGTACAGGCTCACCAGCACCGGCGCTGGTCCATAGGTTTTTGCCTAAACGGTTTTTGTTGTGCGAAATAATGGCATTGGCGGCATCTAAGATGTTGCTGTGTGAGCGGTAGTTCTCTTCCAGCTTCACTATACTTTGCACGTTAAAGTCGGTTTCAAAGTCGCGCATATTGCCAACGCGTGCGCCACGGAAACCGTAAATAGATTGGTCATCATCACCCACAGCAAACATGCAGTTGTTGCTGCCAGCTAGTAGCTTTAGCCATTGGTATTGCAGGCGATTGGTGTCTTGAAACTCATCCACCAAGATGTATCTGAAACGATTTTGATAATGCTGACGGATGTTCGTGTCACGCTCCAGCAGTTCATAGCAGCGTAATAGCAACTCGGCAAAGTCAGCTACGCCATCGCGTTGGCATTGTTTGTCGTACTCTTCAAAAATCTCACGTAACTTTTGTGAGTGTGGGTCGTAAGCATCAACCGCATGCGCGCGTAGCCCCTCATCTTTACAGCCGTTAATGTAGTTTTGTACTTGCTTAGGCGGAAATTTCTCATCATCCACATTCATCAGCTTCATTAAGCGTTTAATGACTGAAAGCTGGTCGGCAATATCTAAAATCTGAAAGCTGGCAGGCAGCCCAGCCTCGCGGTGGTGTGCGCGCAATAAACGATTACATAAACCGTGAAAAGTGCCGACCCACATGCCGCGGGTATTAATGGGTAGCGATGCAGTAATGCGGGTGAGCATCTCTTTTGCCGCTTTGTTGGTAAAGGTGACAGCAAGCAAACCAGTGGGGGAGACTTGCTCAGTTTGGATCAGCCATGCAATACGCGCAGTCAGTACGCGTGTTTTACCACTACCGGCACCAGCTAAAATCAGTGCGGACTGTTGGGGTAAAGTGACAGCCTCAAGCTGTTTATTATTTAATCCAGCTAACAGAGGGTCTTGCATGGTGGTTTGCGATTGGCTATTCATAGCCGATATTTTAGCATGACTACTTAAACCGAATATTTCATATGTGGCTAGCGCTTACATATGTTTCGGATATGCCTTTTGGACGTATGTTGAATGTATGTTTTGATATCGAGCATGGCGAGGATTTATCAGGCGCTGCAAGATTAGTGCAGACAATAGAGCGTGTGCAAAAAAACGAAAGTCTTTCACATTTATTTTGGGAACTTATTTTGAAAAGGCTCAGTCTGAGCTTACAGGTAACGCAAGTTACCTTTCCGCTCCAATCCTCCCTGAGCGGAAGCCTTAGACGATGAGGCACTTTTTGGACCCCAATTTCATCCCCTTGGTTGGGGTCTTTTTTTGCCTGCTATTTGAGCAAAGGCTTTAATTTATAAGCATGAGTATAAACGCAAATCTTACTAATTGTAAATAACTTGTAATTATTTGTAAATTCACTATGTGAATGTTTGAAACGTAAGGAATTAGGAGTAGCTTACTTGTATGAAGTCAACTACTAGTAATATGAAACCAAACATTAGATTTCCTACGTTGTTTATCTCTCATGGTGGCGGGCCTTGGCCGTATATTGAAGAGTTGCGTCAGCGTTTTGCGGTTACAGAGGCTGAGTTAGCCAAGTTACCAGCAAGTTTTCCTGCAAAGCCTAAAGCGATTTTGGTGATTACAGGCCACTGGGAAGAGCCGCAATTTACGGTATCTACCGCACAGCAACCGCCGATGGTGTACGACTATTTCGGGTTCCCCGAGCATACTTATCATGTGCAGTACCCTGCAAGTGGTAGCCCTGAATTGGCTAAAAGAGTTAGCGAGCTGTTGGCGTTAACTGGGGTGAGTGTATTGGAGGATGAGCAAAGAGGGTTTGATCACGGTACTTTTGTACCGCTAATGTTGATGTACCCTGATGCGGATATTCCTGTTGTACTGCTCTCCATGAAAACCACTTATGACCCGCTTGAACATATCAAGCTTGGTGAAGCCATTGCGCCGTTAAGAGATGAGGGCGTGCTCATTATCGGTAGCGGGCTCACTTATCATAATATGCGTGGTTTTGGCAGGCCGGCATCGCTTGAGCCCTCTGTGCAATTTGAGCAATACTTGTATGAAGCAGTGACTAATCATGATCCGCAGCAGCGTAATCAGGCATTGCTAGATTGGGAGCAAGCGCCGTGTGCGCGGTTGGTTCACCCAAGAGAAGATCATCTTATCCCGTTGATGGTGGTGGCAGGTGCAGCGGGTGATAGTATCGGTGAGCGTATTTTTACTGATGCGGTGTTTGGTGTGGTAATGGCTTCTTACCGATTTGGTTAATGTTTAGGCTGTAAGCTGGCTTAGCGAACTAATGACCGCCAAGCCAGTTAAGGGGCATCATCCTATCCCCAGCCATGTTTCTTCTTCTCTAAATTTTGCATCTAAATCAATTTGTTGTAAGTCTGTAGTGTTAGATTCTCCCTCAGCACTCATGCTGAAAATTGAGTGTCTCCAAGTGGCAATGCTTTGTAAAATCATCTTGTTCTCTTTTCTGTATGTCATTGATTAGACTAAAACTCCCAAGTTTTTTCTTGGGAGTGTCTTTCGCTAGTAACACTACTTAAATAAAAGCAGCTTTGTTGGCAGTAATAAAGTCTTCAAGTCTGGTTAATGGGCGGCCAAGTAAAGTTTCGCCATCAGTAGTAACCACCGCCGCTTGGTTAGAGGCAAACACCTCAAACAGTTCAAGCACACCTTTTGCTTGCCACTCTGGCCAGCCTGAGCCTGTTAATGATGCATAAGTCGTGTCTTCATCAGGTGATACATAGTCAACACTATGGCCAGTCACGCGTGAGAATGCTGCGGCAATGTCGCTGCCTGATAACAACTCTGGACCAGTAATGTTGTAAGCTTTATTGGTGTGGCCTGCTGTCGTGAGTGTTACCGCGGCTGCCTCGCCAATATCTTGCACGTTTAATGGTGCAAGTTTGCCTTCTCTGATGCCAAAGTATAATTTGCCGCTTTTTACGCCATCCGCCCAGCCAAAAAAGTTATCTTGGAACCAGATAGTGCGCAGGTGCGTCCATGGCAAACCTGATGCTTCCAAATACTTTTCTGCCTCGCGGAACTGTTTAGCAAACAGAATCGCCTCCCACTCTGCGCCAACTACTGATAGCAGCACGATTTGATTTACCGTACCAGCTGCTACTGCAGCGTCTACCGTGTTCTTAGCATGTTGTGCTCTGTTCTCTACGTTACCTGGAATGATGTAGACTTTTGTCACCCCTGTGAATGCAGTTTGCAAGGTAGCTGGTTCGTCTAAATCAAAAATAGCGGTTTCAATAGTTGGGAATTTTTCTTTCAATTGCGCTGCTTTACTTGCGCTTCTTACGCCAGCCACTACTTTGATGTTGCTATCATTTTTGTTCACTAATGCTTCAATTGCCGCTACGCCGTTATTACCTGCTGCGCCTACGATTAAAATGGTTTCTTGTGTCATGGTATTGCTCCTAAAATATATAAAGTAATTAAAAGTTAGTAAATAAATAAGGTTAGTAAGGTAGGTCGAACATCAATAGTTCTGCATCTACGGCATTGGCAAACTCAATGGATGCTTCTTCTTGAATTTTTAAGGCATCGCCTGTGGTCAATTTAATGCCGTTAATTTCGACCTGGCCTCTAATCACATGCACATAGCCAGTTCTACCTGTAGCTAATACATGTGTTAATGGGCTGCCATCGTTCAAGATAGATGCATAAATCCTTGCATCTTGATGAATTAGTACTGAGCCATTGTTTCCGTCCTGAGAGGCAATCAAACGCAATTGACCTGTTTTTGATGCCGCATCAAAATGCTTTTCCTCATAGCTTGGGGTAATGCCTGTTACGTTTGGGCTAATCCATATTTGTAAAAAGTGCACACGCTCAGTACTAGAGTGATTAAATTCACTATGGCTAACACCAGTGCCCGCGCTCATTCTTTGTACGTCACCGTAACGAATCACAGATCCATTACCCATGCTGTCTTTGTGTTCTAGTGCGCCACTCAATACATAGCTGATAATTTCCATGTCTTCATGGCTGTGGGTGCCAAAGCCGAGGGCAGGTTGTACGCGGTCTTCATTGATGACCAGTAGCGGACCAAAGCCCATTTGCTCTGGGTTGTAGTAATGGCCAAATGAGAACGAGTGGTTAGATTGCAACCAGCCATGGTCAGCTGAACCGCGTTGGCTATTTTTAAGAACCTGTAACATAATCAATGACTCCTCTTTGTGCTTGGTGGCTTCTGTATCATTTATCTATATGCGATAATTTAAAACATCACATTTACTGCTAAATGATTGCCGGTTAATGTGAGAAGCATTATGAACCGTTAATTTCCATCTGAAAAACGGAAAAACTATCAACCTATCATCGAAAAATTCGAATGTTCAGAATAAGCCTAGATTCTTTATTAATTATTGATGCGATTGACCGTGGCGGCTCGTTCGCTGCTGCGGGCAATGAACTGCATAAAGTTCCATCCACCATTTCTTACACGGTTAGTAAGCTGGAGCAGGATTTAGGCGTGCAAGTATTTGAACGCCAAGGTCCCAAAGTGAGTTTAACCAGCGCAGGTAAAGAGCTATTAAAAGAAGGGCGCTATCTGCTGAAAGCGGCAGAAGACCTTGAGCATAGAGTGCGGCGTGTGGCTTCAGGCTGGGAAACCGAACTATCTATCGGCATGGATTCGGTATTCTCTGCCACGGCGTTGGTTGAGGATATTACCGAGTTTTATAAAGTCGCCAACCTGACCAGGCTGCGGTTTGCACAAGAGGCGTTATCCGGCAGTTGGGAAGCGCTGATGGATAGGCGCGTGGACTTGCTGATAGGGGCGGCGGGTGAGGGGCCATCGGGCGGTGGTTATAACGCAGAGGTGATTGATACGATACAGTTTGTGTTTGCTGTTGCACCTAATCACCCCTTAGCCAACGTGAATAAGCCTTTAGGTAAGGCTGAGCTGTATCAGCATCGCGCGATTACGGTGAGCGACTCGGTGCGAAAAATGCCGCCACGCACGGTTGGCCTGTTGTTTGGTCAAGAAACCTTGGCAGTGCCTAATATGCGTACAAAATATGAGTTTCAGCTAGCCGGTCTGGGCTTTGGCTTTTTACCCGAGCCATTGGCGCGTGATGCCATTTCAAAAGGCTTGCTGGTAGAAAAACAGGTGGAAGAACCACGCCAGCCAGAACCCATCTACATGGCTTGGCGTAGTGGTGATGCGGGGGCTGGTTTAAAGTGGTGGGTAGATAGAATCAAATCACAGAATATGGCGGCCAAGCTATGGTGAGGTAGGGGACGCGTTGAATGGTCGGTTAGTTTATGTGCTTAACCATTTATTCTATATGGGGGATTGTTTCTAACGTCACTGACTGATAGTGTTTGCTTGGTTTGAATTTATACGCATGCAAGCGAGCTTTCCATTTTGTCTATGAAGCGTGAAACATTTAGTCTCAACATGCTAGAAGTACGACAGTTGAGCGGATGCCTCAAAATAAACGCGTCTAGATTATTGGTAAGCAGATTTGTAAATTCAGATTGTAGATTAAGTGTAGCGATACTTTTTTATTAACAATGAGATTGCAAATAAATGAAGAAAAAACTAATAATCCCCATCATGCTCGCCTTACTCGTACCTCTAATTGCAAGCTGGTTTGCTTACCCCGATACGCATTTGCCACCTGGCTTTGGTTTGTTTCCTCCGCAATATGTAGCAGATGCGCCAGGCTTTAATTTAATTATATTCTGTGCGTTGGCCTTCGTAGAGTTGGTTGTGCTGGCACTATATATTTCCCCCACGTTATTTGGTTTTAAAAAAGTCACGCCTGTGGCACCTAACAAACCCTTACCTTTACCTATCTGGTTTTGGGTAGGTTTAGTGTCTACAATGTTTTTCTTATGGCTGATGTGGACGCGAGTGACTATATTTGGCAGCCTGGTTTATTATGCGTTTACACCTCTATGGTGGAGCTTTATTTTTACACTAGACGGCGTTGTTTATCGTTATAACAATGGGCAGTCTTTGTTGTCATCCAAACCCAAAACACTACTGATAAGCGCTTTGGTTTCCTTGGTTGGCTGGTATGTGTTTGAGTATTACAATTATTTTGCTTTAGGCAATTGGTACTATCCGCAATCAGAGAGTATTCCCTCATTGTCACATGAGACGGTAGTGGTGATATTTTTACTAGCATACACCACTGTTTGGCCTGCTATTTTTCAATGGTACATGCTGTTGAATACTTGCCCTAGTTTGGTCAGTAGGTACTCTCAAGGCCCCAAAGTTTCCATCAATGGCAATATTTTATTGTACGCAGGCTATGTATTATTATTTCTAATGGTATTTTGGCCTTATCCTTTATTTTGGGTGCTATGGATAGGCGTGTTGATGGTGTTTTCAGGCTTACTCATCAAGCTTAATATTTGGACACCGTTTGCTGATATGGCAAAAGGCAATTGGACCTCTGCGCTGCTGGTTGCGCTAGCAACCATGTTGAATGGGTTTGTTTGGGAGTGTTGGAACTACGGCAGTGCGCATCCGCAAATGCCGATTACTAATCCCAATTACTGGGTATACGATATCCCTTATGTTAATGTGATTCATATATTTTCAGAAATGCCGCTTTTAGGCTATATGGGCTACATGCCGTTTGGAGTGTTGGCTTTGGTGATGTGGATATGGGCAGGTAATCTATTTGGTTTTGACACAAAAATAATTGATACCGATCAGCACTAAATAGCGCGACGATTACTAAGCCCTGTTTAA
Organism: Methylotenera sp. L2L1; assembly: GCF_000744605.1. Lineage (NCBI taxonomy): Bacteria > Pseudomonadati > Pseudomonadota > Betaproteobacteria > Nitrosomonadales > Methylophilaceae > Methylotenera > Methylotenera sp. L2L1. The sequence continues at coordinate 1,311,014 of NZ_JQMG01000001.1, forward strand.
TGGAGGGGCAGAGCTAAGCAGCAACCAAATAGGTGATGCGCTGCTTAGCTGTAACGGTTGAGGGCGTCCAGTGAAGCGCAAAACACTGGACGTTTGAGACTTGTTAGTGTGACTTTTCTGTCTCTGATAGTTTTTTGCCTACTGAACCAGCATAGAAAACAACCAGCTTTACCGGAACAGCACCAACATTACGGCCATTGTGAAGTGTGTTAATCACCTCTGCTAGCGCTTCACCAGACTTTAGCCGTTTTATCTCACCGCTTTTTAGTTGAACTTCCAACTCGCCTTCCAGCACCATGCCGAATGACGGTACAGGGTGTAAGTGCCAACCTGTTTCACCGCTAGGCGCGATCTCGACAACCATACCTGTGATTTCAGCTTTTCCTGATGGGTATTCAATAGGTTTGCCGTCCCAGCTTGTTTCCGTTTTCAATACTGTAGAAACCTTGACCGAAGCAGATTGCTCCAAGGCATATGCTTGGGAATGACATACCAATGCAATAACAAGTGGATAAATTATTTTTAGCATTTTCATATCATTCCGTTTCTGTTTGGTAGCGTGTGCATTGCGCCTTAACAATACTTTATGTGGCAGATGTCGTTTGCCTCGTTATGAAGTTGATGCTCCCAATATCGGTGTTGCGAGAGGGTGGCGTTTTTGTGTTTGGTTCGGGATGTACGCTTTTTTGAATTACCTCGAGCAAGGCGAGGCACGCATCTTTTATCGCATAGAATGTTTTACCACTGTTTGCTCAGCATGAAATGCAGAAAGAATCCCTCATTGCGTACCTCCGTATTGTTGCCGAACAATGGGCTATCGTAAGTCACTTTTTTAGGTAATAAAAACTCAATACCGCTGGTGAGTTTCCATGTTTCATCTAGCTTACGAGCAAAGCCCAGTGTAACGTGCTGTTCTAAAGTGGCCGCGAGTAAAGCATTGGAGTTTTGCTTTGGCACCGGATTTTTGCCATAGTTGTAGCCTGCGTATAAAGTGGTTTTGTCATTGTAAGTGTAGGCTGCACCTAGCGCATATACTATTTGATTGTGCCAATCTTGTTGGCTGACATTTACCGTTGAGGCTGGTGCAGAGGTGTTTGAGGTTTCACTCCATGTAGTCGTTACATCGTGAATGGCGTCTGCCCAGTTAAGCCAATTGATTTTTGCTGACAGTAATAAATCGGCATTAGGCTTAAACGCTGCACCAATCGCCACTTCACGCGGTAGTGCAAATCCTTTAATGCTGAGGTTGTCATATTTAGCAATGCCAGCCGCGCCAAAGTTAAATTTAGCCGTACCGCCAGTAAGCGGTAGTTCAGTTTTTTCTGTATAGCTTGCGCCCAGCGTCCATTGCTCGTTTAACTTATATTGAGCGCCTAGTTTGAAGCCGAAGCGAATAGTATCTGCGCCTTTGTTTTCAAAGCCTGAAAAACTAGCGGTAGGGGGAGTGTTGTAAAAGAACTTTTGCTCAATACTCGCGTAAACCAAGCTAACAGAGCCACCTATGGAAAGATTGTCTGTCACTTGGCAGCCAATCCCAGGCGTTACTTTTGCAATAGCAAACAGAGAACTCATTTCGTCATCGGTACCAAATGGCGTTTTAATGTGTTTAAACACTGCGCCTGCACCACCTTGTGAGAAAAATCCAATACCCGCGGTACAGGGTAAGTTTTCCAATTGTTGTGCGTAACCACCGCCAGCAAGAAAGACGTAACGATTGTCAGCATGCTGGTCATTGCGTGCGTCTTTGTGTGCCAAATCAGTGGTGCGTAGCATTGAGCCATACGCATCAAACAACTTACCTTTGATTTGCGCCAACCCTGCAGGGTTGGTGTTTAACGCACTGGTATCGCGTGCTACAGCGGTGTCTGCTCCCCCCATGAGTGTAGATTCTGCACCATAGCCAATTAAATTGATGCCGTTTGTCGCATGGCTGGGTGTAGTGATGGATAGCCCGCAAAGTAGCAGTGCAATAATATGGTGGCGATTCATTTTTGTTATTTCTTTTTAGTTATATAGCGCTATGAGTGTTGGACTTTATATTGCTGTACTAATTTTTTAATAATGGCGTTTTGCATTATGGTTCTTAATTATGCAATTAGCATAATCTATATTTAATCTTTTACGACAATATTTCTGTATTCTGTATTCTGTAGGCGTTGGTAGGCACTTTATACTTTCAGTGCATCGAGAAGTGCTCTATCAATCAACTGCTTATGATTGGTTTTATAGTCAAGTGGATGGCGTTATTTACTACCAGCAAGAAAGCGGTCAACTACTTCTATAAATGCCTGCGGCTGCTCTGCGTGCACCCAGTGGTTTGCCGCTAAGCTGGTAAATTGTGCGTTGGTGAAATGGGTGCTGATATGCGCTATGTCTGTATCACGCACGTAATCACTGCGCTCACCGCGGATAAATAGACTAGGCTTTTCATAACGCGTATGTTCACATACGGCCTGTATCAGGTGAGGGTAATTTGCTCTGAGCGCTGCTAGGTTAATGCGCCACGCGAGCTTGTTTTCAGCTTTGATTAAATTCATCAGTAAAAACTGACGCACCATGGTGTGGGGAATCTTGCTGGTCAATGCTTTATCCACGTCGCTGCGGCTTTGCATAGCGCTGAGGTCAACTGCCATCATGGCATCAATAATATGCGTATATGCATCGGGATAAGTGCGTATTGCCATGTCTACCACGATCAATTTTTCTAGCTTATCAGGGTATTGTGTCGCAAATTGCATCGCCATTTTTCCGCCCAGTGAGTGGCCAAGTAAATGGATGCGGTCTAAGCCAAGCGCGTCGCATAGTTCCAGCAGGTCATCTGCCATCTCTGTATAGGTTTGCGAGTCGCTATGCGGAGATCTGCCGTGGTTGCGTAAATCTACACTAATCACCTGGTAGTGCTGCGAAAAATGCTTGGCAACTGTGCCCCAGTTATCGCCAGAGCCAAATAAACCGTGCAGCAAAATAAGAGGTTGGCCTTTTCCTGAGATTGGATCACCTAGGGTTTGGTAGTGTAATTGCATGGGAGATAATAAAAGATTGGGGCAGGTGATAAGTGTTAATGCCTGCAATGTTACATGGGGTAAAACAGGGTAGATAAGCTAAATTAAACTAAGTTACCTACCCTGTACGTGCTAGCTATTATTCAATCGCTAATAACTCAATTTCAAAAATCAAGGTTGCATCTGGGCCAATCGCAGGGCCACTGCCGTTTGCGCCATAAGCCAAGTTTGATGGAATAGTTAACTCAAACTTACTGCCCACGTTCATTAACTGCAAACCTTCAACCCAACCGGCAATCACACCAGTCACCGGGAAAACGATAGGCTCGCCACGGTCGTAAGAGCTATCAAACACCGTACCGTCAATTAGCGTACCTCTGTAATGCACTTTTACCTTATTGCTTTTGCTTGGTTTTGCGCCATCACCAGCCACCAATGATTTATATTGCAAGCCGCTATCTGTGGTGATTACGCCATCTTTTTTAGCGTTTTCAGCCAAATAAGCAGCACCTTCCGCTTGGTTCTTTGCAGATTGCTCAGCCTGTGCCGCCATTTGTTTTTCTTGGCTCTCTTTTTGCACTTGTTCAACCGTGCTTCTTTTTTCTGCATCAGTTAAACGTGATGGGGTATCTGCCATTACATCGATAACAGCTTGTGCAACTGCGTCTGCGTCTAAAGCTAAGCCATCATTCTTAAGCTGATGCGCCATATTTTCACCAACGATATAACTTAAGCGTTGGGTTAAAGTGTTTAATTCAATTGCCATTGTGTGTTTCTTTCGTTGTTTGAGGGGGTGCTTTTAATGCGATTGATGCAAGCAGCATAAAGCGTAATTATGACGGAGAATGATAGATAAAACAAAACCTCGCTTGAGTAAGTTATACTTTGATCAATATCCTGCCCGTTAGGAGGGGACGGCTCTGAAAACGCCACTAAGTTAGTAGTAGGTGTTTGGGTTTAAAGGTCATTATCTGACTAAGCTGTTAGTGACTCATTTTCTGTATCTAAATAATTAAAAAAATGTATTTATATGAAAACCGTTAAATATCTACTAGCAATTTTTTTCCTATACTCAACAGTTGCTAGTGCTGATTATCCCGAGCCCGCTGACGATCCGATTATTGGTAAGAAATTATGGGTATATTACGAAAATAGTACTTGTCGAGATAACTTTAAAATATACAAAAAGCAATCGACAGGTGATCAATATCCGAATGAGGCACCTATACAAATTTTAGTAGAAAATCTCGATAAAACACCATTTAATTGGCATGCAGGGGCATGGTATGAGATCTCCCTCAACAGTGACAGTAGCAAAGGGCATATTACTTATAACGATATGCATGCCAGTTACGGCTATGTGAGGAATTTGTATCTCACCGATGGTGATCATGTTGATCTTCAATTACTTAAAGATGCATGTGTAAGTAATATTTCGCCTGAGCAAAAAATCAGCTTTATTGATGCAGAAAAGAAACTAATATTAGCTCAAGAAAAATTGATTGATGAAGAAAATCAAAATAGACGAGAAAAAAGAGAATCTGCCAAACTTGCAGCAATAGAAGCAGAGAAGATTAAAAAAGAAAAATTAATCACAGATAGACTACAAGCTCGCAAAGATCAGCAAGTACAAGAGCTAAAAGACGCACCTGAAAATATCAAAATAATTTCAACAAGGCAATTCTGTGAATACTATGGCCAAATGCTCAGAGGTGAGTATATTTCAGATTTTGGCTCGGCTTCTGATATGAAAAACATTATAAAAAAAGAAGCTAGTCGTAGAAAAATTAAGGTGAACGAGCACATAGCTAAAGCCCAGCTTCTAAAGCTAAACATTAGTACTTGTGATCTATATGCATCCTGGGGAATTCCTGATGATGAAAATAAATCCGTAGGACGTTACGGTGTTCACATTCAACATATCTATCCAAGATCGAGGACTTATGTATATTCAGAGAATGATCGAGTAACAAGCTGGCAAGAATAAATATGGCTGATATCTGGCTATGAGGAATTGTGGTAGTTGCGAATTTGTGTATTGATAATTGACGTAATAAAAATTATTTTAGATGGTTGCAATAGTGTTGCTGCCAGATGAATATAGCAAGTACTCTCCGTTATAACCCAATAATTTCAATAAGTATTCCCTACATAAGTCATGAATGTCATCGTGTAATTTGACAGCACAGTCTTGATGTAGTTGTGTTAAGCCTGAATGAATTATTTCATCACGTATTGTTTTTACTTGGCTTAAGTCTTTAGCTATACCAACTTCGTTAAACATCATTTCTAGAAGTTCTTTAAAACTATATTTCTCTGAATTTTTAGTAGGGTTATCCCCTTTCCTAAAATAATTATTTATATATTTAATATCATTTGAATGAGCAAAACTGCTTTTCAAGCTCTCTAAAAGCACAAAAGATAATGCAAGTTTTGCTTCTATTGGAAGATTGTTGTTTTCAATCAAAAGCATGTAGTGAATTGCTACATTAAGTTTTCTTGGATTTTCAAGAGACTTGTAGTTGTTGAAAGTTTGTTCAACAAATGACTTAACAATGCCACCATCTCTAATTTCAATTGTTGGTCTAGAGAAAGCTAGCTTTCCACTTGCTGCCCATCGGCGACCAGTGTTTTGATTGCCAGCATAATCATATCCATAAAAGACAACGTTCGATAAACATGCAAATGACAAAAGCCAGCAAAATTTATGAATGTCTGATTCAATTTCAATTAAATCATTTTCCTTTACGTTGTTTATTATCAACTCAGTGGTTTCACAGAACAGACCTTTGAACTCTTGGAGTTTACCTTCAACAATATTTCGGTTTTGTTTCAATATAAAAATTCGACCATTGATTTCAAAGTTTATTGTGTCGCGTATCGCAGAATGACCATATTCTGAAAACTCCATACCTGCTACTGTGCAATTGGCAATGTGCGCTCGCAATTCGGACATGGTCTGGTACCTTGATATAAAGTGTGAATAAGGAAAGTATAAAGCACCCAAACAAAAAGCCTCGCAATGCGAGGCTTTTTGTTTTTGAATGCTGCAACGGCATTCCAGCTTCAATTCGAAGGTGAGGCTAGGCGGTGAGCCGTTTGCAACGAAGGCAGTACGTTTAGTACGACTAGGCGCAAACGGTGAAACCAACAACGCATCACCAAAGAAGTGAAGAATGGAATTACATCATACCGCCCATGCCGCCCATCCCACCCATATCCCCACCCATCGCTGGGCCGTCATCTTTAGGTAGTTCAGCAACCATACAGTCAGTTGTTAGCATTAAGCCAGCGACTGAACCTGCATTTTGCAATGCTGAGCGTGTTACTTTAGTTGGGTCTAAAATACCCATTTCGATCATGTCGCCGTAGGTTTCGTTAGCAGCGTTGTAACCGTAGTTACCTGTACCTGCTGCAACGTTGTTCACCACTACTGATGGCTCAACACCAGCGTTTTGTGTGATTTGGCGTAATGGCTCTTCAACTGCGCGCAATACGATTTTGATACCAGCTTCTTGGTCAAGGTTGTCACCTTTAACTTTAGAGATAGCGTCACGTGCACGAATCAATGCTACGCCACCACCAGCTACGATACCTTCTTCAACTGCTGCGCGTGTTGCGTGCAATGCATCTTCAACGCGTGCTTTTTTCTCTTTCATTTCGATTTCAGTTGTTGCGCCAACCTTGATCACTGCAACACCGCCAGCTAATTTAGCTACGCGTTCTTGTAGTTTTTCACGGTCGTAGTCGCTTGTCGCTTCTTCGATTTGAGTTTTGATTTGTGTGATGCGTGATTTGATGTTTGCTTCTACACCGTGGCCATCAATGATGATCGTGTTTTCTTTGCCTACTTCAATACGTTTTGCTTGACCTAAATCTTCAAGTGTTACGTTTTCAAGTTTCAAACCAACTTCTTCAGCAATCACTGTACCGCCAGTTAAGATAGCGATATCTTCTAGCATTGCTTTACGACGATCACCGAAACCAGGTGCTTTAACAGCAACAGTTTTCAAGATACCGCGGATGTTGTTCACTACCAATGTTGCCAATGCTTCGCCATCAACATCTTCTGCGATGATTAACAATGGACGGCCAGCTTTAGCTACTTGTTCTAAAGTTGGTAACAAGTCACGGATGTTTGAGATTTTTTTGTCATGCAACAACACGAATGGATTGTCCATTAAAGCGATTTGACGCTCTGGGTTGTTGATGAAGTATGGTGATAGGTAGCCACGGTCAAATTGCATACCTTCAACTACGTCTAACTCGTTTGAAAGGCCTGAACCATCTTCAACAGTGATTACGCCTTCTTTACCTACTTTGTCCATTGCATCAGCAATGATTTGGCCAACTGATGTGTCTGAGTTAGCTGAGATAGAACCAACTTGAGCGATTTCTTTGCTGGTTGTACATGGTTTTGATTGTGCTTTTAAATCAGCCACTGCTGCTTCAACTGCTTTGTCGATACCGCGTTTTAAGTCCATTGGGTTCATACCAGCAGCAACAGATTTCATACCTTCACGGATGATTGCTTGTGCTAATACTGTCGCAGTTGTTGTACCGTCACCAGCGATGTCATTGGTTTTAGAAGCAACTTCTTTCACCATTTGTGCGCCCATGTTTTCGAATTTGTCTTTTAATTCGATTTCTTTAGCGACTGAAACACCATCTTTAGTGATAGTAGGTGCGCCGAAAGAACGCTCTAACACTACGTTACGGCCTTTAGGACCTAAAGTAACGCGCACTGCGTTTGCCAAAATATTGACACCGTTTACCATTTTTTGGCGAACGTCGTCACCGAATCTTACGTCTTTTGCTGCCATGTTAAATCTCCTGTTGTGGCAAAACATTTTGCTCTAAATAAGGGTGTTGCATCAACGCTTAAAAATCCTCATTTACTATTTGTAAACTCCGGTTTTTGCGCCTTGCTGCGCCTACTTATTTATTCGCTCTGATGTTTTGCATATCCTATTAAAAATTAAAAAAGCCGAATTAGGTCATCGTATTTGGTGTGGCGAGAGGAAGCGATACTAGGCACGAGAAACGTATTAAGCGCAGGCAGTACGTTAAGTACGGCAAGCTTAAACGGCTTCGAGCAACGCAGTAGCGCGAACTCGCAGACCGCCAAATTACTCGACGATAGCCATGATGTCTTCTTCGCGCATAACTAATAGCTCTTCACCGTCAACTTTAACGGTTTGGCCGGCGTATTTGCCGAAAAGTACTTTGTCGCCAACTTTAACGTCAAGGGCAATCACTTTGCCGCTTTCATCACGTTTACCTGAACCCACAGCTTGAATAACGCCTTGGTCTGGTTTTTCTGTTGCGCTATCTGGGATTACAATGCCAGACGCGGTTGTACGCTCTTCTTCTGAACGTTTAACAATCACGCGGTCGTGTAATGGACGAATTTTCATTCAATTTCTCCTGATGAGTTATGCTAAGTAAATTGGTTAAATACAAAATTGTATAGGTAATGCTGCATTTTAGCACTCCCGTACCTCGATTGCTAATTTGGGGATCAATTAAGTGATTTCAAGAGCTAATATTAAAATATTCGCAATTGTCGCTGCCATCTGATTTTGGGTATAGATGTGGGCTGTGCGATTGGTTTGCGCACGCCAGTAATGGGCACCTGTAGATGCAGTCTTTCCCAACTGTACTCTAAAAACTTCCCGTTTCTGTGTCTGGTTTGCATCTGTGATCTCCCTTACGATGCTCTCATCGTTATTCCGTATTCATACGTGGGTCAGCTTTACCAAAGCCAGCTCGCGTTTTCAAATTTTAAGTAAAGATTTATGTCACAGCCAAAAGCCGTTATTAAGCCATACCATCATCCTGCCGCCGGTTGGGGTGCATTAAAACAAGTTGCAGCGCAGCTTGCATTACAGAAAATTCCTGTGAAGGGTGTCATAACCCTGCTGGCGCAGAACCAACCTGATGGCTTTGATTGCCCGGGCTGTGCATGGCCTGATAAAGAGCACACCTCTACTTTTGAGTTTTGTGAAAACGGCGTGAAAGCGGTTGCCGCTGAAGCCACTGCCAAGCGTGTGCCACCTGAGTTCTTTGCGAAACATACTGTCGCTGAACTAATGGAGTGGAGCGATTTTGACCTGGAAAATGAGGGTCGCTTAACTCACCCTATGCGCTATAACCAGGCAACGGACAAGTATGAAGCGGTTTCCTGGGATGGTGCATTTGAGCTGATGGCAGCGCATTTAAATGCGTTAGCTGACCCGAATGAGGCTATTTTCTACACGTCTGGTCGCGCCAGCAATGAAGCGGCTTTTCTTTATCAGCTGTTTGTACGTGAGTTCGGCGCCAATAACTTTCCAGATTGCTCCAATCTCTGCCATGAATCTACCAGCATGGCCTTGCCGCCTACTGTGGGCATAGGTAAGGGCTCGGTGACACTGCATGACTTTGAGCATGCTGACACTTTACTGATTTTCGGTCAAAACCCTGCGACCAATCACCCACGTATGCTGGGTGAGCTACGTGAGGCCGCCAAGCGCGGTGCGCGCATTGTTGCGATTAACCCATTGAAAGAGCGCGGTCTGGAGCGTTTTGCCGACCCGCAAAGCCCATTCGATATGTTATCTTTCAAGGGTAGCAAGATCAGTGGCTTGTTTATTCAGCCTAAGCTGGGCGGAGACTTAGCACTAATCAAGGGCATGATTAAGTTCTTGATTCAGTGGGATGATGAAGCGATCAAGCATGGCACTGAGCGTGTCGTAGACTTGGCATTTATTCAGCAGCACACCAATAATTTTGAAGCGATTGCCCAAGATGCGCGTCAGGAAAGCTGGGATTTGATTCTGGAAGAGTCCGGTGTGCCATTAGCGCAGATTGAAGAAATCGCCCGTATTTATGCGACGGGTGATCGCGTGATCTCAACTTGGGGTATGGGTCTTACCCAGCATAAGCACGGCGTGGCCACCATCAAGACGCTGGTCAATCTTATGCTGCTGCGTGGCAA